>JAQXDZ010000157.1 GCA_029251085.1 Mariniblastus sp.
ATCAAACAGGGTGGTATTTATATTAATAACCGTCGCGTTGGTGAAATCGATCGGCGTTTGACGTCTGCAGATTTAACGAGCGAGACGGTGGTTGTTCTGAGAAGCGGTAAAAAGAAGTATGCTTTATTAAGGTTTAGCAATTAGTCGCGATTACCGCGTTAGCCTAATCTCATACTTTGAAGCGCCACTATATAAACGCTGAGTTCGCGTTTCCCCTAATTGCTGAGGGACGCTCAATTAGTTGCCAGCAGATTCGTAAGAAACAGGATGCTGCGCTCGATCTGCCAGCAAAATCGATGCTGGCAAGCGGGTTTTTCCCTCTCCATGACTGTTAAATTGTAACAATCATACGAATCATATCGGAAATTCTAATGAGTTTGAGCTTTCTGTGTCGATGCTTTCTACCACATGTACCACTATTTCGGGCACCTTGTGCGCCAGAGATTGTGGATAACCTAGCCCTGAAAGCGTCGGGATTCGTCTCGGGAGACATCGATGAAGATAAGATTGAGCCTTTTCTGCATTGCCTTGGCAATCATTGCCTGTAACATCGCAGATGCTCAGATAATGCAATCAATGCATAACGGAGCATCTGCCCAATCGGTTTATCAGCCAGTCCAAGGAGACTTGCTGAGCCCCACCACCAATGGGATACCGGGAAGGCTATGGTTTGAAACCAATTTGGCGGACCAAGGCCTCGGCTGGAGTGGAACCTATTTCACGATTGGCGGTAAAACCCGTCTATTCGAGGATAGGTTTGACGGCCGTTGGTTGCTGGAAAGTCAGATTCACTACAATGTGAGTGAAGGCGGCGGTGCCTTTGCAAACATCGGTGTGGAACGCGTGTTCTCAATCCCAGCAGCTGAGGCTGATGTCAGCTTCGGCCTTTGGTACGACTACAACGGTGATCGAAAAGAAGACTTTTCGCACACCTTTCACCAAGTCGGTATCAGTGGGAAAATCAAAAAAGAAAAATGGGACTTGTTAGTCAACGGTTATCTTCCGACTGGCGTGCAAGACTATTCTTACGGCGACCCTCTCGGGCTAGATTGCTTTGTTGGCAACGAGATCGTCATTATTCCTGGAATTGACAGTGCCTTGTCGGGTTTCGATGTAACTCTTCGAACACGGCCTAGACAGCTTGCCGGGGTCAATGGATATCTTGATATCGGCGGTTATGGGTACAACTCAGATTTGATTGACTCCTTCGGTGGCGGAAAAATCCGATTGGGTTTTCAGGGCACTCGAGGGATGATGGTTAATCTTGAGGTCAATCAGGATGATCGATTTAACACAACGGGCGTTGTCGGATTGGGTTGGGTCTTTGGACAAAACGCAGGCGGCCGTGGAAGCGAGTACGCTGGGCTTGGTCGTGATCTCGAAACTTCGGTTCGAAACGATCATATCGTTGTCTTCAACCAGGATGTTGTTCTGGCGATGGATCCAACGACAGGTGCGGCTTACAACGTCATTCATGTTGATAACAACGCTGATCCTGCAGTCGAAAATGGAACCGCGGAACGTCCTTACTCAACACTCATTGCTGCTCAAAACTTGAGTGCTGAGGGCGACGTCATCCTGGTTAACTCGGGTGACGGAACGGACCGAAACATGGATGCAGGAATCCAGCTACAAAACAATCAGCGATTGTGGGGTAACGGACAGGCAATCTTGATCCCAATTCAGAATGGTGAGTTCTTTGAGCTATGCACCAATCCACTTGGAGTCACGCCAACCATTTCGAATGCTGGTGGCTTCGCAGTTGTTACATTGGATGACAACAACGATGTTGCTGGAATTAATATCGATGCCACGGGTGCTACGTTCGGTGTCTTTGGCAACGGCCAGGGTACAAGCGTTCGAGACAACACCATTTCTGGAGCAGACTCACACGGTGTCTTCCTGTCTGGGGTGACTGGCGATGTAAACATTGCAAGAAACCTGCTTGATAATAACGACGGAAGTGGTTTGTTCATCCGCAACGCACTTGATACGACTCAAGACATCATCATTGAAGAGAACATTGCATCGAATAACTTCCTCGATGGTATTCAGATGCGGAATTACGATCCCGCGTCTCTCATGATTCTCAGCAACACGACGGAAGACAACCTGAGAAGTGGTCTTCACCTTGAAAACTACGCGAATACTACCGGGGCCGGCATTACAATTCAGAACCACACCTCGGCTGACAACGCCAGTCACGGTGTTCATATGAATCAGGGTTTAGGAAGCTTCACTCTAGTCGACTCGAATATTACTGGAAACAACGGAGCTGGTTTGTTGCTTGAGAACTGGCAGACTGCTGATCCAGATTTCATCAACATCGCAACAACAGACGAGGGCACAAGTACGATTTCGAACAACGGTGCCTTTGCTAATATTCAGATCTTTATGAATAACGGTGGCGAACGAGCACAGGTTAACATCGAAAACCAAACGCTCAGCGGCGGTGTCCGCGGTGTCGCTGCTCGGATCGAAGGTGTTGATGGAGTGGGTGCTCGCACGACACTCGGAATCAATATTGCCAGCACGAATGAGATTGATGGTAACGTTAACGATGGTATTAACCTCAGTGCAATCAACAGTGGCTTGATTGAGGCAACCATTGGAGACGAAGACAGTGCACTGCCTATGACGATTCTTGATAACGCCATCGGCGGCGGCAACGGTATATCTCTGGTAGCTCAGGGAATCAACGGTCAGCCGCAGGGTGAGATTCAGGCGAGCATTAGAAACGTAGATATCAACAATGCCATTAGTCGAATCATCGTCCCGGGTGGAACTGACATCATCGTTCCAACGACAGGTATTTTGGTCGACAGTAGCGGGAACGCTCTTGTGGGTGTTGATATCAAGGATGTATCGATTGGAGCTCCAGGAGCTGCCGGTGATCGGACTACTCAGCGTGGTATCGCGATGGACTTCAGCAACAACGGTTCTGAGTTGATCAACCGAGTTGGAATCGATGATGTGACAATTTTCTCCAACACAGCGATTACACTGGACACAGGATTTGATACTTACACCGATTTGACAGTGGAGAATTCAACGCTTCGATCTAACGGCCCTCAAAGTGTTGGCGGCCGAGCTGATAACACTCCCTTCGTCGGTGGGCCAACGGTTGGTATTGACATCAACGCTCAAGGACGCGGAGTGTTTACTGGTCAGCTCAATGCACAGTTGCCAAACTTGCCACTTGAATACGGATTGTTCACTCAGGTGTCAGACGGAGATCTTGATAACTTGACCAAGGTTACTTTGGAAAACAACTCGATTCGAGATTTCGTTCTCAACGGAGTTGATATCTCGGCTCAGGGTGACGCACAAATGTTGGTTGACGTAACTGGAAACGACATTTCAAACAACGGTGCAGGGCTTAACAACCACCCAGCGGATAACCCGGCATTCCCACTGGGAACTACGGCTGATCCAAACCAGTTGTTCTTCCTGGATGGATTGAACATCGATGCCTTGGATGACTCGACTATCTCGACCAACATTGTCAGCAACTTCTTTGTTGATAACTTTGAGCGGGGAGTTAGCTTGAATACCTTTAACTCAGCTACGATCAACGCATTCATGGATAATAACACCTTCTTCGGTAACGATCGAGGTTCGGAAGACTACACCTTACCAAGACTTGGGACGGGTGTTTTCGAAGGACCAAGAACTGCTCTTAACACAGCAGGTGAGTTTGCGATCGAAGCCATCAACAACGAAGAGTTCTACATTCGTGACTACGAAAGTCGGATCTTTGTTAACGGTAACGGAGACCCTGCAACTTTGGGTGGAGCGGATCTTCCAGCTGACACACTGGGTATCTTCTTCCCAATCAACACCGGGGCTGATATCTTCGGGTTCCCAGTGGCATTCGGAACTGCGGATCTGAACCTGTCGATGACAAGCAACGCTCTGCAGTTACCAATTCCTGACTTCCAGAACTTTGCTGTCCCACCAGGAGACTTCACACTCGGACTTGACGGTCTGACGAATGGCTTCACTGGTCCGTTCTTTGGTGTCTCGGACACTGGGTTTGGTGCGACGATTGTCTTGATTGGCAATGAAGAAGCATTCTTCACAGGTCAAGGATTCTAATCTAAGAGACTGCACCTTTATCTTGGGGTGAAGTTTGAAAAATACAACGGGAACCAGTCATGTACTGGTTCCTGTTTTTTTTTGGCTCATTTCATGACTGGTTATTGAGCTGCCCTGAATGCTAGCAGTTATTGCGCAGCAAAAAAGTCGTGCAGCTGTTATCTTTCAAGCGGGCATAGTTATGAGGAGTTAGCGGTTGAAGATTTTGCAGGTCATTTCGGGAAAGACAGTCAACGGGGCGATGACTTATTGCAAGTTCGTTACCGAACAGCTGACATCGTTAGGTCACGAAGTTACGATTCTTGGGCGACCGGATGGCTGGATCAGAGATAATGTTGATCCAAGCATTCAGTTTGTGCCGTCGGAATTGGCTCGAAGTCCTTCAGAGATTAGCCGGGTGGCGAGGTGGGTCAAAGCGAACCAGATTGATGTTGTCCATACTCACATGAGTCGAGGGCATGCCTTCGGCGTTCTTTTGCGATGGATGACGGGCGTGCCCGTAGTTGCGACGGCGCACAATCAATCCTTCCAACTGCACTGGCGGATGAATGATTATGTAATTGCCAATTCACAGGCGACTTACGACTATCAACGTCGCGTCAATCGTGTAGCGAATCGCCAGATGGAAACGGTTCATTGCTTCACTGACCTTGAGCGGTTCAAGCATGTCAAGCCATTGGATGTGACGATTGTGAGACGTCAATTGCGACTCAAGGGCGATGAATTTTTAGTTGGCGTTGTTGGGGAGGTGGTCGCTAGGAAAGGGCATCTCTATTTATTCGAGGCACTTTCCCGAGTCGTCAAGGAAGTTCCGAATTTAAAGTTGGTGTTGTTAGGGCGGTTCAATCGGAATGAAGCGTATGTCAAAAAACTACGCGCGATACAATTGCGGGACAAAATATTCTGTCATGTGAAATGGCTGGGCTTGCGGTGGAATATTCAGGATTTCATGGCTGCATTTGATTTAACAGTAGTGCCGTCTGTCGAAGAACCGCTTGGTCTGGTCGCATTGGAGTCGATGGCGGCGGGGACTCCGGTGGTGGCATCGGATACCGGTGGACTTCCAGAGATTGTTCGTCCGGGGGAGAACGGATTACTTGTGCCTCCAAAAAATCCGAGGGCGCTTGCGGAAGCCATTATCAAGATGGCGGCGATCTCGGAATCGGAACGTCAGCGATTGGGAGAAAAGGGAAGGCAGATGGTCCAAGAGGAATTTGATCCTCAATTATTAACGCGGCAGGTTGAGAATGTCTTTCACCGGGTCGTGGCGACACGTCGCGCGGCATAGACGATCGGGGCAGTTGGTGTTCTTTGGGCCAAACCAGACGGAAAATCAATGCTTCCAGGACGCGGATGGTTTAGGATAGTTTGCCTTCAGGCTCGTGATTCGGTGTGATCGAATGTCTGATCTGCGTTTGTTTATCTTGGCGAATTTAGATATTGGGTAATTGGCAGTGGAAGATATCCGTAATAAGCCTTCGTTTACTTTGGATGATGCGGCCAGTATCGCCGGGGAGCACTTTGGAATCTTTGGAGTGGCGACCGCGTTGCCTGGCGAGCGGGATCAGAATTTTAAAATTACTGCTCAGGTTGGTGAGTTTGTAATAAAAATTTCCAACCCAGATGCTTCGTTAAATGTGCTGGCCTTGGAAAACGCTGCGATTCAGATAGCTGGTGGATTGGCAGATTCAGAACCACATGCGTTCGAGGTGCCCAAGCTCATTCGCTCAAAAGCGGGCAGTACGATTGTGGCAGTTCAGGGTAGTGCTAAACAAATCTGCCAGGTGCGGTGCATCAGTTTCTTGCGAGGCGTCCCGTTGGCGAAGTTTGAACACCATTCCCCTGCTCTGCTGAGAGAGCTTGGTCGCCAACTCGCATCTTTAGATAAAAGCCTTTCGGCGTTGAATAGCAGCGTCGCTGCTCAGCGAAATTTAAAGTGGGACCTGTTGAAGGCAGCGGAAATTGTTAAGGCAATCGGCCCGAATTTTGAAGACCCCGAAAAACGATCTCTCTTGGGTACATTCGTTTCTCACTATCAAAAAATTGAATCTCGGATTGATTCTCTGCCCCGTTCTGTCATTCACAATGATGCCAACGATTACAACATCTTAGTTTATCAGGACGAGGCGACGAGCCAGGCATTGATCAGCTTGATTGATTTTGGCGACGTTCTGTTTTCGCATACCGTTTTCGATCTCGCGATTTGCGGTGCTTATGTCATTCTCGAGAAAGACGATCCCGTGTCGGCGATTTGCGAATTAGTTGCCGGTTATCACGAAATCTCTCGATTGAGTGAACTTGAATTATCCGTCTTGTTTCCATTGATTTGTATGCGGCTTTGCCAAAGTGTTTGTTTGGCTTCCGAGCAACATTCGCTGCAGCCAGATAACGAATACCTGCGAATCTCAGAAACGCCTGCTTGGTCAGCACTAGAGTTGGCTTCCACGCTTGAATTCTCAGCGGTGCATTCCAGCCTATCTCAGGCTTGTGGCGGAGTTGCGGCGAAAAATACATCCGGTGGGTCGCTCGATTCTGATGAGATTAAGAGGCTGCGGAATCAGTATGTTGCGCCTTCGTTAAGTTTGGCTTACGAAAAACCTTTGCACTTCGTCCGTGGCAGCGGCCAGTATTTGTTTGACGCCTCTGACGTGACGTATCTGGACTGCGTCAATAACGTTTGCCATGTTGGGCATTGTCGCCCGGAAGTTGTCGATGCGGCAGCACTGCAGATGGGGCAACTCAACACCAATACCCGTTATTTGCATGAGAATGTCGTTCGCTATGGTGAGCGATTGGCTGCAACACTGCCGGACGGTTTGGATGTTTGTTACTTTGTTAATTCTGGAAGCGAAGCAAACGATCTTGCCGTTCGCATAGCAAGGGCGTACCGGGCCCAGCAAGATTTTGTCGTCATTGACCATGCCTATCATGGGCATGTCAGTTCGCTGATCGACTTGAGCCCATACAAGTTCTCTCGCGTTGGTGGAGCTGGCAAGCCTCCTGGAACACACGTGGTTCCAATTCCTGACGGTTACCGGGGAACCTATAAAACCCATGAGCCCGAGTGCGGCGCAGCGTATGCAGCGATGGCTAATCAAGTTTTAGAGGTGGCGACTTCGGGGGGACGCACGATCGCGGGGTGCCTGGTCGAATCAATCCTTGGTTGCGGAGGGCAGGTTCCTTTGCCAGTGGGCTATTTAGAACGGTTGTACGCCAAAGTAAGACAGCATGGCGGACTGTGTATTGCAGATGAAGTTCAAATTGGATTCGGACGTGTAGGGTCTCACTTTTGGGGATTTCAGCAACATAATGTTATCCCTGATATTGTGACGATGGGGAAACCGATTGGAAACGGGCATCCGCTCGGTGCTGTCGTGACGACGCGAGAGATTGCAGATGCCTTTGACAATGGCATGGAATATTTTAATACGTTTGGTGGCAACCCCGTTTCCTGCGCTGTTGGGTTGGCGGTCCTCGACGTAATCGAAAAAGACCAACTTCAAGAAAAGGCAGCAAAAATTGGTGACTGGTTACTGGCTGAGTTGGGTGAGTTGAAGGTTCAATTTCCGTGCATTGGGGATGTTCGAGGTAGCGGTTTATTTTTGGGAATTGAACTAGTGCTTGATCACCATCTTTTATTGCCTGCGACCGATCTCGCCAACGCAGTTGTGGAACGCATGAAGGATCGCCGTATCTTGTTGAGCACAGACGGCCCTTTTGGGAACGTTATCAAGTTCAAGCCGCCGATGGTCTTCACCGAGGGGGATGCTGAACGTCTGGTAACGACTTTGCGCGAGACTTTTGATGAGGTTGTCTGAGTCTTAGTTGTGTTGCAGCGCGATGCTTTTGTGGTGCATCTTCAATTGGCTCTTAAAAATCGAGCCTTTCCGCCCGACTACGGATGCGAGATTCTGTTTAAGGCTGCGGTCAATTCTCTGAGCGACGGGAGGTTTCGCCCGATTTAGCTTCCCCAATGTCCATGAAATGGTGTTTAGTTTGGATGGGATCGAATAAATCTTGAAAACTATTTACAAAACACAAATTATTTCTTTTTTTCCTAATAGAAACAGGACTGCTGCGTTTTGTAGTTGAGATGGGTTTTTCAATCGGTTGAAAACTTCGCTATACTAACTGGCAAGAACTGACTGATTTTGCGGGAAATCTTGGAGAGAAATTTTGTGAGATAATCCGTAGTTTGAAGTAAGGCGTTGTAATCTGACGAAATGGTGACGCACAAAGCATTGTTTGGCTTGGCTGGTAAGGTGATTTGGCAATGAGTCGTAAATTTTCTCAATCAAGGATCAGTCTCATTTTTATGGGGATTTGTCTTGGTTTGGTGGCGAGATACCTTCTCGGTGCACCAGCGGAGGATGAATCACCAAAGATGGGGATTGATCGTCCAATCGATCCTGCTGTGGTTTCTGATGATGTTGAAAATAAGGTTAGCGCTGTAACCGACGTGCGAACTGAAGAGTTGCCGTCAGGTTTGGTCCCTCCCATTGTGTTACCGTCACAAGCAAATTCTCTGGTTTTAAAAGAGGGAAGGTATCAGGAGCAGTACTTTCCACAACAGAGTGCATTTTCCCATGGCGAGGCCGCCATGTTTGAGGCTCACGGGACCCAGTTATGTGCTTCCGGATGTGCTGCGAGTCGGCATCCCACAGGTGAGCTTTCTGACGCCCGTTACTGGGAGTTAATTTCTCAGGTGGATAGTGGCCCCATGGCGGAGACGAATCAAGCACTCGAAGAATTGATATTCTTTGGCAGTCAAACGAGGCGGCAGATCAATGTAAATGGATTTGGCAATCTAGATTCTGGTTGGTCTGGGTTTTTGGGAAAACAGCTTGCTTGTTCCCATGCACAGATTTCTATTCGGGTTACCGATGAAGAAGGGGCCGTGAGAACATGGGTCGAACCGACTTTGGTTCCGTTTGATCGTCGCCATGTTTTTGAAATGAAAACTAATTCCCTGCAACCTTTAGTTACTAGTGGAACGGTGAAACGTGTCGGGTTGAATCACGCTTGGATTCGTTTGTGACTCGAAGGCGTCCACTTTGTGGCAGGGCCGTGGTTCACGGTCCAGCGAGATGGAGAAGGTTGGCAGACGCTTGGGCAAGTTTGGATTAGCGATGGAGCCCAAGACTGCCAAGGGAAAATTGAAGTGAAAATCGAATTAGAGCGAGTCGATACTGCGTCTAAGAACAGCTAGTTTTTTCAAGTTGTGATTGAATTTAAATAAAAGTGGATTAAACGAAAAAGTAATTTGTCATTTTAAGCAGGTTCAGTAATGAAGAAACGAGACCTATTTACATTCTTTTTTTCAGTAGTCGCGGGCTTAGTGATACTGGCTCAAGTGAAAGCTGATCCCTGCGGA
>JAQXDZ010000160.1 GCA_029251085.1 Mariniblastus sp.
TCAACTCCGAGAACACTGAATCGTCCTCACACCAACACTGAAAACTCGACACTGAAAACTCGACGCTAAAACTTTGCGACTGAATCCTCTCAAAAACGAGGCAAAGCTGACTTGACTAAGACACCAACCAATCAAAACCGCACAGCCCAAACGGCAGCCATTGAAGTCAGCCAATTGACAGTGAGCTATGGTCCCGTTCCCGCATTGTTAGACATCTCGGTCACCGTCGAACCAGGAAAGCTGGTGGGAGTCATCGGCCCCAACGGTTCGGGGAAATCGACGCTGATCAAGTCGATTCTTGGTTTTATAAAACCAGATGTCGGCTCGGTAAAAATATTCGGGGAAAGCGTCGGTAACGTGAAAGGGAAAATTGCCTACGTCCCGCAGCGTGGTTCGGTTGACTGGGATTTCCCAATCACAGTTCGCGAGGTTGCGGTCATGGGGCGATATGGCAAACGTCGCTGGTGGAGAGATCTAAAAAAAGAGGACTACCAGTTGGCCGATGCGGCCTTGGAAAAAGTCCGCATGAGTGAATTTTCGCGGCGGCAAATAGGCCAACTTTCGGGCGGCCAGCAACAGCGTGTATTTATGGCGCGTGCGTTAACGCAAAACGCAGACATTCTCCTACTGGACGAACCGTTCGCGGGCGTTGATGCAGCCACCGAGCGGGCGATCCTCGACGTCCTGCAAGCCACGAAACAGCAAGGAAAAACCGTCATTGTCGTTCACCACGACCTTTCAACTGCCGCCGAATACTTTGACCAAATCATCCTATTGAAACAACGACTCTTTGGCTTTGGCAGTCCTCAGCAAGTGCTCCAACCAAAATTACTCGCAGATGTTTACGAAGGTAATATGAAAATTTTTGCTGAGCTTTCGACGACTGACTAACTCAAAAACAATCAAAAACAACTTCGTCATAAGCGTGTGGTTTCGCATCACTCATGACACCCTTTTTTACAACCACTATTTAAGCGGACCAATGACTTGAACTGGCTCGAAGAATTGCAACTCAACTATGGCCACATGATCCGCCCTCTGATCGTTGGTACGCTTGTCGCTATCGTCTGTAGCGTCATCGGTTGCTTTATAATTTTAAGAAAGATGTCATTTCTTGCCGACGCAATCGCTCACTCGATGCTGGCAGGTGTAATTGCCGGTTACCTCATCATCAAAATTCTATTTGGCCAACAGGATCCGCACTTAGGCGCCATGCTGGTGGGAGCCATTCTTGCCGGCGTCGCTACCGTTGCAATGGTTGGCCTCGTGACTCGATTCTCGCGCGTAAAACAAGATACTGCAATCGGAATCATGTACACCGGCATTTTTGCCATTGGCGCGTTTGCAATTTCTATTCGCTCCATTGGTCAACATATCAAAGTTGATATTTACCACTATATTGTCGGAAGCGTCCTCTCCGTCCCGGATGAAGAGTTTTGGTTGCTCGCGATTGTCGCATCCCTTGTGCTCAGCGTTGTCATTCTGTTTTACAGGCCACTTCAGTTAACCAGTTTTGACCCAATCATGGCCGCTTCGATTGGCATTCCGGTTCTCGCTGTTGAGTACCTCTTAACTGCCTGTACGTCTCTGGTGGTCGTCAGCGGAGTCCAAATCGCTGGCGTCATTCTTGTCGTTGCTTTAATTATCACACCAGCCGCCACTGCCTACCTGCTCTCTGATCGCCTCGACCGAATGATCCTTTATTCAGCCATTCTAGGAGTACTCGGGTTTTGGTCGGGCTTCGCTTTGGCGACCATTGTTGGCGCTTCTCCAGGAGCTTCCGTTGTTGTCATGATGACGCTTATTTTTCTAATTACATTGACCCTGTCGCCCCGATATGGCTTGCTCGCTGACTGGATCAGGAAATCAAGCGCGATCCCCCAAGAGGTTATGGAAGATATCCTTGGGGTAATCTTAAGGTTCCCCAAAAGTACAATTCCTATCGAAGAAATTGAAAAATTAGTCACCATAAGAAATCTAAAAATCAGACGAGCAATCTCACTTCTCGGCCGGCAGCGACTGATTGAAATTTCCAACAATCAGGTTCAGCTCACCGCCGATGGTCGCATTGAGGCCAACCGTCTGGTCCGCGCCCACCGGTTGTGGGAAACCTATCTGGAGAAAACCGGAACCCCGGAAACGGAGCTTCACGAGATCGCTCATAAATTAGAGCACATTAGCGATCAAGCTACCGTTGCTTATCTTGATGATAAACTTGGACATCCACTTTCCGATCCACACGGGTCCATCATTCCAACTGATCAATCGCAGGTTGGAATCAATCGTTCCTTTATCTCGAGCTTAATGCGAGACGGCAACCGAGCGGTCGTCGAACAAGTTGGAGAAGCTGCCCAAATGTGCGGATTGAATGCGGGCGATTTGGTGACCATGGATCGGCGATCTGCAGATGGAAATACCTGGGTTCTCCTTGCCGCCGATGGCAATTCCATCGAATTGAATCACGACCAAGCAGACGCCATCATCGTGCGACTGACGGAACAAACCACAGACTAATCCGCGCCAAACTGACTATGAATTTAGCATCGCAAGGGGCTAAATTTTGATTGCACGAGTTGCCGCCATATCCCCAATATATTTTCCAACGGGGTAAGCCTTCCAATGATCTTCGTAGTATCCGATGACCCGCAATCCAGCTTCTAACTGTCCCCCAATTTGATCACTCAAACTGTGTCCAAAACACAGTGGCTCCTGTTCTGCGATGTATTTGGCTTTTTCTACAGAAGAGATACTTGTTAAGTCAGAATAGGGAATCGAATGTTTGACAATTAACTCTCCCTCTTCGATTCGCTTTTGGTCAAACACATAAAAGACTGGCTTGGTAAAACCGGCCAGCAACTGCCCTCCTCGACAGAGCACCCGTGCCGCCTCTTGCCAAACTGGAAGGACATTGGGAACAAAGCTGTTGGAACAGGGATGTACAATCAAATCAAATGACTCATCTTTGAAACAAGACAAATCGCTCATATCCCCTTGCACACCTTCGATTGTCAAACCGTCTCGCTCTGCGACCAACTGATCCTGCTTTAGCTGTTCCTCGGAAAGATCGAATACGGTCACACTCGCTCCAGCCGCGGCTAAAATTGGAGCCTGCTGACCGCCACTTCCAGCCAGACACAGGACTCGGCACGGATTAGCTGAAAAATCAGGAAACCATTCTTTTGGCACAGACCGATGAGGAGTCAAAACGATGCTCCAATCCCCCTCGCGAGCCCGTTGTATTTCTGCGGCACTAACGGCGACCGTCCACTGATTATCAGCGTAAACTTGCGCATTCCATGCCGCGCGATTGTAGGCTAACAAATCCGCTTCTGGATCGGGGATACTGGATTTATTCATTAACCGCCCTCCTCATGAGATACGTCCGTTCAATCATCCATTTGTCGAATTAACCCGCACAATCTAAGCTTCACAGGAAACTAGCCGCAATCCGGGACAAACAAATTTTTAGTCAATTGCTTTGGTAGAATCCAGCCATCAGAATCCCAAGCAAAGACTTTCCAGACGAACTCTTGGAAGTTATCAACTTCAAAGTAGAATACAGATCCGACTGGGCACACACGCGTACGATTCGTACCGACCCAAGTATTACCGATCCCCTGTTATCGCACTAAGCAGATGGCCAAACTCTATTTTTACTATTCCGCGATGAACGCCGGCAAGAGCACGACGTTACTTCAAGCGGCCCACAACTATGAAGAACGCGGCATGCGCGTTTTATTATTCACGCCTCAAATTGACGACCGCGCCGGCGTCGGGAACATCTCTTCCCGACTTGGCTTAACCCGCGAAGCCTTCAGTTTTGATGCCGAATTCGATCTGTTTGTGCAAATTCGGGATGAGCAAAAGAAGTCCCAGATCGCCTGCGTATTTATCGATGAGGCTCAATTCCTCACCTCCAAACAAGTCCTTCAATTAACCATGGTTTGCGACCGGATTGGCATTCCGGTTCTTTGCTATGGTTTAAGAACTGACTTCCGCGGTGAGCCATTTGAGGGAAGTAAATACCTACTCGCCTGGGCCGACGTCCTGGGTGAAATTAAGACCATTTGCTACACCGGAAAAAAGGCAATCATGAACGCTCGCCTCGATGAGTCGGGAAAGCGGGTCACCGAAGGTGAGCAGGTCGCCATCGGCTTAAATTATGTTTCCCTGTCGAGAAAAGAATTCGGGCTTGAACAGGTTTCCCCCATCCAATACCGTCCGCCAGAAGAATAATTCTTTCAGCTATTTTTGTCCCGCTGTCTCTGGAACCGCGGGGGCAACCATTGCCTCGCCCTCGGCTGAGGCAGGAACACTTAATGAAACCGCCCGCTGGTCATAGGCACCTAAACTCAATGGGCTGACATCGCGGCTATTAAAATTCAAAGGCCCCTTCTCGAAACGCGGAGCCTTTTCAACCGCATTCGCCCGGGCGTTCTCAGACCACTCTCCCTCGGTCAAAAATATATTGTACCGACTAAGCAATGTTCCTGTCGTGTACACATAGTTTAAAAGTGCTTTGTTATACTCGGCGACGGAACGGTGGACGCGGCTCTCTGTGTTCGCTTTTCGCTGTTGAGCGTCGAGTAAAAAGAAAATTTGATCCTGTCCTTCATCGAACCTCTTCTGCTTTGGATTGATCTCTTCCTCGGCTGCGATTCTTGCATCGAAGTTGGTTCGCAAAGACGCAATCGATCGATCAACTTCCGTAAATGCTTGATTCAAATCAAGCAAGATCTGTCGTTGTTGTTCATTCAGCAAAGTACGCTCTCGCGCCAGTCTCAATTCCGCATTTCGAATCGAAAGATGCCCAATCCGATTCCCAATCGCGCCACCGAATTCAAATCCTAGCTGCCAATCGTCAAGATTCCCTTTAAACATATCATTAAATGCTCCGCCATTGGGCGAACTCTGGGTGCCAAACAAATTACGACCGAAACCTCTCGCTCCATACTGACCCGTTAAATCAAATCGCCATTTATTGAGTGCTTTAGCTGCCAGCAATTCTAATTCACGTTGGCGAACCACCCATTTTTGACGCCTAATTTCGACCCTTCGATTGAGAGCATCCACCTGAGACTGTTCCCAGTCAAAAGCGACCGGTGCTAAGGCAGGATCTGAAGTTGGCAAGATGATCGTTCCATCACTCGCTGGCAAATTCATCAGTCGGCGGAGATCACGATCCGATCCCAATACACCTTTTACCCCATTCAATTGCCCGGTTAAAATATCCTGTGCCTGAGCTTGGAAATTAAAATACTGCTGACGGGCAAGCGCTTCATCATCGGGGCGACCAACGCCTTCGTCTAACCGCTTTTTGCGATTATCCCACGCCTCTTGTGCCGAATCGCGAGCACCAATCTTCGTATCGAGGTCGCGGTATGAGAAATATAATTCCCAGTAAGTATCCTCGACATTACGAACCAGATTACGAACCGCCACTTCGAAATCTGCAAGAGAGACATCACTCCTAATTCGGGCAATTAGGACGCCGTTGTAATTTCCGGGAGTCGCGTTGGGACCGGCAATCCGATTGACCGCCGAACCACGTCCACGCCCCAAAGGCTGTCGAAATTCAAGCTGCGTCACCATATTGTAATTGCTATTGAAAATCGCGAACGGATTCGCATTACGGTTGTAATCAGTCAAATTCCTAATTCCAAACGATGCCCCCGATGCAGTCTGCTTACCAATTCCAAAATTAAAGTTCGAAGAATTGGTCACCGCACCACCTAAGAATGCTTGATTTATAAACCGCTCGCGTCGACTGTACAGCAAACTTGAATCCACTTGTGCATCGAAGGCTGAGAGCGCTGCCTCGACACTTCCCAAACCCGTTTCATTAATCGCTTGATCATAAAGCGTGGTTGCAGCCTGTGGAGAATTGACGACGAGCCCACCAAGCTTTTGCATGACTTTAGAATTAGCAAGGGCCATCTCAACGCATTGCTCTACCGTCATCTCAAGGGGCGTCAAATCTTGGAAATTTGAAATGGTTACCGGCGGTCCGGAAAGATACTGCAGACCATCAGTTCCTTCCTCGTCCTCAAGCTCTGGATATTCGATCTGCTGCAAAAGCGATTGACAGGGTGAGCAGTCGCCCGAAAAATCGACCACCTGTTTGGCTCGATGCTGGCACCCAACTAACGAACCTGCAATGAAGGCTAATAACAAAACACCGTAAATTTTCGAAAATTGACGCGTGCTTAAGATGTCCACAGGAAGACCAAAAATCATGGCTTGCTCGTAAGATTGGCAGAACTGTTAGGATTAAACTATCCAGCAATGCCAACTTCATCGGAATAATCACGCCGAAATATCATGATGATCCAGATAATCAGACGACTCTAGCTAACCCGAAAAGACACCCCATCCACCGCATACCCCCACGGAGCAACCAAGCGACACACCGAACCGATGGCCAGAACACCCAAGACGCTAAATCCTACCTTCACGCGTCTCACGGGAAATGAAACCGAAGCCAATTTAAGCTTGCCAGTTTGACCGCATTAGCGAGGGAACAACTGGCGCTGCTTTGTACACGGAACCACGTCTCCGGGCCGGCAGAAACCAAGGGGATAATCGCAGCTTCCCGGAGCGTCTCGCCGCATGTGATACGGCAAAAGAACAGCCGAAGTAAAGAAGTTTGCTGTTGAACGGATGGATTCAAGCCGCTCCCCTGAGGTCTGGCCATATCTCTCCAAAGCAACGTCTTCGAAATATAATGGCTGATAGCGAATGTCAGGAGCGACCCAGGCAAAGACTTTCAGTTCAGGCGAAAATTCACTCCACACATTTTTTTGGGTTGCCATCAACTCACCAGCAATCCCCTTGGGAGCTCCCTCTTTCTCACGGACATTCAGGCTGATCGCAGCAATCGATTTTCTTGGCCATTGCCCAGCTTTAAATAAATCAGCGATGTCATCTCCCCCCAAAGCTGCCGTGAGCTCCTTGTCTTCCGCTTTTTGAAGGTTTTTCAACAAATCATCATCTTGCCTGTAGTTAAAATTAGACTTGCTGTTCACGTTACCAACTCGGATCGATGACGTCGGAGGACGCTCGGTTGCCACTTTCACAATCGATAAATCGTTTTGAGAATAAGTCTTTTCCCCAGACAACAAAACAAACGAAAAACAGGCTGTAATAATCAGTAATTTACTAGTGGTTTTGTTCATAACTGGAACCAATGCAGGATGAAAAAAGTCGTCTGCTTGTGTTTATCGACCACCACGACCCTCCAAATCTAAAAAACTAGCATGTTGTGATTGACCCTTGCGATCCAAAAGCACGCCTCAATCGTCAATTTTTCACCAAAGTGAACGCTTTACCCAGACGGAAACACCGAACAATTGCCCCCCTCATACTAACCCCCTTTTTGATAAGCTAAATTATCGCTTAGGGGGGATAAAGCACTCGGTTGCCCTCAAAGCGCCGAATCAGCCCGAATGCAATATTTATGTATAAATTCACACAAAAAAAAGAGCGCCGCCTGAATCGCCAGCCGTTCTTCGTAAACCATTAGACATCAATTACTTACAACTCATATACATCTCGGGATCGTGGATTTGCCATGATGTCTTCGTTAAAATCAAAATTGCATCATCTTGATTAATCGTTACCAATTCACGCAGTCAATCGCGAATGAATCGTTAACGATCAAACAAGATAAAGAACTGAACAAGTCTAAGTTGAACAAATAAGTTTCTAGTCAGGGAGACAGGAATGAAGTGTCGTGACAATATGTTGAGCCGTCGCAACTTACTAACCGTCGGTGCAGTGGGTGGCATCGGGCTAACGCTAACCGATTTCTTTCGACTGAAGACTGCCCAAGCGGATCAAAAGAATTACGAAACCAAAGAGGGAACCGCAAAGTCCGTCATCTACATCTTCCTTCCCGGAGGGATGGCACAACAAGAATCATTCGACCCCAAACCATTCGCTCCGTTGGAGTACCGAGGGCCGATGCGGAGCATTGCAACGAAACTTACGGGCGTCCGAATCAACGAGATGTTTAAGCAGACGGCAAATATCGCTGACAAGCTCACCATCATTCGCTCAATGACCCACGGCGAGGCAGCTCATGAACGCGGAGTGCACAACATGCACACCGGATACCGGCCCAGTCCCGCGTTAACCTTCCCAAGTATGGGAAGTGTTGTCTCTCACGAATTTGGGCCTCGCAACAATCTTCCCCCTTATGTTTTGATTCCAAATCAAACCAATCCATATCAGGGAACTGGTTATTTGAGCTCATCGTTCGCAGGATTCAGCATTGGTGCGGATCCAGCCGCCGGTGGATTCAAAGTTCGCGACCTCGAACTGCCCGCTGGAGTGGATACCGCTAGATTTGACAAACGCCGAAAACTGCTAGATGTCGTCAACGGTCATTTCCGTGAAAAAGAAAAATCAGATTCACTTGATTCTCTCGATACTTTCTACAATCGCGCTTATAGCCTAATCAGCTCGCAAAAGGCACGCGAGGCGTTCGACATTGAAAAAGAGGATCCGAAGTTACGAGACCGTTATGGTCGTAATACTGCCGGCGCTCGAATGCTGTTAGCACGACGCCTCGTCGAATCCGGTGTCCGATTTGTTACGATGACTTATGGAGGCTGGGATCACCACGATAGCATCGACAGAAACATGAAGCGTCAAGTGCCGGCATTCGACCAAGCCTACGCGACCCTGATTAGTGATCTCGAATCACGTGGTTTACTCGATTCCACATTAGTTGTTGTCGCCTCCGAATTCGGTCGGACGCCCAAGATCAATCAAACCTCGGGGCGGGATCACTGGCCAAAAGTGTTTAGCTCCCTGATGGCTGGCGGAGGTATTAAAAAGGGACAAGTCTACGGCAAGTCCAATGCAACCGCGAGCGAGCCTGAAGAGGATGCCCTGGGTGTTCAAGACTGGGCGACCACTATTTACAAATGCCTCGGGATCACGGCAGACAAAGAACTCATGGCACCGGGGGCACGGCCGATTGAAATCGTCGACGGTGGACAAGCTCGCGAGGGTCTTTTGGCCTAGGCTTACCTACGCCCAACGGCATTACAACTCACGCCAATTCCGCCAATTCCTTTAGGCTGCAAACGCAACAACCTGTTTCTCACTTCCGCAACGCTGGAACTAAAATGATCGAAAATTTTCGGAATACATTTCGGAAGTCCACTCTGTTATTCGCTGTTTTAACAGCGACTGTTTTGCTTCCATCGTTGGTAACCGCTTCGACACCTCGACTAAATACAATTTTACCGCGTGGCGTTAAAGCCGGCGGAGAATATGTACTCAAATTCTCGGGCTCAAGGCTCTCTGGTGCTGAACAAGTCTTTTTCTACGACACTGGGATCACGGTTGTTTCCGTTGAACAGGTTGATGCCAATAACGTGAACGTCAAAGTTAACGTCGCGGCAGACTGCCGTATCGGTGAACATGTTGCCCAGTTGCGAACTAGAAATGGAATCTCCGACTACCGCTCGGTTTTTGTCGGAAGGCTACCGGAAGTTGCCGAAGCCGAACCCAACAATGAACTTGGCGAAGCACAGAAAATCGAAACGAATGTCACAGTTACCGGCATCGTTACAAATGAAGACATCGATTACTTCCGAATCGAAGGAAAAAAAGGGGAACGCATTTCCGTCGAAGTGGAAGCGCTCCGACTTGGTTATCTCTTTGACCCTGCCATCGCTTTACTTGACAAAAATCGATTCGAAATTGGTGCCTCTGATGATACGGCCTTAACAAAACAAGACAGCTTTTTGTCGGTCTTGCTGCCGGAGGACGGGGAGTATTTTGTGACGGTTCGCGAATCGTCGTTTGTCGGCAACTCTAGCAGTCGTTACCGCCTTCACGTTGGCAATTTCCCCCGCCCTGCCGCCGTCTATCCCGCGGGTGGTAAGCCAGGAGAAAAAATCAGCCTGCAATTTATCGACACGTACCAGCCTGGCGAACCAATTCGCGCGACCACACACGAAGTACAACTGCCTGCTGACGACGGCTTTCGTGGCGGGATCTTTTGCTCTGATGATTCTGGTGCATCTCCCAGCCCAATGCCTTTCCGCTTGACTGATTTAGAAAATCATCTTGAAGTCGAGCCCAATAATCAGTTTGGAGAAATGCCAGTCCTCGGCTTGCCGCATGCGATTAACGGGATCATCAGCGAACCTGGAGATTATGACTACTTCAAATTCAGTGCGAAAAAAGGACAGGTCTGGGATGTCGAATGTTATGCACGACGAGTAGGCTCTGGACTTGACCCTGTGATTCATATTTTTGACGCAAATAAAAAGACACTCGCTGGCGATGACGACGCCAAGCGACCGGATAGCTACCTGCGATTCCAAGTGCCCGCTGACGGCGAGTATTATGTCCGAGTGTACGATCACCTGCGTCGTGGACAACCTGATTTTGTCTATCGAATTGAACTCACCCAGCCCCAACCGGAATTTTCGCTGGGCATCAATCGCATTGACCGTTACTCTCAACAACGGCAAACAATCGCTGTTCCACAAGGAGGCCGTTTTGCAGTTCTAATGTCCGCACAGAGAAAAGGATTCGGCGGCGAGATTAACTTACTGCAAGATAACTTGCCCAACGGCATTAAAGTAATCTCC
This sequence comes from Mariniblastus sp., assembly GCA_029251085.1. Taxonomy (GTDB): domain Bacteria; phylum Planctomycetota; class Planctomycetia; order Pirellulales; family Pirellulaceae; genus Mariniblastus. The sequence goes on from JAQXDZ010000160.1 coordinate 10,614, forward strand.
AAACCAATGCACAAAAGTTTGAATCTGATGCCTGTGGTGTTTGAGGCCTCGCCCGATGCCGCAATTGGTGGCACACTTGTTGATTTCCGTGGGCAACATCAGCTTAATGAAAGCAAAGTTATCAATGGAAGCTTTAAAAACTTTGCAGACTTCGTTCTTGGACAACCCAACAACTCAGTTTACTACGGCTGCACTGTCGACAAACTTGCCTTTGCCGTCGTTGAAAAACTGCCGTATTCAATTGAAATTGTCCAACCCAAAGTCCCGTTAGTTCGCAACGGACAAATGTCGATCAAAATCATTGCCCACCGGGATGAAGGATTCGAAGATCCAATCAACCTTCAATTCCCATTCCGCTCACCGGGCGTTGGCACGACCTATCAGATCGTCATGCCCAAGGGTAAGTCAGAAATCGATTATCCACTGAACGCCAATTCGAGTGCTTCCATTGGCAAGTGGCCCATGTATGTCATCGGCAACTCTAATTTTAAGGGTCCCGCCTGGTCGGCCTCACAATTAGCGGAAATTGAGATAGCTGAACCGTTTGTTTCGACCTCGATCGCAAGGATGAGTATCGTTCGAGGTGAGTCGACGCAACTGATTTGCAAACTGAATCAACTCAAACCGTTCGAAGGCGAAGCAACCGCTGAGATTCTAGGCATTCCAGCTAACGTTGTGATCGACACTCCTAAAAAGTTCACGAAAGACACGAAGGAAATCGTTTTCAATGTTCAGACCAACGAAAAAACGCCATTCGGAAAACACTCTGGCGTTTTTTGTCGGGTCACGATAACCCAAAATGGAGAGCCCATTGTTTCCAGGGCAGGGAATGCGATTCTGCAAATCAACAAACCGCGTCCCCCCAAACCCCCGGTTCCACCCGTCGTTGCTACCACCAAACCGGCACCCGCCAAAAAATAACCAACTCGCTGACTCCGTCAACTCGGTGAATTTATCATGAATCATTATTGCCAAATCTCCATTCGTACCCTCGCGGCGTTGTGCGTCGTGAGCACCATCTCGCTCTCCTTTCAAGGAACGGGATTTGCGGATGACAATAAGAAAACGACTGCGAATACTCCCTCCGGAGTTGAGCCCGTCGTCCAACCGTTAATTCCCGTGGTGAAAAATGCTACGCCTGTGAAACTCGAGGTCTTCCCAAGCGAGATCTTGTTGTCGAACCTTCGCGATCGCCAATCCATTGTCGCTCAGATGGTGTATTCCAATGGAATCACAGTCGACGTCACAGATTTAGTGAAGAGCCAAATTGGCAGTGGTGCCATTGTGAAACAAGAGGGAGCCACTTTTCATCCCGTGGCCGATGGCGAAACAACCGTCAAATTCTCAATCGAAAACTTTAACATCGACCTTCCAGTAAAAGTCGCCAACGCGGCCAGCAACCCACCGCTGAGCTTCACCAATGATGTTATGCCCGTATTTTCAAAATCCGGTTGCAACGCAGGAAGTTGCCACGGCGCTGCAAGAGGGAAAGATGGATTTCGACTTTCCCTTTATGGGTTTGACCCCAAAGGCGACTACCATCGTTTGACTCGTGAGATGCTTGGGCGGCGGGTCGATCTTGCTGTCCCTTCGGATTGCCTGTTGATCAACAAGGCCGTTGGTGCCGTTCCTCACTCCGGTGGAGAACTCTTCAAACCCGGCACAGAATACTACAACACCCTTTTAAATTGGCTCGAAGCGGGAGCCTCTTTTGACGAAGGTAAAGTTCAAAAAGTTGTCGGCATCGAACTGTATCCCAAAAATGCAGTTCTCAACGGCCCTGATTCAAAACAACGTCTCACAGTGCGTGCAAAATACGAAGACGGTTCTGATCGCGATGTAACCTCGCTCGCCTATTTTTCGACCAACAACGACAACTCAGCCTTGGTTTCCCAAGACGGATGGGTCACGGCTAAAAACCGCGGTGAAGCATTTGTAATGTGTCGCTTTGACACCCATACCGTTGGAACCGATGTCATTGTTCTCCCAAAAGACGTTGAATTCACATGGAAGGACATCCCCGAAAACAATTACATCGATCAGCGGATCAACGAAAAACTACGCAACTTGCGGATCCAACCTTCCGAATTATGCTCCGACGTTGAATTCATCCGAAGGGCGTCACTCGACATTTGCGGTATCGTGCCGACTCCGGAAAGAGTCAACCAATTCGTTGCCGATGCGTCACCCGACAAACGGGCTAAATACATCGACGAAATGCTGGCCCGAAAAGAGTTTGTAGAAATGTGGGTCATGAAATGGTCTGAACTTTTACAGATTCGTTCCACGCAGCAGGTCAGCTACAAGGCAACGCTGCTGTACTACGACTGGCTAAAATCAAAAATCGCAAATAATGTCCCCGTCAACCAAATGGTTCGTGAACTTCTTGGATCGCAAGGAGGAACATTTACAGTTCCGGCGACGAATTACTATCAAAACGAGCAAGACAATCTCAAAGTTGCAGAAAACGTCGCGCAAGTCTTTCTAGGAATGCGAATTCAGTGCGCCCAATGTCACAATCATCCATTCGATCGCTGGACGATGGACGACTATTACGGTTTCGTCGCCTTCTTCTCACAGGTTGCCCGGAAGGCAAGCGAAGATCCGCGGGAACAAATTGTCTTTAATCGCGGCAGTGGAGAAACCAAGAATCCAGTCACCGGGCAAAACATGAAACCCAAATTCCTTGGTGGCATAGAACCCGAAACGAAAAGCAAAGACCGCCGGGCTGTCGTTGCTGACTGGATTGCTTCCGCCGACAATCCTTACTTCGCAAAAAATCTGTCAAACATCGTGTGGGCTCACTTTCTAGGAAAAGGGATTGTTGATGAAGTTGACGATGTTCGGGTCAGTAACCCCGCCGTTAATCCACAACTCCTTGATGAACTTGGAACCAAGTTTAAAGAATACGATTACGATTTCAAAAAACTGGTTCGCGACATATGCAATTCAAGGACCTACCAGCTAAGTACAAAAACTAATGTCACCAATGAATCTGATTTGACAAACTTCTCTCATGCTTCACTCCGCCGAATTCGAGCCGAAGTATTGCTTGACGTGATTAGTCAAATCACAGAAACAAAAAACAAATTTCGTGGATTGCCGCTTGGTTCGCGTGCCGTACAAATCGCAGATGGTAACACGACGGATTACTTTTTGACCACTTTCGGTCGCGCCAAACGCGAATCCGTCTGCTCTTGTGAAGTCATTATGGATCCAAGCCTGTCTCAAGCTCTACACTTATTGAACGGCTCAACAGTAAACACCAAAATCAAACAGGGCAAACTCATCGAGCGTCTGGTTGCAGAGAAAAAAACTCACGATCAAATTTTAGATGAAATTTACCAACGATGCTTCTCTCGATTGCCAACCGAGAAAGAGCGAACTGCGATTCAGCAAGAGATCTCGACTCAAGAGAATAAAACCCAAGCCTTGGAGGATATCCTCTGGGCCCTCCTGAACTCTCGCGAATTTGTTTTCAATCACTAGTATTTCAACTCCGATGTCACAATGAACTGCCACTTGAAACGACTAACATTTCAAACTGTGAAACTTCAGTCCACTGCACTCGCGTTGGTTGCTTGCTGGATGGTTGCGTCCGTCGCCACCGCTGACGACAAAGCCCCCGAGAAAGTGACTTTTGATGATCACGTCAAACCGCTGCTCGTGCAGCGCTGCTCAAGTTGCCACAACGGCCAAAAGCGAGAAGGCGATCTCGATGTCACCAACTACACCAATCTCATGCAAGGTGGGGGAAGTGGCACCGTAATTGAGCCACAGGATGCCTCAGGGAGTTACCTCTATCAGTTAATTACACACGAGGAAACGCCTGAGATGCCGCCCAGCGGAACCAAAATCCCCGATCCGGAAATCCAATTGATCGCGAAATGGATCGACCTCGGTGCGCTCGAGAACAGCGGCAGTGTCGCCGCCAAAGCCAAACCAAAATTTGATATGTCGATGAGTGCCAATCCCACGGCCAAACCCGAAGTCACTCCGATGCCGCTTCGGATTTCCCTAGAACCGATCATCAAAACACCACGCCCGTCGGTGCATGCAATTGCAACTTCGCCGTGGGCGCCAATCACGGCAATTTCATCGCCGCAACAAATCCTGCTGTACAACACTCAAAACCTCAACCTCGCTGGTGTACTCCCCTTCGAAGAAGGAGTTGCCCACTCATTGCGGTTTAGCCGAAATGGCCAACTATTATTGGCAGGAGGGGGGCGGGACGGCGCATCAGGGAAAACGGTTCTGTTTAATGTACTCACGGGCGAGAGAATCACTACCGTCGGTGATGAACTGGAATCAGTTCTTGCCTCCGACATTTCATCCGACCATTCTATGGTTGCAATGGGAGGCCCGAACAAACTGGTTAAAATCCTCTCTACCACCGATGGCTCACCAATCGCCGAAATGAAAAAGCACACCGACTGGGTCACTGCACTTGAATTCAGCCCTGACGGAAAATTCCTTGCCTCCGGAGATAGAAACGGAGGACTACATGTCTGGGAAGCAGACACTGGCAACGAAGCGTTTACGCTGAAAGCTCACTCTAAATCAATCACTGGCGTCTCCTGGCGTGCCGATAGCCAGATCTTGAGTTCTGCCAGCGAGGACGGCTCCATTCGACTTTGGGAGCTCACCGAAGGAAAGCAAATCAAATCGTGGACAGCTCATGGTGCTGGCGTCACCGGAGTTGAGTTTCACCGCGACGGCATCATCTCCAGTTGTGGTCGTGACAAGGTCGCTAAAACTTGGGATCAAAGCGGTAAAATGATTCGGCAGTTTACAGGGCTGACCGATGTAGCCGTTGCTGTATCGCACTGTGATGAATCCAATCGCGTTCTTGCCAGCGACTGGACTGGCAAGCTGACGATTTGGAATGCTGTTGACGGAGCGGCAATTGGGCAACTGGCCTCCAATCCCCCCACACTCACCGAACGCCTTGCTGCCTCCCAAAAGAATCTAACCGTTGCCAGTCAAAAACACGCCCCGCTGGCTAAAGTCTTGGCGGAAACAAAAGTTTCACTCAATGGGATGCTCGGTTCGCTAGAGCAAGCCAAACAAGCGCAGGTTCAAGCTCAGACAAAACTAACGCAGATGGAAACAACTTTTAGCACCGCCAAAACACAGTTTGAATCCGCTTCGGCTACTGCGTCATCCTTGCAAACTGAACTGACTCAGAAGGCTGGTGCGAAGCCCCTGATTAAGGAGTCACTCGACAAAGCCAATGCAGCACTCGCTCTACTCCCTGAAGACGTAGACTTGAAGACCAGCGTTACATCTCTTAACGCCAAGCTCCAACAACTCGATGCCAGAATCAATGAATTAAACGGCTTGGTTGCCAAGGCAAATGAAACCACAAACGCAATGAAAGCTCAAATGGAAACGGCTGCTAATAACGTCAATGGCACCAAAACGGAAATGCAAACCGTGATCGCAGAAGTTACCAAGCTAAAAGTGGATGTGGAGTCCACCCAAAAGAAAGTCGACGTCGGATCTAAAATTACTGCTGCAGCAATGTCTGATGTCCAGCAGGCAACCCAACAGGTCAATTATTGGAACAGCAATCTTTCTTTCGTCGCAGAGATGAAATCAATCCAGGCCGAAATCCTCTCGGTTGATACAGATATCGCTGCCAAGAAAACGGCTGCCGATGCCGCGAACACAAAGCTATCCGAAGCACAGAAAACAGTAGACGATGCAATGCGGCAAAAAAACGAAGCCGAGGCAAAAGCTCAAGCTTTAAAAGAAAAATTGTCCAAACTTCGCCAAGCTCTTTAATTCCGTTTCTTTCATGCTGCAAATGAAATTTGTGGTTCACGCGATGATTTTTTCTGCCACAACTCCGCCAATATCAGTAAGCCGGTAAGGCCGCCCCTGATACTTAAATGTCAATTGCTCGTGGTCGATCCCAAGCAAATGCATGATTGTGGCATTGAAATCATGAACGTGCATCGGGTCTTCTGCGATACCGTAACCTAGCTCATCGGACTTTCCGTATACGAATCCCTTCTTGACTCCACCACCCGCCATCCACGTCGTAAAAGCTTCCTTGTGATGATCGCGACCGACGTTCGCAGCCTTTACATCACCTTGTCCCATGGGAGTCCGCCCAAATTCGGATGACCAAATAACTAAAGTTTCATCTAACAGCCCACGTCGTTTTAGATCTTTAATCAATGCAGCAATTGGACGGTCAACCTGTTTGCATTTAGTAGGCAGTCGATTCGCAACGCTATTGTGCATGTCCCAACCTTGATCAAACAATTGAACGAACCGCACTCCCCGCTCTACCAATCGTCTAGCCAACAAACAGTTATTCGCAAAGGAACTTTTACCGGGCTCAGTTCCGTACATCGCATGGGTTTCTTTTGATTCTGATTCGATTTCCATTAATTCAGGAACAGAAGATTGCATCCGGTACGCCAATTCATATTGATCGATTCGTGTGGCAATCTCCGGATCCTGCAAATTTAAAAGTTGACGTTGATTCAACTCGTTAATGGCGTCCACGGTTCGCTTTCTTGCCTCCGCTTCAATCCCCTTAGGGTTTGATAAAAACAAAACAGGGTCACCTTGACTGCGAAATTCAACCCCCTGATGCACCGTAGGCAAAAAACCACTACCCCAAGCGCTGTTCCCCGCTCCCAGTACTTGCCCGGTAACCAATACGACAAAACTTGGTAGATTCTTATTTTCACTGCCCAAACCGTAACTCGTCCAGGCGCCAATGCTTGGACGACCAAATCGCTGGAACCCAGAAAGCATCATCATCTGTGCTGGGGCATGATTAAACTGGTCGGTAAAGGTCGCACGATTAAAAGTGATTTCATCAGCAACCTGTTGTAGATGCGGGAGCAGGTTGGAAATTCTAATCCCACTCTGACCACACCGAGAAAACGCGAACTCTTTTTTTGCGGGAGTGCCCAATAACGATGGCTGCTGACGAATGAATGCTAATTGCTTTCCTTTAAAGAACTCGTCAGGACAGAGTTGACCATTTCGTTTTTGCAATTCCGGTTTGTAGTCAAATAGATCAAGATGCGACGGAGCGCCTACCATATGAATATAAATTACATTTTTAGCCCGCGGTGCGAACTGACGCTGAGCAATCTCAAGCCCTGGTTGGCCAATCGCAGATGAATCTGCCAGTGATGCTGAAAGGCCCAACCCCGTCTCGCGAAACAGAGATGCCAAGGCAATCCCTCCAACACCACTCCCGATTTTCTGGAATAAATGCCGACGCGTTAGCGTCAAATCTTGAGATAGCAGCTGATTCTTAGGAAGCGACATCTTTTCTCTGTTCACAATTAATACAAAACAAATGAAACTCACTCAATAATTAATCGTCTCGTCTAAGTTCAACAAGACATTGCAAACCACACTTAAAGCCGCAAGGTGATTCCTGTCCATAAGAGTCAACTCCGCCCTGCCGTCTCCTGTGACAACCCGGTTATTATCAAGCAACGCATCGACGGCGGTGGGATCAATTGAGAATCGGCTCAACTCAGCCTCATACAGCTTTTCCAGAACATCTATCTCCTCTGATACAGGAACGCGAGCGACACAACGCTGCATGGCATAAGCCAGCTGTGCTCTCAATTCGCCGGCTCCTTGAGAGTGAAGGACAACTGTTGAAGCCAGCGCCACCGCCATTTCAACGAACGCTCGATCATTCAGCAGTGTCAAAGCCTGCAAGGGTGTATTACTTCGTGGGCGCTCAATCACGCACGCGGCACGGTCCGGCGCATCGAAGTTAACAAAACTCGGATAGGGTGCTGCGCGTCGCCAAATCACATACACGCCGCGGCGGAAACGATCTTCATCTTTTGCCGCGTTCCATTTTGGTCCATTTCGGCCTACGGTTCGCCAAATATTATCCGGCTGAAAGGGCATCACCGGAGGTCCACCCATTTTCGTGGACAGCAAACCACTTATCGCCAAAGCATTGTCTCGGATCATTTCGGCCGGCATTCGAAACCGGGGGCCACGCGACAGCAATCGATTCTGAGGATCTCGCGAATTTAATTTTGGATTCGACTGAGAGGTTTGTCGAAATGAACTCGACATCACAATCAACTTATGAATATGCTTTCTCGACCACCCGGACTCCATCAGTTCAACTGCTAACCAATCCAGTAACTCCGGATGCGACGCTGGATCACTTTGCGTACCAAAGTCTTCCCCTGAGGCCATCAACCCTCGCCCAAAATAACTAGTCCACCAGCGATTCACCGCCACCCGCGCCAACAATGGATTTTTAGTATCCACCATCCATTTTGCCAGGCCAAGCCGATTATTTGGCAGCTCACTATTCCATGAATGAAGAACCGCTGGAACCCCTGAGCCAACCTTCTTGCCGGGGTTGAGATAATCACCTCGGGTCAATTTAAAGGTCTCACGAGGTTTATCCATTTCCTGCATGACGAGTGTCGTCGGTGGCTTCAGCGCTGATAATTTCTTTTGGACTGCTGCAATTTGACTTTGCAGTTTAATTAATTCAGGCTGTCCAGTGTTTAAAAATTCATCAAGCCTTTTCCGCTGCGCTTTGTTCAGTTTCTTTAACGTTAAAATATTTCTAATTTCTTCGGATATCCCCAACGTCGTTATATCATCGGATGTTGCGAGCAAACGAAACCGGCCGATCGTCCGGCCGCGCCCATAGTTCTGGTCTAACAGAAAACGAATCCGGCCTTGGGGCTTTGATAATTTCAGCGGCGTTTTAAAGCCAAATGCCGCCCAGTGATTTTTGAAAAATTGCTGGGCAATCGCCCAACCGGTTTTCTGATCGCCATCAATCGCTTTGGCGACTTCCCAGTTTTTCTGAGAAAAATCAGCAAAGGCGCTATTCAACGCGACCACTTCAAACCCATCTTTCCCTGAAGTCTCCAAGGGACCCGCAGAGACAACCAATTCACTTAGAATAAAATTAGGCCGCTCAACGTCTCCGCGTCCTGGCCCTGTCCCCGGCAATTCTTCATGGGTTAAGGCTTCGATCCGAACCGCCGTAACCAGAGGCAACTCGTTCGCCACCTCTACCGTATAGCGACTGGTCCCAGGCAATGAGCCTCCTACCAAAACAGATTGGTCGTCGAGGATCCGATGCGATTCGCCACTATTCGTACTGAAATTCAATATCTTGAGTGGCGTCCAGTTAATCTTATTTTTGACTTCAGTCGCCAAATCCGACTTCAACTCCTCAAGTCTTTCACGTGCCACAATCCCAACGCGTTCCTTCTTTTGTTTCAACGCATTTAATTCACTGGTTAACGAATCCCGTTTTAGCCTAATTTTTTCATCGACCGAGAGATCCATTTTTGGACCATAAAAGTCATAAGCAACACCCGAGGTCAACTTCACCTCTACAGGAGTGTTGTTAAAAAACGAAAACAGCTTGAAATATTCCTCCTGCGAAAAAGGATCGTACTTGTGGTTATGACACTGACAACATTCCAGTGTTGTCCCCAAAAAGACTGTACCCGTCGTATTCACGCGATCAAAAACTTGATTGACTCTATTCTCTTCGGGATGGACTCCTGCTTCAACATTGCAGGTTACCGTCCGGTGAAAGCCAGTGGCAATTCTCTGAGCCTCGGTAGCATTGGGCAGTAAATCTCCAGCCAACTGCTCTATAGTAAATTGATCGAACGGTTGGTCTTGATTGATCGAGCGAATAACCCAATCACGATACGCCCAACTTTCTCGAATCTGATCTGCCTGATAGCCATTAGAATCCGCGTACCGTGCCGCATCAAACCAAGGAGTCGCCCAACGCTCACCATACGCTGGCGAATCAAAACAGGAATCAACAAATTGCTCAAACCTTTCCTCGCTGGGATTCTTCAAATATTCTTTGACGATTTCGACCTTAGGAGGAAGACCCGTCAAAGCTAATGAGACCCGCCGAAGTGCCTGAGCGTTTGAGGCGTCAACTGAAAGGCCCAAACCCTGAACCGCCAATCTCTTGGCAACAAAATAATCAATTTCATTTCGCAATCGTTCGGAACTAACCATCGCAGGCAAGACTGGGCGGACCGGAGCAACGTACGACCAGTGTTTGGAAACCGAACGCTCAGGCCACTTCGCCCCCTCTTCAATCCACTTCACAATTAGGGCGATCTCCTCACGCGTCAAACGCTTCCCCTCCGGCGGCATCATCTCCGCTGGATCGCGACTGCTAATCCGCGAAACCAGCGATCCGGACTGTGGGTCACCCGAGACAATTGCGATTTCCCCTGAATCCAATTCAACCATCGCATCATCGCGACTGGTGAATCGCAAGCCACCTTCTCGACTCGTTAGGCCATGACATTCCGCACAACGAGAATCAATAATTGGCTTAATTTGTTTATCAAAATCAATCTCATCTCCAAATGAGCTAGTTTGCAGGGCGATGCACACCCAACCGGCAATTGAAAAAAATTTCGCTAAGTACAGCATTTAGTCTTTAACCCAACAATTTATGAATGCCCTAATCTTAACGGGTAACGCCAGTCCATTCAAATTTACCACGTGACAAGGAAGCGTCCTACTTCGATTGGCACTACGGGAAGATGGCAAAGAATGAACGCCACTTTCAAAAAGGTTAACGACTCCCATAATCGCGACTTGGATCCAATTAAAAAGCCACGCTGAATCAGCGTGGCTTTCCCTAGACTTCTTGGTCATTTATTGAGTTTCAATAGAACCTGACAAAGTGCAAACAATAGGAACTGGACCTAATTCGGGTAACACGGCATCCCTCATCGACCGCTCATTGTCGAAGAAGACTTTCAAGCAGAACGAACCTTCGGACACAGATTCACCGACCGCTTGAACTCCATTTATGCACATTAGTTTCCGTTTGAATTCTCTCAAATCAGACGGTTCGATTTCTCGTTTAGAAGACATTAATTACCATCATCAACAGACAGCACTGTGCCATTCAAAATCGACAAAGTTGTCAAAACCTCATCGATTGGATTAGCGATCGTCACCGATGAATTACCGGCAAACAACAACCCCACTGGATTATTATTCCCTTGAGTCACGATCAAGGATCCCGAATCACCACCTTCGCTAAATGTAGCATCTACGAGTTTACGCCCGCGTTGCCGTTTACCGATGATGATAATTTGATTTTCAAACAAAGCCGAACCCGCTGTGTAGCCGACGTTAACTGTGACATTGATTGCATCCACTTCACCAAGCGTTAAGCTCGTTGTTCGACCAAACTTTTGGACCGGCATGCCGACGTAAGCGGACTGAGTATTAGAGGAAGGAGCACCATAAGCCTCCGCTGGGGATGCAAAACCGGTATCAGCGACCGTTGTTGCTGCCACTGCGGCGTCGATGAAGTTCGCCTGACCGTTGAATTTAATTGGTACAAAACCAGATAATGAACCGATCACATCTTCTAACTCCAGAACACAATCATTGTCCAACGTGCCAGGTTGAATAACCAAATCGTTTCCGACTGATCCAGCATTCTCCTCAGCTATTACATGGTTGTTGCTTAGAATATATCGCTGCCCGTCACTGCCTTTGAGACGACAACCTAAAGTTCCTGCGAAACAGGCGTTAGCAGCACTTGGACGATAAGTTCCAATCGAAGCTCCAATTGCAACTGGTCGAGCCAAACGAGTCTGTGGGTTTGTTCCACCGCTATCTCCACCGCCCCCATTGCCTCGTCCGGGCTTTTTCATCTGATCAACAGGCCTATCCCACGCCGTTATCGGACCGGCGACAAATTTCTTGACGGCAACGCCGTTGGCGAACGCGGGAACCTTCGTCCCTGCATTCTCAGTGTAGACCTTGATTACCGCGTTGCCGGCTCTATCAACCGAAACACCGGTGGCGACCACGCCTTCTACTTGGAAAAAATTAGGATTGTGAGCTCTCTGAGCCTCCAAAGCTCTGTCTAATCCACGTTGACCGAATGCAGTATTGGAAAAAACAAACAGGGCAACTGCCGTGAGCAGCAAAAGACCACGATTCAAAAACTTCATGACAACTCCGTTTAAGGGGGGGCAGGGGAGGGGCAAAGAGGGCAGGTTTGCTCTCTCAGGAATGGGATTTAGTTTAGCAAAGATGGTTTCGACATCAATATTTTCCCGATAGATTCGCGACCGAAAACCAGCTGGGGAAACCTTTTAAGCACAGCCGAACCGGAGTTATTTGCGCAGCACTTTACGACTTTACCCATTCGATTTGACTCAACGGGACACCACTAGGGACCTCTAAAACTCAACTTTTAGAATTCAGCGTTTCCGGGGGTTCGAGGAAACGGGATGACGTCTCGGATGTTGGACATACTGGTCACAAACTGCACCGCACGCTCCAACCCAAGCCCAAAACCAGCGTGTGGAACCGTGCCGTATTTTCGCAAGTCGGTGTACCACCAGTATTCATTAATATCCAGATCTTGATCTTTCATTCTGGATTCGAGAACGTCCAGACGGTGCTCACGCTGACTTCCACCAATGATCTCACCAACCCCTGGAACGAGCACATCCATGGCGCGAACTGTTTTGTCATCATCATTGCAATACATGTAAAACGGTTTGATCGTCTTCGGATAATCAAACAGGATCACAGGTTTCTTAAAATGTTGCTCCGTCAAATATCGTTCGTGTTCTGACTGAAGATCAATCCCCCACTCGACGGCGTAATCAAATTTCACATCCGCCTTCACCAGAATCTCTACCGCTTCGGTATACGGCAGTCGAACAAATTCTGAATCGACGATGGTCGTTAGTCTCTCGATCAGGGATTTTGATTCATCAATCCGCTCATTGAAAAACTCCAAGTCTTCCGAACATTTACTGAGTGCATCAGAGAAAATTCTCTTTAAAAACTTCTCAGCCAAATCCATATTGTCATTGAGATCCGCAAACGCGACCTCAGGTTCGATCATCCAAAATTCAGCAAGGTGCCGCGAAGTATTCGAATTCTCAGCACGAAAAGTTGGCCCGAAAGTGTAAACCTTTCCTAAGGCACACGCGTAAGTCTCTGCTTCCAATTGCCCGCTGACGGTCAGGTAAGAGGGCTTATCGAAGAAATCAAAACGATAATTTAGATTTTCAATTTTCTGTTTTGCAAGCTCATCAAGGTTCATCGTTGTTACTTGAAACATCTCTCCGGCACCTTCACAATCACTCGCGGTGATGACGGGGGTATTGATGTATAGGAACCCTTGCTCTTGATAGAATTGATGGATCGAATTGCAGATACAATTCCTGACCCTCGCCACGGCACCAAATGTATTGGTTCGAGGTCTCAGGTGAGCCCACTCTCTCAGCTTCTCCATCGAGTGCCGCTTTTTCTGCAACGGATAGTTCTCTGGATCCGCCCATCCGTGAATACAGATTTTATGAGCTAACATTTCTGTTTTTTGCCCGCGTCCGCCGGATTCTTTTATCTCTCCCTCCACGGAAATACTGCAGCCAGCAGTAAGCTGTCGAACTTCAGATTCGTAATTCTCGAGCGCCGCTTCCGCAATGATTTGAATATTCCCTTGAGAAGAACCGTCATTAATTTCAATAAAACTAAAACCGGCTTTTGAATCGCGACGAGTCCTTACCCACCCTTGCATTAGAAACGTGCTGCCAATCGACGACTCATCTCTCGCATCCTTGACTGAAATCTTTTCCATTAACTCGTCTCTGTCTTAATTTACAAACTAATAAACTCAGGAATCTACCGCACGAACGGCGGGGTTTGCCTCTTGCCGAATACAACGAAGCTTTGCAGCATCCCAGCTTTCAACGGCACCGCACCTCTAATCAATTGCTTTCACGTCTGGGCCTGGCCGAGAAACCAACCAACGCAAGAATCACGAAAGTCACCACACCGCCAATAACATAAGGACCGTTTGGGCTGTCGATTTTAGTGGAGACCGCCGCCACGGATTGCAATAACGCTCCGACTACACCAACACCCATCAGCACATTCCAAATGGTCATTCGGATGCCGGTTGGTTTTTCATCTCCAAGTAACTCACGGTTGTTCATCAACGCCATGAATGTGAAGTACGCAATCGGTAATAAAATGGCAGCAAAACTGGAGGCGACAATGACAAGATAAGTCTTCGAATCCCCAGTCCAAATCCAGAACCAGCAGAAACCGACCGCACACGCCGCTCCAGCACCGACGATACGAAGCCAGTTACTTTGGTATCGATTAAAAATCTCGGCAACGGCGTAACCATTGATCAACATCAAAATGATAATCGTGGAAAATCCCATTCCCAGAACGCCTAAACCGAAAACGGTATTAGACCAGTTCCCCAAAACGGGCTGTAGCGTTTTTGCCAAAGCCTCGGTATTGGGTTTAACGAGTGCTGAAGCAACTATCCGTTCGTCCTGTTTCATGCCTGCAATGTACTTTGCGACTTGCTCGGATTGCCATTGCTTCAAACCATCCTCTCCCAAACTTGCCGGCGGCGCCAGCGAGTTGGGATCAGCCTTTTCCATTCGCTTCATTATCGTCGATTCGGTTCCCTTAAATAACCGACTCTGCTGCACAACATTCCAGTCATCGCTCTGAAATTCAGTATCAATTTTGGCATGAAACGCGTTCGCTGACGCTAGAACAATACAAGTGGTCACCACGATAAATGGAATCGCCATCCCCGTCATTAGATCCCATCGAGCCAGTCCTCGAAAAGGCTTGTCCCAACCGCGAGCCAACATGGAATAAGGCAATAAAAAGGTCATGTTAATTCCAACCGCCGTTGCCGTCGTACTAATCATCACACTTTGCTGACGCTCGACTAAAGCCTGCCTCCAGAAAATCCTGGCAGACTCATCGAGACCGTTGACTTTATCTGCCAAACCCGGGGAGGGTTTAAACCACTGACTAAAATCGGGAATGAACCCCTGCAAGACCTCCCAGCCATTGATTTTTCCCGTGCGTGCCAGAAAAACAACTGCCAGAACAAAACAAATGACAATCGCACCGACAATTAGCTTGAGCAAAGCATCAAACATCCGTGATGCAAAACCGGGCTTAAAACTGAGAACCACAATTCCGAATGCTAAAACTCCGATCACTGCAGAAAAGATAATTTTGGAGCTTTCCGTGGGGGCTTCGCCAAACATCCCGAAATTTTTGTCCAGCACATCAAAACAGAGTGAAAACTGAGGCAAAATGAAAATCATGTTGGCAAGAATTGTTGCTGTAATCCAACTTGCCCCAAGAACTGGGTTTACGAATTCGTTAATTGCTCCGTAAGGACGCCTACCGGTCGACAAAGTTACGTAGCTAATCGCCGACAACATGATGACGCCAATGACGATTGCCACTAGCTGGAGCCAGAGCATGCTGCTTCCGCCAATCACACCGAGATAAAGTGCGCCACCAAGCGACCCACCTCCAAGTGTAATTGCACTTTGCAACCACCCCGGGCCGGATAACCTAAAAAACGCACCTAACGTTGCAACCGACCCTCGCGAGTGAGCTTCTGAAAGAATTTCACGATCTCGATATGCTTTTTCAGTGGTCATAAAAATTCACCTTACACTGCAATTAAAATTGAAACGAAAGCCTCTCGATAACGCGGAATTAAAAAAACGAACCTCGCTCGCGATTTATTTCCACCAGCTGATTTCATCAGAATCAGACGTAAAATTACTCGATCCCGTTTTCTGCTAACCAGCGTTCAACATCGAGGGCTGCCATGCAACCGGTCCCCGCCGACGTGATCGCCTGTCTATAATAGTCGTCAGCGACATCTCCCGCAGCAAAAACTCCATCAACACTAGTATTAGTGCGAAATGGTTTGGACCATTGAATATAACCCTTATCATTCATCTCCAACTTGTCTCCGAGGAAGCTGGTGTTGGGCGTATGCCCAATGGCCACGAACATTCCCCCCACCGCCAACTCGCTGGTGGAGTCATCCTGGGTGCTTTTTAACCTTAGCCCGGTGACTAGATTCCCGTCTCCCAAGACCTCATCTACTACGGTATTCCAAATCACTTCGATCTTCGGATGGTTTAAGGCTCGCTCCTGCATGATCTTGGAAGCTCGCATCTGATCTCGCCGAACAATCATATAGACCTTCACGGCAGATTTAAGATTTGCCAAGTAGGTCGCTTCCTCGACTGCAGAATCACCCGCTCCAACCACTGCCAGCGGTTTCGCATGAAATGTGGGGAGAGCACCATCGCAAACAGCACACGCGCTGACGCCTTTGTTCTTGTACTCTTCTTCCGAATCAAGACCAAGATAATTAGCTCGAGCCCCGGTCGCAATAATAATGGTATGCGCCTCAATTGGCTCTCCCTTAGCGGGGATCACCTTGTATGGCCTGGAGGAAAGATCGATATCAACAATGTCGTCCTCCACAACACGCGTATCAAAATTGAGTGCCTGCTGTTTCATCAACTCCATCAGTTCAATACCCTGCACCGCATAATGCGGAGCGATATCATCGAGTGAATTACGGTTTTTCGGATCCTTGGAATGCTCGGGGATCGGCGGAAGATTCCAGTGCCTGTCTTTGGATACCGCACTCTCAACAAAACCGCGGATATTACCAAAGGGAAAACCTGGATAATTCTCGACTTCTGTCGTGTATGCCAACTGACCAAGCGGAATCATCTCTGGCTTGAAGGTGCCCTCAAAAACCAGGGGTGAAAGACTCGCTCGTGCAGCATAAATTGCCGCCGACCAACCAGCAGGACCACTCCCAATAATTACGACTTTCTCAGCCAATGTATTTCCTCCCAAAAACAGCCTCAGTGCCGCGAGGTGTTACCCCGGTGACAACAAAGCCTTTGGTGTGCGTTATGTTTATATTTAAAAGCAAAATTATAGGGTTAAATTACCTCCGATGGCAGTAGCTTACTAAAAGTTTGATACCGAAGGCCAGCAATAAGCCACCTCGTAGGACTTCTGGAATCTGCCGCAACTGGGTGAATTAGAGAGATTAAATTTATCCGTCCATTTTACTGCCAATCCGGCAAAGATGCCGCCACCGTCATGAGTTGGCGATCGCGTTCATTGTGGTAAAATCGAGCTTCAATTGCCCCCACCGCAGGAACCGCATGTTTACTTTCTTAATCGCCATCGGCTCATTCGCTGGTTTTATTGTTGCCTACAACACCTATGGACGCTGGCTTGCGAAGAGAATATTCAACCTAAATCCTGACGCCTCGGTTCCCAGTTGTGAAATGGAAGACGGCGTCGATTTTGTTCCATCGAAACGATCAATTGTATTTGGTCATCATTTTACCAGCATCGCCGGTACTGGCCCGATCGTCGGACCCGCCATTGCTGTTTTCTGGGGATGGCTTCCGGCACTGGCCTGGGTCGTTTTCGGAAGTATTTTTATCGGTGCGGTACATGACTTTGGGGCTTTGGTTGTCAGCCTCCGTAATCGCGGCCAAACCGTCGGCGAAATTGCTGGACGCCTCATTTCACCAAGAACGAAACTGCTATTCCTATTCGCTCTCTTTTTTGCATTGACGGTCGTTCTAGCTATTTTTGGGTTGGTCATCGCCATCATCTTTAAGGTTTATCCAGAATCCGTTTTAGCAGTTTGGGTCTCACTACCGATTGCAATCGTTTTTGGCTTTATGATGCGAAAAGGGGGCCATCAATTATTGCCGATGTCTGCAATCTCACTCGTACTGATTTATTTAGCAATCTATGTTGGAGCCTACCACTTTCCAATCACACTTCCGGTCAGCAACCCAATTGTAGGGTGGACGATCATTCTTTTAATCTATTGCGCAATCGCTTCGGTGCTTCCAGTCTCGTGGTTGCTGCAACCGCGAGATTACATTAATAGTCACCAGTTATTTGTTGCCCTGTTCCTCTTAGTCGTCGGACTAGTGATTGCGAGTCTCACAGGCAAGGCTGACCTCTTGGCCTCAACCCCCGCTATCACTCAGGAGTTGCCAAAAAACACACCGCCCATCTGGCCATTCCTGTTCATCACCATCGCCTGCGGGGCCATCAGCGGGTTCCATTGTTTAGTCAGTAGCGGCACCAGCAGCAAACAACTTGCGAATGAAGAAGATGCCCTCCCCATCGGATACGGAGCCATGCTTTTAGAAGGAGCATTGGCCGTTGTCGTGATACTTGCCTGCTGTGCCGGCGTGGGAATGGGCAAGTTCACGAAACAAAACACAGGACTTTTAAACGGCACCCCACAAATCAGCTACCAACCTGTACTCAGCGAAGTAACGGGTGAACCACTTGTCCACCGGGAAGCATGGCGGAAAACATACCAACTCGGCGAAGAAAAATCGTGGTCGTCGTTTACACTCCCGAGTAAGATCGGAGCATTTGTCGAGGGAGGTGCAAACTTTCTGAATGTTCTGGGCATTCCATTAAAACTTGGTATTGGAATCATCGCGGTCCTCGTCGCCTGCTTTGCAGCCACAACACTTGACTCCGCCACCAGACTCCAACGATACGTGATCCAAGAACTGGGAGGCACACTCAAAATCGCACCGCTAAAAAACATCTACATTGCGACCCTAACCGCCGTTACCCTCGGTGGAATGATTGCGATGCTGAAAGGCCCCACCGGCATGGGTTCAGGTGGCCTATTACTTTGGCCCCTATTTGGCGCAACCAACCAACTACTGGCAGGCCTCGCTTTCATGGTGATGACCTTTTATCTTTGGCGGCGTAACAAACCCATTGGATTTGTGCTGATCCCAATGATCTTTATGATCGTACTTCCAGGCTGGGCATTGATCTGGCAGCTTTTTAATGCACAGAGCGGATGGTGGTACAGTAGTGATAAATACCTCGTCGCAACCATCGGAACAATAACACTGGCCCTGCAGTTATGGATGGTAGTTGAAGCAATGCTAATCTGGCCCAAAGCAAAGGGGATTCTCGAAACTCCCCTTCCGCCACTCTCAGAACAGGACACCCGTTTGAAAGACTCTGGAGGTCGGTCATGTTGAGAAATTTCAATAAAGTAAAATTAATTTCAACATATCTTCTGGCTCTTTGGCTGGTCGCAATTCCCGGCTGCCAGAACTCGGTTCCCGCGGTAACAAGTACAGCCAATGTCAGCGGCACTGTGACGCTTGACGGCGAACCGGTTTCCGGGGCCGCCATTGTTTTCATTCCTGTCAACCTCAGAGATGACAACAACGAAATCTTGAATCTTGCTTATGGCGTCACCAATCAGGACGGATTTTTCCAGCTTGCCTATTCCGACAACAACCCTGACATTATTGGTACGAATTACAACATCCTCATCACCAAATCCAACTCAGCGACCCCCTGGCCGCTCGCGCTCTTACCAGAATCCATTGCGAAATTTTCAACATTTAACGAGTCAGAAGAACTCATTCCCGAAAACTACAACGTGCATAGCGAACTATATTTTGACTTCAACGATTCGAAAGAAAACGTCGTCAAAGACTTTAAATTGTCAACTCTCGACCCTTCGCTTTAATAAACAACTCTGTCTCAACCACGCACCTCAAGACGCATGAGCAAATTCGAACTCCACCCTGATCTCCAACGCGATGGTGTGCATCTTGGAAATTTTCAATTGTGCCGCGTCTTACTAATCAATGACTCCAACTACCCTTGGTTCGTTCTGATTCCAGAAATCCCGAATACGTCCGACACCATCGATTTATCATTAGCAGACCATGAACAGCTATGGAAAGAGTCAAGAACATTCAGCCTGGCCATCATGGAACTCTTCAACGGCGACAAATTAAACGTTGCTGCACTTGGTAACGTAACGCCGCAACTGCACATTCACCATATCGTGCGTTATCAGTCCGACTCGGCTTGGCCTGCACCGATATGGGGAAAACACCCGCTAACGCCCTACTCAGAATCTGCACTAAAAGAAATCCACAATCTGTTTGCCGCTGCAGAGTTGGATGATTTCTCGCTAGAGGTGGAATTATCTTCCTCTTAAGTTCTGGAACTACGCCAGAAACTGCACTAAAATCTCCAATAAACTGCTTGCGTTCAGCAAACAAATTCTCGATCTGTTTCGATGTAAACCCCAGAGGTCTCCCGTGTTGCCCAATGCTCTCCGCGCCATTGCTGTCTCGCTATTCATCTGTTTCATCTTGAGTTCTCCGCAACTAACCTTCGGCGAGACCCCAAAATTTGATCAGGACCAGCCTAACATCTTGATGATTTTTCTCGACGACTTTGGGTGGCGCGACACGAGTTACATGGGCTCTGATTTCTATGAAACGCCTCAACTCGACAAGCTCGCAAAGTCGGGAATGATTTTCTCCAACGCTTATTCCTGTGCTGCCAATTGTGCGCCGGCTCGGGCCTGCCTGCTCTCCGGCCAGTACACCCCTAGGCATAGCATCTACAACGTTGGCACTAGCCCACGAGGGAAATCTACCTATCGGCGACTGGAACACATACCAGGCGTCGACACTCTCGACCCCGCCATCCAAACATGGGCTCAGCAACTTCAAAAGTCAGGTTACACGACAGCATCGATTGGCAAATGGCATCTGAGTGACGATCCAATCCCCTACGGATTCGACGTCAATGTTGGTGGCACGCACAGCGGCAGCCCTCCCCGAGGCTACTACCCGCCGCACAACAACATCCCAAGTCTCAAAGGGGCGGACAAGGATGAGTACCTGACCGACCGGCTTACAGACGAAACCTGCCAATTCATTGAAGATAACCAAACCAAACCCTGGATGGTTTACCTCACACACTTCGCCGTGCACACTCCCATTCAACCCAAAAAAGAGCTCGTTCAAAAATATCAAGGTAAAGAGCCCGGTGAACTTCACAACAATGTCAAAATGGCGACCATGATCCAGGCAGTCGATGATGGAGTTGGGAAAATCATTAAGACCCTTGAGCGGCTAAAGATTCGTGACAACACCGTCATTTTGTTTTATTCAGACAACGGTGGCTACGGGCCCGCCACGGACATGGCACCACTCAAAGGTTACAAAGGCACCTACTACGAGGGAGGAATCCGGGTTCCATTTTTTGTCAATTGGCCGGGTCGAGTCGCCCCCGGAACTGAATCTAGTGAACCAATTACCGGTGTCGATCTCTACCCCACACTCTGTGGCATCGCCGGAGCTCCCCTCCCTGAATCCCAAGTACTCGATGGCAAAAGCCTGCTACCGCTCTTTGATCAAAAAACAAAAAACTTCAACACCGATGGCGTTCCGCGATCGTTGTACTGGCATTTCCCTGCTTATTTAAATTCTTACGGTCAAGGACATTCCGCAGAACAACGAGATCCGCTTTTCCGCTCACGCCCTTGCAGTGTTGTACGACGAGGACCATGGAAATTGATGCAGTTTTTTGAAACGGGAAATCTCGAGCTTTACAACCTGTCCAACGACATCAGCGAAGCCGACAACGTTGCTGAGCAAAACCCTCAGGTCGTTGCCGAGCTTATGAACGACCTGCAATCCTGGCAAACCAATGTCAAAGCAGCGATCCCAGTGAAGCCTAACCCAGACTTCAGTCCCGCAGAGGAACGAGCGGCAATTGAAGCGAGCGCAAATAAAACTAACAAGAAAAAGCAATCGGGATCGGGCAAAAACAAGGCGGGCAACGGCCAAAACAAGTAGCGTCAACCCACTCGATTTTGCTTTAGCCTCTAAGACTTCATCGGCTTCGTTTAAATTGTCATGGCGGCATAGCCACCATCGACCACCATTTCTGTGCCGGTGATAAATGAGCCGGCGTCGCCGGCAAGCAGCAAAGTTGCTCCGATCAATTCTCCAGCTTCGCCAAATCGATTCATTGGCGTGTGCCCCATGATTTGCTCCACACGCTCAGGGGTTAACACTTTTTTGTTTTGCTCTGCTGGAAAGAAACCGGGAACGAGAGTGTTCACTCGAATATTCAGCGGAGCCCACTCACGGGCAAGGTTTTTAGAAATATTGTGCACGGCGGCTTTGGTCGCAGAATAAGTAAACACCCGTGAAAGAGGAATGACGCCGGACATCGAACCAACGTTAATAATTGAACCGCCCTGATTTCGCTCAACAAAGTATTTCCCGAATACTTGGCAAGCAAGAAATACGCCCTTCATATTAATTCGAAATATTCGATCATATTCATCTTCCGGTATTTCTAAAAATGGAGTCGCACTATTAGTACCGGCACCATTGACGAGAATCTCGATCGATCCAAATTGCTTTAATACGCGATCGAGAAGATTCTCCAGGTTTGATTTTGAATCAACTTCGCACGCCTCAAAAACTGCTGAACCGCCATCCGCTTCAATCTTTTCGATCCGTGCCTTAGCTTTTTCTTCAGACCGACCGACGAGAACCACCTGAGCACCAGCAGATGCCAACCCCTCCGCCATCGCCCCGCATAATTCGCCAGTTCCGCCGATGACCACAGCAGTTTTTCCGGACAATGAAAACAGTGACTCCAAATAGGTTTGCGACATCAGCTTATTTCTCGTTCGTTTTGATTGTTAATACTTTGAATTCCCACTCACAAAGCCACACCACTCCCACACAGCACCACGCAACCAGCCCTCAGACATCGCGAATTATTTTGCGACCGTTAATGACTTAACATCCCAACTTGGCTGACTACATTCGCTGGCAACCTGATTAAATGCTTCGACCTCGGCCTCCGTAAACAGCAACCCGTCATTTTGTTTCGACCGCGCTGCTGCTCTCGCCTCAATCTCTCCTGGAAGCAGGCACTGCTCGTTCCCATGCCCGACGATATCTTCTAAAACCAATTTTACATTCTCAGCCTGCGTCCTTCCCTGAGAGAACGCATTTCCGCTGACTGCGTCGGGATGGATGACCTGAAAATAAAATGCCGGGGTATGTTTTTCATTTTCAACGTTCCCCCATCGAGAACGAATCGTTGGCAACGATCCTCCAATAAAAGCACCCATGATCTCATTGATGACGGATAAACCATAACCTTTGTGCTTCCCAAACGTCGTCAGTGCGGCAACC
Organism: Mariniblastus sp.; assembly: GCA_029251085.1. Classification (GTDB taxonomy): domain Bacteria; phylum Planctomycetota; class Planctomycetia; order Pirellulales; family Pirellulaceae; genus Mariniblastus. Next base: position 33,524 of record JAQXDZ010000160.1, read on the forward strand.
TGACTTGGATCTGTCGTCATTGCGCCCTCGGAATCGACGGCTGCATCGGGAGGCAATGCTGTTCCTTCACGTTGAAATTGCTGAACACGGCCCATTGCGACAACAGAGGTCGCCCAATCGATTACCAGCGGAAAACCTACAGCATCGGTTGTAGGGAATCCCCAAGAATGAGGATTGGTTCCAAGCGTTGGGTACTTCCCCATAAACGGAACGACTTCCGCCAACGCAGCTGTGCAATTGGTGTATGCGATATACCCTTTCTCCGCGGCTTCCATCACATAACCTCCGCCCCACAAATAGTGAAACGCATTGTCAACCGAAACTTGGCCAATTCCGTACCGGTCAGCCATGGCAATAGCTTCATCCATTGCTGCGTAGGCAGTGGCCTGCCCTAGTTTTTTATTAGCATTCCAAATTTGAGAAGCAGCAAACTGGGTTTCCCGTTTCTCAATCATTGCACCCGGCACGCAACCTTCTGATTTCGATCCAAAATGATCATCTAAATGTAGAGCCTTGATTGCATTATGAGTTCGAATCCCATGCCAACTTGCATAGGCGGAAAATTTCGCTGCCGCCTCGCACTCTTTCTGATCAAATCCGCGATGGGCATACGCTGCGGCAATTAATTCATTGTGCTGCGTAATTGGTACAACAAAAAATTTCTCAGACATTGATGTTCTCTTATTGGTTAATCGTCGGCCGCAAACCAGATACGAACCAAACTTAAATGTATTAATTCTCGACAGAACCCACTCACAAACCCCAACTGAGGGGATTAAAGAAGGGGAGCAGGAACAGGAACTTCATTGACTTGAGCCAGCGGAGTCTTACCCTGCAAGCATCGTATCAGATTCTCAGTTGCCATCATTGCCTGACGCTCAACGGACTCAAAAGTCCGGGAACCAATGTGCGGCGTGATTAGACAATTCTTTGCCTGCAATAAAGGATGATCTACTGCTGGCGGTTCTTGATCAAGCACATCGGTTGCATACCCTCCAACGGTTCCATTTTCCAAAGCCTTCGCCATGTCGAGGGAATTCACCAGTTCACCTCGCGCACAATTAACCAGCACTACTCCCGGCTTCATTAACGCAAGAGTTTCCTCGCGAATTAAATTACGTGTCTCATCGGTAAGATTTGTGTGCAACGAAATGATGTCACACGTTTCAAAAATTTCTTGGAATTCCGCTGCCCGACGAACCTCATATTTCTCTGCAAATTCGTCCGACCAATATAAATCCAGTCCGACTACATTCATTTCGAATGCTCTTGCTCGCTTGACAACCTCTTTTCCGATCCGCCCCAAACCAATAACGCCTATCGTCTTGCCCATGATCTCATGCCCCGTCATTCGTTTCCAATGCCCAGCCCGAACGGCATTGGCTTGCTCAAGCATATGACGATACACACCTAGCAAAAGACCGAACGTATGCTCCGCGACGGTCGTGTGATTCACTCCCGGACAAAACGTCAACGGGATCCCCAATTCGGTACATCCTTCCACATCAATTTTGTCGACGCCAATTCCATATTTGGAAATAATCTTTAGCCGCGGAAGGGAGCGATCGAGAACTTCACGGGTAATCGCGTCGTCACCACATAAAAATGCGTCAAACTCTCCAGCAAGTTCCAGCATTTGCGATTCGGACAAGGGGCCACGCTCACGCTGAACTTCAACACCAACACTCTCTAATAACGCATGATGTGGTCCGGGCGTGTCTTGATAAGATGTCGTTGTTAAAAGTACTTTCACCATGGCAATTATTGACTCGCAAAAGACAGACTTGGTATCTCAATATATTTTTATCGCCTACAGTTTAAAGACCCGACTCCATATGAACGAGTCCTATCTTTAAACCTGTTGATAATTTTTGACACGTTACCACCACCCACCACCCAACTCGGGTCTAAAACCCAACAATTATGACAAAATTAGCGTAGCTAATCACCCAACATCACACTGGGAAGAGACACCCTCAAAGAAACACCTAGACCTTTTTCGATTCAGTAGCTAGGTTTCTAACCAGGTTGTTAACCGATTGAAAGATAGACGAATGAATGTTGCCCAGATCATTGCGGCCAAACGCGACGGCAAAATATTAGCTGACGAAGATATCAGTCGACTCGTTGCCGGCTATTCTGACCATAGCGTACCTGATTATCAAATGTCTGCTTTTGCCATGGCAGTCTACTTCCAGGGAATGACCACTCACGAAACCGCCGTATTTACAAAATGCATGGTCGATTCTGGAGAACGATTAGAGTGGCCTTCTGACCACACCGTTGTGGACAAACACTCAACCGGTGGAATTGGTGACAAGGTCTCCATTGCGCTAGCGCCGCTATTGGCATGCTGCGGCGTCAAGGTTCCCAAAATATCCGGCCGCGGCCTCGGAGTAACCGGAGGCACACTGGACAAAATGGAATCCATCACTGGCTATCGAACGGAACTAAAAATTGACGAGTTCCGATCCATTGTCGACAAAAATGGCTGCTCGATTGCTGGGGCATCCAAAAACTTAGCCCCCGCAGACAAGCGGTTATACGCACTACGCGATGTCACAGGCACCGTCCCTTCACCGCCCTTGATTACCGCCAGCATCCTTAGCAAAAAATTTGCCGAAGGCCTCGACTCCCTCATCTTAGATATTAAGTGGGGCACGGGCGCGTTCATGAAAACGCTTGATCAGGCGCGCGAACTTGCAGAACTAATGGTTCATGTTGGAAACGAAATGGGAGTCAAGACTTCCGCCTTAATCACAGACATGAACCAGCCGCTGGGAAACATGATTGGAAACGCAGTTGAAATTAACGAAGCAATAGAAGTGCTTCGCGGCGTCGGACCATCTGACGTGACCCAGGTCGTGCTCGCCTTGGCCAGTCGCCTACTCGTGCAGTCCGGAGTCCATTCCGATCTTCAAAATTCGGAACACAAACTAAACCAGCTAATCGAGTCAGGTGAGGCGTTAAACCGACTCACTGCGATGGTTGAAAGCCACGGTGGAAACTTACTCGCCGAACGACCCGTCGCTAAAACAAACCCGCTGAAACTCAATCAAACTGGCTTCGTTCAACAAATCCACGCCCACCAACTGGGATTAGCAATTATTGAAATGGGCGGTGGGAGAAAGCAAATTGGCGATCCTATCGACCACTCTATCGGAATTGAATTTCTCGTCCGAATCGGAGATCGAATCGAATCCGGCCAACCGATTGCCAATATTTTCTGCGATACATCTGCTGCCGACCACGCAGCAAAACTGGTTGAGTCCTCAATCACACTAACTCCTGAGCCAATCGATTCGCCCAAATTAATCGTGGAAGCGATTTGATTCAGTTCCCGTAATTTTGTTTCATCGAGATACAACCATGACGCCAGAAGTCCAAAAAGAGTTGATTTCACTTGCCATCAAATCGCGACAGATTGCCTATGCCCCTTACTCCAACTTTCTCGTGGGCGCGGCTCTTTTAACCGCCGACGGCTCAATTTACACCGGCTGCAATGTCGAGAACACTTCCTATGGACTTTGTATCTGCGCCGAGCGAACCGCCATCTGTAAAGCGGTCTCGGAAGGGCATCAAGAATTTCAAGCCATTGCTGTTGCTGCAAATCCGTTCGCCACTCCGTGCGGAGCCTGTCGACAATTCATCGTGGAATTTGGTAAACAGATCGAAGTTATCGCCGTCGATGCAAACAATCCTGAACACGTCAAAACTTGGGCCATCGAAGATTTAATCCCCGAAAACTTCAAATTTTGAATTCGTTAGCGGTCAACTCAATTCAACCAGCCGTACATAACGCCTGCCATGCAAGCGGTCATGCACGCTGCCAGCATTCCGCCAAACATCGCCCGTAATCCCAACTGAGCGAGATCACTTCTCCGCTCCGGGGCAAGAGGACCAATTCCTCCGATTTGAATGCCAATCGCACCAAAGTTTGAAAACCCACACAACGCGTAGGTCAAAATCACTCTGGTCCGATCAGTCATTGTGACGACATTCCCGGAAGCATCGAGAACTTTACCATCCATGATCTCACCCATTTCTGAGTAGGCAATGAATTCATTAACAACCACTTTTTTGCCAAGCAGCTCACCGGCAATTGCACAATCACCAGATTCGATTCCCATTATCCAAGCCAATGGATAAAACAACATTGAAAAGAGATTGTTCATTGACCAATGAAGATCGACATCTTCGCCAGATCGTCCGAGATTAATCAAGTACTGCGTCAACTCCCCCAACCCCATCACCATCGCATTCAACAAGGCGAGTAGAGCCAGAAACGCAATCAACATTCCTGTGATATTGATTGCTAACTTCACACCGTCACTCGCTCCAATTGCAGCGGCTTCGATAACATTTGTCGCGACCTGTTCGGGAGCCATCGAAACTGCAGTCACCTCCTTCGGCGTTTCAGTTTCAGGCTGAAGGACTTTTGCAATTACCAATGCAGCCGGCGCGGAAATAATTGATGCGGTTAAGAGGTGACCCGCACTAATTCCATAGAACACAAAAATTGCCATCAGCGAACCGCTAATTGTCGCAAATCCACCCACCATCAATGCATTCAATTCGCTGCGCGTCATATTTTCGACGTACGGTCGAATCACCAGCGGCGCCTCAGTGTGGCCAACTAAAACATTCGCGGCAGCCGCCATACTCTCTGGCCCAGAAGTCCCCAGTGTCTTCTGCATCACCCAGGCCATGCCTCTGATCAGCAATTGCATCAGGCCAAGGTAATACAAGATCGACATCAAAGAGGCAAAGAAAATCACAGTCGGCAGAACGCCAAATGCAAAAGTACCAAGCAGCACCATTGGATCGGTAGGATTATCCTCGGGAACAGCATTGGCTCGAAAAACAAAGGCAGAACCTTCCCGAACGTAATCATTAATAGCAGCAAAAAATGCGTTCACACCGGCAAACAAAATACCACTGGGATATTTCGGAATTGCCATCTCACCGAGGGAATCATTCACCTCGGACAACGTTTTTGTCCCTGCCTGAATCTCTGTGCTGAGTGCCCCGTAAGAGGTTGCATCATCGGCAGACAAATACTGATCGACCGCCTCAACCGATATTCCACCGGAGTCAACGGATTGCTGCAGTTCCGAAAAGCTCCGATAGTTCTCGGTGAACGTCCAGTTTTGAGACTCGAATAACACCGCCGCCAACGCAGCTTGTAATAGAATTCCAATCGCGACCAACCGCCAATTAACACGCGTGCGATGGGAACTGACGGTCCATGCAAGGGCGACCATGATAAAGATACCGGCCAAGCTAATCCAATTTAATGTTTCCATTTTTTCGCCTCAATTACCGCTTCAGCTGGTTAACTATCACGCATTCCAAGCAAATCCACCGCTTGACGGTTCGCTTAGTTCGGCTCATTTGCCGAGCAAACTTCCCATTCGTGTTAACGATTGAATCGAGTCAATGTAATGACTAAACGACCAACCGGCAAACACGCCTTTATTCATGTTCAGGAGAAGGACTTTCCGCCGGCGATGGTTCACCGCTCTCCGCGGGAGTAGTTTTTTGAATCTGGGGAATCCCGTTTGAATCAGTCTTTAATGGCGGTAGCTGATAAGTTCGCTTTTCATCGACCAGGAAAATCTCGTCCATTTCAGTCTCGTCCACATCAAAACGCAGCACCAAATAAATCGCAGATGCCATGCACCAAAAAAGACCATACAGAAACGCCGCCGCCAATGTTTTAAGCGTCGCATTGAAAAACTGAATGATGGTGTGCCCCGTTTGCTCCCATCCACCCAGTTCGTCTCCATTACCGTCAACTCCAGCAACGATTTGATCAAAACGATCCGGTTGGTAGATATTGGCTCCCCACGAAGACGACCAACTGGACATCTCAACCACGCCCTGCGTTAAGCCTCCGACAACGAACCACGCAAAACTGCCAATTAAAATTGCAACCAAGCCATAGAAAGCATAGTGAAACGGCCGCTGAAAGGTGTACGCGTACCCACGCGTCATCGCATCAAACGAATTCTGCCCCTCGCAACCAACACTGGCCACCATCAGCGGCCACCCAAACATTAGCCCCACTAGTAACAAAGCAGCCAAGCCGCCAAACAATAAGACAAACACCCACAGAACTGCCGCAATGAAAGCGCCGAACCCAAAGTTCATTAATAAGCCAACTAAAGCCCCTGGAATACAAAGTAGCAAAACGGCCAACATGGGTATGCCAATCGACCCTACCGCCGTCTTCCAGTTGCCGGTTGCAAATGCAAATCCATCATCAATTCCAATTCGCTCATTTCGAGTCAACCTCAAGAGGCTGATTCTGACAATCGCAAGACCAGCAAAAGACCAAACCAAAACGGTCCAAATCCCTCCGAAGAGAAAATAAGCGAACTCTCGCAAACTGGCCTCAGAACTAAAAATAAATTCGAACGGCCTTTCAATTTGGCGAAATACTAGCTGTGGTCCATTCAGCCCTACGCCTGATACTGGAAGTGAAATGGAATCAGCAGAACTTGCTGGAGCAAATACGCTCCGATAGGGACTGCTATTACTTTCTACAATCTCTGTTAACTGCACACTCCGATTACTGGCCTCTTCCAGGAAGACTTTTTCACTGACAACCCAACCCAATGGAGATAACAAAAGACCGACCAGGGCAAAGACTAAAACACCAGTCCCCGCGGCGATTGAAAAAGTTTTGAAAATCAAAACCCACGGACACAAATTGATCCAAGATATTTTCTGTACAATTACAGGCTGTTCAGTCATTGATGCACGTTCCTGATGTTTAATTCATATCATTCCATCCACTGATGCGTTTAGCAGCAATCAGCGTTTGCCAAAACAAAATATTTGTCGGCCAAAGAATGTTTAGAATTCTATTCTCATAGAGCCTAAGATGACAACACAGGCTCTAAAGACTAGTGAATTATCTCCGATTTTGCCCAAATCGAAGCGAAGCAACTTACCTGTTGACAGCGATAAATCAGGAGCGATCAACGCGTGATCTACTCATCTTCCTCCAACATTTCATACTGCTTTAGCGAAGACTCCCCCTCGTAGGGCAGTCGATATGACTCATTGAGCCACATCCCTAAATCAATTTGTTTGCAGCGATTGCTGCAAAACGGCATGGAATCGGATTCCTCTCGTGAAAACTTAGTCCCACAATAAGAACATTGACACTTAGCGCGTTCATCAGACGCAGCGCTCGGATTTACTGCAGCGCGAGGGGCTCCCGATGCTTTTTTGGGGTTGGCAGAGTTGGACCCAGAACTTGCAGGAGTCATCGATTCATTGCTCTCAAATTCATTGGAAGGTTCGTAATTCATCGGTCTAGCATCTTAAATTTTTTCAAATCAAGCAGTCCCGTACCGCTTTTGCTTCGTGCAGCATTTTATGACACCCCATTAATTTGACGGTTTCACGACAGAAATTCAACCGCCCCGACGCTAGCAATTACCGAATCAATCTGGGTAATTAAAAGGGTAAGTGTTATTTTTTAGGAGGTCGAAAGGCCGAAACAGCCCAACATCTCCCGACTTCCCTTTTGCTTGTATCGATTTCCGTGCCCACTCCCAAAGCCTACATCCTTAACCCCTACGCCAACCAAAACACCAACTACTCCAGTTGGATGTCAGATTGTCCGGTGGAATGTAAGCTCGTCGAAACTGCCATCCATACTTGGGAACCTCCGGACGATACCGGAATTGTTATCACCCACATGCATTATCGCTGGGATGAAATTTCAGCTCTGCGACGAATTTACGAATCTACTCAAATTCCAATTTTGATCCTTGCCGACGGCATCCTCGAATACAGGAACACGTGGCAGAACCCAACGATTGCTGACGGTTCGATTTTTCAACCCATGCTCGGCCACAAACTCGCCTGCATTGGAAACTCACAAGCTCGACATATTGAGTCGTGGGGCAACAGTGGAAAGTGTGAGGTCACTGGACTTCCCAGATTCGACTCCGTTTTCGATAGCGAGTATCTACCCATTCAAAAAGATGGCCCGTTTCGTCTTTTAATCGCGACCGCCAACTCGCCTGCATTCGATGCTGCTCAGAGAAACCACGTGGTTCAATCCATTCAAGCACTCCAGCAACGATTTGAAAAAAACCAGCAGATCAATGAAAGAGATGTCGAAGTCACTTGGCGACTGACCGATGGACTCCACGAAGAATTAAATCTTCCGCGTCGTCGCGACCAATCAGACCGCCCCCATACTCTCTCCGACATGGTTGAACTATCTGATGCCGTAATCACGACACCGTCAACGCTCTACCTCGACAGCGTCACAAAAAACAGACCTACCGCAATCCTTGATTTCAATAATACTCCAGCTTACGTCAATTCCGCGTGGACAATATCAGCTCCGCTGCATATTAACGACGTTTTAAAAGAGCTTGAAAATCCCCCGCCACCAAAACTATTTTACCAACAAACTGCCCTTCGCGACCATCTCGAACACCGAGGTTCGGCAAAGCAGCGAATGCATCAATTGATTGAAACGATGGTTGAAATTGGTGTAAAAGCACGAGCTTCAAACGAGTCCCTGCATTTTCCGCAAAAGATTCTCCAAACGAATCCACGCGAAATCCAAACAACTGAAACAAACTGGGATACTCACTGCCTGTACCCTAACAATCCAGTTTTTCAAAACACGCAAGTCACTCGCCTGCAGCAAGAATTAAATCAAGCCATTGCTCGATTAAACCAACTTCCAAATGAATTACAAAAGAAGCGAGAACAATTACAAAAGAAGCGAGAACATATTGAAAAACAAAAACAGGAAATCCAACAGATCATTGAGAGCAAAAAGAAAAACATCGAGATCAAAGACACGTTCATCGACAACCTAGTCGAACAGATGGACGAGCTTTTGATGAGAAAAGCTGAAATCATCCAACGTAAAAATGCGCACATCGAATCTCTCAGTGCGATGTTCAGCGAAGCCAATGCAGAACTTAAATCCAGTCGCGTTAACTATGCGGACCAAGCGGTTAGACTTAACGATCTCAAGCAGCAAATTGAACAATTTGCGGCAGCCATTTGCAACGAGGATTTGCAAACACGAGCCGCGTGACGCTTAATTTTTCGCTGCGTCATTTAGCAGGCGATGAGCTTCCTGCAAAAGATCCTTACCTCGCTTTAAACAAGCCTCCGCTTCATCGATATACCCGTCCGCTGCCGCACTCCATGCTCGATTAACCGATCGTTCTCCCGAGGCGAACTGCGTCATTACGTCAGCAAACACATCCAGCCCGTATTCAGTTGTAATTAAATTGCGACTATCGGCAAACTCTCGGAAATCATCCGCAAGTTGTGCATCAATCCCAGCAGTAATCTGACTAGGCGCAAGTTGATCGATCGACCCAATCATCTCCTCCAAATTGCTAATCAACTGAGTCAACCGCGTACTCAAGTCCGCCAAACTCAACTTCGAGCCCTGCTCAACTTGCTGCTCAGGACTTGCAGCTTTTGTTAGCACGACAATTCCTACCACACAGATGGCAACCGAAATTCCATACCAAACCCAAGGGATCAAGTGCCAACCTTCTTCTGGGACTACCACTCCCTGCAGATCGGGTAACTCAAAATCCTTTTCCAACGCCTCGTCAGAAGTCATCGCTTTCATGAACCCCACCCCTTCTGAAGGGGCGTAATAAACAGTCGCCAGTGATCCGGATAGAAATCCGACCCACAATAAAACCTGACCGATTGTCTTCATAGCTTGACTCAACTTTTTCTTGGCTGCCGCGGATGGCACCGTTCATCGAATTACAAAAATATCTTACTCTCACTGCAAAACGTCAAATCACATCATCATCGTCTGGAACAAACCTTCGAACACCTTGGGTAACGTGAATCCAACATCGACCAACGCTTCACCGATAATAAGTCCAGCCGCGATTGGAATTCCAAATTCTTCCGCCCACCGGTTACCCGCGGTTTTATTACAGACAACCCGCAGAACGCACCCAATGGTGTAGGTCAGAACAATATTGAACGGCATGTAAAACCCGAGCGCCACCATCACACCAATTCCCCCGAGGCCGCTGATTGCTAACAAGAATCCTAGACCACCAGCAGCCGTGTAGCGATATGAAGGAACATTGCCATCGACAAGGCCTTCAATCACGCTCGCCAAAGCACTCGCCTGAGCTGCCGGCAAGGCATCACTGCCGATTCCATACTCTTTCTTTTCAATATCGAATTTTTGAACTTCACCGGCGGCTTCATTCGCTTCACCGTTTGCAATAACAGCAGCTACCGGTTGATCGGCCACTTCGGGTGGACGTCCGGCATTTTCCAAGAGGAACATCAATCCAATCACGATACATGGGCCCAACCAGGCACCAATAAATTGCGCCATTTGCTGACGCCGTGGAACCGCACCGACGAGATAGCCCGACTTCAAATCTAACATCATGTCGCTCGCCTGAGAGATGGCGAGACAGATTGCTGCACCAACCACCATGCAGCTGACAATCGTCTCCGTTTTGCCTAATCCCATGTTGACCGCAATCACAATTAAGATGGTGACAGCGATCAATGTCATTCCCGACAAAGGAGACCAATTGGTACGCCCAACGCACTCCGCGACAATCACACCTGCAATCCAAATCCAAACGGTTCCCAAGATTGCCATCAACAAAGCAGTCGAAAGCGACATTCCGGGTGCAGACTTATAAGCCAGAAAGACCAAGCAGGCCGCTCCCAGAACAACCGCTGTTGCGAGTAATTTGATAGGCATCTCGTCTTGACTCGCCGAATCGCCTTTACTGGCACGATTCATCGAACTAATGGCACTGCGAATCAAAGGAAATGCCATGATGATGCCACCCATCGCAGCCCCAATTAACATCCCAATGCCCGTTGGTTTATACACAAACTTTCGCATGATGCCGGGCATTTCGACCATTCCCTGCATATCTGGCGAACCGAAGGTACTGATGATCGGCGAAAGTAACCAGTAACAAATAAATCCGCCTGCCCCAAACCAAAACCCACCTTTGCCAGACAAGAATCCGACACCGATCGTCATGAGAGAACAATAGAAAACCAAACTGTAGCGGGGCGGCAAGCCCAGCATCTCCCCAACCCCGATATCCTCGAGACCATAATTTTTTTTAACGATAAAGAAAAACAGACCAGAAACGATTGCACCTCCAAATAGATACATCGCTTTGGTGATTCCCGCACCCGGAGATTTCAAAATGGTCGCTACCGCGATTCCACCGGGATAAGGCAGACGTTGAAAATCAATCATTTGCTTTCGCAGCGGAATCACAAACGCCAAACCAATGAACGCTCCCGCAATGCAGGCAAATAACATGAGCGGAACATTAAAATCCGCTACACCGGAGAGTTCAGGCTTTTTACTTAGAATGAACAGCGCTGGCACCGAAAACATAATCCCCGAGGAGGCACCATTGACCGCCGAGGCAACGGTCTGATTAATATTGTTTTCGAGAATACTCGTCCGACGCATCACCCCGCGCAACACGCCCCAACCAAGGATTGCTGCTAATTCAGATCCCTCAATAGAAAACCCAAGCTTGAGCGCGGCATAGCTGATCGAAACCGCAATCAAGGCTCCTAAAATCCAACCCACGATAATTGCTTGCCACGTCATCTCTGGGTAGGCACCACGACGGATCAATTCACCCTGCCGCATTTCCACTGAATCACCACTCATGATTTTTCCCAAACTAAAACAATACTCACGGATCCGATTTTCACGGACTCAACTTCTCGGAAGTCAGTCTAAAGGAATTTTTTTCACTTCGAAACTAGCCGGCGATCCACTGTCCAATAAATCCTCAGGAATTCCTCAGCTTCGCGAGACGATTCCATCAACGCTCGAAACCAATCCAAGCCCTCAAACCTCGGACTTTTCCTTATGCCGTTTGAAACCGACCTCATTTCTTATATGTTTAAAACATAAGATAAGTCGACTACTCGGCTTTAATTGAGCCCCACGATCGCTTCCAAGAATCTATGGATTAGAATCTCAGCTAGTCGCACACCCCGCAATGGAGCTAATGATGGATACCAACCTAAACATTGACCGCCTCGAAATTGCGAAAGACTGGCTACCAAGATACACCGGAATGCCAATTGATAAATTCGGGGACAATATCTTACTGACGAACTTTGACTATTACGTCACTCAATTCGCGGAACGTTTCGATTGCGACATCTATGGAGAGGGACGCCCCATGCAAGCCGCAACCAATTCGTCGGGACTGTCAATTATTAACTTTGGAATTGGTTCCGCCAACGCAGCAACCATCATGGACCTTCTGTCAGCGCGAAATCCAAATGCTGTTTTATTCCTTGGGAAATGCGGCGGTTTAAAAGCATCATCCGAAATTGGCCACTTCATTCTGCCGATCGCCGCGGTAAGAGGAGAAGGAACAAGTGGCGACTACCTCCCCCCCGAAGTCCCCGCACTGCCATCTTTCAAACTACACAAATTTGTTTCCGAGTGCCTCGTCAACCGAAACCTTGAGTATCGCACCGGAGTGATCTACACCACCAATCGTCGCCTCTGGGAACACGATCAAGAGTTTCGTAAGCGACTCGAGAAACTGACCTGCATCGGAATTGATATGGAAACCGCGACCCTATTCATCGTCGGGCACTACAACTCCATTTCGCGAGGCGCTTTGCTTTTAGTTTCCGACGTCCCCACCACCCCCGAAGGAGTCAAGACTCGAGCATCCGACCGCGAGGTGACTAATACGTGGGTAGACCAACACATCGAAATTGGAATCGAAGCGATGACGGACATCGGCGTGCGTGGCGAACAAATCCGACATTTCCGTTATTAACCCCGTGTTCTGAAATTAACTTTCGCGACCCTGAGCCCAATCCTGCCATCAACCCCTATTGAGTTTTCCAATACGTTATTCGAATAAATTACCGTACCGGTGGACCGTCTCCGAAATCGATTGCTCTTTGAGGTAATTCAACAACTCAATTCGCCCGTTAGCTAATGATGACGACTTAAGAATTGGTAAATTACCGATTGAAGACGGGGAAAATTGCGACCGATCGCAGCCTCCGAAAAACCTCAAAGTTCCGCCCTGCATCTCACTAAGGCGTTCAACGAGTTCTTCATTGGTTTCCACCACGAGTTTCGCCCTGACGGATTTTGCAAACTTTTCCAACTCATGATCCGGTTGGGCTGCACTCAATCGCAACTGGGTACCCACCGTCTGGCAGGCCAGTGCGATCAGTGCGGAGTCGATTGCACTCTCTCCCGTCCAAGCCCCAGAAAACCGCAGCAAGTGCCAGGGGCGAGGTACGTAGCGAAAGTGATTTGTTTCACCATGAATTTGCGAAGGATCATGCTCGATCGAAAATTCATTGGCCCACCAATAAGCGTAACTTTCTGCCGCCGCCTCAAGTCGACGCTCATGCGGTTTACCCAACATCGATTTCAGCCGACTTAAAACAGATCGCGTTTCAGCCGCTGGTCGCGATCTCAACTCAGGAAGTTGATCCTCCGTCCAATCGAAGAACGTCGACACATAGTTTGGGCCACCCGCCTTGGGACCGGGGCCCACGCAAGAATCTTTCCACCCACCGAAAGGCTGACGCCTCACAATCGCGCCCGTGGTCGTGCGGTTGATGTAAGCGTTGCCAACTTCGACACGATCGCGCCATTGGGCAATTTCATTCGGATCCAGCGAATGCAGGCCGCCGGTTAAGCCAAACTCACTACTGTTCTGGACTTCAATCGCCTCTTCGAAATTCTCAACACACATCACTCCGAGCACAGGACCAAAACACTCTGTCGTGTGATACCAGCTTCCAGGCTGAACCCCCAGCCGGATTCCAGGACTCCAATGACACGGATTCTCGTCGATCATCTTTGGCTCAACCAGCCACGTTTCCCCCGGCTCCAACTGAGTAAGCCCCTTTTCAAGATACTCATCCGGATTACGAATGACTGGTGTGACCGTCGCCGACGCATTCCAGGAACCACCTACTGTCAGACTCTCGGCAGCGTCTTTGAGTTGCTGGATAAATTTCGGATTCTCATAAACTTCTTTTTCCACCAGGGCTAAACTCGTGGCCGAGCACTTTTGCCCCGCATGGCCAAACGCGCCCCGAACCAGATCTTTAACAGCGAGATCGAGGTCAGCAGCCGCCGTAATGATCAAGCTATTCTTGCCACTGGTCTCAGCATAAAGCCGCAACTCGGGGCGCCATCCTTGGAACAACTTAGCAGTGAAAATACTTCCCGTCAGAATGACCGCGCCGACACGAGAATCTGCAACCAGGTACTTCCCTGTCTTTCCGTCAACCGTTGGCGCAAATTGCAGCACCGCTTTGGGAACACCCGCTGCCCATAACTGCTGCACCAACATCCAGGCGACTAACACGGATTCGCGAGCTGGCTTTAAAATCACAGAATTCCCGGCCGCCAGTGCGGCCAGCACACCTCCCGCAGGAATAGCAAAAGGAAAATTCCAAGGGGGCGTTACAACCACAACTCCACAAGCTCGACCGATAGTGCCATCATCCCAGCCAGCGGCCAGCATACTCTTTGCATAGTAGTTTGCGAAATCAATTGCTTCACTGATCTCGACATCAGCTTCCGTAATGTTTTTCCCGGCATCCAATAACATAGCGCCAATCGTATCAGCCCGATTCGCAGCCATAATACTCCCAGCATTCCGCAGAATAGACGCTCGCTGCGCTGTACCCAATGCTTCCCATTGAGGCTGAGACTCGACCGCTGTCTTCAATGCCATCTCGATCGCATCTTGGTCAGCCTGGCAAAACCGATAGGCTTCATGCCCGGGCCGCGATGGATCTTTACCGTGCCCGGTCAACAACTCACTTTGAAACTCCCCTCCCACTTGAATTGGAATAGGAGCCACCTCCAGATCTTTCCATTTGGTCAAAATCTCTGTTGCCCATTGCCGATTGCACGGTAAGGAAAAGTCAGTATCCGCGACATTGTGAAATGCATCCGTTTCGCCCACAGGAATCGGCGTCTCGCTCAACCGATCCTGAACTCGGCTTGGAACGGATGACAATTGCGACTCACCCGAAAGCAGAACTGACTCTCGGAATGCCTCGCACTGCCGCTCCCACTCTGAACTCCCCTCTCGTAATGCAAACAACGCACCAAGAAAACTGCCTGGGGCGGTGTTTTCATCCAGTCGACGAACCAGATAAGCAATTGCAGCCTCAAATTCTGCATCTAAAACAACCGGAGAATAAACCAACATCCCCCCGGTTCTTTCCTGCACTTCTTTCGATTGAGCATTGGCCATTCCCTCAAGCATTTCGAATTCAATTCTCGCTTCAACACCGAAATGCTTGCGCAACAGCATTGCAAATGCGATATCAAAAAGATTATGACTCCCCACGCCGATTCGAACTGCCGCTGCATTTTCAGGACGGCAAGCGAATTCAAGCATCCGCTTGTAATTTGCGTCTACCTCAAGCTTGCTCTGATACGGAGCTTGCGGCCAATCCTCTAACGATGCCTCAACTTGCTCCATCGCCAGATTGGCACCTTTGACAATCCGAATCTTGATCCCCGTTCCGGTGCGCTCTCTGCGAGCTTGAGCCCAACGAGTCAAGTCTTGAAGCACATGAAAGGAATCAGGCAGGTAAGCCTGCAAAACAATCCCCGCTTCAAAATGATCAAATTCAGGTTCCCCAAGAACAGATTTAAACACGTCCACGGTTAGGTGAAGATCCCGATACTCCTCCATATCCAAATTTACAAACTTTGGCGCTGTCGTTGTCCCGCCCTCAATCGCAGCCCGATAAATTGATCGCAAGCGTGGCTTAATCGACTCAATCGTATTCGCATAACCAGTCAGACTGATCTGGCTCACGATTGCAGAAAGCTTTATCGAAATATAATCCACACCTGGTTCTAACAACCGTTGGGTGTTGTCTCTGAGCCTTCGATCAGCTTCCTTGTCTCCCAGAACGGCTTCGCCAAGCTGGTTAAAATTCACACGAATATCCTGTTGCCTGCGAGACTGAAGGTACTTGGAAAATTCTTTATCTTCTGCCGAGATAATGACATGCTCAGAATCGTTCCGCACCTTTTTTGTGACTTGAGGCATCACAATATTTGGAAACCAGTTTGCCAGTTCATTTCCAATTCTTAATGCAGCCTGATCGATCCCGGAAAAATACGCCGGGACCCCGTAGTCTTTCACCAAACCATTCATACGATCCGCCGCTCTTGCAGGACGGCGAATTCGCAAGACCTGGTCGGCCATGGCGATCGTAAATTTCTTTCCCGATTCATCACGCATCATTCGCGCCATCATGGCGGAACGCTTACGTTCTTCGGAAGTTTCATTGTCGCGAGAAGCGTTTAGGATCTCAGCCGCCAAATCGATGGCTTGATCTGCAAGGGTTGATAGATCCAGTTTGGTATTTATAGACATGCCCGTCCCCAACATTGCGTGGTCGTAAGATGGGCTTAATTATTCTTAACTGGCAGTTTCAATGCTTGTAAAAAAGCGTTGGTCCGAGACTATTTTTTTCCTAAAACCCTCGCAACTGAAACGATTAGGATGACTTATTCACCTCGAAATCATGCCTCGCAAAGCCTAACCCTCATAGGCATGTTCGTTTAGATCTTCCATCGAAACAAACTCAATCGCAGACATATGCGTTGCCTCGAGGACAACCTGAGGAGCACACCCATTTTCGAGTGCTTCTTTCCACCGCAACATGCACAAACACCACTGGTCTCCCGGCTTGAGTCCGGAAAAACCGTACTCGGGAATAGGAGTCGAGAGGTCATTACCGACTTGCTGGCTGAACGCGAGAAACTTCTCCGTCATCACACAACAAATGATATGCAACCCTTTATCGCTGATGCCTGTCCGGCAGTAGCCGTCCCGGTAAAACCCTGTCATTGGCGAAGTACAGCATGACTTCAACTCGGTACCGAGAACATTTTTTGGCAGTTGCATGAAACACTCGATTGGCTATGAGAACGAGAACCCGTTGCGAAAAGACCGCAAGGAATTCGTCAGGAAAACAAAACACGGTTAAAACAAAACACGGTTAAAACAATCCGGATATTTCACCGTTTGAATCGATATCAATATTTTCAGAAGATGGGACAGCCGGTAGACCGGGCATCCTCATCATGTCTCCTGTAATTGGAATCAAAAAACCTGCCCCTGCCGCAATTTCGATTTCTCGGACAGTGATTTCGAATTCGGTTGGCCTTCCAATTTTCGTCGGATCATCAGAAAGTGACTTTTGTGTTTTCGCCATGCAAATTGGCAAACCCTCAAGTCCAAGTTTTTTAATTGTCCGCAGATCTTTCTTCGCACGCGGCGAATAGTCCACGGACGAAGCCCCGTAAATATTCTGACAGATTTTCTCAATCTTGTCGGTCACCGGCTGCTCCCAATCGTACAGCGGTGCGAATTCCCCAGGCTTGGATTCCATGGTTGCAACCAACGTACTGGCCAGTTTCTCTGCACCAGCCCCACCTTCTGCCCAGACATTCGCAATGACAGCCTCAAAGCCTAACGACTCGCATCGCGCCCGCACTGCTTCAATTTCCTCATCGGTGTCAGTCGTAAACCGATTGATTGCCACAACGGCGGGTATCTTGAATAGCTTTGTATTCTCCAAGTGCTTTTCTAAGTTAACCAAACCACGAACGACCGCATCGACATTCGGTTCGGTCAACGTTTTTAAGTCAGATCCACCATGGTATTTTAATGCCCGAATCGTAGCCACCAAAACCATTCCATCGGGCGCCAACCCCGCACCCGCACATTTAATATCAAAAAACTTCTCAGCTCCAAGATCTGATCCAAAACCCGCTTCAGTCACAACGTAATCAGAGAGTGTCATGCCCATCTTCGTGGCCAAAACGGAATTGGTTCCCTGAGCGATATTGGCAAACGGCCCACCGTGAATAATCGCAGGCGTCCCTTCGATTGTCTGAACCAAATTTGGTTTGATCGCATCCTTCATCAACGCGGCCATTGCCCCATTGGCTTTCAGGTCTCGCGCGTAAACCGGTTTCCGATCTCTCGTAAAACCAATAAATATATTTCCTAACCGTGTCTTTAAATCACTTAAACTGGTGCTCAAACAAAGGATCGCCATAATCTCCGACGCGGCCGTGATGTCGAATCCTGTCTCTCGCGGAACTCCATTGCCCGTTCCACCCAACCCAATCACAATATCGCGAAGGGCACGGTCATTCATATCGAACACCCGTTTCCAAACCACAGTTCTTGGATCAATCCCAAGCGACCGTTTTTTACTTTGCAGGTTATTATCAACCAGCGCCGCCAGTAGATTGTGCGCCTTTTCAATCGCAGCAAAGTCACCTGTAAAGTGCAGGTTAATGTCTTCCATTGGCAACACCTGCGACCACCCACCTCCGGTTGCCCCACCCTTGATTCCAAAGACCGGCCCCAGTGAAGGCTCTCGCAAAACCACAGTCGTTTGCTTACCAATTCGATTGAGACCTTGCGACAGACCAATCGACATTGTCGTCTTTCCCTCACCCGCAGGCGTGGGAGAAATTGCTGTCACCAAAATCAACTTACTTTCGGAAGCGCGATCCGCATCGATTAAACTCAACGGTAGTTTCGCTTTGAAGTGCCCGTACGGTTCGATTTCCGCGACATCAATCCCAAGCTGTTCAGCAATGTTACCAATGGGCTTGAGCGTACATTTCCGGGCAATTTCAATATCGTTGGGCATAACTGGGATTCCAGTGAAAAGGTTGGGCTTAATAGAAAAATCAATCGAGTAGCTAATCTGAATGATCAACTATTAACGACCGGCGCACCAGCCATCTTAAGCTAAGTTTAATTTCAGATCGACTGAATCAAATCCTCACAAAGCACCCCCTTGGGATGCCCACGTCGAAACAGTCCACGGGTGTGCCTCAGGGGTTATTCCACCACCTTGGCTCACACCAACTTCTTAATGCTCACCACAGTTGAGTGAAACGCCTGCTGGCCAGTGATCGGATCAGGGGCGATCGGCATAATTCGATTTTGATTCCAACCGTTTCCAGTGTTCTGCTTCCACTTTGTGGGATCACCATTCGATTTATCTTCCCACCACATGTTTCGCTCCCAATCAGGATCACGATAGGTCGCAGAATCACTGCCCTGCGTCACCGAACCATCAGCCGCGCCATTGTCGCTAGGCGCTTTTTTGGCCTGTGCTACGTTCGTGTATTGCCAATGCCCACAACTATTACTCATGGCGATTGCACTTGGATGAATTCCGGGCATCGTCACAATTGGCACCCGCATCGTTCCGGCAATTAAGCGGCCTTCAGAATCTTTTTCATAGTGATCGCTTTTCAGGTTAGGATTTGACTTTTCTAGCATCTTGGAGAAGTAGCCAGTCAACTCAATCCAATCACCATCCTTCAAACCGAACTTCGCGGCCGTCTCAGGATTCAACCACGCCGGATTGCTGTGAACGATTTCAGCAAGCCACTTTAGGTTCATGGTTCGACCATGGTTGTGAACGTTCCACTTGAACGACGTCATGATAAGGTGATCTTTGTCTAAGTCACGATGCTCTTCCGGTTGCATCCAGATTGGCATTTCGTCGATAACGACATCAAATTCCTTGTGCTGTTCGGGCCGCTGCTTTGTTTTCGACATACTCGAAAGCTTGATAAGTTCGGAGGTATCTTTGTTCAAGCCCGTCTGGCTCAAGAAGACACTCCGAATTTCGAACTTACGACTCGGTGTTTTAAAACCCCGAAGCGGCTTGCCGTTCATCATAATTCCGATGCCGGTTCCCGCTTTCGTGATCACACCTGTCTCAGGATTGGTCTCACTTCCCTCGAGGTCTTCGTCTGAAAGCGGTTTTAAATGCGGTTCGTAAAACGGTTCGGTCTCCGTATTCTCCCAACAGCCTTCGTCCAGCAATCGCGTCAATCCGGATTTCCCGGTTTCCGGATTCAGCGGAACCGTAGAGGCCCATTGTTCCATGTAATCTTCTTCTGAATCCTGATACCAATCCTCCATACCACCGCCAATTCTTTTGGCAATCTCGGGGAAGATCCAACGAACGTCCTTTGCCTCACCTAGTGGCTCGACCATTGGTGTCCTGATCCCAACATAGGGTCGCAGGTTGTAACTGGCACGGGCATCCAAGTCCCAACGCTCCATGTAAGTCGTCCAAGGAAGAACGATGTCAGCATAGTGAGCGGTTTCATTGTAAAACGGGTTGATGCAAACGTGATACGGAATTAGCTCCTCATCGCACATAACATCTTTGGTCAAACTTTCCTCTGGCCAAGTCATTGGTGCGTC
>JAQXDZ010000165.1 GCA_029251085.1 Mariniblastus sp.
CAACCAAAAAGTTGCAAGAAGGCAAGCTGAAGGAACCATTCTTTCTAGGCGCCGGGATCTTCATGCCTCATTTGCCCAACTATGCGCCTCAAAAATACTTTGACCGATTCCCTCTTGAACAAATCGAACTACCGGAAGGCTACAGGGAAAACGACTTGGATGATGTTCCCAAGGCTCATGCCAAGATGGCCCACAATCCGTGGCTGCCAAGGGTTCGCGCGGCTGGCCAATGGAAACATGCTATTCAGGGCTACCTGGCATGTACCAACATGGTGGACGATGTCGTAGGCCAGATTGTCAAAGCGCTTGAAGAATCCAAGTACGCTGAAAACACGATCATCGTTCTGTGGAGTGACCATGGGTTTCATCTAGGCGAAAAACAGCGTTGGGGAAAATACTCCCTTTGGGAACGAGCCTCGCGCGTTAACCTTCTCTGGGTAGCACCGGGCGTGACCACTCCAGGGACGACGACGAACAAGCCGGCGAACCTCCTGGATATTTATCCGACGCTTGCCTCCCTGACCGGCTGCAAGCCACCAGGAGGACAACTAGAAGGGAATGATCTCTCTGTTTTGATGAAGGACCCTGACGCCACCTGGGATGAGGCAACGGTCACCACTTTCGGGTACAAGAACTACGGCGTACGCTCCGAACAGTACCGGTATATCGTTTATGCTGACGGGGCGGAGGAATTGTACGACCACACACAGGACAGGTGGGAATGGAAAAACCTCGCAGACAATCCTGAATACGCAGAAATCAAAAAGAAAATGCGTAAACAAATCCCCACTCATCATGAACCAGCCGGCGCGACTTATAAACCGCCGAAACGAGCCGCAAGGCAATAGCCGCGGCTCATGGGTTATGATTATGGGCTAGATAACGGAATCGCCGATTACCGCTGTGCCGCCCACCCATCACGAAACAGTAGCTGGTGCCAAACTGGATGCCACTGGCTTAAAACACCAACAAGCAATAGATGCTACCGAAAATCATCAAGAAGCCACCTAAGCGATGAGGAGGATGGGCGCTTACTTGCAACCAACAACTCCCTTTAAGAGTCCAACATCCGTAGTTACAAAAACGCCAACTTAATCCGTTAATTCAAAATTGGCTTGATCTGTACCCGACAGCGGAATATCCGCTTCAAAGACACCAAAACGAATCTTGGGACGCGAAGCCATTCGGCCTGTTATTTCGTCTAATTTTGCCTGCAGCATGGCTCGCTCTTCAGATCCTTCGTCGGCTTCCTCAACCATGTCGCGGAAAGATTGGATTTCATCAAATTCAATATCGGCCCAACCAAAGCCAACCTTGTGCTTCCCGGCAACCGCGCCTTGCTCGCCGTCACGGGTCTTTAAATAAAACTTACCCTCGGCATCTGTCACCCCCATCGAATACGGCCCAGGGTTTAAGTTTTCTCTGCCACCAACAGGAGTGAAAATGACTCTCACATTTTCTACTGGTTCGCCGCTGAAGGTTACTTTCCCCGAGACTTTCGCGTTACCACTGAAGTCACATCCTGTGAAACTAACCACCATGATCACGAATGCAACCCAGGTTCCGCCTTTTTGAAAGTTCATTCTTATCCCAATAGCTGTCTAAAAAAACAACGCTCGCCCAACGCAGTACAAGCCGGCTCCAGGATCGATAATTTGTTACAAAATCATAGCCATCCCAATTTCTTACCACGAATGAGATTAGTCAATGCTCGGCACCACGTTCCCATCGGCCATCACAGTCAGCAGAATGTACGTGTCGAATGCGATATTGTTACTAATGAAATGAGCCGACCCATCCGCATGGGCAACAACCGCTCCCCCTGGATGGAAGCTTGCAGCGACGCCCTCAGACACCCGGGTTCCGTTGACACCAAAACTACGTGC
Organism: Mariniblastus sp.; assembly: GCA_029251085.1. Taxonomy (GTDB): domain Bacteria; phylum Planctomycetota; class Planctomycetia; order Pirellulales; family Pirellulaceae; genus Mariniblastus. The sequence continues at coordinate 1,887 of JAQXDZ010000165.1, forward strand.
CGCCCATGGTGACGTTCTGGCAATCGCTCCTAAGGATCCAAAAAATGTATTCCGTTTTGGACCTGACAAATTTAATCGCCCCCATGCATCCCAAAACATACCGGACCATTGTGCTCCATAGGTTGGCGATGGATTGGAACTTGTACTCCCCGATTGCTCTTCTGTTCGACTGGGGCGTTCCCCGAGAAGAATCACATTACTAGAACCGTCAGTAATAGCACCAAACGTCGTTTTTGAATTCAACCCCATAATACCCCACTCACGATTCTTTTGAGGATTAGCCGGCGAGTTCAGTGAAATCACCGTATTAGGATTAAAGATAGCGGTACACGCTCCCATACAACCGACGTAATTTGATTTCGAATGTAAACCAGTATCGACTACGGAATTTTTGGTGTAATACTTGTTGTAATCACCATCAGGACTAACATCAGATGGACAAATGAATGCAGGAATTACTGAAGAAACCAGTAACTCTCCATTAGCATCCAGTTTTCCTCGCCAATCTTGATCAAATCCATTGGTGGATTCGGATAGTGCATCATATAAATTATTCTGTTCCATAAAAGGAAGAATAAACGTCCCCCAGGCAATCCAGCGAGCAAAGTTGGGATTTACATTTCTGGAAATAATTGGCGTGGGTGTGCGACTAAACGTTCCGGCATTTCCATTCGTGTTCCAATTCTGCCCAGGTGGAAATTGGTTGTATGCACTTTCGTAATTCAAACATGCCAAGGCTTGCTGTCGAATATTATTCATACAGGTAACTCGACGCGCCGCTTCACGTACTTGCTGTACGGCAGGCAAAAGCATCCCAATTAAAATTCCAATGATCGCAATGACCACTAACAACTCAACTAGCGTAAATGCTTTACGATTGTTGCAACATTTCATCAAACACCCGGGCTTAAATTATCAAACAAAGAAAACGCGTCATTGAGGAACTCTTTTTAACCTCGCCGGAATCCGTCGATACCTTTTAACTGGAACCATCCGAATGTATCTTCAGGACGTATCCCGCTAGAGAACAGGCTCTCCGGAAATAGTACAACTCAAACTTGGCTATGCTCTAATAATTCGCCTGAATTATGCTATGAGCGACAATTCCATGCCGACCTAAACCTACAATCCGGACATCTCACAGTTAATTTTCTTTAGCGATGCTTTGACTTTTCCTCAGCAAAATCTTTTGTAGCTCAAAGCCCAATCAGTGATTTTTCAATTCTCAATTCGCGTTTGATTTCCATGCTGATTCGCTTACCGTTTCAACATTTTGCCTCAAAGCAACGCATGTCAGCATTCAACAATTAAAAACCAGATTTTAGCAATTTCGGAAAATAGCTTGCCCGGGAAACTGACGTTTGACCAATGCCGGGACTCGAATTACTCTGCGAACGAAATCTTCATTCGTTCGACGATTGGCTTTGATTTGTTGTCGGTGGAATCAGTCAGGCGCATTTGGACTTGAAATCCGTAGCCCGCCGGCAAGTTCGAAAGATCTAGTTCGGCAGGTGCTCTCGCAATTTGCTTCGAAAAACCTTTAATGTAGTCGTAGCTTTCTTTGATCTCCGTCCAGTCGGTCCATTGGTCGATTTTCTTGTCATTGTCGAGGTCGACTCCGACGCGAGCTTCGACTGTTTCCACCCACGGACCGGGGCTGACATAGTCGGTATTCTGCTGGGTCGCCAGATAGAACTTTCCCTCGGCAAAAGCGATGTCTGGATCTGGGTGGCCACTGCCGATGTTATCACACCACTTAAATGGCTGATCAATCGATTGCGATGTAAACCATCCCACGCTCATCTGGTGACCGCCGACCGGATCGTAGTCGCCGAAGAGGTAGTACTGGCCGCCGATACAGATCGCCGCCCAATCACCATAGGCTTCCTGTTCGGGTTTGTGAATATTGTATTGGGCCACATTGGTCTTATAGTTTTTTGGATCTTCCTTCGCCCAATGCGGGTGCTTGTAGGTTCCGATCTCGCCGGTTGGCTTGGTTCGATTATCAACGGCGGGTTGACGAAATTTGAATCCATTAATCCCATTTGGACTAACCGCATGTCCGGCCAGCGGCGAATCCCATGAACGCTTGTTCGCACTGATTGGACTCCAATCCTCAATGATGACATGCATGTTGCCATTGAGATCGCGAATGAAACCAGCATCAGATCCGTGGGAAGGATCTTTAACAGCGATCCCCATATTCTTTCCAGGCTTACCGTCAAATAGATCCTCATCAACGTACACGTGTGGATCCTGATCATTGGGAAAGTCGTAGTAGATCAACGCTTTACCATCGACCCACTCTGCACTGGTGACCCACTTCGAGAATCCTTC
>JAQXDZ010000009.1 GCA_029251085.1 Mariniblastus sp.
CCCGCACAAGGAAGCAAGGCGATCAAAGAATCGTTGATGGCATCTTTCCAAGGCGATTCCACTCCAGACAACTCCACACTCGTGGGAGAAATACTCGACGCTCGGTTCATTGATCCAAGTACTATCCTGGCCTACGGCATTTTCACCGTATCGGATGAAGCCGGTAAAGTCGTTCGCTCAGGCAAGTGGGGTGATGTGCTCAGGTTGGAAGATGGAAACGCGAAGTTTTTGATGCAGTCGGCATACGCAGAGCAACTCGATTCCATGGCTCCACCGACTTTTGCGGTGACCGAAGCTTCGGATGAGCTAAAGAAAAATAAAGATTTCCAAAGAATCAATCGATCCATTCAAAGATTTACAGAGGCCTACAATCTCGGCGATGTACCAGCGTTGACGAATGAGTTTACTTCCGATGCTGTTCGCCTCGTTTCGGGATTGGCAGGTGTCCATGTTGGTCATAATGCAATCCAACAGTCGTTTGATACAAAGTGGACAGGTGAAGTCGGCATAGCCAATGGCAGTGTTCTAAAGGCTCGCGTGCTCCACACTTCCCCCATTAACTCCAAGTTGGTTTGCGGTTCTGGAATTTGGTGGTTAACCTCCAGCGACGGCAAAGTCCTTGATGGTGGCTACTGGGGTAACGTGTTTCGAAAACACGGTGACGACGAGGTAAAGTTGTTACTCGAATGTGCCGGCAGCCAAAGTGCGGCTAAATAGTTTGCGAGCAGCTCCAACGGGGATTGGCTGATTCAATTGCAACTCTTTTTAAACCAAATTGGAACGGCGTTGATTCAGACACACCTGGGTCTATCAAATTGGTCGTAAAACAGTTTTTGGTCGTTGGAGCCTTTCAGGATCGAAACTGGTCTTGTAATAGCAATGTAATCCGAACGCGGCTCGGATCGGTTGAGTATTTTCCTTAAAAACACTCGACCGATCTCCGACTCGCAACTCAATGTTCGATCCTCCTAACCTCACGTTGTCTATCCACTGAAAAAGTCTACAAAGAAATCGTGATAATCTGCGCGGAAAACCAAGGCGTAAAATCCGAAAGGAAGCTTGCAAAGCCTCGACAGTCAGGCCCGTGATCTCAAAACCATCACTCGAATCAGGGAAATCGAGGTGGAATCTATCCGAGAAGCTTTCATCTTTTTCAGTCTTCGCGGGATTCTGGGATCAGGGCGAAAGTCACCCCGCCTTGATGGCGGCGCCCCTCCATCAGATTGCGAGTAAGGTTAATCGCCTGATCTTGATGCCGAATCACTTTTAGATTTTCAATGGTCCCCACTCCCGAGGTCGAGACAACCTCAAGCGATAGCTGGTCTAAAATAAGTGGCACCTTATGCACGACACGAACTTCTTGACCTTCTTCGAGTTCATTTAGCAAGACAGACGCATCCTGCAAAACCACTCCGTCGTGAAGAAGATTCAGCGATAGCGTTCCAGATTTTTCCAATTTACCAATCCGAAAGGTCGTTTCAAGCACCGCCCCCTGACGAAGCCCTTTCGCCGTCGCCAATTTCACAGGGCTAACGCCAATTGCCAGCGTAGGAATCGCGTTCAACGTTTCTACAGCGACTTGAGCGTGGAATGGAACTACGTAAACGGAGCCTTCGAAGGATCCATCCTGCCGCAGGCTTTTCAACAAGCCAGTATGTTCAGAGCCCGTCCCCAGACTGGCGATCTCAAAAGGTTCACGACCTCCCCGCCACGCCCTTACTTGAGCGATGCCCCCAGCAAGGCCAGGTTTTGGTTTATCATGTTCGGCAATCATTTGTCGCAAAGCACCAGCCTGCGCTGCGTTGTAACCTCGATCAAGATCCTCCGGCCACCACATGACGTGGAGCGAGGAGACGCCATGATCCCGTAGGTAAAGCAATTGGCCGAGAGCTTTATCAAGACTAGGATTGAGCGACGCATATTCGCCAATCAACATTCCATCGAATCCTGAACTATGCGCACCCTGACCGATGTTGTGTTTACGTTGGTAATAAGTTCCGTAGCGCGAGAACCCAAAACCAGCTCCTGTCGTAAGCAACCAGTCGATCGGAGAGATGCGAACGTCACGCTCGGAAATCCCCACGATGGAACCAAAGACATAACGGTCCGGAATTTGGTGACTCTTGATCAGTTCCGGGGGGAACCCCGCAAGCAGCGCCTCTCGGTAACTGGCACCGACTCGCCGATATACCTGAATTCGATTGTATTCGACCCACTCGCGGAAGAACCGGTTATCCGATTCGTACCGATCCCAAGCGCCGCGAAGCAATCCGCGTGGAGCATCGAAGAAGTCGGAGCTAAACGCGGTGCCCATCTTGTTATTGATCGTGGTAAGATCTTGATAAAGCGAAAGCAGATATTGGTAGAAGCCTTCAATACTTTTAGGATTGTAATCGCCAACGGAATTGCGGCCAGATACGATCTCGTTTTCGTGATTTGGCTCTACGGCTACCGTCATTTCCGGCGTCTCCCGGTAGTAGGGAGCAAGCTTTCTATAAAACGCTCTTTGAGCGTACGTGTAATAGCGATCGATTGATTCCTGTTCGAAGTTCTGAGTGCCATAGTCAAAGAGTCGCTTTTCGAAATAGCCACCTCCGGTCGGTTCGTTCTTTCGGTCGAGAAGAAGATAGCGAGGCAGCAAGCTCCTTGGATCAGTTTGAGTCGCCAAAGCTCTGGACGCCCCAATATTCCAGCGATGAGTGAAACAAGCATTCCACACCGTTGGAACACCTTGCTCGTAATCATCGGTCGATTTCCGATGCGGCCCGCCGAATGCACTCCGATCCCAGTCGATACCATTCGTCCATTGATCGAAACTCCGCTCTTCAATTTCCCCGGTCTTTACGAGCGGGGACCAGTACTGAGCCGGTCCTAGAAAGTTGTAGAGACTATTCTTGATATAACGTCCGTCGGAGAAGGCTCCCCATGTAGACCTGCTTCCATTGTGGACTTCCTGAGGATCGAACCAAAGGATGTTTTCCATCCGACCGGCATCTAACGCTGGTAGTAAATTCCCCCGCTTCCACCGATGCAAGGTAGAAACAACGGATTCAGATAATCCAAGATTGAATTCTCGGTCGGAGTAGACGGTGTCGAAGAGCTGCGAACCGGCGGGTGAATCAGTGAACTTGACCGGAGGCGTGGATTCTCTGGACAGCATCCTAAAAGCTAACTTGTCCGCAAGGTCCTGAACAAACAGTTGATCCGTCTTCCCATCAGTCTTGGTGAATAGATTAAATTCGCGTTGGTCGCTTCCCTCGCTCTCGCCCGGAACCTGAAGGACTTCTAAAACTTTTCCGGTTCGGGACAAAATGTAGACTGTCGGATTCGCCGTTGATGCATACCTGGAAGCGATGGCAATCTCGTCTCCTGTTACTTCGGTCCGATAGTCGCCCACGGATACTGTGAACGGCGGCAGTAACTCTTCCGGTACCGCAACGGCTCCCCGAGTTGCTCCACTTTCAGAAAACAGACGGAGTTCGCGAGTGCGATCGGAAACAAGCGGGTAACAGAGGATAAACGTATTTTCTTGATCGTCTGTCCCAGTCTCCAAACCAACGCCTCCGCGAATTTCGGAAGGGTAGGCGAGAAATTGAGTTTCGCAAATTTGGTAGGGCGAAAGAATACGTACGACAGTGTGATTATCTGGATGCTGACCTTCACCCGCTACGATTCGTGGCCCCAAAGGAACGGGCGGACTCGAGGAAGCTTCCTTAGCAAGTCGCTTAGTTTCGGCATCCAGATCTAAATGGCGGTAAGTGCTGAGCGTTACCGCGATGCCGCGTTTCTCCTCTTGTCTGACGGTTTCGATCGCAGTTTGCTGCGGCTTAATCCCACCGAGACCTATCCCGAAACGTGACAACTGATCAAAGTCTTGGCCAAGTCTGACTCGCTGCCGTAATTCTCGGCTCGCGGGGATCAGGCGACAGTTTCGAATGCGATAGGTCACGTCAGGTTCGGTACCGAAGTCGATTCGGGCCCATTTCAATGGCTCACCAAGCCCCCCTCCGTTGACCGAGAAATCGTGGAGGTGCCACGTCCAACCATCGGTAGGTGAAGTCTCAAGTGTTTGATTACGAACCCCTGAATCAGTTCGGAAATAAAGCACCAACGGACTCGAATCGAGTGGAGCCTGATATTCAAAGGCGAGAACATAGGGCGTGTCCGGTTCGAAATCCCCAGTCCACCCCGAGGCCATCACAAATGGATCGTTCCCTTCGGTCGAGATGGACCATCCCCCCTCCGCAAGAGTTTTGACGGAGGCTTGGTGCCCTTCGGCTTTCAGTGAAAAGCCCAGGTGCTTAAGAACGCTCGGGTCGAATTCAGGTTTTACCTTGATCAAACGCAGATTCTTGATCAAGAACGTATGCTCCGGTTGATCACCGAAGTCAAACCGCAACCACTGTACCAACTCTTCCAACCCCTTTTCGCCCTTGCCAAGCTCAAACGAGTGCCAACGCCAGTCAACCGATGCGGGAAGAACTTGATTAGATTCCCGCAGTCCATTGAGAGTCTGATAAAGCACCTGAAACTTCCTGAGATCAGTTGAACTCTGATACTCGAACATGACCCGATAGCCAGTGAACGGATCTAGTTTCTCCACCAATCCGATGGTTTGAACATAGGGGTCAGATCCCGTCGTGCGAATAGTCCAAGTTCCATCACCCTGCTTGGTTGACGTCAGATCATGACCTTTGTCAGCCAACTCAAAGGCCTGATACGAACGATCAAGCCAATCGTTTGCAACAACGAGTTTTGGGGGAACTTGGCAAAACATTCCCAAGAAAATAAAAAAAAGGATGTGATTCTTCATAACAATGAGTCTATTTTCTCGTTCCTCAAACGACTGCATCTTTGGTTCACCAAACATTTGCGTTAAGCGGCGCTGGTTAACGCGTTGCTGTGAAACACTTTCGGAGCATTATCTTTCGGACGGGGGGCTCTTCACTGAATGGATATCTCGAGGAAATACTATTTCAGCCCAGATAGGTTTATGGTCTGACAAAGGGATCTTTAGCTCGATTATACCTCCGCCGGTTGCCTGAGCGTTAGACAAGTTGTTGTACAAAATGTGATCGATCACACCGAGGTTTTTTTCGGGGTCCTGAGCGTTGTATGTAAATTCCTTAGAGACATCAATCTTAAGATCTTTCCACGTTGGTCTAAACCTTGCTTTCTCGACCGTTTTCATGGCAGCATCGCCAATTTTGTTGTTGAAATCCCCAACCACAATTACCCGCTCAGTTACCTCCTTGGTGAGAACTTTGGTTGCAAGGTTGTGCGCCTGGCCATCCGTCGCCCCCGACTTGCAAATGTGGAGTGAATAGAATGCAAATGAAACACCATCAATCTGAGTTACGGCTCGAACAACTGATGCAGGGTTCCACCCCCGGCCAGCGAGCTTGTATTCTTCAGTACCTTTTAACGGTGTTCTGCTGAGAATGGATTTATATTTGTCCTTATGGTTGGCAGAAGAAACCTTGCCCACAAAACTGTGTTTCATTCCCAACACGTTGCCAACGCGGGTTGTCCATTCGCCATTGGGCACCTCATTAAACCCAATGACATCCAGGTTGTATTTTTTGAACATCTCCCCAACTTGTTCGGGAGTTGTGCTTCTCCCAAACTCGACATTATAAGAAGCAACCCGAACAGTAATTGGCCGTTCTTGGGTTTGGGCATTAAGGCGGGACGTCGCTCCCCACACGGTTGCGATAACAATGCATAATAATTTCAACGTACTCATTTGGTATCCCTTTTGTTTGTTCGACCCTTTGCACCGCCTGCCAAATTACAAAACTCCGTTTTGGCGAGACAAATGGTTCTTTCCGTCTCTGGTTGACCTTGGCTAATATTGAATTTTGCAACCGGGAAGAGCTTGTTGAAGTTTTGCGATTGCGTCATCGGAATGTTGATTGCGAGCCAAGGTGAGGACCTCAAGGTTCGTTAGTGAAGCGAGTTGTTGGAGTCCTACGTCCGTGATCTGATTACCCGACACCCGAAGACGCCGTAGACTACTGATCCGAGCTAGGTGCTTGACTCCATCATCAGTTATCCCGTGTAGAGATGACGCGAGCAAAATCTGCAGATTGTCGAGTTTTTGCAAGTGGATAAGGTGCTCGTCGATAATGTTCTTGTTGTTTCCAATATTTAGGTTGACGAGTTTATCCAATCCCGTCAGGTACTCAAAACCTGATCCGGTCAACTGCGGGCAAAAAAACAACGTCAAGTTCTCCAATTCACTAAGTCCCTGCAAGGACTCTAAGCTCTCATCAGTAATCTTGAGATTGACATTTAATGTAAGTTTTTCAAGATTCGGAAAATGCGTGAAATAAGCCATATCAGCTTCAGTTAAACCAGCCGAATGTGCATCAATTTCTTTTAAGTTTTCAGCGCTGTTGCTTTCAGCGATTTTGCCCAATGTCGTTGCCTTGTCGCGCAAGGAAACTGAAACCAAACCACCTTCCTGTCCGTCGCTATCTTTTGCAGCCAAACTTGTATTTCCTCGCGAACCCGCCGAAGAAGTACGCGGCATATTTTCGACTTGTTTTTTTTCATCACTTTGGTTGCAACCAGAGTTTGAAACGACGAGTAGGCTAACAACTAAGAATAGAGATAAGACACGCATTAGTTTCCTTCACAGATAAAAGCCTATTTAATATAAGCAAACTGACTGACGCCTTCTCGCTTAGAAACATCGTCAAACAACAAACTTCTCGAATTAGGGCAAAATCGCGTTGTCGCCCTTCACCACAAATCAGACCGCACGATAAGCATCGAAGGTTTTGCATTTTAGCCGACAAAAAGAGCAGCCGACCTCGACCTTCCTTTCCCATACCTATCACGGGCGATAAAAAGATATTGGACAGCTCACACAAGACTCTCAATTAACCAAATCCCAATCTCCAATTTCAACCTTATTCGGTCCACGACTTACCTAGTGGTGCCTCGGCAACAAAAACTCAAACCTTCGCCGCTATCAACAGACGTTCATTTAGCAACGGCAACAGGCACTACGTATAAAATCATTTTTTACTTTTCCCTGAAGACGGAAAGCTTTCTAACTTGTCATAAAGTTTGTCTTCGACAACGCTAGATGCATAGCCACTAGCCGACCACTAAAATTCAGCGGCACAGCGGGTTTGATGGTCAGCCAAGTACGTGTCGTTGGGTTAAGGGTTGGCCGAACTCACTGCCTCCGAGGTGCAAAACCAACGCTAGGCTTTGCATCATCTCCCAAAGCCGATCTAGACAGCTTTCCTCTAGAACCGTGCTTGGTATTTTCCAAATAGGCTAATTTGAAGTGAAAGTGGTTCTGTCTGTCGGATGTCACCCCTGAAAAAATGTTCAACCGCCATCCACTCATCGGTTGCAGGGCGTCTCACAGAGTAACCAAGAGCGTCATAATCTTCCCATGCAATTGGTTTGCCGAGGGTTTGATTGGGATCGACTGTCCCGGGTTTGATAATCTTCGACAACTCAGTTGATACGATTGCCTCCGAACCTGCTCCATAACCTAATAGCCTGACCTTACCTTCCGAAGTTTTAGTGATCGCCAAGAAAAGCAAGGGCGTGTCTGCCCATAGCATTGAAAGATCGTTCTTTCTCGGTAGCGTGTATAAAGACTCGATTGGATAGGCTTGCAAGTTAATGGCATCCGTAATGTCACCTTGAAAACCAACTGCGCCAATGAAACGTTTTGCCCCAGGTTCCAGTTGAGCAACGTCTGACTCGCTTAGCTCCGCCGCGGGGATGAAAAGTATAGAATGTCTTTTTTCAGCTGCGGTTTTATCCAATTTGGAATCCCAAGCGGTCCATCGTAAAATATCTGGTTCAATTCTGATCTCGAATTGAGAATGACCAACTTCGCCGAAATTTTTGGAAAGCTGCAGCGACGCTCGCCGCATAATAATTATCGCCTCTTCCACCAACCCTTCAATAATTACTTTAGTCATCTCCTCGGCAAGGACGGAACCGACCATTTCGGTTGTATTTTTGAGCGGCTGTGATTGCCGCGCACGCGGCCTAGAAAATCTTCGGAATTGCGCTTCGGCCGTGGAACAACAGACAAGCACCACGATTAAACAGAAACAAAAACGACTCATCGGTTCAGTCCTTTCGTTTGCCATGAAACAAAACAAGAGATCGAGCTTCGTTATACGGTGAGCCAGTCGGATCGTAAACCACGCATTGTAGGTATTTAGTCCCAATCAGATACGAAATTCTGTCCCCACTCCGAAGCAATATCGAACGTTAAACCTCAATCCTCACTGCCAAATTTAGCCGGCGGCGATCATGCCAATCAAGGTTGGCGGATAAGAGAGCGAAATGCGTCTAAACCTACCATTCTTGAACGGATTCAATGATCACGTGACTGCGAGGCACACAAATCACCGTTGCAAGTTCGGTGGCAAGTTAAAAATATCCGCCTATCGAATCGCTCGGTTTCCGTCCCCCACGGACACCCCAAAAGTTACGCAACGTGAGACCTGCTTGAACGATTTTGCGTCGACCGAAGTAAAAGTGCCTTCGCTTTAATATCTACGTCAAAGCATCCAGTATCAAGTTAGTCGATTCGATGATCCGCTGGTCACGTGGACGCAGATCCGGTTGGAAAGCCTCGCCCGTTAAACGTTGAAGACCATCGATGTAGCGGACGCCAATTTCATTGCTCTGCTCGGTTGAAAATTGCATATCGGTATCCTTCACCATGCCACGGGCAAACTCCTTCGAAAAGGAAACCGGTTTGCCATCGCGGTCCATCACTGAACCGTCATCATTCAGTTTCCAAAAGCGGGACGAATCCATCGTGTAAAGTTCATCCGCTGCAACAATTTGATTCGCAGCATTGATACCATGCTCTGTCTTGGTATCAACCAGAACCATGCCTTTCTCTCGCAGGTACTGAGTCACAACGCCAAACGCCATAATAGATGCATTGCGAAGATGATGGTACTGACCGACAGTACAAACTTCATTTTCAAACAAATAAGACGGGTCGATCGTTCGGTCAACTTTATCCTTGGTTGAAGGAGTGTCCATCAAGTAAGGGAGCTTGCCATTTGGTTTAAGTGAATTCACATCTATTTCATGGCCAGCATATTCAAATTTTGACAATCCCTCTGCTTTCGCCTTCAGCCAATGCTGAAACAGCGAAGTGGAAGTTGAACTTTCGGCCATGTACATCCGCTGAACATTTTCAACCATGAGCAGTTTTAGATTTTCTGCTGGAATGACCGTGGAAGATGGCAATAAGCCCTCCACATCGAATTGCGATGAACCAAGAATATCGCTGACCAGATTAAGCATATGGTCATGATTTTGCGCTAAAACCTGATCTTTAAAAGGAATCGCGCCACGGTTGACGTCATGAGTCGAGATCCGGTTCCCGCGGAACATCAAGCGAATCGGAACTCCGTCTTTTGTCTTTAAGCTGTCACTAAATACCGAATCCGAAACTTTCCCTTCTAGTACGGTAGATCCCGCTAGTCTGGGTAGATCATTATCGGCAATGATTTGACCAATCGTCCTGCCTTCATTAACACGCGGACCATAATCATTTACAAGTTGTATAATTTCATTATCACTAAGCATGTGATTCTCCATATCGATCGCAGAATGTATCTCTCAATGTCCGTTTTCCAGATTCGGAACGTTTGGAATATAAAAGTGACTCGCTGAAGCGTCAACTACCGCAGGATTAATGTTTGTGGACGGTCAACATTGTCGCTCGTCCCACTATTCGTGATTCTCGCCCAACCAGCTTTGTCCAAGCATAAAAAGGCCAGACTTGATCCTTCTCGCAAAACTGCGAAATGAATCGTCTGGTTCTTTAAACGAGCGAGGAAGCCCGTTAACCCGCGACCCTGACAGCCAAATGGCTGAATCCCCGGGCATCGCTAACGAATTAGCCGACCAAAGCACAGCTCGGATGTGCGTAGGGAGCGAAATAGAATAACCTTACCTGCGGAAACTTCATCTTAACGTAAGACCTAGGTTTATTTAAGTGTTCCGATCGATCACCCGAAAAATTAAAAGAAACCCGTTGTATTATCGCTATTTGGCGGATCGAGCGGACCTCAACTACATCAACAAATCACGGCGACAACCGAACGATTTCACTTGGCGTGTTGGGCCTCGTGCTGATTGCTGTCGCGTGGAACCCGGTGCTGTACAAATTGGGCACAAACTTTACGTGTTTGGCGGATACGTTACTCTAGGAACCGTGTCTCAACGAGTTGATGTGCTGGACTTGCAAAAACAGCAGTGGACAGAGACGTCGCCCTTACCAAACGGAGTGCCGCAAACTCATGCGGGGATGTCTACCGACGGCGAACGTTTTATCTTCACGGTATCGGGACAGTTGGGCGCTAATTGCTCTCCGGGAGTTAAGCATTGCTTTTCATTCGACACACACAACCATTCATGGACTTCACTTCCTGATCTTCCGGAAGCTCGCTACATGCCGCTTGTGCACATGTCCGGTAATCGTTTGCATTGTTTGGGCGGAACCCGGGGCGACCGACAATCCCCTTCGGCCGACCATTGGAGACTTGAAGTTTGCAATGGCAAAGCGGTGGAGGACAGTTGGACAAAAGGACTTCCTCTACCCGAGGCCCGCAACCACACTGCCAGTTGTTTAGTGGGAAGCAAGCTATTTTGACTGACTTTAACGAGCGATGATCATTTCTAGCAAAATCCTTTTCGGCGAAATCTCC
>JAQXDZ010000013.1 GCA_029251085.1 Mariniblastus sp.
ACTCGCCGACGAGTTGCCGTTGAAAATTGAGGAAATTACGGGGTTGAAACCTGTGTCAGAACGGGTGGGAGCCAGCAGCCTCGGTTCGGAAGTTCAGGCTGTTGGGCCAACGGAGGTTCTGTCACGCACTGAAAAACCGATTGGGAGTAATCTGGTTGTTGAAGATTCTAGACATGAATTGATCATTCGAATTCCCAAACAGGGGTTTTTAAAGAAAACGAGTAAGTTAGCCAAGCTGGTTATTGCTGGTTTTATGTTGTCAGAAGTGATGATCCTTGTGCTCCTCGTTCCGGCTTTGATTACCGGAAAAGTCGAAGGGGACCCTGCGGCGGGCTGGGTGATTGTTGTTGTGTTTACATTACTTAACGGTTGCGTTGTTCTCTATAATTTAAGCGAAGGAGTTCGCAGGGGAACTGTAAGAGTAAGTCAAAGCCAATTGCATCTAGAAGAGACGGGCCTATTCAGTACCACGCAACGATCCTGGCAAGCAGATTCGATCGAGAGTGTAAACGTGAAAATTGAGAGACACGAAACTGTTGGTCAGGATCGTTCCGGAGTAAGTTATAGCTACCATTTAGAAGTGCGTTCACCTGTGGATTCTGAAGAAGAATTCCAGTGGTTTGATAATCTCGAAAAATCCGAGCTCGAGTGGATGGTAACCACGATCACGAACCGTCTTGGTTCGGAGTAGCCTCGAATGATTGATGCGTAGCATGAGATTAAAACTGTTTTTGATCAAAACTGTTTTTAATCAAGATCGCGAAATTGTGAGTGCTCTTGCTAAAATTCTACTGGCCGTCTGTGATTGGCATTCACTTAATCTTAAAATTTGACATCGAATTGAGTTTTTAAAGGAGGCCGGTTGATGAGGTTCTGTGATCTAGTGCGAGTTCTTGCCGTCTTGTCATTGGTAGCTTTGGGCGCCAGGCTCTCAGCGGATGATACACGCCCAAACATCATAGTGTTTTTTGCTGATGATCTTGGGTACGGCGAGCTTGGTTGCCAGGGGAACCCGGAAATTCCAACGCCCTATATCGATTCAATTGCAGAGAGTGGTGTCCGTTTCACGGCTGGCTATGTGGCTGGGCCGAATTGCAGTCCGTCGCGGGCGGGGTTGTTGACCGGCCGCACACCAACCAAATTTGGATATGAGTTTAATCCAATCGGTTCTCGTAATGAGGAGCCTGGGATTGGATTGCCGATCAAAGAAGTGACCATTGCAGAGACCCTGCAGGATGCTGGGTACACCACGGGGCTGATTGGAAAGTGGCACCAAGGTGGAAACGCTGCGTACCATCCGTTTCGGCATGGTTTTGATGAATTTTTTGGGTTCACTCATGAGGGGCATTATTTTGTGCCGCCGCCATGGAAAGGCACGACCACCATGCTACGGCGAAAGAGTCTTCCCAACGGGAGTAAAGGCCGTTGGGTTGGTGAAAAGGGATTGATCTATTCCACTCACATGAAAAGTAATGAACCGGACTACGATGCAAATAATCCGATCGTTCGCGGCGGCCAACCGGTGGTTGAAACTGAATACCTAACCGATGCGTTTACTCGAGAAGCGGTTAGTTTTATTGATCGTCATGATGATAAGCCGTTTTTTCTTTATTTGGCTTACAACGCGGTTCACAGCCCTCTGCAGGGTGCAGACAAATACATGAAGAAATTCGCTCACATCGAAGATGTGCATCGTCGAATATTCGCAGCGATGTTAGCCAACATGGATGACAGCGTTGGAGCGGTTATGAATCAACTGCGGAAGTCCGGCCTTGAGGAAAATACGATCGTCTTTTTCCTGAGCGACAACGGCGGACCGACCCGTGAGCTGACTTCAAGCAATCTTCCGCTGCGTGGTGAGAAGGGGCAAATGTATGAAGGGGCGATTCGCGTGCCCTACATGGTGCAGTGGAAGGGGAAAATCCCAGCGGGAAAAGTTTACCACCAACCCGTTTCCTCATTCGATATTTATGCGACAGCGGTCACCAACAGCGCAGGCGTTACGGTTCCCAATCAGGTGGAAGGTGTCGATCTCGTTCCTTTTTTGACGGGCGAGGATCGCGGTCGTCCTCATGAAACTCTGTTTTGGCGTCAAGGTGGAAAGGCTGCGATGCGGCATGGTGATTGGAAGATTGTCAGGATGGGAAAACGCTTGCAGGCCGGGCGCGCAAAGTGGGAACTTTATGATTTGTCCAAAGATATTTCAGAGCAGACAAATCTCGCTGGTGTTCATCCAGAAATTCTTTCAGAACTTATTTCCCGTTGGAATGAGATGAATTCTGAAATGGCCGACCCGCTGTTTTAGTTTCGCCCTCCCGGACGCAGTTGCTGGGTGAAGGCTTCAATTTCTTGATTGTCGAGTGCTCCATCAAGGTTGGTATCAGCACGATCGATAATCCGCTGCATCATGCCCGGGATTTCATCTTTGGTTAAGATTCCGTCTCCATTGGTGTCCATCGATTTCAGACGAGAAAGAACCCCCGACGCCATTCCTGAGCGTCCACCGTTCATTCCTCCCATCGGTGTCGGTCGCGTTGGGTTAAGTCCGATTTCCGAGGGCGTAAGTTGGCCGTCTTGATTTTTATCAAGAGACGCGAGGGCGAGCGAAGCTCCGTTTAATTCTGTCGTTGACAACTTTCCATCTTTATTTTCGTCGAGCGCTTGCATGACTAGATTGCCAGAAATTTCTGGAAACTGTCCTTCAGCGGGTTTTGCTAAAACGGCTCCCCCCTTTTTTTGCAGAGCTTTAAAATCCGTGATCGCTAAACGCCACAAGCCTTGTCGATTGACTGCGGCGTAAATGAATTCGTCATCGATGGCCATTGCCCAGACCCCGATACCACCACGGGGAAGATTGGCACTGGCGTCGAACCAGCGGTCTCCATGATCGGGAGTGATGTAAACCGATCCGCTTCCTCGGAAGGCGCCAACAGCAACGAGGCCATTTCCGATGGCAAAAGAACGAGCGTTTGCTGATCCTAAAGTTGCACTCCACGTCTTTCCTAGATCAGTACTTCGATAGGTACCACGATTTGTACCGGCAAAGATGGCTTTATCATTAGCGATGATGGCTCGGGAATGAACGTTGGCCGGGATTCCACGGTTGGCCTCTGTCCAACGGTTGCCTGCATCCGAGGACGTGTAGATCCCGGCACCATCGGTGGAAGCAATCAGTGTTGTTTCAAAGCTTGTCAAAGCGCGAACATCGGGGTTGGATAATCCATTGCTGGAATTGACCCACGTTTTACCAAGGTCGGTCGTCTTAAAAACGCCAGCTGGCGTTCCACAAAAGATAGCCCCCGCCAGCGAAGTTAAGCCGTTTGAACTTTTCTTGGATGTTTGTCGGACAATCGGAAGTCCGTTTGATCTTTTCTCCCAACTCTTGCCACTGTCATTTGAAAAATAAACCCCGTCTGCACTTCCGGCAACAAGCCATCCGTCGACGCTGATAATCGATCGGAACAAGCGGTCGAATCTTGTGTTTAGGATTCCGTTACTGCGTTGCGTTATGTTGTCGCCATGGTCATTTGACCAAAGGATACCCATCGCGTTTGTACTGGAATTGGGTAAGCCGCCAGTTCCGATTACCAATTCATTCTTATTGTGGGCGGCTAGGGCAAATACTTCCGGATGCTGATTGGGCAGTTTGACTTGCGTCCATTGTGCGAACAGGAAATCCGAAGGAAGGAACATAGAGGTTATAAAGATCAGCAGCGAGTAATGATGTTTTTGCATTGGTCTTTTCGATCCTGATGACGAATGGTGTGCATTCCTGGAGATTTAGCTGCGTTTATTAGAACTGGTTTTGTATTACTTCACCTTAATGTTTTTATTGGTTTTAGGCATGCTGTTGATTGCCGCCTGAAGTTTGATTCGCGCGGCTTCCGCAGCGGGGGAACCGGTGCCGGTCGCGATATTATTGGTCTCGTGTCGATCATCGACCGCGATAAATTTACCATGTGAGTAGAGCTTGAATTTTTGATCTTGCGCCCAAATGATAAACGGCTTTCCCGCGCCGTGCTGGGTGGCAGCGTCCTTCTTCTTTGGGTAGTAGTACTGGAAGATCCATTCTCTTGGGTTGCCAGGCTTACCGGTGCATTGCGGCCAAAAACTTCGACCGTCGAGAGTCACATCAGGTAGCTGTGCATTTCCAATTTCGGCTAAGGTTGGCATGAAGTCGGAGAAATCGACTAGGTCATTCGTTTCGGTTCCAGGCGTGACGGTCCCTGGGCAATTAATGATCAGAGGTGCGTGGCATCCGCCGTCGGTCGGGTAGGCTTTCTCACCTTTGCGATTTCCTCCTCGGTAGGGGTAGGTCAAGCCGGTGTTGGTACCATTGTCGGTTGTGAAAATGACGATCGTATTTTCGCGTAGGCCATTTTTTTCCAAGGTATCGACAAGTCTTTGCACGCATTTGTCCATGTAGCTAACCATGTCACGATAGTTGTCGGAAGCGTTTTTGTGGTTTCGGTTTTTACTGTCCGGCGTCGGGAGAAACGGTGAGTGTACTGAGAGCATTGGATAGTAGGCGAAAAAAGGTTTGTCCCTTTTTTGCTCAATAAACTCGATGAGAAAGTCCGTGCATATTTTCGGTCCATAAGAGTTTTTATCAATTGGTACTTTTTTTCCATCGCGAACCAGACTCGGTTTCCAATATCGAGATCGTTTTGATCCGGGGTAGTTCCAAAGACAGAAAGTATCAAAACCGCAATCGGGTGCGAGCGCACCGTTGTTTCCGTGAAGTTGCCACTTTCCAGCGATCGCCGTGTCGTAGCCAGCATTTTGCATCATCGTCCCGAACGTCTGTTCTTTGGGGTCAAGTTTCCCAAAAACAGTGTAGTTTCGAATGTTGTCCCGCCCGGTCATGATTTTGACACGACTCGAAGTGCAAACGGGTTCGGAGTAGCAGAAATTAAACTTGACGCCAGTTTTAGCCAGCGCGTCGAGGCAGGGCGTTTTAAAATGTGTACTGCCATAGCAACCAATGTTATCGTAGGCGATGTCGTCCGCCATGATTAAGATAATATTTGGTTGCACTCGTTGCGTAGACAGTTCATCAGCTTGCAGTTGCGAGAGCGAAAATACGATCACGGTTGTTGATAAAAGTACCAACCAAAGTCTAGCTATCATGAGAGCTTTCCAGGTTTTGGAGAGGGAGTAACTAATCGATCAAGCGGATTTGCTTTAGTATCGCATGCCCCTCGGGAGAGGTGAGGTCGATTTTGCCACGAGTTTTTTCGTCGATAAGGGTTACTTCAAAAGTCGCAATTTTTGACCATTCCAGTTTTTTCTTATCCGTATTTTTAAAATCTGCGGCAGCGATGACGAGTTCCCTAGGTTGGTCACCAGTAATCCGAGTGGCATACGAAAAATTGCCAAGGTTATTTTCACGACTTAGGAATTGACTACTGATGTTCAAACGAAGCGCCAGTTGTTTTCCTTGTGGGTCGATTGTAATTGCCAATTTTCTATTCGGAGATCGATCAAGTTGAGGGTTTTGAAATTTGTAGGTCTTGATGCTTCTTTGATCGCGACTCGACCAATCTCGAGAGCCGTTGCTAAAGTCTTCAAAAACTAGGGCAGGGTCAGCTAAATTTACGAGTGAACCTAGATTGATAGATTCTGGCACAAAAGATTGTTCCTCTGAATTGAGGACGAAAGTGTTAGTTTTACCTCGCTCGAGTGCTTGTGGTTTATCCAGTTGGTAGCGACAGATTGCGAAGAAATAGATTGGCAGGTCAGCCGGTAGCGGGGCTTGGGCAGACCAAATTCCCTTCGCCGACTTTTCGTTGGCTCGGATCCAGAAACGGGTTCTGGAATTTGGATCATAGCTGTAATAAATTTCTGTATTTACAAGTCTGTCTTGATCACTTGGCGTTACCGTAAATGTTGCGGAGGGAACAAAGGAAGCCGTGTTAATGCTCAAATTTGAATTGGGAGTCGTGGGGATTTTCTGATCGATTCCTTTGAGGTATTGATCGAACCAGAGATTGAGCATGACCCACTGTTCTGGGCCGGGGCCATGGTTTTGGTGGATGTTGGTGGTGACTCGCCAGTTTGGATGCTTGAGTAAATCCATCGACTGATAGATTCGCTCAAAGGTAGAATGGAAGTCGTTCGAAGAGCTAATGAACATGACCGGGCATTTGACAGACGGCCAGTAGGCACTGGCGTCGATGGTGTTTTTGTAGAGTTCTAGATTTTTGAAATGAGGCTTGAGACTGCTGCCTTGGATTCCGCCTGGGAAATCAACGTATTTAAATCCAGTTCCACCAACAAATGGTGCGACCGCCTTAAGTCTTTGGTCGATTGCAGTAAGTGCTGTGACCATTCCTCCCATTGAAAACCCGGTAAAGCCGATTCGCTTCGGATCGACCTCCGGTTGTTGTTCGAGAAATGTAATGGCTCGTCTGCCGGCGACCGTTAAGAGGAACCAGTTGGCGTTGCGGGGGCTCGGGACTGGGTCGATTGAGTACTCGTCGGGTAGAAGGTTGCGCTTCCAGCCTTTTCGGAGTGCTTTCGAATAGAACCGTGGCCCTTGCGAGGGATCGACTTTCCCCCAGTCGGTGTTAACCGTGATATCCTCTTCCATTGGCCTGCCAAGCCAATTGATGTCGACCGTTGCGAATCCCTGTTTTGCAAAATAAATGCCACGTCCACGTTCGGCTCGTTGACCTCCTCCGTGGCTCCACACAAATGCCGCGTTCCGTTTGCCGTTATCGGGATAGGAGTAATAAGCTGCAATTCGCGCTTCGGTTCCCTTGAAGGTGCCGACTTTAAAAGTCACGTACTGGGTAACGACTCCTTCTGCCTTCCATTCTTTGATGACCTGAATGTCGAGAGACTCTTTTTGAGCGTCATAATCCTGCCACAACTCAGTTGCAGTTTTTGGGACTTCGGCAGGAGTGAAATAAGGGGAGAAAGTATCCTGCGCACCAAGTGAGAGACTCGCAAGATTTAGAACGAAGAGCAAGTAAACTATTTTCATTTTCATCAATTCGTACCAACGGGCTAAATAAATGCTATGACTCTTCCCAAGGTAAGTGCTGGGAAGGAGTCAGAGACATTCAAGCCGTTTAAAATTTTTAAACGGCGGATTTTGAGTTCAGAGTCAATACGTTGTTGAAATCGGCGATTGTTTATTTTTGCAAATCAACCATGGCCGCTCCCATGCCGAGACCGACGTTCATGTAGGTTTGAGCATTGCCGCCGTAGTGGCCGTTGGAGGCGCCGCCTTTGTTGACGGGGTGGCTGTAGAAGACAGCACGGTCTTTCGGGCTGGCTGCGGCCCAGGCGAACTTGCCTTCGATGATCGTCTTTTCGGTGCCTTTGGCATCGTCTTTGTTGGTCTGGCCGAGGGTGGCGACAACCATCGGGGCATTGGGCGCGTTGAACTCTTTGCGAAGGGCTTTGTGAAGATTGTTGAGATTCTTTTCGTACATGACGGCGTGACCTTCGTTGTAGCGGTCTTTATCGCCTTGCCACCAGAGGAAGCCGGCGATTTCGTAGCCAGTTGCACCGGGGTAGTGTTTGTCGAGATCGGCGAGGACCTTTTTGGCACGGGCAACGTCGCCGTCATACTGAACGCCGGCTTTCCAGCCAATTGGCTTGGGCTCGGTGCCTTTTTCCCAGCGATCGGGGCTTTGGCCGTAACCGGCATAGACAAAGGTCTTTTCGGTCTTCGATTTTTTGTCCATCACTTTGTACTCATAGGACGGGCTTCCCGGAGGCAGAATATCCCAGCCGAGGCTGCGGTTGCCGATGGAGCTCTTGAGGATCATGACCGGTTCGTCGAAGTGGTTGCCGAGATGGTGCCCGATGCCTTGTTCGATGCCGATCTTACCGCCCGAGACGGTGAGCCAGTCATTACGGCGAACGCCGCCGCGGCCGTCGGGGCCACCGCTGCCCTGAGTATGGATGTTGCGAACGTCTTTGCGAACGGTCCAACTGCCGGAATCGTCGACCATGAAGGGGTAGAGGCTTGCGGTCTTGGTGGCATGTTCGAGCGTACCTTCCTTTTCCGCGCCTGCGACTTTGCCCATTTCCAGGGTGTTGGACTGACCCATGATGATGAAGACTTTAACCTTCTTGCTCATGTCGGCAGGTTTGCCATCAGGGTCGGGTAGTTGCTGAGTAGCAAGTGCGTTGGTCGACGCACAAAAAATTGCAAAAGTTAAAATAAGAAAAGGTAGTTTTAATGAGCTCGCTTGAAACATCAATTTTTCCAATCGGTGTGGATTCAAAGGTTTGTGAAAACTGGCTGTTGTAGTATATCTGAAATTAGTTGGTTCCCAAAATTTGTGGTCGAAGTTGGGTGATATTGCCTCGATTCATTAAAAATTAATAACTCGTGCATGATACCTGGTCGTTGTTCAAATCATGGGTCCATCAGTGGTTTGCATTAATGGCGACACGATCATTAATTGCTTTGCTTTGCCATCAGCTCGGCAATAGAATCCGCGAAAGCATCTCCAAGTCGTACAAAGAAAGCTCCGCTACCGAGATAGTGATAGGGGCGGTCACTGCCGACGGTGTCCCATTCATGGTAGTGCTCCGGCCAGCCTTTCTTAAAGACGTTGTCGGAGTAGTGAGAGTATTCGGTGTAGCTTTCCACTGCAGCAACATTGTCTTTAAGCTCAGGAGCTTTAGCCGCTTCTCTTTGACCGACCGATACTTGGTTCTCCGCAACCTTTTCCGCAGTGACTCCAGTTCCAAGCACACCAATCACAAACGGCATATTAGGCTCGTTGTATTCTTTGCGAATCTCTTTGATGAAGGAGATCATGTTGCCTTTATAGTTGTCTCGAAATTCAGGTGAAAACTGATCGTTATATCCCTGGAACCAAACAAAACCAGCGATCTTGTAACCCGCATCAGCGTCGTACTCAGGATGATTGTCTTTAAGATTCGCGAGCACGTCCCGGATAGCTTCATTCATCATTCGGTAGTTGAGTCCGGCCTCGTCCATATTGAATGGCTTGGGCTTCCGAGGTTCACGCGGCTCACGGGGTTTGCGGAGCTTCTTGCGAGCCTTTTCCTCGGCGGTTTTCATCTGCTTTTCATAGGCAGCCAGGTCGGCTTTGTATCGCAACTGATCCTGCGGGAATGATTTAACCGCAGCCTCATATCGTTTCAGATTCTCACTTGCCTTGGCCTTTGCCTCAGCGTATTCAGGAGTGGTCTTAAAGTCAGGCAGCGACGGTGGGCGAAAATTGTAGTTCAGCGACTTTCCGCCCCATGAGGTTTTGATAAGCAGAATTGGACCGTCGACCTTTTCTGCGATTGATAAACCGAATCCATACTCTGGCCCAATTTTAGAATCATCGGCACCGTATCCGATTCCGAGTTTTCCTGATTTCTGATTTCGATCCGCGATTGAATTGATGTAAACACGATCGGACGTCGCGCAGGCAGCGCTGACCTTTTTCTTATAAGCTTCGTGGGCTGCTTTTAATTTATCTACCTTAGCCTGGAGTGCTGTTTTCTCAGCACCATCTGCCATCTTTTTGATCTTGTCGTTAGAGATTCCGCCCGTTAGTTCATCAATTTGTTTACTGAGTGTCAGTTGGTCTTCCAGAGTTTTATTTGAAACTCCGCTGGTGCTGTCAAACACCATTTGTACAAGGCCTTGATCGCGGGCATCACTCGATGGGAACAGCGTTGCAATGGTATGAGCTCGCGCGTGCCCAACCGTATTTGACTGACCCGCAAGAATAAAGATTTTTAGCGGTTCTTCTCCGGCGACTGGGCTGACGCTAAATATTGCCAACGCAACAATAGCGACCAGGCTGAACTTTTTAGGGTGCATGGAATTCATGGTTGTGTTTTCTTTCGGAAGATTACGGATGCCAATCATCTGGAGTTCCGGCCTAAGAGCCTGCTTCAGAAACGAATGTTACTTTAGTGGGATCGATTCTAGCAGCTTCGGAATCAAGTCGTAGCAAACCGTGGTGATTTTAATCGAGAAGTCATTCAGCATTGATTTTCAATGCTGAGATTGGCTCGATCGCAGGTCAGAGTTGCAAGGTGTCAGCGGTTGAGTGAGTTTAATTTTTTAAATCCTGCTCCGCTTCGATTTTAATGTTTTTTAAGGATTCATCTTCTGGTTTGAATTCGAGGCCTTGGTTAGCGTAAATGATCGCTTTTTCCGGTCGACCATTGTTCAAGCACATCAGGGCAGTTTTTCTTATCAACCAGACTTTCCCCGGTGTCATTTCAAGGTCAAATTCCATGAGGCGAATCGCATCGTCGGTAAGTCCATCCATGGCCAGTCGTGTTGCCACGGTTGCGTTAGCTCCACCCCATCCAGCAGGCTTCCCTTTGGATTTAAACCACTTGATGGCCGTTTCGATGCCCTCATTTTTTACCATTTGATACATGCGTTGTTGTTGAGTAACACGAGGCTTTCCAGGCATCCGGTAAGGCTGGTCGGTGACGATATGGATTAATTCGCCACTAAGTCGTACTACCGAATTCCAAACTTCTGCGGATCCTATCATGTCACCTTGATTGCAAAGTACGATGACAAAGGCATCGTCATTCACGAGTCGATTTTCCATGGCTCGAAATCCATTGATCGCGCCGCCGTGGTTGATGATTTTTGTGCGTCGTTTCGTTACTGGATGGTTGCGGGCATAAATTTGCCAGCCATATCCATAATTACTCTGAGGTCTGCCGCCAGCTGCTTTTACTTCTGGTACGTCTCGGTTGGGGGTGAACATCAAATCGCGATACTTCTTTTCCAATAGCTGGTCGGTATACAAAGCCCGATCCCAAAGAAACATGTCCTCGACGGTCGAATACAATGCGCCGGAAGCTCCGGGGGTTGAACCCATGCTGATGAAGGCCGCATTTTCAAGACCGAATGGGCCGTATGTGTAGCCGCTGGCTCGTTTTTCGATAACGGTTAGATTTGAGTCGAAGCCACTGTTCTTCATTCCCAGCGGGTCAAAGATTCGCTCCTGAAGATTTTGCTGGAAACTCTTGCGAGTTACCTTTTCGATGATTCTTCCAAGAATGCAATAACCAGCATTACAATAGCTGTAAATGGTTCCCGGTTCATTGGCGAGATCTCCGCTGCAGTGAAGTTTAATGAACTCATCAGGAGGGAAGGATAGCCGTGAAATAACTCCCCGATAATCAAAACTGGAGGTGAAGTCTTTGATCCCGGATTGATGCGACATTAAATGATGCAGCGTGATTTTTCCTCCAGTGTCCTCGCGATAATAAGGTAAATGCTCGCTGATTGTATCATCGAGTTTAACTTTGCCTTCCTGAACTAACTGCATCACGAGCATGGTGCAAAACTGCTTACTTACCGAGGCAATTCTAAATTTAGTGTCGGTAGTGTTGGGGATGTTCCACTCATGGTTCGCCATCCCGAAAGCTTGTTTGAAAATTACCTCGCCTTTGTCGGCTACGAGTACTGCACCCGAAAATAGACCGGTTTCGGCGGTTGCCTTGCACAGTTGTTGAATTGCCGCTGCTTTATCAGAGCCGACTTCCAGGTAACCCTTGGGAAGTGCAGGTTCTTTATCCTGAGCAACAACCGAATGGTTTAGTGCAAACCACCCTAGTAACAAGACAATTTGTAGACGTCTACGATTCATATTTTCTTTCGGCGAGCAAGTAATTATTTAGCTGTTTCGGCATTGGGAAGTGGCAAGCCAAGCTCGTCACTGTTGTGTTGGAATCCGTTTCCATCGAAATCTACATAGATTGGATTGCTTACGGCGATAGGCGGGCGTTTGCCATAACGTCTTCCCATGACCTTTTCCATGGTCATGCCTTCGCCGATCGTTGCGACGATCAGGTGAGCGTCTGAGTCAATTGACAATTCAAATGAAGAGTTGAATTTTTGGACTGCATCAATTTTGCCAAATAATTCTGGCGACTCTCTGCGCGTGTAATTGTGTTCTTTGCTGGGTTGGCCATTAATGAAAACTTGTACGCGATTGACATCTAACCAGTTGGGGCACTGCACGGTAATGTTGAGTGTTACTAGACCATCGTTCGCGACAAGGGAGTCTCCCGGGATTGCTATCTCAGGGCTTGAGTTGGATTGTCCTGTGACCGACAGGAAAGGTCCGGTTGACATGATGATGTGCCCGGATTTGACTTGTTGCACCATTTCGTCCGTCGAGATCTCTTTAGGGTCGTCTGTGCTGGAGGCGAACCAATTTCTTCGCCAACCGCTACCGTGGTGGTTGTAGTGTGAGTCGGTATTGATAATGCCGGGAATGCGGTAGCCTTGATTGATTAATTGAAGCCACTGAAACATAGGGATTCGCATGCGACGCGCACTTGGAGGATTGTTAGGTATATCCTGAAAGATTGTTTCTAGTGGATGGACTTCGATGACGTCTGCCCACTTCAGCATTCCGCGGAATCCTTTGTCGGCAACCCCGTCGGTATCGAGATCGCCATAGATTTGGTGCAGATTAGGGTGATTCATTTGAACCAATTTCTCAGATTGGTTGTCCCACATCGCGAGACGTTCAATTTGCGTGAGCGGGTTATAGGAGAACCTTGGGCCTCCTCCGTTCTGCGTGTTGGGTCTCCAGATAAGCGGGAATGAGTTTTGGTGGTTCACTGGCGTCGGCGAACCCGTTAGTTCAATTCCTGTGCAGGTTGCGAGTAGATGCTCCAGGTTCATCTGTTTCAGGTGCGGTGTGTAACTGTCGATTCGATTGTGCTCTGTACAAGGTGCGAACTCGATATTTTCGCAAAGCAAATTTTCGACCCGCCCATATTGTTCCGAGGTGTTGTCTCCCGAGGGGCTACTGTGGCTATGTAAGTCGGCACTGATCCAGCCGGTTGTATCTACAACTCGATCGAGTTTCACATCGAACGGTTGGATCTCACCAGCGACAACTTCGAAGTCTTTTCGAACGCTGTTGTATTCTGGTCCGCGGCTGAAATAGACCTCATATTTTCCGGGGTCGAGTGGGCAATACAGACGACCGTGGACAGAGTAGACAAGGTTTTCAACGAATGTCCGGGCACTGCGAAGTCCGTAGTTGGGGTTCTCACCCTCAGTAGCGTAGATTGTCGCTTTTGCTGGAATTAGATTGCCCTCACCGTCTCTAATTTCGGCAGAAAAGCCACTGGCGTTTTTGAGAGATAGTTTTACGGTGTTGTTTTCTTGGCCAGCGGAGAATGAAACCTTGGTTCCTTCATATCCGATCGCTGAAACAGTGGCGACATAAGCGTCGGGAGTGAGCCTTGCGTACGCGATACCCTTGTCATCCGTTTGTAAAGTAAATGGTTCTTCGTTTTTGCCCTGATCGCTATTGCTGCGTAATTCAATTTTCGCGCGGCAAACTGCGTCCGTTGTCTCATTTGGATAGGCTTCGGGTGAAACGATAAACTTGTGCATTGTTGGTGAATCGGCGGAAGAGTTAACAATGGCCTCGAGGTCGATTGGGCTGGTCGCTGGGTAAATGCGAACCTTCCATCGAAGTTGGCTGTCGGTGCGGGCAACATGTTCATCGGTGTATTGCAGGCGGCTAGGTCGACCTTTTTTCCAACTTGGCGGTTTCGCCGTCCGGGGGATTTGAAAACCAATCGTTTGACGAAAGAAAGAATCTTCGCAATAGGCGACATTGCCGGATTGCTTAAATTCAAACCAGCCGTCCGCTCGAATACCATCAAACGGTTGAATGTCATCGGCAGAATCTCCATTGATAGTAATGGTTGATTCGACAAAAGCCTCTCCGTCTTTTAGACGGTATTCGACGATGGCGGTCGTGTCATCCTTGGCCACTGTTTTGGAGGAGCGGCACTGCCAAAATACAGTATCACCATCGCGTCCGAATTTCACCAAAGTTGGATCTTGAAATAGATATCGACCCGAAGTGGGCGTGTAAGCGCTCAACTGGTCATTGGATGGTTCATTGAGTGTTAAATCTAAAATCGACCCACCAATTTTCCGAATCGTGAAGTTCGCGTCGCGAGTTGGAAGCGGTGCGGCGATGGTAAGGGAAATAACTTCATTTTTAAGTAGATAGTCGCCATAGATCCAATCCACTTCCTTACCCAAAATATTCGGTGCGGATTCAGGGGCGATGGCGTAAACCTTGGCAACGCCTGTTTGCGCGTCCGTTTGTGTTTGAGCGAACGTAAACGACATTCCAGTAACGAGGAAAGCCAAGGATGTAAGAATGAGTTTTGTCATGTAGGGAAGGGGAGGGTCGTTAAGGTGGGTGGATGGAAATTATTTAGTTTGAACAAACACTTTGGCTGAATCGGTGAAGGTCGGAATCTGGATATTCTTGCCAACGTTGCGGGCTTTCACTAAATACTGAACCTTAAACTCATTAAACTTGCCTGGCGCTGGTCCGGGATTATCGTGTGCTCGGATTTCTTCTGAGGCAGTTACTTTGCAGAAGCCTTTGGGAAGTTTCTTAGTAAAAATCGGTTGCGGTACTTCGGGGAAAATTGCGTCAGAGTGCTGGTTGTTGATCCAGTTTTTTAAATTTTGCTCAGTTGCTGTGGAGGCAAATTGGTAGAGATTGCAGGAGAGTGGAAAAGATTGATCCTGATTGTCGATGAGGATTGTCAGCACCACCTTTTGTTCTTCGAAAGTGTAGAAAACGAGTGTGTTTCGAAAACCAAGCATCGAATAGGCAACCTCGTTCTTTGTAGGTTTGATTGGCTCGGCTGCGACGACGTCGTTCAGCGATGCCCAGCCATGCCCCGGCGTTGACTTCAAAGCCCCTCCTTCGATTTCCGGAATCTGAGCAAGCGGTGCCAACGTTGTAGCCCAGGTAGAATGCTTTGCTGCCATTTGAGTGACGACCTCTGGGTGGTCTGCCGCAACATTACGTTCCTCTTTCGGATCTGATTTTAGATCAAATAACTGCCACGGATCTTTCTCGTATTTTTTATAAAGCCGCCAGTCTTTCCAGCGAGCAGCAATCAGATGCCGACGAACAGCATCTCCCGGTTCATTGTTGAGCCAGTACAGATATTCATGAGCGTCGCCTGTATTCTCGCCTGTGAGGAAAGGTAATAAATCAACGCCATCGCAATGTCGAGGGATGGGTTGACCGGCGAGGGCAGCAATCGTGGAGTAAAAATCAAAGTTTGCGATCAGACCTTCGTATGTTTTCCCTCGGGGAATTGTTCCGGGCATGGAAAAAATAGTGGGGACGCGCACCCAGCCTTCTTTCTGAGTGCCGATTCCCTTTCCTCCTGTGTAAGGGGCAGACGACCCTCCCTCACCTCCATTGGCTCCGTTGTCGCTGGTGAAAATCACCAATGTATTTTCCCGCAAGCCATGTTTTTCGAGCGCCTTGATGAGCTTGCCCACTTGGTCGTCGACTGACACGATCGCACCGGCAAGCTTTCGACGTTTTCCTGTAGCGGTCGTTCGCGACATCAATCGCTCAGGGGCTTCGACACTTGGCGAATGGACTGCTTCGGGAGACCAATAAAGAAAAAATGGCTCTTCTTTGTGGCGTCCTACATAGTCAACCATTGAGTCGCCGTCGTAATCCGTTAACCATACGGTTTTGCCGGCTTCGTTAATGCAAAAGTATTTCGAGCCACTCTTTTTTGTCACAAGTTGTTTGACCGCATTGGGGAGTTTAGCAATTTCCTGTTTTGTGTATTTCTTTTTAGGAGGAGTTTTGGCGACTTGGTTGAATCCAACTTGGAGAGGCCCTTGTTGTTTAGTGCCGATATCCCACTTGCCGATTTGTCCGGTGGTGTAGCCATTGTTTGCGAGAAATTTTGGAAGTGTTGGTCGATCTTCCAAGATAGGAAGCCCCCGCGACATGCCGTATTTTC
Source organism: Mariniblastus sp. (assembly GCA_029251085.1). Lineage (GTDB taxonomy): Bacteria > Planctomycetota > Planctomycetia > Pirellulales > Pirellulaceae > Mariniblastus. Next base: position 15,793 of record JAQXDZ010000013.1, read on the forward strand.
CAAACCGCTGGCCGTACTGGCCCATGATCATGCTGCAGCGGCTTGGGCAGCAGGGGGGATTGGTGATGTATGATGCTGTGCACTGAACACCATCGGCAGCCAGACGATCGATGTTAGGTGTTGGAATGTCTTGGCAGCCGAAACAGCCGAGGTCACCGAACCCGAGGTCATCGATGTAAATCAAGATGACATTAGGGGGTTGTTGATTCGTGTTCGCTTGGGAAGGCTGATCAGGGTTCTCTTCAGCCAACGCTTGCGTCGATAAAACGAAAAAAACGCAGAAGAGAATTCGAGTGATTGTTGTCATTGAGAGTGCCTTGACTTTGTACGTTGACTGCGCGATGTTTACCACGCGAGGCTATTGATGATCCGACAGGTACAAATTCTTAAGACCAAAAAGAATACAATTGTGTTTTGGCAGACTCGCAGGGCGTGGCCGCTTGCCTTGGGAATCGCAATTGGCTGTCGTGTTTTTCGTCAATTGATTGTTGCAGATCGCCAAGTGTTCAGCCACTAATTTTCGAGAGAAGTTTTGTGGTCGGCTTCACTTTATCTGTGATTTCGGTGAGCCTGCTGTTCAGTCATTTATGGATTGGGTGCTGCTAGGTTCCATCGGTAATTCGCACACGAAACTAGCTCCGCCAAGCTCGTTATTAACCAACGCGATTGTCCCACTGTGGGCATCCACTATTCGTTTGCAAATGGCAAGGCCAAGCCCTGTGCCTTTTGTTTTAGTGGTGAAGAACGGCTCAAAAACAAGTTGGGTATTAGTACTGGGAATCCCCGGGCCATTGTCAGAAATGACGACTTGAAAGGTGTTTTTTAAGTTGCGATTACACTTTAAATTCACTTCTATTTTTCCATGTTTGGAATCACATGCAGTGCGCGCGTTTTCAAGCAGATTCCAAATGACTTGTCCCAGGCGAACGCGATCGATCATAACGCTACCCGGAAAGTCATCGGTGGTCTCCAATGAGAAGGAGATATCCGCCTGTTCTATAGATTCGGCGTGGGCGATTGAGATTTGTTGCCATGTTTCAGAGATTAACGATTCAAGATTCACTTGTGATTTCTTGATGACGATTGGTGCCGCATAATCACGGACTTCATCCAAAAGTGAATTGAGGTGGTCGAGCGCGTTTTGAACTTTGTGGACTAGGTCTAAACTCTCGGGTTGCTCTCTGACGTCAAAGGCAAGGTTGGTCAAACACGCATGGCTCTTTTGCAACGCGTTACGGCTCTCATGTGCCAAGCCCGCCATCATTTGACCAATCGCTGCCAGTCGCTCGTTTTGCACAAGCTTTTTTTCGACGGCTTTTACATCGGAGATGTCTCGAATGATTCCTGTAAACAGCTGTTCGTCATGAAGGTGGATTTCGCTGACGGCAAGGTGAATGGGAAATACGGACCCGTCCTTCCGTCGACCTATAACTTCTCGTCCAATTCCAATGATCTTGCGAATCCCTGATTCTAAATATTTAGCAAGATACTCATCATGATTTTCGTGATAGGGAGTCGGCATCAACATGTTGATGTTGTTACCTACTAATTCTGAATTCGAATACCCAAACATTTTTTCAGTGCCGCGGTTAACGGCGACCATAACCCCTCGCTTGCTAATGGTGATAATTGCGTCAACAGCATTATCCAAAATCGCTGCCAATTGCTCCTGGTATACCGGATTTGATTTGGGTTTTTGATTCACGAGCAGTTAATGGGTTGGAGTTTTTGGGTTTATGAATCCAGTATACAGCACCCTTTTAAATTAGTGCTTGAGTCAAAGTTCACTGATTACAATTTTCCTTGATGGTTTTCTGCAGTAACGCCAGTTTTTGAAATACAGTTCGGCAAGTAGTTTCCAATTTTCCCAAGTGGAGGAGAGTAAATGTGCAAAGATGCTAATCTTTCATTTTGTTCTAGGTTACCAAGAGAATGGATATCCATGTCATTTGAGCTAACACTGCGACCCGCAATTAATGTTGTCTTTTCAAGTTTGCTTAGTAAGCCGTCTACGTGCCGTTTGTATGTGATCTCGGTAGCGGTTCCGGTGATGATTTTGACACCGCATGCGGAACCAGCATGATCGTGGATGGGAGTTTGTTGTCCCGGTTCAAAACAGAGCAACAGAGCTTCGTAATGAGGAGTTCGGTTGATCAGATTTCTTTGGTATTTACCATGTTCAAAGCGGAGATAGGGAACGATGGCGTTTTCGACGGCCAATTTTCCCAGAAGGTTTAGAAGTGTTTGCGGAGGAATAGAATCGGCAAGCCGATCGAGTTTCTCGAAGAGTTCGTTTAACAGCATGGCTGGTTACCGTTTCTGGGAGAATGACTGAAGTGTGGATTGAGGACGCTTCGTCTTTAAACTTGAAGCGCAGTAGTTTTTAGATTGCTTACTCAATGTTCGATTCAAGAAACTAGCGAGGCATTTTAAATTGCCTTGACGAAATCAAGTCATTGAAGGCCAAGCTTCTGACGGGCGATTTCAAAACACGTCGACCAATCCAGAAGCTGGGTAGTGAAGACATGCGGTGAATAGCCTTCAGGTGGCACTTTGGTTTTTGTCAGTTATCCGATGTCGAATTTTTCGAGTAATCGATACAAGGAGCGGCGGTTGATTCCTAACGCTCTCGCTGTTTTTGTTTTGTTTTGATTGCAACGCGAGTAAGTTTCCTCGACGTGCATTCGATTCAGTGTTTCCAAGTCAAGTTTTGAGGCAGACGTCAGGCTGTCATTGGATAAAGGCGCGGCAGCGACCTGGGGGTTTTGTAAAATTGCATGCGGAAGATTTTGCAGCTCAATTTTGTCTTCCTCCGCGAGGACTTTCGCTCGCTCAATCGCATTCTGAAGTTGCCGAATATTTCCCGGCCAGCTGTACGATTCGAGTCGGCTCATGACTTCGTCACTGATTTTCCAATCTGGCCCGGCGAAGAACTTTGCCAAGAGTGGAATGTCGCCTCTGCGGTTCCGAAGCGGTGGAACATGGATTCCGAGGACATTGATACGGTAAAACAGGTCTTCGCGGAAATTTTTATCCGCGACGTCTTTCTCTAGATCTCGATTGGTTGCAGCGATCACACGAACGTTAACCCGCTGCTCTGTTACTGATCCGACACGTCTCATCGTTCCGTCTTGAAGGATGCGTAATAGCTTAACCTGCAAGCCACCGGACATTTCTCCGAATTCGTCGATAAATAATGTTCCTCCGTCGGCCAATTCAAACAGCCCTTGCTTCATGGCGATGGCGCCGGTGAACGCACCTTTCTCGTGCCCAAATAATTCACTTTCCAATAGTTGTTCTGCAAGGGCCGCACAGTTGACGACGACCAATGGTTTGTCTGCCAGTGGACTGGCTCGATGAATCGCCCGGGCAACGAGTTCTTTTCCGGTACCACTTTCCCCTTGAATCAGTACAGGCTTGTCGGAACTTGCCGTTCGCTCGATCAAGCGGACAACTTCTTGCATTTGTTCGGAGTGCCCAATCATTTTGTGATCAGGCGCACTTCGGCGAATCACGGCTTTGAGTTGGCGGTTTTCTTTTTCAAGTGCGTAGGCTTTGCTGGCCCGCACTACCAGTCGTTGGAGTTCTTCTAGCTTTGCCGGTTTCGTGACAAAATCGTAGGCTCCTTTTTTCATCGACTCAACAGCATGCTCAATAGTGCCGCCGCCGGTAAGCATGATCACTTTAGGGGCAGGTTCCCGTTTCATCAGTTGTTCGAGAACGGCAACTCCTGATAGTCCCGGCATGTGAATGTCCAGAACAACGACATCAAACTTACGGTTGGTGGAGACATTAAGAGCTTCTTCTCCGTCTTCTGCCTGGTCAACTTTAAATCCAATTCGCTTAAAATAGCTAACTGCTTGATTTCGAAAATCATTTTCGTCATCAACAATGAGCAGTCCGATATTAGAGTATTCATCTGTTTTCATTGAGTTCTCATGCACCCATGGGTATCGGTTTAAATTATTAGTTGGCGATGCCTTTGGGCAACTATCGAGAGGTGTGGTCAGTGGTCGGTGCATTATTCATTCTATCGTTTTGCCATTACCAAAGCTTGTAAAAAGACAGTTAGTAATGGCAGCCAACATTCTAGATGATTTCAGTTAATCGCCAAAACGATCTCTCATTTTCTGTTGGAAGTGTGCTGAGTACCGTTCTTTGTTCTATTGAAAGCAACAAAATAGTGTGAATGTCACGCTTCGATCTATCTTACGCTGCTGCCTAATTTTGCATCTTTGTGTTTTGGTTGTTCAGGGGATCGTTGGTAGCTCGGTTCCACATTTGGCCTGTTGGGCAAGTTGGGAATGACGAAAAATAAGAAAAACATCAGGCTACTTGGTACTGCGACTGCAATTAAAATTGTTGTCATGGGTTTCCTTCGTAAATGGAATCGAGCCTTCTTCGTTTGGGCTAGTAACCAATTTGGATTGCAAACATCGTGCCAGAGTTGATCTTGGGAAGATTTGCAGTGCGGTAATGGGAAAGCATCCAAAGAGATGTGCGGACTCGCCCATTTGGGCAGTTTCGCCCGCCGGAGCACCCGTTCGCGGGCCGGTTGCTGCGACTCAGGTTGGCTCTTGTTTTTGCTCGGCCCCAGAACGGCGAGTCTGCATCAAGCCCTGTTTCGTTCGGGAATTGCGATATTAGCTTGGGATAGTGACCGATTTTTGAGCTTTTCGTTGTCCAAAACAGAGCGGCGGTTGCGGGCATCCCTCTGGTCAACTGATAATCGCCAAACTGAATTACTAAATGTATTGATTGTCTGTTGAAGAGAAATTGAATGTTCGAGTGGGTGGCCGTTTTTAAAGTGATCGGAATTTTGACGGCCGCTATCTGGTGTCTTAGTTGGTGTCGTGCTTGGTGGCATTCGCGGCAGTACCTTGATATTCCAGTCAACATTTCGCTGGAAGAAGATTTAAGTGGGTTGCCGCCACTCACTGTTTTGATACCCGCGTGTAACGAGGCGGCGAGCATTGAATCGACTGCGATGGGTCTGCTCGAGCAGACCTACCCGAACTTGCAATTGATATTTATCAATGACCGTTCGACTGACGAGACGGGTGAGATCATCGACCGACTCGCGGGGCAGAACGAACGTATTACCGCGATTCATATCGAGACGTTGCCCGATGGATGGCTGGGCAAAGTACACGCGTTACATGTGGCAACGGCACAAGCTTCCGGTGAGTGGCTGTTGTATACCGATGCAGACGTTCAATTCGAGCCGAATGCCCTTGTCGAATTAATGCAATTTGCGCAGAGCCATGAGATTGATCATTTGGCGGGTCTTCCCCGAATGAAACCAGCGGGTGTTTTAATTGAAATCGCAATCGCGGCGTTTTATACGAGCTCGATGTTCTTTGTCTCGGCTAAGCGGGTTGCCAATGTTAATGATCCGTTAGCGGTCGGTGTGGGTGCCCTTAACTTGGTGCGCGCAAGTGCCCTGGAACAGACGGAGGGCTTTGAGTGGTTAAAGATGGAAACGATTGATGATGTCGGTCTGGGGCTGATGATGAAACGTGGTGGTGGGCGCCCTCTTGTTGCCCGTGCAGGTAAACAGATCTCGTTACATTGGTATCAAAATATTACTGAGATGGCAGGCGGATTGGAGAAGAATAGTCCGGGGCTTACAAAATACAGTTTGATTCGCGCGTTCGGATTGTTAGCGATTTTGCCAGTGACTCTGTTCGGGTTTGTTTGCACTTTATTTCTTCCAGCGATAGGAGTAGTTACTGTCTGGGCGGCAGCAATCATGTTTCCAATGCTATTCATGTCAGCATTTTCGCGTCAATCTTCACTATCAAGGATGAGCTTCTTTTTGTTTCCAGTTGGGCTGGCCATGTTGTGGTTTATTTTTGCCCGCGCATTGATCCTGCTGTGGAGCAGGGGAGGGGTGCAATGGCGTGGGACGCAATATGGAATTGAGCAACTAAGGAACGGCCAGCGGCTCGAACTGTAATTTAGATTAGATGTTCCGCGTGTTCTAATTCAGAGCCAGCGGTGCAGTTTATTTCAGTTGAATCCATTGATCGAATTGGAAACTGCAATCGCTCGGTCATCGGTCATTCCGGAAATGAAATCTAGTGTTTGATGGATCCACCAAGTAAATGGTTGGGTAGCGTTGGCCGCTAGGTACTCCTGACTCCATGCAAGCGATAAACAGCGCTGCGCAATGAATGGCACTGATTTTAAGTCTTGATGTTCTGATAACGCGTGCGTTGCCTTTCCAAACGCCTTAAGGATTCGCCCCATGACTTGATAGGATCCTATTTCAACGCGAATTTTTTTCTCTGCCGTAAATATCTTGGTCGTATTTGCTGTTTTCACCGATGCAATGCATTCTGAATCTTGCGGAGAGAGTCCGGCTTTCAGATCATCAACCCGCATGCCTGACATGATTTCATCGTAGTTGGTGACAAACACTTCCCAGAATACTTCGATTAGTCGACCGATCACTTCGGCGCGAAGTTGCGGAAGGTTTGCTTTGTCGTGGTACTCTTTCTTTTGATCCCCCAGCAGGCCAAAGTAAAGCTCCCGAGCTTCGCTGGGGGAGATTTCATTGATCTCAACGGCATCTTCAATATCGATAACCCGGTAGCAAATGTCATCGGCGGCTTCGGACAAAAATGACATCGGGTGTCTGATAAATTTATCACCCTTAATAAGCCCCATTTCTCCAAAAACAACTCTCGCAATTTCCTCTTCGCTGGAGAAAAAATTGTATTTGCCAAGATTTTTTGCTTGAGGAGCAGTGGACGTCCAGGGATATTTCACCATGGTTCCCAAAGAACAATAAGTGAAATGAAGGTAGGCCAGTTCTCCAAGGTCTTTCCGCGAAGCAATTCTAAATCCCTGAGCGTTGCCTTCGAAAATAAGAACATCGGACCTCAGCCCTTGATCGTCGAAGTTCGGTGGGAAAAATTCGTCAGAGTGACTTTCAAGCCATTCTCGAATTGCATACTCGCCAGCGTGTCCGAACGGTGGATTTCCAATGTCATGAGCGAGCGAGGCGGCCATGAGTGAAAAAGCGATGTCGTACTCATTGATCGAATCTGGCAATTCGCCTTTCTCTTCAAGCAATTGTCCAAGACGCCTTCCAAACGAACGAGCTACCGATGCGACTTCAAGCGAATGAGTCAGGCGATTGTGGATGTGAGCGTTTTCCTCCATCGGATGAACTTGAGTTTTTTTCCCAAGTCGGCGAAATGAAGAAGAGTAGATTGCTCGGTCATAATCCGTTTCAAACGGACTCCGAGATTTGACCGGTTCCTTGGGTTTGGTTTCGTACCGCGAGGTGCTAAGTAATTTTTGCCAGTCAAGTTTCATGTTGTACTCTGTTGGTCTGACTCGCCGTAGGTAGCCCGTTGAGTAAATGCACGGATTGGCACCGCAATACGAATGCCTGAAACAGTCGTCCGAATTGCATCCAAGTCTTTGCGGGTGATCCCGAAGCGTGCGGGCTGCAAACTGTTTCCGCCTGTTTGTTTTGGAGTCTGGTTGGAAACGACTAAATCAGTTTTAACTTTTTTTGATGACTTTTGGGGGAGAAGATATTGGGAAACTGCTTTGGCGGGATTGTTATTTTCAGCGCTAAAAAGGCATGCTTGAGGTGAGAACACCGTTGTTACTAAAAGAGCTATGACTAAAACAATCCAGCGTCTGCGGTTTTGAGAAGGTGTACCCATTTCATATAATTTCAAGAGATTTTTAAAATGCGATCACAGAAGTTTTCCAACAATCTATGAACTAAGACGACTTAATGAAAGAGCTACCGATTAAAAAATGCTTTGCCGCTTGTCTCAAATCTCATGAGCAGTAAAGTGCGACCAGAACTTGCGTGGAATCTAGGCGAGTTGTTTAGTTTTCACTCGGGTCTTTGCCGCCCACCCACGGTCCAGCAAGTTTCATATGGGCTGGATCTTCAAGTAAACTGCCGGAATCACCAGCATTCCATCCAGCGATGTGGTTAGGTTTGGCCCGTTCTCTTGATTTTTTCTCCCACTGAGTTGCCCAGGTTGAATCGGCCTCTTGGACCGAATGTGTTTCATCATCAAAGAAATAGGCTTTCCCGGTGCGATAGCTTTTCGCACCAAGAATGACGGTTGTGATTGCTGCGGCACCCAGTAGAGGGTCGTTGTTGCACATTGCCGGATCCTCGGCGACCATTGCCTCGATCCAGTTCTTGAAATGCGTATAGGTTGAGTCTACCTTTTGGGTCGCAATGCGTTCCTGTTTTAATTTGCTGTTCCGTGTGACTTGAGGTCGTTCCGGGATGTAATCGAACCCATCAAAACTCTCACCGGTTCCAAATACAAAAGACCCGTGGTGCCCTCGGATGGTTTGTTCAATGGGTGTGTTGGCACAAGCCATCGTCGCGGTCACCAGTCCCTGAACGCCTTCATTGAAATCGGCAACAACCGTTGCTACGTCTGGAACGGTTCGCCCGTCGTACTCGAGGAAAATTCCTCCGGCTCCGACAACTCTTCCCGGGAATCGAAGCCCGGTTGCCTTAAACATGGAGGTTGTCCGATGAACAAATAGATCGGTAAACATGCCCGATCCGTATTCCCAGAATCGACGCCACTGGCAATATTTTTCGCGATCAAAGGTCTCGAACTTTGCCAATCCTTCTTCAACGCCAAGCCATCGCTTCCAATCAATGTTATCGGGTGTCATTTCTTTTTCGAGTTTTTGAGATCGCCACTGTCCCTGTGCAGAGTTTCGGAAAAATTCAGTCTGGTATTGGAGAACCTTGCCAAGCTTGCCAGCTTCCAGCATTTCATTGACTTGAGCCCAAAGTGGCAGGCTCGTCGATTGAACGCCTACCTGCATCACTTTTCCAGATTTTTGCCAGGTCTTCATAACATCGACCGCTTCTTCGACGGTCTTGGTCATCGGTTTTTCACAGTAAACGTGCAGACCTTTTTCGAGTGAGTCGATGGCTTGTTTAGCGTGCCAGTGATCTGGAGTGCCGATGCAGACAGCGTCTAAGTTTGATTTCTCAATCATCTCCAAGTAGTCAATGAACTGAGCCGGCTTTTGACCTGTTTCTTGTTCGATATAGTTCGCAGCTCTTTCACGATGCTTGTTGTAGACATCGCAAACCGCCACCAATTCAATCGGTTGACCCTCGCCCTGTAGTTTGCACAAAGTTCTGACATGAGCTCGGAACCCCCGTCCACCTGGTCCGACGAATCCGATTCGAATTTTTGCATTCGCCAAGGAGGAGGATTCTGCCGAAGCTACCGACGGGAAGGCCGCCATGGAGGCGACTGCGGTTGCGGATTGTTTGATAAAGTCACGTCGGTTCTTATTTGATTCGGACATCAGTTTTCTTTTTGGTGAGTATGAAAACAAATCGAGGAAGTCGATAAAGTTGCAGGTTGTGTAAAGAGATTATTTTGGCGTTGCCGCATTCGACTCGGCAGACTCCGGCGGGGAGCTAATTTTTAAATTGCGGTACCAGACTTCGGCACCGTGATCAGTGAGCATGATTCGACCTTTTGCGTTGCGGCCAAAATCTGGCACATCATTAAACTTGCTTTGAGCGACTCGCTTTTCCCATTCAGCGTTTCCAATGGTTGCCGACGCAATCAATTGTCCGTTTAGCCAATGTTCAATGCGATTTCCCTGAGTAACGATTCGGCTTGTATTGAATTGGCCAGCGGGATTGATTGTTCGGTCGGGGCTAGGTTCGAAAAGAGCGTAGATGGAACCGGTGTCTTTTTTACTTGGAGGTTGGTTTTTTTTCTTAGAATCAAAGATTTGATATTCGTAGCCCAGCATTTTGCGACCATATTTTTGGACGCGGTATTTCACACCGCTATTACCGCCTTTAGCAATTTTCCATTCAAAAGAGAAATCAAAATCACCGTATTGCTCCCGCGTAACGATGTTGCCAATTCGCTTTTTCCCTCCCTTGCGATGAATGGTTCCGTTGTTCACTTCCCAGCCAGAAGGGACTGGTTTGCCATTTTCAAGGCTCCAGTTGTCGAGCGATTTTCCATCAAAAATATTGGAAACTGATTGAATTGGTTCCTGTCGAACTTCTTGTGTCAGGAGTGGTGTTGCAACGCGATCACAAAACAGGTGGATTGTTGGGGTTCCAGCGGTTGAAACAAAACAAAGAGTGAGGAAAAGGTGAATCATATTTGCGACTTGGTAATTGGTCATAGTTGGTTTTGCCAGATCATCGAGGTAACTAGAAATTGAGTCTTCGTTAATTTAATGTTTCATTGCGTACCTCGAGGGAAGTTTGCATTCTAGTTTTCAAAACTATCAGGAATGCCGTTCTCATCTTTATCTTTTAGCAGGGCTTGGATCTCCTGTGGCATCTCCTCGATTGAGTTATACGTTTTGCCATTATATTCGTAATTCGTTTTGGTCACCCTGTTTTTAAGTTCAGGGGATCCTGATCGTAAATGCTCAAATGCGGTGCGAGCTTCTTCTGGCATGTCATCTAAACTGGCATACTTTTTTCCATTGAACACGTAAGATTCAGAAGTGGAGTAGGAACGGAAGAATTTGGTGATTGTATTTCTAATTCCCATGTTTTTTCTGCTCTGCAAAAATAAAGTTGATTCAAGGAAACCCATTTAGAGAAGTGCATCTAAGATATCACACAGCTTCAACTTACTAATGAAAAAATATTAGGTTCAGTTGTCACGCATTTTCCATGCGATTGGAT
>JAQXDZ010000052.1 GCA_029251085.1 Mariniblastus sp.
AGAGACGATGCAAATCCCGGAAGCTCGGTGGATTGCTATTGTTGCCGGATTGGTCATTCTGGTGGCCATTGCCTACTTTGTGCTGAAATCGTTGAGAGAGATGGCGATAGGTGGAGAAGCATCTCCAACAGATTTCATTAGCGATTTTCAAAAATTACGAGACGAAGGAAAGCTAGACGACGATGAATTTTCGCGGTTAGCTCATTCGATCCCGAAAGATTCCGTCAGCTCAAAAACTGAGATAAAAACAGAGCCAGAGACCGAGCTGGGCGGCAAAGAGGAACAAGTGGAGGCGTCTGACGAGACGCCGGATTTTGAGGAAGAGCCGGAAGCTGACGATTAGCAGGCTTTTTCAGAGAATGGGATTGAGGATATATCCTTCAGTTGTTGCGGAGATGACAACTGAGTAGAAGAAATCAGATCGCTATCAGCTTGTCAAGAATTGATAGCACTTATGCTGAAGAACAAATTAGTTCGAAGTTCGCGGGCAAGGAAGCACCGTTGCTTGGTGAGGTGTAGTCACTAGGCAATGTTCGAACGTCAACTGGGATAGCAACGGTTGGACTTAGAAAAGCTTTAAGGAGTAGAAATGCCCGCAGGCAACGATTCGGGAAACCGCCGCACGAGCGGTACATCTAAAAAGAACGCGCATTGCTCGTTTTGTCGTAAAAACTATCGCGATGTTGGACCCTTGGTCGAAGGGCCAGGCGATGTCTACATTTGTGGAGATTGCATTGAACTGTGCCAGTCGATTCTGGAGCAGGAGCAACGTCGTCGAGGACCGACAAAGCAGTTATTCAACAAGATTTTGACACCGCGTGAAATCGTCGAACGAATGGATGAATACGTTATTGGCCAGGAAGGTGCGAAGAAGGTGCTGGGCGTAGCGGTTCATAATCATTACAAGCGTCTTTCGCTTGGTTGGGAAGGAAACGACGTCGAGATTGACAAGTCGAATATCATGCTTGCTGGTCCTACGGGATCGGGTAAGACTTTATTGGCTCGGACACTCGCACGTATCTTGAATGTTCCCTTTGCAATCGGTGATGCCACGACGCTGACGGAAGCCGGCTATGTCGGTGAAGACGTCGAAAACCTTCTTTTGAAGTTGTTACATGCCGCAGATTTCGATGTGGAAGCAGCCCAACGTGGGGTGATTTACATTGACGAGATCGACAAAATTGGCAAGACAAGCAACAACGTTTCGATCACTCGAGACGTTTCAGGAGAAGGCGTGCAGCAAGCCCTTCTAAAAATGTTAGAAGGCACCGTCGCCAACGTTCCGCCTCAGGGTGGACGTAAGCACCCAGAGCAGCAGTACATTCAGATTGACACTAGTAATATTCTGTTTATCTGCGGTGGTACGTTCGTTGGAATCGACGATATTATTCGAAAGCGTCTTGGTGAGCGGACGATTGGATTCGGCTCTGGAGCCGGTTTCCGAGAGGAAGCCGATATGGCTGAAATCATGCCGCAGGTGACTAGTGATGACATTCTCGAATTCGGGCTAATTCCTGAATTAGTGGGTCGTTTACCGGTTACCACCGCGTTGGCACCATTGGGAGAAGAGGGACTTATCAAAGTTCTAACTGAACCGAAAAACGCACTCGTGCGTCAATTCGAGTCACTTTTCCAAATGGAAGATTGCGAACTGAAGTTCACCGACGGGGCGCTGTCGAAAATTGCCGGGAAGGCGATGGAAAAAGGGACGGGAGCACGTGGATTACGCTCGATTCTCGAACAGGTCATGCTCGATATCATGTACGACCTGCCCGATCAACCGAAAGGTACCAAGATCGTGATCGATGAAAAGATCGTGAACCGCGGTATTGATCCCCAATCTTTTTCAATGCCTGAAACCAAGAGTGCTTAGTAAAGAGTGCTTAGTTGGCAATCTGAGGTTATCGGGGCCGCCCGGTGACCTCTGGTGTTGCCAGAGTCTGAGTTGCATCATCGCTGCGGTTTTTTAAATCGAACCGAGGGTGTGATTTCTGACAAGACCCGAAAGAGTGATTTAGACCCGTTCGAGTTTTTCTTTACTCCTTGAGAGACAAGATTTTTCGGTACTGTCAATAAGAAGTGTTTTTGCTGATTGAAACCACGGTCGAAAGGCCGTTCACGCTGTTCCCAGCAGGCCGGTTTCAATTGTCAAAAACGATCGTCAAAGTCGCGGTTGCTATCCAAGACTTTGACGCGAATCGTCGAATTTAAAAAGCCCCGTCAGTGTTTTCGCTGACGGGGCTTTTTTTGATTTTGAGATCGCGAAGCAGTTGTCTTTCTAGGCACAGTTAGGCACGCGAATTTTTTCTTCGACGTTGGAGTCCAATCAACGCAGTTGCCCCAAACATCAGCAAGGAAGTTGGTTCGGGGACGGATGAAAAGTTAACCATCCCGTTCACTTCAATTCCATTGCCACTTGAAAGATTTTCTAAATCCATCGTTCCGCCGGCTCCTTCCGAATTAAACGCTGAAAAAACAAATTGGAGTGTGTCCCCAACCGCTAACGGACCAATGGACGAGATGTCGAGATTTAAGAAATCTTGTCCTTCACCAGAGTCGCTGTAGTCGTGTGTAAAAATTGAGGTTTCGGAGCCACCGTTGACGTAGGCTCGGAGTTCAATATCGTCTGGGCCTGTGCCAGAACGATCAACTCGCATTGAGAGGGTAGTCAGATCTACAGAACTGACATTTCCTCCTGTTCCAGTAGCACCAACAGTGAAACCGAAGGTCCAGGAGTCGTTTGCCGCGACAGCTTCGGCGAATGAAGTATTTGCTGTGTCCCAGCCTTTCCAGTTAAAGGTTGATGCTCCGGGATACGCAGCAAGTCCACCCGCTTGCTGAAGAACATCACTTATAAGTCCATCGCCAGTGGTATTTGCGGTAGCGGTTGGATTGGCAGTACTGGATGAAGAGACATAACTTAAAATGAGGTCCGCACTCAAATTTACGGGGTAAAGTAAAGTTGCGGATAATAGAATCAGACAGCGTACTTTGTAATTCATGATGCAAATCGAGATAAATGCTGGGGACAGACATCTGCCGCGGATAATAATTAGTGGGGAAGGCTTTTGCAACCGTGAAAATGGGTCTAAAAAAGGCAGTTTTTCTGTCGTTTTCCAATGGCAACCAGATTGTTGCTGAGTTTGCAATTTGGGCGGGTGTTGTGGTTGTTATTTTTCCATTGTGAGTTATTTTTTTCTTTCAGCTTTGACAGGAATCCTCGTTTCAGTGATCGTTTTAGAATGAAATTAATCATTGCTATTATCCAGCCTCATCATCTTGAGTCGGTGAAAACCGCTTTAAGCAAGGTTGAGGTATTCCGATTGACGATCATGGATTGTCAGGGTTTTGGAAATCAGCACGGTCAGACTCCAGCCTACGGAGCCGAAGATTTTGCCGGGGACCTCCGCCGAAAGATCCAGCTCCAAATCGCCGTCAATGAAGAATTCGTCAAGCCGACGATCGATGCGATCGTTGAGGGAGGGAGATCGGGGACCAACGGAGAGATTGGTGACGGAAAGATATTCGTCGTGCCTATCGACGACTGCATTCGGATTCGAACGGGTGAAACCGGCCCGGACGCCATTTAATTTTGGGGATGCCGTTTAGAAATTCTGCCCGGTTCCTTTGGTAAGCGCCATGAACGCAGATTCGAGATTCACCTCTTCCTCTTGGAACAGGGTCAGCTTGAACCCCTCTCCAATTAGCGCCGTTGGTAATTCGGAGTAGTCGGTGACTTCCTCTTTGAGCGTCACGACGAGAAATCCGTCTCCCTTAACGACGCTGGCGACCTGCTCGTCGGCATCGAGGAATCGAATGGCCCGTTCTTCGTCGTCTTTGACACCAACCTGTAAAATGATCTGGCTTCGCACCTTTTTAATGACTTCAGATACCTCATCGGAGAAGCTCATTACGCCACGATCGATAATGCCAATTTTGTTACAGACGTCAGCCAGTTCTGGAAGAATATGACTTGAAACGATAATTGTTTTCCCAGTTTGTCCCAATCTTCGAAGCAGGTTTCGCATTTCGATTCGAGCGCGAGGATCGAGACCGCTCAAAGGTTCATCTAACAACAGTACCTGTGGATCATGAAGCAGCACGCGGGCGAGTCCAAGCCGTTGGGTTTGGCCTCTGGAGAGCGTATTGGCGAACGCATCTCGTTTAAAATCGAGGTCAACAATTTCGAGCATCTCATCACATTTTTTTCGTCGTGCCGGTCCCTTGATTCGATAGGCAGCAGCAAAGAATTCGAGGTACTCAATGACTTTCATGTCGTCATAAACACCGAAGAAATCCGGCATGTAGCCGACCAGGCGGCGGATTTCTTTGGGCTCTCGATAGATGGAGTGATTGCAAACGTAGGCCTCTCCCCAAGACGGTTCGGAAAGGGTGGCAATGATCCTCATCGTCGTTGTTTTGCCGGCACCGTTAGGTCCAATAAACCCAAACAGATCGCCCTGCTTAAGATCGAGTTCAATGCCCTTAATCGCGAACAAATCGCCGTATTTTTTTGTCAGATTTTCAGTTTTGATCATAGAACTGTCGGGGGCTCATTAATATTGAACTTCGAGGAGTATCCGCACGATGGTCGTGGTTTGGTCGTATTGTGATAGTGCAGATTCGCCGTTAATTTTTAAAATCGCACCAGGTTTGTCGACTTCGCCAACTAATATCGCGCGATGAAGATTGAGCTGGTCAGTCATGTCGGTAAACGAGTGGTACTGGTGACTCAGATTCGTATAAGCCATGCCACCGGATGCCTGGTAGAACATCATGATGTCGGCGATGCGATTGACACGAATGTCGGTCGGGTCCCACGGACTGTTTTCGCTTCGGTCACTTTTCTTAAGTTTGACTTTTCGCGTTAGGATGCTCTTTAATGATTTTTCGGTCGTTCCAGTTTGAACATCGAATGTATCGCTTGGATTGAGAGGATTTTCTAGGACATAGGCCCAGTTCTCAAATATCAGACGGCAGTTTTTAAGTTTGAATGGGAGCTTGTAGTTCACGCGGCCACGAAGCTGAGTTAGTCGAGGGTCGCGATTGAGTTGGATCCTTGATTCCGGTTCGATACTTGCCCACCATGTCGCAAAAATGGGTTTTGTTGATGAAACCTGGAGAGGTAGGTTCTCGATTTCGGTGTCCAGCGTTTGGCCGTTTTCACTAACTTTAAACGATTGCTCGTAGTTCGTTTTCAGCAAACCTGGGTTGGCCGTTGTTGTCATTCCGCCCAGGCCATTTCCGGGTAGACCATGCCAGGTCAGCAGGTCTGATTCAATT
Source organism: Mariniblastus sp. (assembly GCA_029251085.1). GTDB lineage: Bacteria > Planctomycetota > Planctomycetia > Pirellulales > Pirellulaceae > Mariniblastus. The sequence continues at coordinate 5,284 of JAQXDZ010000052.1, forward strand.
TCGAAACCAAGTTGGTGTGATTTTTCCAATCCAATCGAACAAGTCTGGCCGACAGGACTGTAGAGATTGCCCCAAACAGTTCCACGAACCTCTCCATTGATTGTGTCGATATCAATGATTTCTAATTGGTTGATCTTGATCGTGTCGGGGCGAGTCGCAATCGAAATCCCAATGGCGAGGCCGCAAAAAATCAATGAGACCAAAGGGAATGTAATCCAGGTTAGCTCCATTTTTTTGAAAAATTTGTGGAGCAAGAAATAGTCGCCGGGTCCGATGCACAGGATGTACAGTCCGATCAATAGTGCAATCATCACAAATTTGACGAATTGCACATCGCGGAATCTATCGAGGGGAACTCGCAGTTGTCCAATGAGATCCTTATAGCCAAAGTGAGAAACAGAACTGCCACGAGACACGGTCGAAGATGTTATCTCTCGTTCGGTTACTGCGCCAGAAACCAGTTTCTCGACTAGTTTTGGGAACCCAATCCACTCGGTTGTTTTTAACGCATCTAAGTCGAACGTCACAAATACGACTTTGCCCAATCCGAAGGCAGTTTTAATGATTAGAGGTTTTCGATTTTTGGTGTTCGAGTTGTCGACCAAAACGGTGCCGCGAACTTCGTCGAGCTTAACAATCGGGATCGATTCATTGTTGGCTGGGAGAAGTTTCTCCTGGCTGTCGCAAAAGGTCTCTAGGCGACTGCTGTTGGTGCAAGTGTCGAGCCCCACAAAAGTACCAGGGCAGAATCTCGCGAGGCGGCCGTTTTTAGAAATTAGTTGGTTGGCATTGGCAGTCGCTGAGAGAATCAAAGTACCGCCCTGCTTGACCCATGTTTCAATGGCATCAAGTTGAACTTCCGAAATCTGATCAATTCGTTCGATGTCGGACGTCACCATTAAAATGGCGTCCGCCGAATCGTACTCAAGCCAATTGAGTGGTAGCGGTGCGTCTTCACCTAACGCTGCAATGATTCGGGCATCTTCTTTGGAGGCCAATGAAGATACCGATTCGATGGATTCTTTGAATAATTTTTGAGGCTCGAGAGTTAGTACCAGTTCCTGAGTCGAGCCGATAAATTTTCCGACGCGATCTTGCCCAGTGAAACTCAACTGAAAGGCATCGATTACCTCATCGGCTGAGTTGAGTAATCGCAATTCTGCTTTTCCATACGTGCGACCGATTCGTGTCCACGCTTGATACTGCCCCGGGAATTTCGAATCCGACAAAAGCGGACCTTTATAAATTACCGGGGTGTCATCGCCATCGAGATTCTCGACTTCAAATTTGGTAGCCAAGCTTTTCGGGGCAAGTGAAATAAAGATTGGGACCCATTTCCCCAATTTCACATTTCCATCGAAGCCAATCGAGATTTTTGGGAGAGAACTCGCCTCGGCGGGTTGTGATTCTTGGAGGAGCGCCGAGTTCAAAGGGTCGGTGAGGCTTAACTGACAGACCAGTAAAACTGCGGCAAACAACCCGATTCGATGAAGCACAGAAGAAAAGCTCATGAATTTTTCGCAATGGGTTGAAACGAACGAACAGACTCTAAGCATAATCGAAGTCTCTATTTCAGGCTATCATTAGGGGCAGAGATTTAAGAACCATTCCCATAATGCACGAATCAAAACGGACACCCTGTAGTGAAGGGGTGAGTTTTGAGGATTTACTCTCAGAATTCTCTCTTGCTGAACCGGTGATGAGGTCGTCTTACGGTTTTTGCTCGTCGGGACAAATGCAGTTAAATTTCGTACATCCTGGGCATCCCGAGCCGTATTTTTCGGTAATCGCTTCACTAAGATCGACTTCGACCACGTTTGCGATTGTTGCCAACCAGGCAAGCACATCGGCAAACTCCTGCTTCAGATTTTCCCGTCGGTCTTGCCATTGCTTGGGAGGAATTCGAGATTGTTCAGAGGGCGTAGTTTCACGCAGAGCCGATGCCAATTCTCCCACCTCCTCCATTAACCACATGAAGGTCGCCGGTACGCCGCGCGTTTGATCTTTTTCCAAGTACATGTTTCGGATCAGTGTCTGAAACTCACTGAGCGTAACATTTGGATTTGGGGAATCAGTTTCTGTCATTAGAAGAACCGTCCGGGTTGGATGTTGGGGACGTTTCGGGGTCGTCACCTTTGGGTTTTTCGGAGGCTGCGATTTGAATATCATCGCCAACAATTCTCACCTGGTAGACGTCGATGTTGATGCGTCGGTTTTCGCACCATGCTCCATCTCGAATGTCGAAGCTCCACGAATGCCACGGGCAAACGACATTGCATTCTTCGAGGTGGCCCGAAGCAAGCGACGCACCCATGTGAGGGCACATGTCGTCGATTGCATGGTACTCGCCGTTTTGATTGAAAACCGCAACCATCCGGCTGTTGTACTTGTATGCTTTCCCCTCGCCGTCAGGGATGTCACCTAATTGCGCGACTGTAATGAAATCGGTCATCGACTCGTGTTTTCTAAGAAATTTGCTGTCGGTATAAAATGAAAAACGAGGAGCAAGAAAAGCAACGGATTGTAGTCTTCAGTAATCAGGTTTTTGCTTATTCAGGACTCGAGGTTGGTATCTTATTTTTGCCTTCTCATGTTCATTTCGATTTCATTCGAAACTGTCGTTTTGATCATTTTTTCGCGATAAGGTTTTTCAGTGCTAACCGTGTTTTGAATTTTACTGTTACTAAAAAATCCGTTTTCGAGATCCATCAGTAAGGTTCCTGACCCGCGAAAGTTAAGTAGCTTTCCCTGTAAGCTTGAGCCCTGTTGTTTCGACGGTAAATCAACTGGCTTCAGTTCCGTCAAAATACTGAACTCGGCAACTTGCCCTTGTTCGCCGTCACTATTTTTTAGGTAGGTATAGGTTTCGGTCTGCTCCATGGCCCCCATGGCAGTGTCAGTTGTCGATTGGCGATTCCAGGTTTGGCCGACAGCGAGAGGTTGAGGGAGGACGACAGACGAAGCGCCCATCATTTCTTTCAGGCCTGCGGCGCTGAATAGCTGTCTTAGATTCTGTGTGTTGGGAAGTTCATTCAGTAGCTTGGTAACGTCCGTAGAGGTTTTTACATCAAGAATTTCCCCGGTGGATGCCATCACTACATCGATTGGGAGGTTGAGTAGCGGTTGGATTTGTTTAAGTAATTTTTTACCCTGCTTCGAAGTCTTCCCCGGATCCGATGTGTTGACTACGACTTCGAGAAGCGGCGCTCCCGTTTCCCCTTTCTTCTTTCTGGTAAATCCGTTCACGATCAGGTTAATGCCCGTGATGGACTGTTGGATCGTGGCATTCCCTTTCGGATCAATCTTACTGACATTCCACGTCATCTCGATTTCAGTTTTACTCTCGACGCTTGTTTCCCGAGAATCAACCGTTGTGTCTGATTTTGATGTCTGATTAAATTTGATAACGAACTGATCATTCGTTTTCAGTTTCCAGCAGACTTCCTTTACCTGACCTTGAGTTGGTGAACCCCAAGCCATGGTCGTCAAAAAAACAGCGGTGGTTAAAACCGCGAACAATTGAAGGCGGCGAGTAAAGTTGGCTTGAAACATAAAATTCTTCTTAAACGAAATTATTCAATCACATGAGATTGGCCTGGTTGCAGGACAACGGGTTCAGCGGTGGCGCCCGCTCTCACCATTTCTGCCCAGTGCTCTGCATCTTGTTCGATGGGAGGCCAGGTGTTGTAGTGTGTGGGGAGGACTTGCTTAGGGTTAAGATAATTGGTTGCTGTTACGCTGTCGCGAGGCCCCATGGTAAACATGTCACCGATCGGAAGAATCGCCACGTCGATTCCTTTGTCGCGAAGGAGTTGCATATCTGAAAACAAGGCCGTGTCGCAGGCAAAGTAAAGCGTTCTTTCGCCCAGCATCACTAAAAACCCACCCGCGACTCCGCCGTAGGCGCCGTCGGGAAGCTGCGAACTGTGGATCGCTGGAGTCATTTTGACGCTGCCAAACGGTAGGGCAAGCGAGCCTCCGATGTTCATGCCCGTGGTTCTCTTCACGTCATGTTGATTGGCGAACCATTCGGCCACTTCAAACCCGGCGATGACCATTGCGTCGCAGCGATTGGCAATTTCGGCGACATCGGCCACATGGTCGAAATGCCCGTGAGAAACCAAGATGAAATCAGCGTCAACTTCGCTTGCTTTTTGGGGAGCAGTTGGCGAATCGTTCAAAAAAGGATCAAGCAGAATTCGGTGATGTCCGTCATTGATTAACCAAGTGGCATGTCCGAGCCAAGTTAGTTCAATGCTCATATGTCCATTCCTTATAGGTCGAGGTGGTCAGCTAGATTCTACTTGAACCAACTTAATCACGAGTTTTAAGTGACGCTGAATCGTTTATGTTTAGCGGGGACCCGGCGAGCCCATCCCGATTTTAGTGGCTCGCAATTAGAAATTCGACCGTAGTGGGTTACTTATCTACGGGTTCTCGTAATATACGGTTCATGTTGACTTTGTATTTCTCGACTCCAGGTTGCCCATAAGGGTTGATTTCGAGTAATCGACCTTCGAGGACAGTTGCCAACATCATCATTTGAAAAAATTGACCGAGGCTTGCCTCATCCGCTGCTGGAAAGTGGAGGTTGGTCGTCGGGCGGTTGTCGTCAAGGTAGGCTTGGTTGGTACCTGCAATCGCCGCGGACATGACTTCCGGTAGCGTTTTCTCAGACAGTTCATTGAGTTGATCCTGATTCCGCTGACTTGACCCGATCGGAAGTGGATCGCAACGCCAGTGATCAACGATCACATTATTCATTACCTTATCACGTGCACCTTCCTGGTGCTGCTGAGCACGCGAGTGGAGATCCCGGGAGTTTAAGCAGGTTAACGGAAGAGCGCCGCGTTCGAATTTCCCGAGGCTTTCGGCCAGCAATTGGTCATACCAAAATCCAGCGGACTCGAGTGATTTGCTCCAAACTGACAAAACTCTGGTAACCACCCCCTGCTCTTTTTCAAGTAGATGGTTGACCGCGACGTAGTCGAGGACTGGGTTGCTGCCAAGCGGTTGTGTTCGAAACAGACTGTTCATTGATGCCGCTCCCTCCAAAAGGGCCACGATATCAATTCCTAAAATTGCGGCTGGCAGTAGGCCGACGGCGGAAAGCACGGAGAACCTCCCCCCTACCCCATCGGGGACTAAGAATCGGTCACGGCAGCCGATCTCGTCGGCCAGGCTTGCAAGTTTCCCCGATTCGCCAGTGACTGGAACAACGTAGTCGGGCAGATTTTCAGCACCCACTTGAGATTCCAGTGCTGCGAGGAATTGCCGAAATGCTGCAGCAGTTTCGAGCGTGCCGCCACTCTTGCTGATCACAACGATCGCCCATTTACCTTCTGGTCCGTCGCCCTGAGAGTGGTTTTTCAAAAACTCCAACAGTCCTTGTGACCAATCGTTATCAACATTGTTGCCTTCAAAATACATCCGTGGCCGTCCGCCTCGCTCGGCGCGGGTTAGCTCATTAAAATAAGGCTGGCAACAGGTTTCCATTAAAGCGCGGGCTCCCATGTAAGACCCGCCAATTCCAAGGACGACTACTTTGTCGACGCGTTCTCTCAATCGTGCCGCGGTATCGAGTATCCGCCCGAGTTCACTTTCGGGACGATTCGATTGATACTCATCGAGAATCCGTTCGGGCATTTCAAAAAAACCAGCATCTAAAGGCTGTTTTTCATCGGGGATGTTGTCTTGAGATGCAAATAATTCAACATCCGTTTTGAGAATTTCATCCCGAGCCGACTCGAGTGCTGGACTGAGTTGCTGAATTTGACCGGCAGTGATCCCATTTTCTGGAATTAATGAGCCGCGGTAATCAAAAACAAGTGGTTTTACTTTTGCCATCGAAGTCGCCAAAAATTGTCAATTTTAAAGTGGAGGAACGGATTATTTCCGTCGCTGAATTGTCCTCCAAAAGCTTGATCCGTTCTAGTGGACTGGGGACTGCTGAATCAGGAATGCAGATTTCAGGAGGCTAAGTTTTCCCTTCTAAAATTTTTCCTTTCTAAATAGTCACTTTTAGAGCCGCACCGAATGATTGTTTTCCGACAGAGGCGGATAAATCTGTTTGGGAAGCTCGTTTTTTCAACCGAGGAACCCTCCCGATTTTCGTAGAGATCCCTACAATAGACAGGGATTGCATCGTCCGCGAATAACGGCGGCGATCTCGGTTTCCCGTCCAATTTTATTTAAAACACAAACGCCATGAATCCACTTACCAAGCACCCCTCATTTTCTGGAGCCGAAGGCCCTGTCGTTCTGGTCATTATGGACGGAGTTGGAATTGGTCAGGGGGATCCTGGCGACATGGTTGCCAAAGCATCCACTCCTCATCTTGACCACTTGAAATCGAATTCGGTTTACACCACCCTCCGCGCACATGGGCGATCGGTAGGGATGCCGTCGGATGATGACATGGGCAATAGCGAAGTGGGACATAACGCGATCGGTGCTGGTCGTGTTTTTGATCAAGGAGCTTTGCTGGTTCAGAATTCGGTGCGGTCGGGTGAAATGTTTGGGGGAGAAACCTGGCGAGATCTCACGGGATCACTTGAGGAGAGCACGCTCCATTTAATCGGTCTTCTTTCCGATGGAAATGTTCACTCTCACGTTGATATTTTGGCCGCTATGCTGAAGCAAACGCATGAACAAGGAATCCGCAAAGTCCGTGTTCACACGTTGTTGGATGGTCGCGATGTTCCGCCAACCTCGGCCTTAGTCTACCTCGAGGCTCTGGAGAAACAGCTCGCCGAGATTAATGCCTCCGGCGACTTTGACTATGCAATCGCTTCTGGTGGTGGACGCCTATATATCACCATGGATCGATACAATGCAGATTGGCCAATGGTGGAACGTGGTTGGAATGTGCATGTGAAAGGCATCGGCCGTGAGTTTGATTCGGCAAAGGCTGCAGTGGAAACGCTGCGTGCAGAAAATCCTGGAGTGATTGATCAGGATCTTAAAGAGTTTGTTGTCGTGCGGGACGGGAAGCCTGTTGGTCCGATCGTCGACGGCGATAGTGTCATCCTGTTTAATTTTCGAGGTGACCGTGCAATGGAAATTTCTCGGGCCTTCGATGATGCTGAACTTGAGGCGTTTGACCGCGGTGAAGTGCCAGACGTTAAGTTCGCTGGAATCATGCAATACGATGCCGATCTTGAAATTCCAAAACGATTTCTGGTTACGCCACCAGCGATCGATCGGCCAATGGGGCAGTTTCTTGCCAGCACTGGGGTTTCGCAATTAGCTGTGAGTGAAACTCAGAAGTATGGTCATGTGACTTATTTTTTTAATGGCAATCGAAGTGGGAAGTTTGATGAGTCGGCGGAAGATTATGTCGAGATCAAATCTGATTTGTTGCCGTTCGAGCAACGTCCATGGATGAAAGGCGGCGAGATTACCGACGTCATCCTCGATTCGATCAAAAACGGGAAGCACGACTTTATTCGTGCTAATTACCCTAACGGTGATATGGTCGGGCATACGGGGGATCTTTTGGCGGTCGAAATTTCTGTTGAGTGCGTTGATCTTTGCGTTGGTCGATTAAAAGAGGCGATCGATCGGGCAGGCGGAATATTGATTGTGACTGCGGATCACGGTAATGCTGACGAGATGTTTGAGGTTGGAAAAGACGGCAATTTAAAGTTGGACGCCAGTGGAAATCCCAAGCCCAAAACCAGCCATACCCTTAATCCAGTGCCTTGTTACATCTATGATCCCACTGGTAAGGCCAAGCTGAGATTAGGGGTGGATCGCGATCTTGGAATTAGTAGCCTGGCGGCAACTGTGATGAATTGTCTTGGTTTTGTTCCACCCGAGGATTATGATCCATCTATTGTTGAAGTCGGTTAATCTGTACTGACTCTTAAAAAACTTACGCATAAGCTCCTTTCGCAGAGGTCGATGAATGAAGTCTGTCCCAAGCATGTTTTGTTGTTGGTTGGTTTTGGTTTGCCTCGGTTTTCTTGCAGGAGGCTCGGTTTGCTCAGCGCAGGAATCCAAAGCAGCGGCAAGTCGAGATGATTTCGTTTCGGATGCCAGTTTTATTGTTGGAACGTATGATCCATCTGCTGCTGATCATTCTGTCGATTCGATCGTGAAGTTAGCTGATCGATTTCTTGAATCGTTAAATGAGGAACAGAAATCAAAATGTCTTGGCGAGCTGGCTAGCGAGAAGCGGCGAGAGTGGACCAATCTACCTGCTCGGAACGATGCCGATGGTGTTAAGTTCTCCGAATTAAGCAAAGAACAAATTGAAAAAGCGTGTGCGTTGATGGGAAGTTTGCTGAGCCGGCAGGGGTTTGAGAAAATGAGGAGCATCATGCTTGCCGACGATCAGCTTTTAAGAGAAGGTAAGCCGAGGCGGGGGTTTGGGACTGAGAATTTTGCCATTGTGATTTTTGGTACACCTTCGAGCGCAAAGCCCTGGTGTTTCCAGTTAGATGGACATCATGTCGGGGCGAATATTTCTATTCAAGGTAGAGAAATGACAATGTCGCCGAGTTTCATCGGTACGCAACCCAAAGCGTTCACGATTGGTGGCGTCGAGTATCGACCCTTCAAAAATGAGACAGAGATGGCACATCAGTTGGCGATGAGTCTTTCGGACGAGCAAGTTAAAAAGGCGGTCGTTCAACCAAAACGCGCCCGGATTGTTGCAGGGCCTGGTCGAGATAATTTTGTTCCAGTTCCGCAGGGATTGCCTTGTGAGCAATTGAGTGAGAAGCAGCAGGAGGTTTTGATCAAACTGATTGAGCAATGGGTCGGCGATCTCCCTCCCAAGCAGTCGAAGAAGCGAATGAAAGAAATTCGGTCTGAGTTGAGTCAGATGAGCTTTGCCTGGAACGGTAATCGAAACCCCAAGAGTGATATTTCTTATCGAATTCAGTCCCCTTCACTCATTATTGAGTACGCCTGCCAAGATCTTGGAGGTGATCCGTTGGATCATCTGCACTCAAATTATCGCGACCCAACTAATGACTACGGTGGTCAACTCAAGCAATAACCCTGTTTTCCGACAGGCAGATTCAAAAAATTAGGCTTGTTGGACTGTCTTGCTAGCAAACCTGGCATTGCTCCTAACTCGTGATTTCCGCACACTACGCCGCGAAATTTATGAAATAAGGGGATTGGGTTTTGAGTTTGCAGCGACACCACCAAATGAAAGCAGGCATCCAGCACGCGTTCTTAACGTTGCTATTGGTGCTGCTTAGTTGCCAAGTCGGTTGTCGCCTATTTCGTTATGACGAAAAATCGTCAAACCTCATGGGGCACGCTCCTGTTCAAAATCCAATGGTTGTTCCGATGGTCGATCGCTGGATCGTAATGGAACAAGTTAGTGATGAGGTTGATAATTATTTTAAGATCTATCGCGAGGAACGCATTCGCGTTTTGGATGGAATCATGTCCGAAGGATGGATTGAAACCCATCCTAAGATCGGCAGCACACTAGGCGAGCCGTGGCAAAAAGATTCAACCCGTGGTTTCGAGCGGCTTCATGCGACACTTCAGACGGTTCGGCGATTTGCAAAAATACGCGTGATACCTACTGGAAATGCTTATCAAATCGACGTGAAGGTTTTTAAAGAGTTAGAGGATTTAAACCAGCCAGTGGGGGCAACGACACAAGGTCAGTTGCGGTTTGACAATTCCTTGGATCGTGATTCGGTAGCGGGAGTATTGCCAAGTCCCAATGAAGGTTGGATTCCGATGGGGCGTGATTTTTCTCTTGAGCAAGAGATGCTGCGGAATATTTCTAGCCGACTGGATGGCCTCAACGAGAGTCTTAATTGATTAGATGTTCGCCAGTGTGTCGAGGCTTTGAGGCAACGCTGAATGGCTAGTCGGAATCGATCCAAAACGAGATGGCTTCCTCGAGCTGCTCATTCTCCAAGGTGTAGTGTGCAAGGAGTTCGTCGGCGACGGCACCGACCGCGGCCCAGTTACGAGTTCGATTGAAAAAATCTCGAACCCAGAATTCAGCTTTCGAGATTAGCTGGAGTTGTTCTCGTCTTGTCGTTTTGAGGAGCGTGGCGGATTCGGCTATCCGTTGCCAGTCGGCTGCGAATTCCGGAACTGACTCAATGGGCATTTGTTCCGACCGGTAAAGCAATTCGGCGACCGGGCCAGCGAGGCTTACTTTGAGTTCGACCTCATAGATCGCTGCATCGGTTGATGGAGGCCAGCTTACGATTGACTCACCGAATCGTTTTAAACCGTCATCTTCGGGTGGTTCAATAGAAACGCGGATGATGCGTCCACCCAGGGCGGCAGCCATCACAGCATGCCCAGCTTCGTGATAGGCCGTTATTTCCTCAATTTCGTCTTCCACCGTCAATTGAATCCTTCTGGTCATGTCGTTGGGCGTGGGGCGTTGGTTTGGCCTGATGTTACGCTCTAAGGTGTAACTGGCCTGTCACTTGGTATAACCAATTCAATTCTTAGCGATAGCGGTGATATTCGCCAACGGTTCTAATTTTCTGAATTGGAGCCAGATTGGACGTATACAGGAACCGGATTGGTACTACACTTGGTTTCCTTATTAACTCATGGTTCGGCGCATCTGTGCGCTAGAGGAAGTGATCACGATGGCGAAAAAGAAATCCAGCGGCAAATCTACTGCTCGGCCCAAGGCATCTGGACGTGGAAAACCGTCCACCCAGCGCAAGCCCGCGAAGAAATCAGGATCGACTGCTAAGTCGTCAAAACCCAAAGACAGTCGTCTGCGGCTGCAGCGCGTAATGGCGTCGGCAGGGGTCGGCAGTCGCAGGGAGTGTGAACTGATTATTGAAGAGGGGCGAGTTGAAATTGACGGCCAGGTCGTCACGACCCTTGGTGTCAAGGTAGACCCGAATAAGCAGGAGATTTACGTCGATGCTGAAAAGCTGACGGTTCAGCGCCTGCAATATTTCATTCTTAACAAGCCTCCGGGAATTCTCTCGACCAGTAGCGATCCGTCGGGGCGACCACGTGTTATTGATTTAATCAAGACCGACAAGCGGGTGTACAACGTGGGGCGCCTAGATCAGTCCAGCGAGGGCCTGATTTTAGTCACGAATGATGGCGAACTGGCGAATCAATTGACTCACCCAAGTTATGGAGTTGAAAAGAAGTATCACGTTCAAGTTGTCGGGATACCTGCGGCGGGGGATCTGAGAAAGTTAGAAGAGGGTGTCTATATCGCCGAAGGTTTGGCGCGAGCGACCAAAGCTAAGTTTTTGAAGCGGGCGACCGGAGGATGCTGGTTGGAAATTGTCCTCGCAGAAGGGCGAAACCGGGAAATCCGCCGGATGCTTGCCGGAATTGGGCATAAGGTAAGAACGCTAAAACGTGTGTCCATTGGGCCGCTCCGGTTAGGAGACCTGCCTCGGGGAGCGCATCGGGCATTGACGTCTGCCGAAATTAAATTGTTGAAAAAAGCACCGTCTTCGGAGCCTTTGAAAAAAAGACGTCGCCCCGTCAAGAGAAAAAAGATGAAAGTCAATTCTGAGGACGGAGAAACGGAAAAGAAGGCAGGTGGGAGGCGGGGCGCTGGCAAAGCCTCGAGTCGTACCAGCGGCGGGAAGAAAACCGTTGTTCGAGGGGCGCGGAAAGCATCACCAAAGAAGGATGCTCGTGGGGCAAAGGATGCTCGTGGGGCAAAGGGGGCGTCCAAGAAAAAGACAAATTCGAAAAAGCCTCGGCGAGGTGGGTTCGATGCGAAGCCTAAACGGACGCGTTAGACGTTCCGAGCCGGTAGTTGCTGGGGTCTCGACACGAGATTTTTACCGACTTGAAGACAATCGGTGGGAAGACAATCGTCGAGGGTAAAAAGAATGGGTACGTAATACCCTCGCAGCGATCTGTTGCCTACCATCAAAAGGGCTGGCCATCGAAGGGTCGCCCTGGACAAGCCAGTACGGTTCACGGATTACCGTAAACACGCACGAGGCGACCGCTGAACGCAGCTAACTAGTTCTTAGCTTTTTTGATTGCACGTTGAAGCCGTGACTTTTGGCGACCAGCAGCGTTCTTGTGAATTATACCTTTAGCGCCGGCACGGTCTAATCGTTTAGCTGCAAGTTTAAACTCGACTTCAGCCTGTTCGACATTGCCTTCGGAAGCGAGGGATAAAACTTTTTTGACTTGTGACTTCATGGCCGTTTTGGTCGCTTTGTTGCGAGCTTGACGGACTTTAGTTTGTCGGAGACGCTTGCTGGCGCTTGCTGTATTTGGCATTTGTCTATAAATCTGTTGACGTGGCTGCGTTGAAATTTGAGAATCAAACAATATCGCGAGTTATCGGGTTTTTGTCTAGCACTAATTTACCCTCTTTTCTTCTGTTTTTATGATCAATCCCCCCCAACCACCCGCTTTTGACGGCTCCGAGCCTCAAAAACCACTCGAAAACTGGGTTTCCGGCAGATTTGTGTTGGTTACCAGACCGGCTCGGCAGTCCGGAAGTTTGTGTGAACTATTTGAAGCAAAAGGGGCGAAAACCCTTCGGTACCCTGTGATTGAGATTGCCGCAGCTGAAAATCAACGAGATTTGGTCGACGCAATCTCTCAAATTGGAGATTTTGACTGGGTCGTCTTCGTTAGCCGAAACGCGGTTCGATATGCACTCCAAGCAATTGAAAAAGTGTTTGGCGGATTTGAGCAAGCTCCCGTTGGTAAGGTAGCGGCCATCGGGCAAACAACTGCCGACTTGTTTCAATCGCTCACCGGTAAAAAAGTGGATTTAGTACCAGCGACCGCTAACAGCGAGACTTTGGGGGTAGAGTTAGCGGAGGTCGCTGGCGCAGCGAGGACGATGATTTTTAGAGGAAATCGCGGCAGCTCGGTTTTAGATCAGTGCCTTTCGGATTCGCAGCTCGAATTTCGAGAGATTGTCGTTTACGAAAGCGAAGACATTCTTGATCCTTCACCGGAGGTGCAATCGTTATTACGAGCCGGAAAAGTTGATTGGGTGACAATCACCAGTAGCGCCATTGCGAAAGCGACCACCGCGTTATTTGGAGAGGATTTGAGACGGGCAAAGCTGGTAAGTCTTAGCCCAAATATAACGCAGGTTTTAAGAGGCCTAGGATTTGAAGTTGCGGCTGAAGCCAGCTCGCCAGGCATGGTCGAGTTGGTGGCAGCAGTAGAGGCCTACGAATCTAATCCCGGTTAGTGGTTTAGAAAAATTTATTGCACCAGTTGTTCCACCCAGGTTCTTAGCAATTTTCTCGAGGCACTTGGACGCAAAATCCAGCTATCGTTGTGGTTGCGAAAGCCGGTTGTTTGAAATGTGAATTTTCCCGTTACTCCAGTCGATTGGAGGTAAGCCCGGGTGGATTCGACCGATTGTTTACCGACGGGGGTTTCCGCGCAAATAAACTGCGGACGCTGACCAAGTCGATCTAATCGTTGCCGAGCTGAATTTCGGTCGCCCTGAGGTAATCCAAAATTAGAGACGCCATCATAGTGGCTGCAGGGGATAAAGCCGCACCAGAGTTTAGAAATGTCGTCGTCATAAAGTCCGATGAAATTACAGGCAATTGCACCACGAGAGAAACCAGTTAGCACAACTCTTTCCGGGTCTCCGCCGTACTGTTGGCAAATCCACGGTACGACCTGCTTGCAATAATCTACCGTTGGCCGCGGATTATAATTGGGTGAATCCCCCCACCACGTGATGGCATTTTTTGTTTGCTCTTCATTAATGAATGGAAGGCAGACCCAGATGAATTTTTTCCCGCCAGAGATTCCATAGCCAAGTTTTCCATCGGTGACCTTTCCTGTGCAGACATCTCCAAATTTATTTCGATAGTTACCATTTCCAACGTACTCGACAATTACCGGATAACTGCCAGTTGGGGTCCAGTCGGTAGGAAGATAAACGACATGGTGGATGTCTGTTGCTTTTAGCGTGGGCAGAACTTCTTTGAAGCGTTTCCCCCCGGTGAGCGGGGCTTCGGTAGAAAGTGGTGGTAGCGTCAGGTCTGGTTCTACCGAAGAAATGTCGACCAATTCAATTGGCGCCGAAAGTGCATCCTGTCGCATCGCACCGTCGGCAGGTAATGCCCAACCCACGAGTAACGTCAAACAGAAGATGGGCCAAATCAGGTAAACTGTGGCGAGACAGGGTTTGTTGTTCATTCGTTTAGTATAGCAATTTGTCGGCAATAAATCCCCCAATTTGCAGTACTGTACTGTTTAGGTTTTATAAAGGTCGGCCAATTTATGTTCCAAGGGGAATTTGATTTCCAGGACCTTTTCAATGTTCTTTTCTCAAAATCAAAAACATCATTTTTGATTCGTGGGCGTGATGAGGAAAAGGAAACTGTTATGATAGGGAATGGAATTCTACCTGAGGTTTTCAAGAAGAAATTAAGATTGGCCTGTCGCTGGTTCGCGGTGGTACAGAAATTGACAGTTCAGGTTCTAAGCAAAGGTATAAAATGTCGAGTCTCTCATCGAAATGCGGTCTGGCCATTGCAATTTTCGTAACGGTTGGTTGTTTCCTCAGTTATCCATCGCATTCCCTGTCTCAAAGCATTCCCAAAGACGGTTCGGTTCTGCCCTTCCCTCCCCAGCCGATGGACAGCATCGTCAAACCTCGCATGCAGGATTCGACCATGAAATGGCCGACCCCTATCAATCGTCTTCCTGACGGTGCCCCGAATGTTTTAATTGTCATGCTGGATGACGTGGGTTTTGGTGTTTCTGAAACTTTTGGCGGCGAGGTTCATACGCCGACTTTCACCCGCCTAGCCGCTGAAGGAATCAAATACAATACCTTTCACACGACGTCTCTTTGTTCACCAACTCGCGCGGCGATTTTGACCGGCCGTAACCAGACCCGCGTCGGCTCGGGAACTATTTCAGAGCGAGCCGTGGCGTTTGACGGGTTCACTGGGATTATTCCTAAAGAGGGTGCGACACTCGCTGAAGTGCTTAAGCAATATGGGTACATGACTAGTGCGTTTGGGAAATGGCATAACACGCCAACGCTGGAAACCTCAGCCGTGGGGCCAATGGATCGCTGGCCAACCGGTTACGGGTTTCAGCATTTCTATGGATTCCTAGCTGGTGAGACTTCGCAATACGAGCCTCGCCTCTACCGGAATTTGGATCAGATCGAACCTCCTCAAACAGATACCTATCACCTCACGAATGACCTTGTGGATCAGGCTCTGCATTGGCTTGACGATCGCCAATCGTTTTCACCGGACTCGCCTTTCCTGATGTATTGGGCGCCCGGTGGTGTGCACGGACCGCATCAAGTTTTTCCAGAATGGATTGCCAAGTACAAAGGGAAATTTGATGAAGGTTGGGATGTTTATCGTGAGCGTGTTTACCAGCGTCAGTTAAAAATGGGAATTATCCCGCCGAACACCAAATTAACACCTCGCGATAAAACGCTTGATTCATGGGAGAGTATTCCGGAGAAACAACGAGCGTTTCAGTTGCGGCTCATGGAGACTTTTGCAGGTTATGTTGAGCACACCGATACGCAGGTTGGCAGGTTGGTAGACGGTCTGGATGCCCGTGGCCTAAAAGAAAACACCATTGTCTTCTACATCTGGGGCGACAATGGATCGAGTGCCGAGGGGCAGCGAGGATCCATCAGTGAATTGCTTGCTCAAAATAATATTGCTAACACGTTTGAGCAGCAAATCACGGCGCTCGACAAGCTAGGCGGACTCGATGCGTTAGGCACATCCAAGGTTGATAACATGTATCATGCCGGCTGGGCATGGGCGGGCGGGACGCCATTCAAGGGGACAAAACAATTGGCTTCCTATTTTGGTGGTACTCGGAATCCGATGGTGATCTCATGGCCAAAAGGAATTAAACCGAGCGATGAAATCCGTACCCAATTTCATCACGTCGTTGATATCGCACCAACGATTTATGAACTTCTCGAGATCACTCCACCGAAGGTTGTGAACGGCCATCAGCAAATACCTCTCGATGGAATAAGCCTTGCTTACACTTTTGATCAGGCGAATGCTCCATCGCAAAAGAAAGTCCAGTTTTTCGACAACAACGGAAGCCGAGCGATTTACAAAGATGGCTGGATGGCCTGTACCTTCGGCCCTCTGATTCCGTGGAACACACCTTTGTCGGTTCCTCGAATTGCAAAATGGGATTCAGCAAAGGACGTTTGGGAACTGTACCGCCTTGAGGATGATTTTTCTCAGGCGAACAATCTGGCAGCGGCCATGCCTGAAAAATTAGAGGCTCTTAAAAAAGATTTCTTAGAGCTTGCGGCTAAGAATCAAGATTTTCCAATTGGTGCTGGCGACTGGCTTAGGATTCATCCACAAGACCGAGTGGAAACGTCTTACACCAGTTGGGAGTTTAATCAGAATACGCGGCGGATGCCTGAGTTTATGGCGCCCGGATTGGGAAAGCAGAACAACCGCGTTTTCATGGATATTGAGATTGGAGAAAACGCGAATGGTGTTTTGTACGCACTCGGTGGCTCGAGTGGCGGAATCACTGTTTATCTGCAAGATGGTTATCTAACGTATCTCTACAACATGTTGATTATTGAGCAATACAAATTAACGACCGATGAGCCGATCCCGGCGGGTAAACATCAAATTGAGGTGGATACTCGAATTGCCGGTCTCGGAAAGTCAGGAACCGTGGTGATTAAGGTAGATGGTAAAAGTGTTGGAACGTTGAAGCTAAAGCAAACGGTTCCCGCTGCCTTTACCGCGAGTGAGACATTTGACGTAGGAGTCGATTTAGGATCGACCGTTTCCCTCAGTTACGCGGACCTGCGCCCTTTTGAATTTCAGGGTAAAATAAATAAAATGAATGTTGATTTAAAATAACGCCCGGTTAGCGTTAACCTTGTTTAGGTTAGCCTTGCGCGGCTCTCAAATGAAAATTTATGGATCAGAAGGTCACATGAAAACTAAATTCGCGATTGTCTTATTACTGGTTTGTTTATTGCCGACTTGTGTCGTCGCGCAAAAGTTTAACCGAGCGGTTTCTTTCGCTTCCAATTTTGAAGCGCCCATTCCTCGTCCCGAGCAAGATAAGTTGGCTCAAGCGAAGTTGGCTCAGTTGAAAGCGAAAACGGGGAAGCGTCCAAATATTGTCTGGATCATCATTGATGATATGGGATATGGAGACCCTGGATGTTACGGCGGTGGTGCAGCGATTGGAGCGGCAACTGAAAATATCGATCGGCTCGCTCGCGAGGGACTGCGATTGACATCTTGCTACTCTCAGCACACATGCACACCAACGCGAAGTGCAATTTTGACTGGCCGCCTGCCGGTAAGAACGGGCCTGACGCGGCCAATTTTGGCCGGAGATAAAATCACCAAGAATCCGTGGGCAGACGAATTGAGCCTGGCAAAACTACTCAGCGAAGCTGGTTATACGACTAACTTGACTGGGAAATGGCACATCGGTGAAGCGGTAGGGATGCGGCCGCAAGATGTTGGGTTCGATGAGTTTTATGGTTTTTATCCCGCTCAGAAAGAGATCTCCCAAAGCGTTGACGAGCGGCGATATCCCGATCTGGTTCTGAATCCAGAATTGCTGGAAGACTACTACAACATTGGAGCTAACCTAAATCTCGTTCACGGTTTTAAAGGTGGCAAAACAACCAATGTTTCTGCGATCAAATCAACCGAAGAAATGGGGCGGGCAGACCAAGTCCTCGCAGATTTTACCGTTGCTAAAATCAAAGAGCTTGCCAAGTCGGATAAGCCATTTTTTCTTGAGCATTGTTTTATGAAAGTCCACTGTGATAATTTTGCCAATCCTGATTACGCTGGCAAAAGTAAAGCCAAATATGCTTACAAGGACAATGTCTGGGAAGTTGATATGCATATTGGCACGATTATGGAAACGCTAAAAGACGAAGGCCTTTTGGAGAATACATTTGTCTTTGTGACTAGCGATAATGGTCCGCAGATGGACGCGTGGCCGGATGCCGGGTACACGCCTTTTCGTGGCGCCAAAGGAACTACGTTTGAGGGTGGTGTACGGGTTCCTGGAATCGCTTATTGGAAAGGGATGATCTCTCCGGGGCAGGAGAGCGACGATGTTTTTGATCTCTTGGATCTGTTTGGTACGGCGCTTCGATTGGCGGAAGTCTCTTATGACAAGCTACCCAACGATCGTTTTTATGACTTTATCGATCAGTCGTCCTATCTTCTAACCGACCAGGGTAAATCGAATCGTGAGACAATTTATTTTTGGTGGGGAACGGTGGAAACTGCAATTCGGATGCGCGAGTATAAATTGCACACCAAGGTGATTTTGCCAAGCTCTAAAAATCTTTATATCGATATGTCGCTGTTGCAGGACGTAGGCCTCGCTCCTTGGTTGTTTAATCTGTACATCGACCCCAAAGAGCAAACGACGGTGGGACATAGAAGAAATGCTTGGCTAGCTACGATTGGTGGGCAACTCAAAGCACATCTGAAAACGTTTAAAAAATTCCCAGCGAAGAAAATTGGATTGGGACTTTAGGAATGATCGTCAGAGCGATCGATTGGGGAGACAGTTGTTCTCGAATCAGGCGATCAGGTCTTTGATGACGTGCCCGAGGCCGTTCACGAGACTCTGTTCGCGACCACCGAATCGATGGGTCAACGCCTCGTGATCGAGCCCTAACAGATGAAGAACCGTAGCATGCAGGTCGTGCATGGTCACTTCGTTCTCGACGGGCTTGTATCCGAGTTCGTCGGTTTCGCCGTACGCAATTCCAGGTTTCACACCGCCGCCGGCCATCCACATGGTAAATCCATAGGGATTATGGTCTCGCCCGTTTTTGTCTTGAGAAGTTGGAGTTCTTCCAAACTCACCCCCCCAAATAACGAGCGTTTCGTCGAGCAAGCCTCGTTGCTTGAGATCCTGTAAGAGTCCAGCAATAGGTTTGTCTGTTTCCATGCATAGGTTGCGGTGGGCTTTTTCTAATCCACCATGGCTATCCCAGTTGTTTTTGTAACCGCCATGATAGATTTGAATAAACCGCACGCCCTGCTCTGCCATTTTTCGAGCCATCAGTAATTGAGTCCCGAATGTTTTTGATTCTTCGACATCAATGCCGTACAGGTTTTTTGTGGCCGCTGTTTCGTTGGAAGTGTCGACAATTTTCGGAGCCGTCATTTGCATTTTAAAAGCAGTTTCAAAACTGTTGATGCGTGTCAGCAATTCCTGTTGATTAGGGTTTTGGTTGGCGTGCCAGTGATTCATTTTCTGCAGCATAGCCAGTTGTTTTTGCTGGCTGCTTGAGGAAATGTTTTTATCTCGATTCAGATAGAGGATAGGTTGGTCTGATGCGCGAAAGGGAACCCCCTGGTTTTCACCTGGGAGGTAGGCCGCGTCCCAAAGGTTTGCGCCACCCTCGGGGGCAGTTCGGTGATCGTACATTACGACGAAACTTGGCAGATCCTCGTTGCCAGATCCCAGGCCATAACTTGCCCACGAACCAAGGCATGGAGCACCGATCTTCGAAATGCCGCAGTTCACCATATAGCAGGCGGGAACATGGTTATGGGAATGGCACGAACAGGCATTGAGGAAAGCGATGTCGTCGACGTGTTTCGCGATGTTCGGGTAGAGTTCCGAGACGGGCAAGCCAGATTCACCGTGTCGTTGGAACTTAAACGGGGACTTCATGATCGGGCCGGGGTGGGGAAATAACGTTTCGATGCTACCCGGGAATCGTTTGTCATGCCATTTTTCGAGCGCTGGCTTATGAGAGAAAAGGTCTAGTCCTGATGGACCGCCATTCATGAAAAGCCAGATGACAGACTTTGCTTTTCCAACTTTGGGAACAGAGATTGGCGTTGGTGCCCCGAGAGCCTGACCTGAATTAAGTAGTGAAGAGAGCGCCAGCATTCCAAATCCGCCGCCGCTTCTTTTAAGAAATTCGCGTCGCTGAATGGCTTTCATTGATTGATTTAAATCGCTCATGAGACGATATCACTCTAAAAAATGGGGGGTGAATTTTGAGTGGGGTGAACTGGATCGAGCCGTTTGCCTAGGCAAGAGGTTCGGTGGCAGGACTGCCAATTCCCAGAGAGGTTCTGGAAGGCTGACCTGCCAACCCACCTATCTCAATCGAATCGAAACCCTGTATCAGTTGATATAGAAAAATTCATTCGACATAAACAGAACCTGGCACAACGCCTCTAAATTTTTCTCTTTCCAGCGATATTCAGTTTGCGCGGGTTTTTCGGATAAAAACTCCACGAAGTTCACGATTTCGGAAGATGTTGCCTGACGGCCTAATGTCAGGCTTACCAAGAGTTGGACCTGTTTCTCAGGTTGAGACTCTGCTTCAAGGATGCGATTGGCGAGGAACCTCGACTGCCGAGTCACGAAGGGTGAATTAAACAGGGCTAGTGCCTGGGTTGGGAGTGTCGAAGTTTTTCGTTTTTGGCAGGAAAAACTTCCGTCGGTCCCATCAAAAAGCTTGAGCACAGGAACGGGCATGGTTCTTCGAAGAAGAACATAAATCCCCCGTCGCCACAGCGCCTCACGGTCAATTTCATAGTCGATTGGCCAAGTTTCTTCCGGGCCTTTTTCAGTATTAAAAACGGCATCCCGCGGGATTGGCGGCATGACTGCAGGGCCATACATTGTCGAATTGAGGTTCCCGGCAGCAACCAGCATTGAATCTCGCATCACTTCTGAGGTGATGCGACGCGAATTGAACCGGGAGAGGTAGATGTTCTCAGGATCGAGTTCCATGTGATTCAGCGTCACTCTCGAATCTTGACGGTAAGTCGCACTTGTAATGATCAGTCGGTGAATATGTTTGAGACTCCAGTTGTGATCAATCAATTCCATCGCGAGCCAGTCGAGCAACTCGGCATGGCTTGGAGTGTCTCCCTCAAGTCCAAAATCTCCAGCAGTAGTAACAAGCCCGCGTCCAAAATACTGTTGCCAGAGTCGGTTAACGATAACTCTCGCCACAATGGAACCAGCACCCTGGGAGGTGTCAGTTGTCCAATTCGCTAACGCGGATCTTGGAAGTGGTTCGGACTCGTTTGGAGCCCAATGTTGCCATTGACCCTCTTCCCAATTGTCGAGACCCGGAGTCAAGCAGGCAAGAAAACCTGGCCCAACCATCTCACCGCTATCTTTGTTTTTCAAATCACCATTTTCAAGAATGGCAGTTTTAGAGATTTTGCTCCCGCGTAAAGCAAGCCCTTGGGGCGGGCACGCGGGGAGAAGCCTCTTGTAATAGTGGATCTCTGCTTTCAGCTTTTCGTATCGTTCCTCATCTTCGGGAAGTGGAACGAAATCGTCATCCAGATACGAATCGTTAAAGTCTAAGCATCGTTTGCAAATCGAAATTAGTCGATCTTGTTCGAGGTCGTCTGGGTCGATTGGTTTTCTGAGAATGTCTTTCTCTTCTTCGGTGAAATTCTCGAGATCGGCAATGCTGTCTTCTTGCAAGCGTCGGTACTGCATCTCATCCAATTCGTCCTGGCGAATTTTCACAGGGTCGTAGTACTTTCGGTAACCTTTGCCGCCTTCGGAATCGAGAAAGGCGTCTGTTCGTTCTGTTTCAGCGAAGATTGCAACCATGCGATAGTATTCTTCGGTTGAAACCTCGTCATAAAAGTGATCGTGGCAGCGGGCGCATCCAACGCTCATTCCGAGAATGGCGGAACTGTAGGTGGAGACTTGCTTGTCCAGCTCATCCATTCGCTCGGATTCTTGCGGTCGAAACGTGTTGTAAGGGGCGGTGGTCATAAACCCGGTGGCGGCCACAGCCATGGCGTTGTTCGGTGCCAGTTCATCCCCCGCGACTTGCCAGCGCGTAAATTCGTCGAACGGAAGATCGTTATTCATTGCCCAGATCACAAAGTCTCGGTACGTGTACGATTTTTCTCGTATTTCGTCTTCCTCGTAGCCATTGCTGTCGGCATAGCCGGCGACGTCCAGCCACATGCGAGCCCAGTGTTCTCCAAATCCGTCGTTATCGAGAAGTGCGTTGACGTAAGTGTCGTAGGTCAGTGTGGCCTGGAGATCTTGGTTTTGATTTTCTGACCAATAGTTCGAACGAACTTCCGTCAAGGGAAGTCCCGTAAGATCGTAAGACAACCGTCTCGCCAGTCTGGCCTGCGATGCAGGTGGATTGGGAGAAAGGCCTGCGCTGAGCATTTTTTCAAGTACGAATTGGTCGACTGGATTCTTGCACCACTCTTTAAATTCAGTTGCGACCTTTGGAACAACCGGACGACTCACACGTTTTAAAGACCAGTGGAGGGAATCCTCTTCTGGGGCGGTGGTTTCTGGATTTCCGGTCGCATTTCGGTAGAGGCGTTGGCCTTGGCTCTCGAAACCAGTGAAGTTGCTCGCAAGGTTCGCTGATTGGTATTTGACGAACGAGTGGGGTGAGACCATCCTGGGATTCGATTGTTTTAAATTGGCGATGTAGCTATGCGTTGAACTATCGATCTGCCTCGTCCATTTTTGTCTCTCGCGCCCGGTGACTCGATCATCGCGTGAAAGGGTGCTGAGAAGTTTTGAAACTCTTTCGGATTTTTCTTCGGACGCTTTGACGATCTCGCGTTGAATTAATTCACCATGTTTAATTTCCGCAACGTCTTCGCAATGCTGGGAAAAGCCGGTTTCGAACCAGTTAATGAAAACGAAAAGGCCGAATGCCTGAGCCGCGCATCCCAAGACAATCAAGCGTAGAGCCCGATATTTACTGTGCTTTCTTGTTTTTTTTGATTTGTGAGCAGTCATGTTTTTGGTGCGATTTTGGCTCAAAACGGTTTCCTATAGAAACGTAGCTTTTAAAAACGCACTAGGAACCCAAAGCGGTAATCTTTTTTATTGAAATTTTAATTCTTTTTTGCCCCGCACGACCAAACTCAACCTATCTTTCACAAAGGCAGCACCCTCATCCGAGGCAGTGCCGCCGCCTTATTAATTATTAATTGCGTTTAATTCCCCGCTCACAAACCATCCTCCTACCCGTTGAAATAGAATGAAAAATTCTCCCGCCAAACCTACGAAAGCCAGATATCGACGCGCACGACTCGGCGCTGCAGCAATCGAGTTCGCTTGCGTGCTTCCCTTTCTCGTGCTGTTTTTAATGGGCTCGGTTGAAGTCGGCCGAGGCGTCATGGTGAAACATGTTCTCGAAGAAGCAGCCAGGGCGGGTTGCCGAGTCGCTGTTTTTGAAAGCAGCAGTGCGGCTGATGTGCAATCGATCGTCGGAACCGCTATGGACGCTGCCAATCTGAGCAGTGCTAACTACACCGTTACAATTGATCCCCCGAATCCTCAGGGTCTGCAGGCATTTCAACCCGTTACTGTTTCGATCGAAATGAACTTCGCAGACGTTTCTTGGATCCCCACGACCTTCCTCAAAGGGAAGTCAGTTGGCGGCGTTTGCGTAATGCCGGCCGAGGGTGATGGCGTTTCCGACCCAACGAAGAAGGCGCCTTCCGGGAAGAAGAACAAGAAAGACGACAAGGACGACAAGGACGACAAGGACGACAAGGACGACAAAGGAAAGAGCAAGAAGGACGACAAGAAGGGAAAGAAGGACGACAAGAAGGGAAAGAAGGACGACAAGAAGGGAAAGAAGGACGACAAGGACGACAAAGGAAAGAGCAAGAAGGGGAAGAAGTAGTAGTGGGACTGTGGCTTGCGACTAGCGATGACCACTGCTGGCCTTTAACCAAGATGACGCTTTTTGAGGAACTGATACGGTGAAAACCATTCCAACAAACTTAAAAAACCAGATGAGAGTAAAACGTCGCGGATCTGTCGTCGTAACGATGCCTGTGATACTCGGCGGATTGATATTTGTGGCTGCCATCATGGTTGATATTGGCTCTTTTTATGTCAACAAATCTCAGATGCAGAACGCCGCGGATGCTGCCGCCATTGCCGCAGCGATGAAAATTGGTAACGATCGGTCGGCAGCCTCTCTCGAGACCGCGAAAGCCTACGCTTCCGATTTTGCTAACAAGAACCAAGTTGGACGAGGTGATGTTTTAGTCGCTGACGATATCTCTATGGGGATTTGGGATTACTCTGGCGGGGGATTTTCTCCCGGTGCAGATGTTAACAATGCCAATTCATTTCAAATTACAGTTCGAAGAGGTGGAGCAGCATCAGACGGCCTTGGTTCTTACTTCGCGCGATGTTTCGGTCTGAATGATTTCGAAGCCGTTGCTAAATCGACGGTTGTCATGTCGGGTGCTTCAGCAGCCGTTGGGGTACCGTTGGCGTTGCGAGCACCTGGTTTTGGCGCGATCAACCCAAAGTTGACACAAACCAATCCAAATTTTGACGGGCCCTGTTGCCCGGATGATAATGTTGAGTTTGCAGTCGGGGATACGGTTGTTTTGATGGCGACCGGGAACAACAAGGTGACCTCCCATTTGGCGTTAGAATTTACAAATAGAGCCAACATGTACAAACTCCTGGATGGGTCGT
The DNA here is from genome assembly GCA_029251085.1 of Mariniblastus sp. Classification (GTDB taxonomy): domain Bacteria; phylum Planctomycetota; class Planctomycetia; order Pirellulales; family Pirellulaceae; genus Mariniblastus. The sequence continues at coordinate 29,701 of JAQXDZ010000052.1, forward strand.
CGGATGGCATGGTTATGCGAGTGGGTGACGAAGTCGCTGTTCATGATATGGGGACAAAGCCTAGAAACTTTCGTTGGAAATTGGAACAGAGAACCCTGTTATCGGAAGACGATCCCAAGCGTTGCATTGTCGTGCCAGTCGTGGAGCTGCTAAGTGACTCAAAAAACGGTGCAGGAAAAATTAATAAAAAGGTTCGGATTTGTGATTTTGTCTGCGTTTATGTTTGGAAGAAAATGAGTTACCAGGTCATCAATCCGAGTAATTCAAGCAAGAAGCTAACGCAGTCGGTAATTTTGGGCCAAATCCGAAACCGTCGTGCCGCTACGATTGGTGGCGGTCAGACCCCCAGTGGTGCCGGCGGAAAGTCCGTCACGTCCGCTGCTTTGGTAAACTGACCGAACGTTTAAAAACTAAGACCGCGAAGATTAGATTCCAGCCGTCAGATTGAATTAGCTATTGAGGAAAGCGAAGCACTGCTGATGCGGGCTTCGCTTTTTTGTTGCGCGTTCGTTTATCAAAAAATCGAAATTAATCGCGTGGGTTTGAAATCGCAGGTTGCGGATAAATCTCGCAGTGTTTCGGTTTAGTCAGCGATTTACTGTTGAGTAACCGTCTGGCAAACCTGTCCTCTGTTTCTTAGTTGTCCGTCCCGATGCAGAACAGATGGTCTGCTCCGCGAAGTAAAATTCGGCCACTGGAAAACACGGGGGTCGCCGCGATTTTTTCTCCCATGTCATTTTGCGACACGACTTCCATACCGTTTTCATCAATTTGAATAACAGCCACAACGCCGTCTTCGCGGGCACAGTAAAGCAGGTCTCCAGCAAGAATCGGGGACGAGTAGTATTTGGCTCGTGCCCGTGGAATTGCATCCTGCCAAAAATCCTTTCCCGTTTCTGCGTTCAGGTAGTTCAATTGTCCTTTGTCTGAGAGCACGATCATTTTTCCATCGCGGCCAACTGGAGTGGGACAGTCGGCGCCAAGGTCGTTTCGTTCCCAAAGTCGTCTGGTCGAAGTGATATCTCCGCTACCTCCGAGTTTTACACCGGCACAAAATTTTGTTCGGCCATAAGGGACTACCGCGATTCCGTTGGTAACTCCGGGAGAGGCGATTACTCTCCACATGGGATTGTCCTCGGGATTGAATCCTTCACATTTCCAGATGAGTTTGCCATCTTTGGGGTGGTGACCAGAGAGGCGATCAGCTCCCCAAATCACGATCGTTTCTTGCCCGTCAATTTCGGTGACGATTGGAGTCGTGTATGACTGGCCTGATTCTTTTTGAACGGGGAATGTTCGATCTGCCTTCCAATTAACAGAGCCATCCTCAAGGTTGAGCGCGACGATATAAGATTCGCCTTCCTGCATCACGGCAATCACCAGGTTTCCGCCAGCGAGTACGGGAGATGTGCCAAGGTCCCACCACAAGGTGTCCTCGCCAAACTTCTCCTGCAAATTGAGCTTCCAGTTAAGTTTGCCGTCGAGCGTAAGTGACGCAACGGTTCCACTCTTAAAATAAACGTAGATGTTTTTTCCGTCCGTGATGGGAGACGAATTTGATCCACTACCATTTTTATGTTTCCCCGGTCGCTCTGGGCCAAAGGTCGTTTTCCAATTTAATTTTCCGTTCCAATCGTATGACTGAACGCTGTCGTTACCATTGTCCCCGCCAGTAACAAAGATTTTCTTGTCCCAGACCACTGGCGTACTGCTTCCCGGTCCGGGAAGTTTGATTTTCCAAAGCACATTTTCATCTTTCGAAAACTCGGTTGGGTAGGCTCCCGGAGCGACGACGCTATCCCCTGTCGGTCCACGCCATTGAGGCCAGTTATCTGCATTGCTGCTGTTCACGTTGCAATGGGCCGCAATCAAAATGGCAATTAAAAAAATGATTAAATTTAGTTTCATGGATTTGACGGCTTTCAAATTGCTTTTGCTTTAAGACAGGATTGTTGGCAGTTTTCCCAACGGCACTTCAATAGAATAACCTGCTGCCAGTAATGTTCCAAATCGGTGTTTATTTTCTACTGCAGGTGACGCTGGTGGTCGGCCATTCCATGATTAGCTATCGAGGATTGATTTTTTCAACCAGGCGTTGGCGAACCGAGCCTCAGGGTCATGCTGTTTTACAATTTCCCTGAATTCTCTTAACTGAGGGAAGAGTTTCTGGTTGGCGGATGGAGAGAGTGGATTGAATTTTCCCCAATGGCAGCGGGCATTGAATTTCTTCTCCATCGAGATGGCTAACGAATTGGCGAATTCAAAAAATCCGGACCTTTGGTGTGGCGATTGATAACTAATGAAGCTGATCGAGTACCAATCTTCTTCGCTAGCTAGATCGGCTGGACTGGTCATCGAAATGAGCGTGTCATCGGTGCGAATGCGGCGGACGCAGATGGGGTAATGGTGGCAATAGGGTGGGCGATTCTGTTTGTTCACGGATGCTGACGGTTGCTCAGGGTTCGAGCAATCAGCAAATGAAATGATCATCTCTCGGGCGTGATTAAGGGCGGCTTCCAAATCTGAGCGGAGAACAAATAGTTCAATCTCGATGTGTCGGAAGCGATCGTGGTCCATGGTGAGAATCGTGTGCGAGTCGTCCGTAACAAGCCAGTTTTGAATAATCGTCTTTGGTAAAATCCGTTGGTAGAAAATGCGAATGAAACGGGGCATGCTCAGGAATCGTGTGAGCAGGACGATCACTACGTGCAGCAACCAGTCAATGCCGAGTAGCCAGTAGATGCGGTAAAAAAGTGCAGTTCGACTGGTGGCCGTCGAAGTTTCGCGGCGATGCTGACAATAGAAATCCCAACTCCATGGCATTAAGAAAAACTGTTGAAGCGGATACTGTTTTTCCATTTCCAAAATTTGCGTTAGCGAGTTGTATTGTTCCGTGTGTTCTTCAATTTGATAGGCGGAGCGAACTTCAATTTCAATTTCAACAATAACGCCAAGCAAGCCTAACGAGCATTTCGCGGCCTGCAGTTCAGCTCCGTTGTCGAGCTCTGAAATAACAGGGTCTCCCGACGGTTCTTCGTAGTGAGCGAGCCGAACACGACGGATGTAATGTGAGAGACTGTGCTTGCCAGAACCATGGGTTCCTGTCGCTGTTGCGCCGGCGATAGTTTGTTCGTCAATTAAACCAACCGATGGAAGTGTTAGGCCATGCCTTTTTAAAAACTTAAGTAGATGTTTGATTTTACAGCCGGAACCAACGCGAACGGACTGGCGATTGGGGTTCAATTGGATTTGGGTCAGATGCCTAGTGCTAATCAATAGCCCGTCGGTTTTAATTGCATCGCTCCAGGCGTGTCTGCTGCCCATGACCCGTACGGGCAACCCTCGATGTTGCCGCAGTAATTCAATGACCCCATGTTCATTCTTTGGCTCGGCAAAAACCGTTGGCGAGAACGAAACGTTTTTACCAAAATTATGAACCAAAGTTTTGGCCATGTAATTACTGTCGACTGGAGAGAATGGTATTAGGAGGCGAGTTGCGTTACACGAGTGCAGATTAGCTTAACGGTTGGTTAACCAGAGTCACCTTGGAAGTCATCTGGTTCGTGTGAAAATCTGGATGTTTCTTGTTGGAGCTCAGGTCAGTGGGTTGGCTCAAGTAAGAATTAGGCGGTTGGGCGGTGAACGTTTCAAGGCACTGCGTGGATTGGAAAGCCTGTTTAGAACAACGCAAGGCGGGCGGATTGTGCCCGAGATTGGACTTTGAGCTTGAGTTTTAAGTTGGTTTTTGCCGTTTCTGTGGCGTTGGTAAGCCCACTGGATGTGATTGTTTCGGGGGCTCGGTCGTGAAAGTCGGATTATATCTATTAAATCGATGGAACTCCGGTGGAAATCTAATTATCATGTCGCAAACACCTCACGCTAGTCTTCCCTTGATTTGCTTTACGAGATTGAAATGATTCGAGCTCTAACTCTCCTTCCTGTATTCTTGCTCAGTGTTCTCGCCTTAGCTCCGACTCAAGGAACTGCTGACGTCTTTATTGACTACGGTGTCAACGAGGGGGGCGTTATTTTTATCGACCTTCACGCCGAAACGGCGAACCAGGCGGTTCATTTTTTTGCGACTGGAATAGTTGCCGAAAGTGGAGCAGATGGACTTGAGTTTGATGTGCAAGTAGGAGACGGCGGCGCTTTTTTAGGTGGAACCGACACCGCACCCACCATCACTTCCATTGACTTAATCACTGGGACGGTATGGGAATCTTCGAGTCCGACCCAATCAGATCCTGAGGTGCATCCACTGATTCGTCAGAGCACCGTTGATACCGCGTCGTTGGTTTCTTCCGATGGCCAGATTGGAACGATCGTTTTTGACACTACCGGGTTTGGTGTTGGCGAAATTGACTTTCGCCTTTCAGGGGTAGCAGGTTCTTTTAATACGACTTTCTTTCAGGGAGTCAACTCACTAACAACGGTTGCCCCGAATGCCATCATTCGAGTCACGGCCGTTCCGGAACCCGCGTCTGGATTGTTTATTTTTGCGGGTTTAGTTGGAGTGGCGTTGCGTCGTAGGCGGTAATTGCATCGGTAGCGGTTCGCGGTATTTAGCGTTTCCCTGGTCCCCGCGGCCTGACACGCAAACCCAGGATTGGCGTCTGTCCGCGGTTCTTGCCGGTCGCTTCCGGTCTCGTTGTTCGATACGTTCATTGCCGAATCTTGGCTGAAGGTTCGTGTCTTGGCGGCGTTTCCCTCTAAAAACCGTTTGTGGTTCTAGATTTGTAATCTGGGCCTGATTGGTAGCGTCACTTTTACCTTTCTTTGATCGAGTATATCGCAGTAAAAACTTTACAATTGTAGCGGTTGTAATTAAATTACCGGTTCCCCCATCGATTCAACATTAGGACCCTCCCCATGCGTGATCGAATCAAATTCATCCCACAGTATTCCCGTCTCCGCACTCGCGATAATAAAAGAGCCTCCAATCGGTCGACGGCTAAACTCGCCTATGAGGCTTTGGAACCCAAGCGTTTGCTTGCTGGTGATTTGTCCTCCGATGGTGTTTGGCAAACGCTGCCCAAAGATGCGGTGCAGGCCGCGGTTGGAACCAATTATATTCAGGCAAACGAGTTCAGCCTCTACGGCATCAATGAAGCAGAATTGTTGAGTTCGTTGGTCGAGGCGCCGTTGGAGTTCACGCCAGGTTATTTGGATAGCTCGATTGTCCTCTCGATACCAACGCCTAGTGGTGCCTTCGATCAATTTAAAATTGTCGAAGCCCCCATAATGGAACCGGAGTTGGCAGAGCGATTTCCAGATATCAAAACCTATCGTGGTTTCGGCGTAGAGAATGCCAGCGATACGATTCGTTTGGATTTTACCCCTCACGGATTTCATGCATCGGTCCGAAATGCTACGCATGGAAATTATTACGTCGATCCGTATTTTCATCTAAGCGACGGGCCTTACATGAGTTACTACACTCGGGGGCAGGTGGTTGATGCGGAGCGAGCAACGTTGAGTGAGTCTGTTTATTCGGATACCGGTGAGCTGATTTTTTCCAATCAAGATCTCCCCGTCGAATATCATTCTGAGTTCCACGATCATTCCGAGTTCCATGATCATTCCGAGTTCCACGATCATTCCGAGTTCCACGATCATTCAGATGCCGACCACCACTCAGAATTCCATCACCACTCTGAATTTGATCATCACTCAGAGTTCCATGAACATTCCGCATTGGATCACCACACGACAGACGAAAGTGATCACAGTCTCGTCCCCAGTGGCGGCGATGGTGAAGGCGATATTTATGGTTTTGGGCCGCACGGAGCCCAGTTGCGTACTTACGAATTGGCAGTCGCGGCGACTGGTGAATACACCTCTTTCCATGGAGGCAGTAAAGCGGATGGGCAGGCGGCGATTGTGACTGCGGTAAATCGTGTGGTGGGGATCTATGAAATAGACGTTGCTGTGCGATTGGTTTTGGTCGGAAACAATGATGACCTCGTCTACACCAACAGCAGTACCGATCCTTACACGAACAATAACGGATTTACGATGTTAAGCGAGAACCAATCCAACGTGGATTCGGTGATCGGTAGTTCAAATTATGATGTCGGGCATGTTTTCAGCACGGGTGGTGGCGGAGTCGCCTCGCTCGGAGTTATCGGCCAGAACGGTGCTAAGGCGAGAGGTGTCACAGGCCTTGGGTCGCCCGTCGGTGACGCTTTTTATGTCGATTTCGTGGCTCATGAGATGGGCCATCAGTTCGGTGGGAATCACACATTCAATGGCGACAGTGGTAGTTGTGCGGGAGGGAACCGAAACGGCAGCACTGCGTATGAGCCGGGAAGCGGTTCAACCATTATGGGGTACGCCGGGATTTGCGGAGATGACGATCTTCAAAGTAACAGCGATGCCTTTTTTCATTCCGAGAGTATTGACGAAATTCGCACTGAAGTTACCACGGGAACTGGAAACTCCTCTGCAACAATTACCAGTACCGGCAATTCAATTCCCACGGTGAATGCTGGTTCAGATTTTGTAATTCCCGACCAAACTCCGTTTGAGTTGACTGCAATCGGCTCGGATAGTGATTCGGGAGATAGCTTGACCTACTCGTGGGAGCAGAGGAACCTAGGGGCACAGCGAGACGCGAGTGATAGTGACAACGGTAGTAGTCCAATTTTCCGGACTTGGAGTCCGACGGCCGATCCGACGCGTGTCTTTCCTCGAATCTCCAACTTGGTTAATGGGACCAGCGTGATTGGTGAACAGTTGCCTACCACGGATTGGAGTTCGATGGATTTCCGAGTGGTTGTTCGCGACAATGCTGCTGGAGGGGCAGCCGTGAACACTGGTGACATGTCAGTTGAAGTTGTCGATGTGGGGTCCGGTTTTTCAGTTACCAGTCAATCCACTGGTGAAACCTGGGCGAAGGGTTCGACGCAAACGATTACGTGGGATGTTGCCGGTACCACTGCCAATGGAATTAATACAGCCAACGTGGATATCTTTTTCGCCTCCGACGGATTGAATTACGACACGGTTTTGGCGACCGGCGTTACCAATAATGGGTCTCACGACATTACTGTCCCGGATGTTGAAACCCTTTTTGGGAGAGTCAAAGTCAAAGGATCTGGCAATATCTTTTTTAATATCAATGATGCCAACATTGCTGTTGGTGTCGCAGTGACTCAGTACACTGCGACAGACACCCCTGTGGCGATCATCGATAATTCGACGATTCAGTCGACGATCACCATTGGAAACGATGGCGTAATAGAAGATTTAGATTTGCAGTTGGATATCACTCACACGTGGGATGCAGATTTAATTGCGACCCTGACTTCTCCTGGCGGTACAGTGTTTACATTGTTTAGCGAAGTGGGTTCAAGCGGTGATAATTTTTCCGGGACCTATTTTGATGATGCTGCTGCGGATTCAATTACTTCCGGGTCCGCTCCGTTTGCGGGAACCTTCCGGCCAGTAGATGCATTTGCTCCGCTCAACGGAACAGCGGTTGTCGGGGACTGGATACTTTCCATCGAAGACGACGCGACGCAGGATCAGGGGACGTTAAATACGTGGTCGCTTTTCGTCACATTTGTTGAGAATACTGATATCACGACGTTAGTCGATTCTGATACCGGCACCAATGAGGTTTCAGAGGATGCCGCGGTTGGAGCGGTTGTCGGCGTGACTGCATTCGCAGATGACCCGGATTCAAGTGATACCGTAACCTACGAACTAACCGACAATGCCGGTGGTCTATTTGCCATCGATGCCAACAGTGGTGTGGTGACGGTCGCCGGGACGCTCGATTTCGAAACGGCGACAAGTCACACAATCACTGCTAAAGCGACCAGTACCGACGGGAGCATGGTCAGCAATGACTTCATTATCAATGTACTCAACGTCGATGACGCAGTTTTAACCAGCCGCCAGATCTACTACAAAGATTCCAATTTCGATGACGGAGACATGGGAGCAGTTGCACCGGGGAAGAGTGTTCTGGAATTCGGACAGACTGCCACGTTTGCTAATTACACAAGCTATTGGAAAGGGATCAATGGATTCGTAATCGATTTGAACGATCTGAATCAAACCCCAACGACGGGTACGATTGGCGACTTCTTTGAGTTTCACGTCGGAAACGATGACACTCCAGCGGGTTGGACCGCTGCCCCCTCCCCTACTCTGGTCTATCAAGGCGATGTCGATGCCAGTGGAACGGATCGAGTGTTCTTGACATGGGCGGACAATGCAATTGAAAACACCTGGTTGGAAATTTTAGTACTCGCCAATGCTTCCACTGGTTTGGCAAATCCCGAGGTCTTTTATATTGGCAACGCGATTGGAGAAACCGGGAATGATTCTGCCAATGCAGTGGTGAATCTCGCGGATGTTGCTGGGGTTCGAGCCAACCAAACCGGATTTGGATCGACTGATATTGCAGACCCTTACGATTTCGATCGGAATGAAAAAGTTAATCTGATTGATTTGAGTATCGCGAGAAGTAACCAGTCAGGATTTTCACCACTGAAACTGATCACGCCGTCGAATAGTAGTAGTCGAGGATCGGGTTGGAGTGGATTTGGAAATAGCGAATCTGGAAATAGCGAATCCGGAAATGATGGGAAATCTAATTTCGGATTTGATTTTGGCTTTACAATGGGAGCCAATTTTAGCACGGGGGACGTTGGTAAAGAGTCCGGGTTTAGCTCTGGAGATCAAAATCTAAATATCTCACGTGAGTCGGAAGAATCGGGGCAAACGATGCCGCTACAGCTCGCCGGTAACCAATCCAACCAGCTTGCGGGATGGTTCACAGGCAATGCAGACGATTCTGCGACACCAGATCGCACTGAGAAGTCTGAGTTGTTTCCGCAGGCCGATAGTTTCGAACTGGAGCAACGCGACGAATTGTTTGGTGGCTTCGGCCTATAATATTCAGCGTGCTGGCCCGTTCTCTTTGGGAAGTTCGTCGAATTGACTCCATTCACTCCATGAGCCAACGTAAAGCTTGCCGGGTTTCAGGCCAATGTGAGCCATCGTGAGAAGGGTTTGGCAGGCGCTTACGCCGGATCCACAATAGAATGTTGCCTCGTCGCTTGGAACTTCTCCAAGTAATTGAGCAAACTCCTGCCGGAGGATTTCTGGATCTCTCAGCTTGAGATTTTCATCTTTGTTTTGCGAATGGGGGCGATTCACAGCCCCTTTGATATGGCCAGCGTTTGCATCGGCTCCGGAAGAATCTCCTAAAAAGCGAGCAGGATTTCGTGAATCAACAAGAAGACGCTGGTCCATAACCTCGTCTCGCACCACCAGCATTTGTCGGTTGGGAGTTCCTGTGAAATTTGCAGATTCGTTGGTCTCGTCTCCGCTAAAAGTGTTACGGCCTTCACTTTTCCACGCGTCGATACCACCATCGAGGACTGCGACTAAATCATGACCCATGTAATTCAATAGCCACCATAGTCGGGCCGCCGTGATGCCGCGATTGTCGTACACAACGACTTGCGTTTGCTCGGATATGCCGAGCCGCGAAAATACCGAAATTAGTTTCTCTGGTGACGGCAGCGGGTGACGCCCCTGATCGGTTAGCGGAGGACCGCTGAGATCGTCAAACGGATGCGCATAGACAGCCCCAGGAATATGTCCTGCTTGGTACATTGCATAACCGGCAGCTTTGTCAGCAAGTTCGTAGCTTGCATCGACAATTATCCAATTAGGGTTGTCTAGGTTGGCGGCGAGGTCGGTCGTGCTAATGATTGTTTTGAACATTTCTAAATTGTATCGAATCCATTGGCAAAACCAAGATTCGAAAATCGTAATTACGGCCGATTGTTTTTGCTCGCTCGGTTCAGCCGTAATACAGTTCCGAGCGCTCTTGCTAGAGGGTGACGTGTAAGGGTTAAAGGGGTGTTCAGAATGCGCAGGAGAAGAGACTTCGCGATTCCCTTTGAATATGCTTCCCCGGTTGGCGTTTGCAGATAAAAACGGAGTTAAACTTGTTGGGAAAACATTAGGAATAGCTGTGATTAATAATAGATGGATACAAATTCTTCCGATGCTCATTCTGGGGTTTGCCCTGGTTGGCTGTACCAAAGACGGTAAAAAAGTCGAGCAGGAAATCACAATGCCCACGGAGGCGACATCTCCGGCCAGTCCTGCGGACACTGAGATGGCCGAGAAGCAGTTTGAGGAAATCAAATCGCTCGTTGGCGACTGGTATCTGACTGGTGGTAACCAATTAGGAAAAGAGCTGGAGCCAGATCCTGAGGTACCATTTCTAACTTACGCGACGAGCGCGGCAGGGAACTGTGTGATCGAGAAACTTTTCGCAGGCCAAACCAAAGAAATGACTACTGTCTATTTCCTCGACAAGGGGCAACTGTCAATGCACCATTACTGTAGTTTAGGCAATCAACCGTCGATGGTTGCTATGCCGTCAGCGGGTGATGAGATCGTTTTCCAACTGTTAGCGGTGGGGAATATGTCTGACCCCAATGATCTCCATATCTCATCCCACTCGCTGAAATTCGCCGGTGAAGACGAATTGACTGCTCTTTGAGGCGCGACCAAAGAGCAAACGGCAGCAAGCTCGTCCGTTTTCAATGTCGAGCGAAAGTAAGCGATCGATTGCTCCTTTTTTTTCTTAATAAAGTGAAGCCGTTCTCTACCCAGCAGATCACCCCAATAGAAAGTCGTTGGAGACGCATTGCGGTTTCGTCGGGGGAGATTGTTGTGGGGCTTAATGTCGCAATGAAACTACAGATTTGTTCTTGGCTCTTTCGGGAACTCGAGTTGAACCAATAGCACTCGATTCTTTGTTTTGTCACATTCTCAGCGGCAGTGATCGCTGTGTGAAGTTGGTCGAATTACTGAAGAATTCCCAGTTGTTTGTTTTAAAACAAGCTGAGTGCTGTCCAGATTGCTGAAAACAGACAACAAAAATCTTTAATGATCAATCGTTTTGTTTGCTTCGTTCGATTGTTTTGTGGTTAAATAATTGGACGGCTTTTCAAGCCGCTGGATCGATGGAACAAGAATGCCCCTGAATTAAAGTAGTGCAAAAATGAAGTCCGTATATCTGACGCCAGTTCTGTTTGCCATGACGTTGTTAATGGCAGTTGAATTTGACGGATTAACGCGCGCAGTTTCAGCGATGCAGGAGTCTCAGGCAACCTCCGATAGTGACCCGGGCGACCTTGAACGTGGGCCTATGCAAAAGATCGGTCCACCTGTCATGCAGATCTTGAATTTGAAATTCGACTTAGATAGAAAATTTATTTTTGTCGATCAAAAAAGTTGGGGCGAATTAGATACTCCGGCTCCTCGGGGAGTAAATGGTCTGCCATTGCGAATCACAGCGGATCCGATTTCGAAATTGTTCGCGAACGTGCGTAAGAGTGGTGGGATGAGATCTAGTTCCACTGCTGTGTCGGGGGGGCGAAAGACAATGACAACTTTTGGAGCGGATTTAAGCTGCCAGATTAATCTTTCCGGCGATCGGTTTGAGTTGCGAATCGATGAATTCTCAGATCCGGGACGAACCCTTGAGGTTCGATGTGCTGAGGGGACCCGGGTTCTTTTGACCGGCAAGAATACATTGGCAATGCTCAATCAAACGGATGTTGGAATCATGGGCGTATTGATTGATGGCGAAAAAGTGATCTCGGATAGTGCTTCGGACTATTACGTTCTATCTAAAAAGAATCCCGAACTTCACGATAAGTTGTCAGCGATATTTCGGCACGCAGGAGTTGACCTTCCTTTGGGAGTAGACGAGCCGGCGGTTAAACGTGTTGCACTACGGATGTTGGGGTCGTTGTATTCGACAGACCTGACAAAGCTTTCGGTTCTCATTGAGCAACTCGACGCGGCGGAATTCTCGGCCAGAGAAGAGGCTTCGAAAGAGATTGAAGCGTTGTTTCCAAGTTTTGAGGGAGCCATTTTAAAAATGTTGGAATCTGATGAATTGTCCATTGAGGCTCGGAATCGGCTAAAAATTATTGTCAAACGAAGGGAGGAAGCGCAGGCGGGAGATCGCCGGGCAGTAGATTGTGTGAAGGCGAACAGGCTTTTAGATAGGACTGGCTATCTAATTGATTTATTCGAAATCGCCAGCGAACAAAGCCGCCCAACCTTGGTTCGCCATCTAACCAAAACAACGAATCAGGATTTTGGAGATGACTCCCAGAAATGGCAGCAATGGTGGCGTGAAAAAGGCGATTAATCTGAATTACTGGATAGTGAAAGAATTTGTCTGAGTCAGTTGGAAACCGCGCCTCATGACGTTGAGCACAAAAAAGCCGCTGTCATAACAATTTGCGACAGCGGCTTGAGTCTAAAGCGGGGGTTACAGGAATCGAATCTGCATTCCTTTTGGGAACCAGATCTTAAATCTGTGGGAACGGCTAATAAGGTCACAGCACTCAAGGACGATTGCCGTTGTTTGGTGTTTTATAAGTAGTCGTTTCTAACCTACAACAAAAGCAATAAGCGATAAAAGAGAGAAGTTTAACGCTTCCAAGAACTTTTCTGCTCTAGTCACATTTCACTGGTGATTCTTTCATTAAGGTTTGAATGATCTTTTTGTGACGTGGCTTTGCCGACGAAGGACAGTATATGTTGTGTTGAAATGATTTAGTTAAAGAACACTCAGGCAATTCATATTTCACAAATCCGTAAGCTGCAAAAAGGGAAACTCTATGGCTGTGAAACGTATATGGCGAGGCTGGACAACGCCGGAAAACGCTGCAGCCTATCAGACTTTATTAGATCAAAAGATTCGCCCCGAAATCGAATCAAAGGAAATAACCGGGTATCGGAGCCTCGAACTACATTCAAGAAATCTGAAGACGGAGGTAGAGTTCATGACCATCATGACCTTCGACTCGCTACAAAACGTTGTTGATTTTGCTGGTGAGCCGTATGAACAATGCTACGTTCCCGCAGCTGCTCAAGCCGTCCTAACCCGTTGGGACGAGGTCTGCGTACACTACGAAACACTTGCTCCTTCCAGCGCTCCAAGAACCGACTGAGAAAGAAATCAACGGCTTTGTAGTCATGGGGTAGTCAGCGAACACTCCAAAAAAAAGGCTCTTACCGCATGAATTGATTTCACACGGTAAAAGCCTAAGTGGGGGTGACAGGAATCGAACCTGCACTCCTTTTGGGAACTAGATCCTAAATCTAGCGCGTCTGCCAGTTCCGCCACACCCCCAGTTTCGAGTTCTCAGGGAACTCTTTAGTGCCACAGTTTAGAAACTTCCTTCCTGTTCGAAAAGCCGAAATATCGTGTCTCGGCAAAATTCCGTCATTTTTGATTTAAAGTCATTGTGAAATGCTAAAATTAAGGGTGGTGTCTCCCGATGAGGTTGGACCTGAATCCCCATTTCGCCGATAAATCTGTGATCCGAAACGACTTTAGCTACTAGCCCAATGCCGAAATTTCTCAACTACTTGCCCTTTTTCGTGGCTGTTTTATTGATTGCGAATCTGTCGGCCAATCAATCAACGGCCGCGATTCAAGTCTCCGTCGTTAATCAAAAAGTTGTCACAGGAACCGTGGCTCGCATCCGTCCCGGGGCCATTAAAATCAAGCAAGCCGACGGAGATGTCGGTGTTTACAAAATTCAGGATAAAGACGAGCGGGCGATTTCTATCGGGGGGACACCCGTTCGGCTGGCCGCACAGATTGCGGTAACCGGAGAACTGCCAGTGAAGTTGGCTGAACGTGGGATGCTCGTTCAGTTCACAGGGCGAACGAGTGTTTATGGCAAGTCGGAAGGCGAGATTTCTTCAATCGACGTTTTGTCGGGAGAGGGGAAGCCTGAGCTAAAGGTTGAGTTTCTGGAGCGCCCCGAAGGACGCGACGCAGGAAAAGTCGAAGTCGTTGGTCGGGTCGTCAGTATCTCGGGGAACCGACTGCAACTGCAGGTGCCCAAATCAAAATGGGCAAAAAAGGAGCGGATTTCATTTACCGTATCCGATGACTGTGTGTTGAAAATTGCGGACGACCATTTAAATCGAGTCCAACCCAACGACATCGTCGTCCAGGCGAACATTCTTGAGTTCTCCAATGGTGACTCGGCAGTGAATCGGATTGATATTCAAATGGTTCCTGAACGAGAACAGATCACGACCTCTAATCACGAGCGACTCGAACAAGAATTCAGCTTGTATTCAGACGAGCCGGGGGAACCTCGGGAGATGCGATCAAAGCACTTTGTGTTGTACACCGACGTTTCAGATCGCAGTGCAAATATTTTGTTGTCTAAATTAGAGACCATGTATGCATTGGTGAGTGGTTATTTCTCCGCGCGTCCAAATTCTGTCATTGAATGTTATGTGGTTAGCGATTTAGGAAAATGGCCCTCTGGTCAACTTGATCCGCGCGGTGTCGCCAAGATTGCCGAACCTGCTGGAGTAACCCTTTCGACTTCAGGACCGGGTGGCGTCAAGGCAGTAGTTTATTCGTGTGACAAACATTCAGTTGTTCAACACGAAGCGATCCATGCATTTTGTTCGCTTACCTTTGGAAAGACCGGGCCAGTTTGGTACTCAGAGGGGATGGCGGAAATGGGGCAGTACTGGATCCCCGGTGAAACTGCCGTCAACATCGATCCGGTAGTAATTGACTACCTAGTTAATTCGCCACAAAAAAGTCTTGCCAGTATCGTCGCCGCTGGGCAGATCACGGGAGACTCCTGGCAGGCTTACGCGTGGCGCTGGGCGTTGTGTTACATGCTGGCTAGTAATCCGAATTATGACCGCCGGTTTAAAAAACTTGGGATGAACCTGATGTCGGGTGGGAATGATTCATTTGAATCAGCTTTCGGCAAAGTCAAAGATCAGATCTCTTTTGAGTATGATTTTTTTGTGAAACACCTCGGCAATGGTTATCGTTCGGATTTATGTGCCTGGGATTGGAATGTTAAATGTTCCAATCTTTCAAGCAGTGGGCGAATCTCTCACAAAACGAAGGCACTGCGAGGATGGCAGGCGACTAAATTACTTGTCCGACCTGACGTTTCCTACGATTACGTGGCTCAAGGTAAGTGGCGAGTTGATGTCGGGGACGAAGTGACTGCCGATGGCCGACCCAATGGTACGGGGCGGCTAATGGGAATGGTCTTTTCAAAAGATTATCGCGAAGGTCAGCCGTTTGAGTTAGGCGAGCGAGGACAGTTTATGGGCCAAGTTGAAGGTCAGTTGTACGTGCGGTGCCGCGATGACTGGAAAGAACTGTCTGACAATGACGGTGAGTTGACGTTACACATTCGACGCACCCCCAAAACCAAATGAGCGATTGAAAATTCGGCTCGCAGTGAAATCTGAGTACTGCCTGTTCTTATTACGAACAGTTTGCAAAGCCGAATCTTCTAAAACGGGAAAGCAGTTGGGTTAGCTTTTAGATTGCAAGGCGTCACGAATTTCAGTTAATAATACGATGTCGGCAGCAGGAGCTGCCTCCGCTTCCGCTTTTTTCATCCATCGAGAAGCGACCTTCAGGGCGATGAAAATAACGAACGCGAGAATAATAAAGTCGAGTGTGTTTTGCAGGAAGCTGCCCCACATGACTTTCGACGCGGTTTTGCCAGTTCCAATGGTGGTGTAAAGCGCTGACATGTCCGGTACTTTGAAGATGCTCGCGATCAACGGCGTAATGATATTGCTGAGGAAAGACTTCACGATGGCCGCGACCGCTCCTCCCATCACAATGCCTACTGCCATGTCGATTAAGTTGCCTTTGAACGCAAAATCCTGAAAATCTTTGAGAAACTTCATTCGCTAACCTTTCGAAATAGAATTGAATTGGCGGTTTCGCGGTAATAATGAAGAGGTATTGCGATAGCCGACTTTACCACTGCTCCGCCTTAGAAGACTCGCTATCATAAGACGGTTCTCCAACTGAAAGCAACGGATAAGATTGCGAGCCTCCCATCAGATGGGGGGATTGGTGAGTGTTTTTTGCGACTATGTTCGGATGACTGGGGCGATAGGGGCTGCGGAATTTAAACAAGCAAACGAGATATAGATTAATTATGGGATACCGAAATTTAACCGACTGCGTCAATGACTTAGAGCAGTCAGGGAATCTGATTCGGGTCAGTGAAGAGGTTGACGCAAATCTTGAGGCTGCGGAAATTCATCGACGAGTTTATCAGTCTGGCGGTCCTGCGATTTTGTTTGACAACGTTAAGGGGTGCGAGTTCCCGATGGTTTCCAACTTGTTTGGGACGCTGGAGCGTGCGAAGTATATATTTCGAGATGCATTTGAGAATGTTCAGCGGGCCATCCAGCTAAAGGTTGATCCGGGAGAGGCCTTGCGGCAGCCGCTGAAATATTGGCGGGCACCTTTTGTTGCGTTGCAAATGCGACCGAAGGCTGTCAGAACCGGCCCCGTGATGAAGTGCCAGACCAGTTTGTCTTCATTGCCGCAATTAAAGTCCTGGCCTGATGATGGCGGGGCGTTCGTTACCTTGCCTCAAGTTTACAGCGAAGATGTTCGGTCGCCCGGGTTGATGAAATCAAATTTGGGAATGTACCGCGTGCAAATTTCCGGTAATCAATTTGCAGCCGATCGAGAGGTTGGGATGCATTATCAGATTCATCGGGGGATCGGAGTACAGCACAAAGCAGCGATGGACGCTGGCAAGCCCTTTCATGTAAATGTTTTTGTCGGTGGGAATCCAGCGATGACGGTCGCTGCGGTGATGCCGCTTCCCGAGGGGATGTCTGAATTGACTTTTGCCGGGGCGTTGGCTGGACATCGCATTCAGATGGTCAAGCAAACCAATGCAGCTGCGATTTATGCCCAGGCTGATTTCTGTATCTCTGGAACGATTGACCCACAGCGGCAATTGCCTGAAGGTCCGTTCGGGGACCATCTTGGCTACTACAGTCTGACGCATGATTTTCCCGTGTTAAACGTGAAATCGGTTTATCATCGCAAAGGCGCGATCTGGCCGTTTACAGTAGTCGGTCGCCCCCCTCAAGAAGATACTGTGTTTGGAGAACTAATCCACGAATTGACCGGACCCGTTATCCCCACGGTGCTCCCGGGGATTAAGGCTGTCAATGCGGTCGATGCGTCAGGTGTGCATCCGTTATTGTTGGCGATCGGCAGTGAGCGTTACGTTCCTTACCGCCCGACGGATCGCCCACAGGAGTTGTTGACCCAGGCGAACGCCATTCTTGGGCAAGGCCAAATGTCATTGGCAAAATATCTTTGGATCATTGACGAAGCTTGCGATCCTGAACTCGATATTGATGATATAGAAACTTTCTTTTTGCGAATGCTGGAGCGGGTCGATTGGAAACGGGATCTGCACTTTCAAACGAAGACAACCATCGACACGCTAGATTATTCGGGCTCTGGTTTGAATCAGGGTTCCAAAGTAGTCATTGCGGCAGTTGGCCCTCGGGTCCGCGAGCTACCGAAAGAGATCCCAAGCAGTCTGAGCTTGCCTGATGGTTTTAGGAATCCACAGGTTTGTATCCCCGGTGTGCTCGCGATTTCTGCTCCGAAGAGTTCGAGTGGCGACCGAGACGATATGATTCGTCGCTCATTTTGCGACGCCTTCTCTGCCGATTCTCCAATCAGCCGATTCCCATTAGTGCTTTTGGTGGATGACAGTGAATTTACCGCTAGGTCTCTCAATAACTTTCTCTGGACGGTTTTTACCCGTAGTAACCCTGCGGTTGATATTGATGGAATTGATGCGTCCATTCAAGACAAGCACTGGGGTTGCGGCGGCAGCCTCGTAATTGACGCGAGAGTTAAATCACATCACGCACCTCCTCTGATTGAAAATCCTGAGATTAGTAAACGAGTCGACGCGATGGCTACGAGGGGCGGACCGCTGGCAAAATACCTCTAAAAATTTCTTTCACAAAGAGATTTAGGTGTGTTTATTTTGGGGACTTGAGCCGGCAGAATTGGGAGAGATTGCCCTGAAAGACGTAGTCCGTTGCCAGAATGTGGAGAAAGCCCGTTCGCACTGGCATTGCCAGAGACATGGGGAATACACACAATGCAGAGACGTTTTTAATGTGGTCAAATTCAGGATTCCGGAAGGAACAACGTGAGCGATAAAGAAGCAAGTGATAAGCGAATTCAGGAAATCATGGATCATCCAAGTTATCGTCTGGCCTACATGGACCAAGACTTTATACGCGGAGAGGATTTACGGCCGCTGCGATTAGAAATGGAGCTTCTTAAGCCAGAGATGTGCCTCGATAGTCTAGGCATTAAATCGACGGTTGTTGTTTTTGGCGGGACCCAAGTTGCCCCTCGTGAAGAGGGTGAGGCGATGATGGCTGAGGCAAAAGCGGCGATCGAAAAGTCGCCAGATGATCCCAACGCAAAACGAATGATGATCCGAGCCGAACGTGTACTTTATAAATCGAAGTATTACGAGGAGTGTCGTGAGTTCGCAAAATTAGTAACAAACCATAATAAGCAATTTCACGATGGTGAGTTTATTATCAAAACAGGTGGCGGCCCCGGAATTATGGAAGCGGCTAACCGAGGTGCGTTTGAAGCCGGCGGGCAGTCGATGGCTTTAAACATCACGCTTCCCTTCGAACAAACTCCAAACTCGTACATTACGCCGGGAATGTGTTTTCAATTTAATTACTTTGCTATTCGAAAAATGCACTTCCTCTTAAGAGCCAAGGCATTGGTTTGTTTCCCAGGTGGATTTGGCACGCTCGATGAGTTGTTTACCACCTTGACCTTGCGGCAGACCGGGCGAATGCAAGATATTCCAATCATTCTCTACAGCAAAGAGTACTGGGACGGGATTATTGATTTCCAATTTCTAGCTGACGAAGGAGTAATTGAAGATAGTCATCTGGACCTTTTTCAGTACACCAATAGCCCGCAAGAAACGTGGGATGTAATCAAGGAATTCCATGGATTCGAGGAATGATGCCTGGTGTTCGTAATTGATTCAGGCGATACATGGTGGTTGCAATTGTTAAAAACGCTGCCGTTTGTGCGACAAAATTTAATGCAGTAAAAAAACATAACGTAACCTTGAGAATCTGTGAGGCTATTTTCTCCCTGTCTTGAGGTCGTGATGAATTGCTTGTCGTGTGATGGTGCGTTGGAAGAAGTTTATGGACAATCGCACCACTGGTGTCGCAGTTGCGATCTTTATAAATTTCCGGCGGCGCTAGGCGAAGGGCAGGTTCCAATCACTCCGGGTGGAGAAATTACCAGTTTTCAATGCCCCAAGTGCGAGGTTTCTTTGGAAGTTGGCTCCATTACAGATTCGGTTCAGGTCTGTTTTTGTAATAACTGCCGAGGTTTCGTAACCTCGTCACAATCTCTTGGGCAAGTAATTTCGCAAATGCGATCTGCTTATCAAGGGCCAGACGACCGCCCGCAACCGCTTGATCCCCGAGAGTTGGAAATCTACGACGCTTGTCCTGCTTGCCGGGAGATGATGGATTCACACCCCTACTATGGTCCTGGGAACCTTGTTTTAAACACCTGTAATCGGTGTCAGTTAGCTTGGCTTGACTATGGTGAACTCGCGAAAATTATCCGAGCTCCTGGGCCGAGAGGCGTTCTTTGATTTCAGAGTGCCCTTGTTGGTCGCCATTAATTCCACTTCCAATCGAAGGGGAATTACTGAAGAGATTGTGAGCAGCCAAAGCCCAGAGGGTTTGAATCTCTGCTCATTCTGGATTGGCGACTGGAGCTTTGGTAAATAATCGCAGCATCGTAAAACCGAAAATTGCAAACGGAAACGCTACTCCGAAAAGCAATCCATTGGTAAAGGAATCGCTTCGGTCTCCTTCGGCCGCTTGTAATTCAACTACATTCGCGAGTTTTTCCTCTGCCGTTGCAAAGGGGATATTGAAACCTTCGAGCCGTTGATACTCGCCATTTGAAAAAGCGATCTGTGTGAAAATGAGAGTAACCATCAGTAATAAGATCGTGAGCGCGCAAATTCCAGTCAGTCCGTCGATTCTTTTAATCAACGGCCGCTGAATTAGAAGTTGAACAAACGTGTTTAGGAATTGTCCGATACCAAAAATGACTAACGCTAATGCTGCCAGCCAGAGCGTCCAGCCGAGCAGTAGAAACACTGCATTAAAAATCGTGGTGACTTCGGCTTCTCCGAAACTGACGTTAAATAAATTCTGGAGTGAATTTGAAAGTCCGCTAATTAAAGGCCAGTCAATCAGGGCAAACTTTGATGCTGCGATTAGTGTTCCAAACCAAATCGCGAGTGTGGCTGAAAGCAGGCCTGCAATCACACCGATTTGGGATGGTGTCTCGGGCGCAGAATCTGGAGAGGTTGCTGTCGTCGTGGCGGCGGGTGATGTTTCTTGCGGTCGAGGTATTTTCAGTGGGGCGGAGTCACCGGCACCGGCCAAAATGTCATCCAAGTCGCCGTAAGTGTCTTTGAAGAGCGGTTTTTCGGTTCCAGGAGCAGACACCGAAACCGTAATTGGAATCTCAACCGCCCTGCCCCGTCGTTTTTTTCTTTTTGTCTTTTTCTCACTTGCGAGAGAGCGTTCAGGCGCGACGGTTGGTAATCCCAGATCGGCATTTGGGACAGCATCGCTAGATTCGTTTGAGACCGCCGCTGGTGCTTCTGATGCAGAGGATTTTTTTGCTCCCAGTCGAACTAGTTTGCCACAACTACATCGCGCCTTTTTACCCGCTAATTCGGGTTTTAGGTTGCGAAATACTTTGCCGCAATCAGGACAGGATACGGTAAGCTTCAAACGTAACTCCGATTAATGGTTGGCAAAAAATCTGCTGCTCGGGATTCATTATACGCCCGATTACCTTGAAGGCCATTGCTGGAAATCAATTAGCCAACTGATTGTTGTGCCCTTTTTATTGCTTGCTCCGTCGTTGAAATTTCCCCGTCAAGCTGTGCGGAGCGGACATCTGAGAGGATCAGGCTGAACTTGGGCCCCGGCGTAATTCCAAGTTTGATTAAAGCACCTCCATCAAGCAGTGGCAGTGGGTTCAGTCTTTCAGGTTCCCAGGCAAGGCGTTCGCGGCAAAATTGAATCCCAGTGCTTGTCGTCTCAGTTTGGCAGGCGGCCATCGCGAGGGCTGACAGTGCTTGACTTTGGGTCAGCAGCGGTTGGATGACAGACCAAGGGTGTTGATCGGCGTTCGCTAATTTTTTCCAAGTCTGGTGAATCCAGCGAACCGTTTTGATTTCATGATTAGAAAGTTTCCAACCGTCGGATACTGAATTAAAAGTTGAATCAGCGAAAATTGGCTCCATCAGCACGGCAAGCGCGGATTCAAAATCACCTACGAGTCGGCGCAATTGCGAAAGAAGTTCATCCCAGGTTGTTTGGTTCGGAAACAGCGTGGCAGCATTTGGGATAACTTTTTCAATCAATTTAGTTTCTCGCAACAATGAAACCGCGGTCGCTCGATTCGGGTGGGAAAGCATTCGACGCATTTCGGTTCCGATTCGTTCGCCACTGACGACAGTGAGTTCTGTGGCTGCACCTTGAATTGCGTGCATCGTTTCCGGTTCGATTGCAAAATCATAAGTCGCTGCAAATCTGACCGCGCGAAGCATCCGCAATTTGTCTTCTTGGATGCGATCTTCAGGGGCTCCGATCGCGCGGATTAACCGCTTGCCAAGATCCTCTTTACCGTTAACGTAATCGATTAGATTGCCGGTAGTCGGATCAAAAAACATGCCATTGATTGTGAAATCACGGCGCAACGCATCTTCTTTTGCATCCGTAAATTCAACGCTATCGGGGCGACGACCATCGGAATAGCCACCATCTTTTCTGAAGGTTGCGACTTCGACCTGCCCGGCGGACTTGGGGCCGAGCACGGTAATTACTCCGAAGGCGGCACCGATGGCCAACGTTCTATTTTTTCCAAAAGTTGCGCGAATCTGATCTGGTGTGGCATTGGTCGCAACGTCGTAATCTTGTGGCTCGATCCCAAGAATTTGATCGCGTACGCATCCCCCCGCCCAAAACGCTTCGAAGCCTGCATTTTGGAGTTTTTCAACGACTTCGACTGAAAATGCCCGTGGTGTCATCGGATAGAAAACGCGAAAGAAAGGGGTTGTTACATCAGACTGCCGGCTGGCTGCACGTAACCAGACTATTCAATATATCGTTTTTGCCGTGAATGTTCACCAGACCCAAACGGATTGATTAGGCGAATAGATCTTGAACAGGTTGGCCCTTTCCGTCTTCTGTGACGTAGAACGGACGCTGTTCGACGTCGAGAGCCGTGTCGGGGGCGATTCCCATCGCCTGAAAAATCGTGGCGTGTAGATCGCTAATGCTGACGGGGTTTTCAATGGCTAGGCAAGGTCGTTGGTCGGCGGTTTTTCCATAAAGTTTTCCTTTGCCAATTCCACCGCCGAACATCAAGACACTGCTTCCGCCGGTAAAGTGTCGGTGGAGTCCATATTGTTTCATTTCGGACAGGATATCTGCTTTGGCTCGGGACTGGTCGCGTGCGGTACTCCCCGGCACGCCTTCAATCATCATGTCACGGCTAAACTCACTCGCGAGGACAACCAGGGTTCGGTCGAGCAGCCCACGTTCCTCGAGATCGAGAATCAACTGCGAGATAGGGCGATCGATATCCTTTTTCATTTTGGCGACCGTCGTATGGCCATTTTCGTGAGTATCCCATGAGACAAAGGGCACATACTCGGTTGTGACTTCGATAAATCTTGCTCCAGCTTCCGTGAGTCGGCGAGCCAGTAAACATCCTTGCCCAAATCGCGATGTGTTGTAGATGTCATAAGACTCTTTTGGCTCACGTGTTAGATCGAATGCGGCTCGATCGGGTGAGCTTAACAGGCGGTAGGCATTTTCCATTGACCTCATCATCGATTCTTTTTGATAATCCGAGACGCGATCTTGATGTGTTTGATTCACGAGCTCACGATATTTTTTAAATCGAGTTTTAAACCTTGCAGGTGTCATGCCTTTGGGAGGGCGTACGGACTCGATTGCTTGATCAGGATACGGGAGCACGAACGGGCCAAATTCGCTTCCTAAAAATCCTGCCGTGTGAAATGCTTTTAATTCTTCCTTTTCACCAACTCCTTCGAGACGCTGGCCGATATCGATGAAAGCTGGGATGGCAGGATTGCGAGGCCCGAGAAGTTTCGCCATCCATGCGCCTATGTGCGGAGCCGCAACGGTTTGAGGTGGGATGTATCCCGTATGCCAATGGTACTGATGACGAGAATGCAGAATGTTACCGAGGTCAGCTTGGATGTGAGAGCGAATCAAGGTGCCACGATCAAGAACCTGAGCGATATTTTCTAATCCTTGAGTCAACTTGATTTCGTCGACAACCGAATCGATTTCTGGAAAGGTCGAAATGATGTCTTTGGCCGCGAGTCCTTTTTTAAAGGGCTCATAATGTTTCGGGTCAAAAGTGTCGGGGGCTGCCATGCCACCACCCATCCAGAGCAAAATGCAAGTGTCTGCTGTGGCTGCAGGGGCGTTAACTTTGGCAGATGCCAACCGGGGCGCTCCACATGCGAGGGCTGCCATGGTTCCGGCACTTGTTTTTTTAAGAAATTCTCTGCGAGTTTCGTTTGAGCTGGACATTTTGAATTCTGGCAATGAGTGAATCGGAATAGCTTAGTTTGGCATTTAGTTAATTGGCATTTAGTTGATCAACTGAAATTCGGGTAACATCACAACCAACCAAAGGACGTCTTCAATGGCTTCGGTTTTGTTGTCTTGAATAGTGAATTTTAGGAGTTCTAGCTCTTGAGCGTTGGGGAGTCGGGAAAGCGCTTCGCTGTAGATTTCGTTAATTAATTGTTGGTCTGACCAAGCGTTTTTCTTTTGAAGCTCGATCCATTTTTTCGCGCCCATGTTTAGCCAGTTCGCGAGGATACTGCCATTGCTTAGATCCAATGCTTGTAATGTCGATAGCGAATCTGGGCGAGTGGTAACCACTTGCTCTCGATTAGGACGCCCCAAAGAACGCATGAGAAGATTGGAGACAACTAAAGACGCGCGAGCCGTGGCCATCGAATTCGGCGATTGTTCCACGAGCGCTTTGGCTGAACCGATGCTGGAACGCACGGCAGCATAGGTCTTCCAGCCCTGGGGGATTACATTCGCGGCTGCCCAATCCGCTGGTTCTCCCGATTGATTTAACCCATTGGCTGTGATTGTTTGGTTGGTGAATTCCCAATCTGCACTGGAGTCAATGACTTGCCAGTTTTCGGTTGAGCTGTTTCGAAACAAGATCTCCGCTATCAATCCAGCAGGATTGGGGGCTTCGCCTTGGTTGACCGCTTTAATAATGATTGAGTTTTTACCTGACTTCAGGTGGTCACGGAGATTAGCAGTGACGGGTTGGGTCCAGTTTTTTCCTTCAGAAACGCGTTTGCCATTTACCCAAAGGGTGAATTCATTATCGCACGTCGCGATACAATAAGCAGCTGAAGGGAGAGTTTCGAGTGAGAATGATTTTCGAAAATAAACGATTTCCTGGGCCGGTGATGACAAGGCGGGGGTGTTGCTCCAAATCCATTTGGCTCCTGTTTTTTTCTGGCCAGTGGGGATAAGTTTCGCGTCGATTTTATTCGGGGCGGAGCCAGATAAATTCCAAACGGCATCGACGAATTGTTCTGCTGTCATCCTTTTCGTGGAGACACCAAGAAATCGGTATCTTTTAGCATCGGTCGATTCAGGTGATCTCGACTGTGACTGGTAAATTTTTGAGGACGCAATCAGCCGTAGTGTGTGCTTTAAGTTGTAGTCGTTTTCGACAAGGTCAGCTGCCAGGAAATCGAGCAGAGGCTCAGACCAAGCTTCGTTTGCCATGACATCGACAGGATGCACTAGTCCTCTGCCCGTCATGCGGTGCCATAAACGGTTAACAATCGTTCTCGCAAACCTCCCATTTCCATGAGTTGTCATCAATTTAGAGAGTTGTTCCAGTCGTTGCTCACGTGGAAGCGAGTGGTCGATATCACCTAGTTCCGGGAAAACGAACTTACTCGTTGCGGTTTGCCCAATTGGGATGTCGCACCGATGGATTTTGAGCGGTTGTTGAGCGGTGATGGCAGCCAAGCCATACGCGTCTTCGAGCCGCCAATCGTCGATGAAACTGTCGTGACATGATGCGCACTTCATGTTGATACCAAGAAACACTTGCGAAATGTTCTGAGAAAATTGGAGGGGTTCAATCTGACTTGCATTAACCCTACCTCTCCACTTGATTCCTTTGATGAATCCAGCTGAATCCGCCGTTGGATTGATTAGCTCGCGGACAAATTGGTCGTACGGTTTGTTTTCGAGGAGAGATTGGTGCAACCATTGAGTGATTTGTTTTCTGCCTCCGTCAATATATCCCGTACCCACATAGTCATTTCGAAGCAAGTCATTCCAGAATGACATCCAGTGATCCGCGTAACTTCGATTTTGTGAAAGTAGCAAATCGATTAATTTCAGATTTTTATTTTTGCGTTTGTCGTCTTTATAAGTGGCAACTTCAATGGGAGTTGGAAGTAAGCCTAAAAGGTCGAGTTTTGCGCGGCGTAGAAATGCTCGATCTGAAAGAAGCTCAGGTGGTTGGATGTTGTTGGTTTGAAAATACTGGTCGATGAAATAGTCGATCGGGTTGTCTTTCGCACCTATCCCTGTAGGCAGGTTTGTCGTGCGAAGGGCGAGTGGTCTTTTAAACTGTTGTTTTTTTAGAGTTATCTCTGAGGGCCAAGGTAGTCCGGCGTCGATCCAGGTAGCCACTTTTTGAATTTCCACCGAGGTAAGAGTCGCACCTTCGGGGGGCATGATTTCTTCAGGGTCATCAGAAGTTACTCTGGAAAAAACTTCGCTTTTGAGGTGGTTCCCAAGAGAGATATTGCCGGATTTGATGAGTTGCTCACGTGTTTCAAGCGACAGTCCACCTTTGTAGACGCCATTGGAATGACAGGTTGCGCATTTCATTTTTAGGAGTGGGAGAATGTCGTGTGAAAAATCTATCTTCTCTTGTGATTTCGCGGGGTCGACGGCAAAGAAAGTTAGAATGGATACCAGAACCAAGGATAAGAATGAAGTTGGCTGGCGTGTAAGCGCAACGCCAAAAGCACGTAAGCCGTTGATTCGGTGTTTCAGGGTCATAGCGTCTTGTCAGTATCGATTGATTTAGAATAATAGAGGGACTTGCGTTTAAGTTATCATAATTTGTTTGAAATACATAAATTTTAATGTCATCACCAACTGAACAAAACGAATTGCCTTTTGAAATTGACGTCGAGAGCGTCAAGGAATTGAGGAACAGTAAAGCGGATTTTCTACTGCTTGATTGCCGAGAGCAGCAGGAGTTTGACCATTGTCGAATTGATGGATCATTGTTAATCCCTATGAACGAAACCCCCCAGCGAGTCGGTGAGCTAGAGCCCTATCGTGAAAAACGAATTGTGGTTCATTGCCATCACGGTGGCCGCAGTCACAATGTTGGTCAATGGTTAATTGGGCAGGGCTTTCAGCAAGTGCAAAACATGACAGGCGGGATTGATGCCTGGAGCCTTTCGGTTGATCCCGAAATTCCTCGTTATTAGACGACGTCGCAACTGGACTGGTTTATTCTTTGCTCAAAATAATATCGATTAGAAACATCTACCCATCGGATAAATAATGAAATTAATCAGACGTTTTAGTTTTACCGTTCTCGTGACTTTCGTGATTGCCGGAAGTGCTGCTTTTGCCCAGAGTTCGGTAGACAAACCAGGCCAGCAAGTCGAGGCTGTGTTTGAATCGAGTGATGGGGCGAAAGTGCCATATTTGATTTATCTGCCTAAAAACTACTCTGCCCAGAGCGATCAGGAGTTTGCCCTGCTCTATTTTCTGCATGGTCGTGGAGAGAGTAATGGGCCGCTAAGTTTGGTTGCCAAATGGGGGCCACCCAAATTTGCTGCCCGCGGTGACGACTTGCCTTATATCGTCGTATCGCCACAGTGTCCAAGATCGGATCGCTGGTCTTCGGAGACGCAGCAGAAGCGATTGACCGAGTTGTTGGATGCGATTACCAAGCGGTATCGAGTCAATCAAGAAAGTATCTTTTTGACCGGCCTCAGCATGGGTGGATATGGAACTTGGACGATGGCGACGAATTCTCCCGGTCGTTTTGCGGCTGTCGCCCCAATTTGTGGCGGCGGCGATCCGGCGAAGGCCGCTAATTTGGTCGACGTTCCAATTTGGGTTTTTCATGGCGACCAGGATAAGCCTGTGCCGTTTGAAAAGTCTGTAAAGATGGTCGATGCAATTACTAAAGCGGGGGGGGCCAAGGTCAGATTCACTACTATGGAGAACGTTGGCCATAACTGTTGGTCGGCCGCCTACGCAACCCCCGAGTTGTATCAGTGGATGAATGCTCAGGTAAAAAATAAGTAGCAGTTAGAGTGTGATCAGGGTAGTTTTTGGACTGAATAAGGTTCTTGGCTGCGGTTGGCAACTCGGGAGTCACGAGTCCTCGAGTTGCGTAACCTGATTTTTGTTTAACCTTGAGAGCCTCGATGATTTTCGGATGATCTGACTCCCAGTATCGGTTTGCCAATTCG
>JAQXDZ010000100.1 GCA_029251085.1 Mariniblastus sp.
TGTCACAGCTATACGCCGGATGGACGCTGCATTTCGTTGTTAAAAATTCTGCTGACCAATTACTGCATTTACGATTGCCAGTACTGCGTTAATCGAGTGACCAGTGATACGCCACGAGCACGTTTTTCCGCCGATGAAGTCGTCAACCTGACGATGGAGTTTTACAAAAGAAACTACATCGAAGGTCTCTTTCTGAGTAGCGGAATTATTCAAAACTCCGACTACACGATGGAGCAGTTGACCTTAGTGGCCAAAAAGCTCCGTACAGAACATCGTTTCGGTGGATACATTCATTTGAAAACGATCCCCGGTGCGGCAGAAGAGTTGATCACCGAAGCTGGTTTATGGGCGGATCGGTTAAGCGTGAACATTGAACTGCCAACCGAGATGGATCTGAAGCGACTTGCACCTGAGAAAAAGAAGACGCAAATCGTTGGTGCCATGTCCGGGATCAAGGACAAGATTGACGAGATCAAATCGGATCGCAAGTCAGGGATGAGGCCGCCTAAATTTGCCCCGGCGGGACAAAGCACCCAGATGATTGTCGGTGCTACAGAAACACCAGATAACGAAATTTTAAAAACAGCGAGTGAGCTTTACACGGGGCAACGTCTACGGCGAGTTTATTATTCCGCGTATAGTCCCATTCCGCATGCTGATTCCCTACTTCCCGGGAAAAGTCCCCCGCTGGTCCGTGAACACCGACTCTACCAAGCCGATTGGTTGCTGCGATTTTATGGGTTTGACGTGAACGAGATTGTTGTTCGGGAGGATAAGAATCTTGACCTTGAAATTGATCCAAAGCTTGCTTGGGCATTGCAGCAAAGGGGTTATTTCCCGGTGGACGTCAACACGGCCAGTCGTGAGCAATTACTTCGTGTGCCCGGGATTGGAGCAAGAAACGTCAAACGAATTCTCTCGATTCGCCGCCATCAACGTCTACGTACCGACGATTTAAAGAAACTTCGCGTTGCGTGGAAACGAGCAAAATCATTTGTCATTACAGAAGACCACAATCCAGCGCTTTCGGATCTCGATCGCAGTGACTTGAAACAGTTGATTGCTCCCAAAGAAAAACAACTTACCTTCTTTGACACCTTCGATGCAGCACTCAAGGGCGAGTTGTAGACAATGCGGACGATTCAGATCGAGGACTTCGATGATTGGCGAGCGAAAGCTAGAAAGCTGATTGGGAACCAAGTTTCTCCATCTGAAGTTCAATTATTTGATCGAGATGGTCAGCAATCTCTTTTTGGAGATCCGTCGGACCTAGATGAAGCGAGCGGTGCGACATTCCGCGTTTCAAGGGAGTTCGTGTCGTTGGCTCAGGCGGTCGGCTACCACCGAGATTTTAATCGTTGGAATTTGCTCTACCGCACGTTATGGCGAATCAAAACGGATCAACCCCATTTGCTGGAAATTGAAACGGATCCCGACGTCCACCGTTTAATACAGATGGAAAAGCAAGTCCGTCGCGACGCTCACAAGATGAAAGCGTTTGTCCGGTTTCGCAAAGTGGAACGGGATGAGAAAGAGTATTTTATTGCCTGGCATCAACCAGATCATCGTATCGTCCGGCGAGTAGCTCCCTTCTTTTCGCGTCGATTCAAAGGGATGAATTGGGCGATTCTAACGCCTGATGAATCGGTGACCTGGGATCAGACCGAATTGCATTTTGGCCCCGGAGTTACTCGTAGCGACGCTCCAGGTTTTGACGAACTGGAAGATCTCTGGCGAACCTACTACGCCAATATTTTTAATCCAGCGCGGGTCAAAGTAAAAATGATGAAAAGTGAAATGCCCGTTCGCTATTGGAAGAATTTACCCGAGGCTGACATTATTGCTGATTTGTTGACCGACGCGCCAAAGCGTGTAGAGGAAATGATCCAACAGCACGAAGGGTTCGAGCAAACAGCAATCAATTTTATTAAACCAACCGAAGGTGAATCCTTCACACTCGCCACATTAAAAGAGATGGCAATTGAGTGCACTGCCTGTGATTTGTGTCGAGACGCTACTCAAACCGTCTTCGGAACTGGTCCCGTCGAGGCAAAGATTGTTTTACTGGGCGAGCAACCGGGAGACCAGGAGGACATTGCAGGGGTCCCGTTTGTGGGGCCAGCGGGGAAAGTCCTCAACGAGGCAATAGATAATGCGGGTTTAGATCGGGACAAATTGTATCTGACCAATGTGGTTAAGCATTTCAAGCACATTGAAACTCATACCGAGGAAAGTCCCAATGGAAAGAGGCGTCTTCATCAAAAACCTAACGCGCGGGAAGTTCGCTGCTGCCGCCCCTGGTTCGATGCCGAATGGAGTTGCCTTGAGGATGCCGAGTTTTTAGTTTGTCTTGGCGAGACTGCAGCGAGAGCGATTCTTGGCCCTGGCAATAAGATCTCAGAGGTGCGCGGGCGGCTACTTTCGACTGATTATTGTGCAAAAACCATTGTGACTTGGCACCCCGCTGCAATTTTGAGATCACCTCGGGAAAGTCATCGACAGGAAAAAATGCGAGAGCTAATTAAGGATCTGGCGTTAGCTGGAGTGTAATTCTTTAATACCCCCAGCCCAAATTTTTTTCAAACGAGAAACTCGAATCGCGATTGGCGTAGACCATCCTCGGGAAGTTACTCACCAATGTAATTCTTTCTTTGGGGGATGGCGTAAAATATAGTAAATTGAATTGGCTGTGGCGTTCCTAAGCCGGTACTGGATCGGATCGGATCGATTCGGCTGCGGGTCCCCTGCTCTATTTCAAAATTTTACAGTCTTTCGCGGTCAGTTAGCCATGCTCAAAAAAACGATGAGTTCAATATTTCTGTGTTTCATTTTCTCAATCACTTCGATTGGGAGGGCAGATCAAAACCTTGAGCTTGCGGCACCATTTACCAATCACATGATCTTGCAGCGACAAGCTCAGGTTCCCGTCTGGGGTTTCGATGCGCCCGGAGCCAAAATCACCGTCGAATTTGCGGGGCAATCTAAGAAGGCTGTCGTTGACCAGAATGGTGATTGGAGGGTGGAGCTCGACCCTCTCGAAGTATCGGGAGAGGGGCGGCCAATGAAAGTAACGAATGACCGGAATGAATCGATCGTTCTTGAGGACGCCCTAGTCGGCGAGGTTTGGTTCTCATCAGGCCAGTCGAATATGGTTTGGACGGCAGGCAGAAGCATGTGTGGTGACCTGGCGCGAGAGATCGCTGCCTCAGAAAAAGATATTCCGATTCGAGAGATAAATATCAATACGGTATCCGCATTGTATCCGCAAAAGAAAGTGACCTCCGATGGTGGCTGGAAGACCCATAAGGGAGCAGGTAATTTTTCAGCCTTGTCGCTGGCGTTCGCCTATCAGCTGCACAAAGAACTCGACATGCCGATTGGCATTCTTCTCAGTGCTCACAGCAACACCAGAATCGAGGCCTTCACTCAGCGTCAATCGATTGAGAAACATGCCGGTTTACAATCAGACGCAAAACTCATTCACGATGCCGATCCTCTGACGGAACAGGGACGTAATTCTCTTGCGCAATATGAAAAAGACATTCGCGCATGGCAGAAATTAGCGGGTGAAGCGGCGGTGGCGGGAGGGAGGATTCCTGCGCGGCCAAGTGTGCCGGGAATCGCCGGGATGTGGAGAGGCCCGTCTCAATTTTTTAATGGCAAAATTAATCCGGTCGTGCCGTACGCAATCCGCGGTGCGATTTGGTGCCAAGGTACAAGCAACTCTGGCGATGGCAGAATTTATGCTGCACGCATGGAAGCGCTGGTCAACGGTTGGAGAGAGGCGTGGAAGATGCCAGAAATGCCATTCTATTTTACACAGATGCAGTGCTACGGATCGCCAGATCCCAACAGCGTTGGTTTCGCGGACATTCGTCAGGTGCAGCATAAATTTTTCATGGAAAATCGTGAAAATGTGGGGATGGTCGTACAGTCTGATCTCAATTCAGCGAGACCTCAGGGGATCCACTATTTCAACAAACTCCATCCTGGCATGAGAATGGCCCGGTGGGCATTGGCTAAACAATACGGAAAGAAAATTGCCTACACAGGCCCCATTTTTTCTGGTTACGAAGTCAAAGGGAATCAAGCCATTGTCTCTTTTGAAAAAGAGAGTCTTTTTGGCGGCTTGATGGTTGGGAGCAAAGGATCGGCGAAAGACTATCGTGAAGCAAATAAATATGTCGAGCCAGCTAAACCTACGCCCAATGAGAAATTGAATCATTTTCGTTTGTGTGATGAGAATCAAAAGTGGCACGCAGCGGAGGCCGTGATCGACGGGGATACCATTGTGGTCACGGCGAGTAATGTTCCAAATCCGATCGGGGTTCAATACGCCTACAATGCCGTGCCTGAGAATTCTAATCTCTACAACAAGGCTGGTTTGCCCGCGACTCCATTTGCGATGGTCAATGGTAAGTTGATTTTTGAAGAAGATGATTTGGAAAAAGCGGCAGCCTTGAAAGCGAGGTATGCCCAATACACCGATCCGGACTATCCCATTTTGCAGCTCGTTGAATATTTTCGTGATGGAGCAATCATCCAGCGTGATAAACCGATTCCAATTTGGGGGCACGCAAATAAGGGAGTGGAAGTAAAAGTCACACTTGGCGAGGTAACAAAAACAACAGTCGCCAACGGCTTGCAACAATGGGCAGTCGAGTTTCCACCGCTTTCGGCTTCCAGTAAACCAATTACTTTGCAGGTTGAGGCGAGCCATGATCTGAATCGAACAGTGAACGACATTTTGGTCGGCGATGTTTGGTATTTAACCGGCTCGACAATGCTCAATGGAGAAATGGCGTACAACAGTCGCGATAAGGATGCAAAGGTTCCAACTGCTATGCCAGTTGTTCGCGAGTTTAGACGAAAGACGAGTGCGAGTACTTTTGCGACGCCGCGAAAACGAAAATTTGAAACAGGCGGTGGAAAGTATCGGTCGTCATGGATGCCTGCGGACTTCACAGTGGCTGATCGAGGGGTGACGATGTTCGCCTATCATTTTGCGAAAACCCTCAATCGCAAAGGAATTCCGCAAGGCTTTATCACGATGTCTTCGGGTCAGGGTGGACGGGCCAAACAAATGGCGTCGCCACTTTCCTGGACTGCATTTGAAGGAGTGAAAGATGTTGATCGTCCTGAATTTCGGGCACGTCTCGACGAATTGTTCATGCAGTTTCCAAACACGCCCGTTGCTAAAAAATCCGCTGAAGCCCATCTCAAAGAGGTGAGGTCTTTCGCAAAGACAATTATCGATGCAGATCGGAAAAAAGAGGACCTTGCTAAAGTCGCACCCCTCGGTGGGCCGGCGTTCCCGGAAGCGGGGAAAAGTACGAACGTCTCAGCGGATACGATTCCAACCTATGCCTATAACTGGTGTGTTAGTCCGATGACTCCCATGGCTGTGGCCGGCGTGATCTGGGTTCCATCGGAAAACAATATTGGCTATGAGCCGAAGGATTACGCTGCGGAATTGGCAATTTATGCCAATAGTTTGTCATCAACCTACGGGCAAGATAACGTAAAATTCATTTACGCTCAGCCTGAGAGTGCATTAGTCCCGGGGATCACAGATCCAGAAATTTCGCCGCAGACTAGCGCAACTTTTTCGAAGTGGCCAAAGAGCTTGAAAGATCTCGCCATCGAGATGGCCAAGCTTGCCCAATAGATCGAACGTGGTTTTTAAACGAAACACGGTCTTCGTCTGTATGGTTACTTTAAAGCCTGGAGAGAAATAATGTGAAGTTACTCGACCAGCGCGGGTGCTACGTCCGATAGAATGACTGAGGTAAAAACAAAACTGGATTGCTTAGTTTGCTTTCCATCATTCAAAATGCCTTTTAAAAGCGAACTGTTACAACCGAAAGACCAAACTTGATGACCAATTCTCAACATGACGGCGGGCGTCGTAATTTTCTGCAGAAGTCTGTTTTAGGAACGGCAGCGGCAGGACTGGCGATCGCTTCGACCACGCACATCAAGGCGGATCCGGTTCCAGACGCATCCGAACCTGAAATCGTGAACGAGGTGGAGGTGCTCGTGATTGGCGGTGGTACCGCGGGTCATGTGGCAGCGATCCAGGCGGGTCGGGCCGGAGCAAAGACGTTAATTGTGGAGCGTAATAGCCAGCTCGGTGGTACGACGACAACAGGCGGAGTCGCTTTTCCCGGTTTGTTTGACGCCTGGGGTAAACAGATTATCGCGGGAATTGGTTGGGAGTTGGTCAAAGAAAGTGTGGAACTTGATGGTGGAAAGTTTCCGAACTTTGCCAAAGTTCCACAACGTCATTGGCAGAATCAGGTTTTTACGAATCAGTTTCTTTATGCGATTCTTGCGGAAGAAAAATGCGCTCAGGCGGGAGTGGAGATCGCTTTCTATGAGTTTCCACAAGCTGTCCAGCAGACAAGTGACGGTTGGCAGGTCGACTGTGTCGGGTTTGGAACTCGCCGGCGGGTTCTCTGTAAACAGATCATCGATTGCACGGGTGGAGCCGAAGTTGTTGGGATGTTGGGCTTGCCGCGACTACGAGAGGAGGAACGGCAACCCGGATCGTTTCTTTTTATGCTGGGTAAAGAACACCAACCGGGAAGGAATCAGGCTCATCGGCTCTACGTTCATGGGGCTGATTCGACAAACTCACGAACGGCTACCGAGGCGAATCTGACAGGACGGAAATCAATTCTTGCCAGAGTCCGCAAAGATAAAAAACGATTGATGCACATGCAGCCGGAAACTGGCTTCCGTGAAAGCTATCGGATTCAGGGTGAGACGTTGATATCCGTGAACGATTACACTTCGGGCCGCCTATTCGAAGACGCGATTAGTTATGCGTTCTATCCAGTCGATCTTCACACAAAAACAGGCGTAAAACCCAAACCCCTGAAGCCGGGAAAAGTCCCGACGATTCCTTTGCGAGCTTTGATTCCCAAGTCGAGTAAAAATATTATGGTGGCTGGTCGATGTGTCAGCAGTGATCGTTTGGCGAATTCTGGATTGCGAGTGCAGGCCTCATGCATGGGGATGGGACAAGCTGCAGGAGTGACCGCAACGTTGGCTGCTAAATTAGGAACCACACCGCTGGAAGTTCCTCTGACCAAGATACATGCATTACTTCGCGAACATGGTCAGATTGTCCCCGGCAAGGCTTAGTTTTTCCGACCACTCCAATTGTTTTGATCTTATTTTTCTATCATCTATGCCAATGAAGAAACGCAACCGCAGCTTTGTCTCGCTACTGATTGCCTTCAGTTTTGTCGTTCTTGCAGTGACAGGAATCCTTGCGTTCGCACTGCCCTTTTCGCTTCAAATTGTTGGTCTTCATGCGTTAATGGGTTTTGTGTTCATTGGAATAATCGTCCTGCATGTGGTGAATAATTATCACCATTTGTCGCGCTATATGAAAACGCGGGTTTTGTGGGTGACTGTCGTGATCACCGTGGGATTGACTGGGCTCTTCCTTTGGCAGCCCAAGCCTATTCGAAATATCTTGACGTTAAGTCAGAATCTTGGGCCGGCGATGGACCGGTTTGAAGTTCAGAACGATGGATTGATTTACGATTATCGTCCGTCTCCCAATTATAAAATGACGTTGAACCTCCGGGCTGGAGAGACCTTTGACGAGCAGGCTGCGCCTCACGTTGCTATTTGGCTCGAAAATGCATCGTTTTATCACATTAAAACTTTGCGCGAGCCGGACGATTCAATCGCTGGTCGGGCGGCACTTCCGTATTGGGATTTTAAACGTCGTGGTTGGGAATCTGCGAAACAGGAAATGGAAACCGAGGGGTTGGATTTAGAATTGCCACCCGAAGTAGACGGTGTCTCGGGTGCGACGCAAAACAGCTCTTTCGATCCCGCCGACTATATTCTTCCCGCAGATCCAGATAATCCGATGCCCTACCGATTGCTGATCGAAATTGACCAGCCGAATGATAACCAGCCATCGCTCGTTTACTCGGTTGAAATTGATAATTCAACGCCCCAGGCTTTCCAATTGCTCGACTTGGTTGGCTTCCCAAAACAAGAGGCCAATGACGCGGATGGCAAAGAGGTTTGGGCACTCTATTTTGTCGACGACCAGTTCAGTTCAGCTCTGGAATTGATTGACAGTGGTTTGCTAACAATCGATCGCTAGCTCGCCTAAAGAATGAACCATCTTCCGCCGAGCATTGGTTATTGGAAAAAGTTATTGAAACAATGAAAATAGAAAACGTAAGAAGATTACTTACCGCACTGGTCTGTTGGTTTCTACTTGCGACCGAGATCAATGCTGCTCAACTGCTTGATGAGCCTACGGTTTCGCCCAATGTTCTCTTCATTGCAGTGGATGATCTAAACGACTGGGTTGGGTGTCTTGGAGGTCACTCGCAGGCACACACGCCGAATATTGATCGGCTGGCGTCTCGCGGAATGTTGTTTACGAACGCCCACTGCCAAGGGACGATGTGCAATCCGTCACGAATCAGCTTGTTGTGGGGACAGAGGCCTTCGACGACCGGATTCTACGACAATCATTATCACGTTGCGAAACACCCTGAGTTTTTGAAGTCACACGTCAGCCTGCCGGCACACTTCGCCGCCAGCGGATACAAGACGTTAACCGCGGGAAAGGTGTTTCATGGGGGCGTGAACCTCAAACAGCAATTTCAGGTCGTGGGTCCACGTTCGGGACAGTGGCTCAAGGGGCTTGATAAAAAAGTTCAAAACAAGCCAAAAGGCTGGCACAGTACCTGGGACTTTGGCCCTCAGGACTATGCCAAATCGAAGTTCACGGATCACGTCGTGGCCACATGGGTCACCGAACAACTTAGCATCCAACACGGCAAGCCGATTTTCCTCGCTTGCGGTTTCTATCGCCCGCACGTGCCATTTTTTCCGCCACGCGATGTGTACGACAGTCTTAAGGACGTACAACTGCCGCGCATTGACGAAAACGATTGGAGCGATATTCCCGACGCTGCGCGCGACGTGTCAATGAGCAATCCAAAGATTCCGACGCATGAATGGATGCGTGAACAAGGTCGCTGGAAGGAAGCAGTGCAATGTTATCTCGCCTGCGTTCGATGGACCGATCAGCAAATAGGCCGAGTTCTCGACGCACTGGATCATGGGCCGCACGCAAAGAATACCATCATTGTGCTCTTTTCTGACCACGGTTACCACCTCGGTGAAAAACAACGCTGGTCAAAGTTCTCGTTGTGGGAACGCACGACACATGTACCCTTGATTATCAGTGTGCCGAATGGAATCAAAGGTAGGACGGATAGACCAGTTGAATTACTGGGTCTCTACCCAACACTCATTGATCTCTGCGGACTACCTGAGAACCCCCGGCTTGAGGGCATCAGCCTGCAACCGTTGTTGGAAGATCCTAAGGCCGATTGGAAACATGCTGCGATCTCTACGCTTGGGCAAAACAATCATGCCGTGCGCGATGAGCGTTGGCGATACATACGATACGCTGACGGCAGCGAAGAACTTTACGATCACCAGAACGACCCAAACGAGTGGCACAATTTGGCGGCAAGAGCGCTGTCTCCTGAGGCCACGAGTGTGATCGAGCGATTAAGATTGAAGCTTCCCAAAACTAATTTGCCTCAACGAAGGGTCACTAATTGACAAATTCCTCAAATCAAAACAACAACAAGTTACAATAAAACGGGACAGTTCAGTTCGTCATCCCGCATAACGAACAGACCGTCCTCCGTTGTGAACTGTTTATTGGAAAACAATGAAAATAGAAAACGTAAGAAGATTGCTTACCGCACTTGTCTGTTGGTTTCTACTTGCGACTGAGATCAATGCCGCTCAACTGCCCGATGAGCCTAAGGTTTCGCCCAATGTTCTTTTGATTTGTGTTGATGATCTCAATGATTGGACTGGTTTTCTCGGTGGCTACCCCGGTGCGATAACGCCTCACATGGATGCGTTGGCGGCGCGCGGTCGAAATTTTGCAAACGCGCACTGCGATGTTCCCGTTTGTTCTGCATCTCGCGCAAGCGTAATGTCGGGGGTCGCTGCGACGACACATGGTAGTTACGAACTTGGACCCAAGTACGAAGACCTGCCGGCACTGAACAACATTCCAACCATGCAGCGATATTTCAAAGACAATGGATATTACACGCTTTCAGGTGGCAAAGTCTTGCACCACGGATTTAGTGGGCGTTT
>JAQXDZ010000113.1 GCA_029251085.1 Mariniblastus sp.
GAAATCAAACAGCAAGAGGCACAACTCGAGGCCTCTCAATTTCGTCTCGATTTAAGCCAACAACGTGAGGCCGAATACCTTCGCCAAGTTGAAAGTTGCCGAATCACTGCTCCTCAAGCTGGGACAGTCGTCTACGCCAATGATTCCGATCGGCGAGACTCTTCGATAGTCATTGAAAAAGGCAGATCGATTCGTGATGGTCAGGAAATTTTTTATCTGCCTGATCCCACGAAGATGCAAGTCAATGCAAAAGTCAGCGACTCCAAGATCAACAAAGTCAAGGTCGGACAACGAGTGGAGGTTCGAGTTGACACCGCTCCGGAAACCCCAATCGCAGGCGTCGTCCGAAGAGTAAGCTCATTCCCATTGCCCAGACGCTACTATCAAGCTCCTATTGAGTATGAGGTCTTCGTTGACATCACCGAATCGAGCCCGTTGATTCGCGGGGGCTTGCGAGGCAAGGTCGAGATTTTTGTCGAGCAACAAGAAAATGCTTTGATGGTTCCCGTCTCCAGCCTTGTGCTGCGGGGCAAAGATACTTATTTCGTCATCGTCAAAACGCCAGCGGGAGAGATCGAACCCAAATTAGTAAGTATCGGCTCAAACAATGACAAGTTTGCAGTCATCACCAAGGGGCTCAGTGCTGGAGAAGAAATTCTTGTCGATGCGGACACCTATCGCGATGCAATCGAATTCCCGACCGTCCCGTAATTGCCTTCGATTCGGCATCGATTTGCTCAAACGTGTTTCTTTCTCTTTGATTTTCAATTGTTCGATTACCAATTGTTTGCGTCATGAAAATATTGCGACCGACAATCTGGAAAATCGGCACAAAAAGCCTCGCTTTGCATCCCATGCGAAGCGGCCTGACCGTGCTTGGAATTTTCATTGGCATTGCCAGCGTCATCTGGCTTCTTGCAATTGGCGAGGGGATCAGTGAAAAAGTTCAACAGCAAATTGAGGAACTAGGCACCAACAACATCATCCTTCGCAGTGTAAAACCCGACACCGAGGAACTCTCCCAAGAATCTATGGCAGTTTATGGGATCACGCGTGATGACTTCGACGTTCTCTCGAGCACGATCCCCTCGATCGATCAAGCCCTCCAAATCCGGGACGCGAATCGAGAACTTTATTACGGCGAGACGGACAGGGCGGTTCACTTCATCGGCTGCACGCCCGAGTATGACGATGTGCTAAAACTCGAATTACATGAAGGAAGATTTATCGAAGCACCGGACATCACCAACGACGATAACGTGTGCGTGCTTTCCTACGAGGTCGCCAAATCATTGAGGCCGCTAAAATCTTGCATCGGAATCGTTATCCTCATTCGCAACATGCCCTATCGTGTCGTCGGGGTTACTAAACCGCGAGGTATAATGGCCGCGGTGGGCAGTTCGCTGGAAGCACAAGATTTCACAGACGACGTCTATGCTCCACTGACAACTTTCTGGCGTCGCATCGGCGATTGGACGATGGAACGAAGCGCCGGCTCGCGGATCAACGAAGTCGTCCAGATCAGCCAAGTTACCTTTCGCGTGAAAAACATTGAAGACGTTCTTAAAACATCCATCGCTATTCAGTCGATCATGAAACAGCGACACGACGAAGAAGATTTTGCCGTCGTCACCCCGCTGGAATTACTCGAACAAGCCCGAACCACGCGACTGATGTTCATGGCTTTCATGGGACTGATCGCAGCGATTTCGTTGGTCGTGGGTGGCATTGGAATCATGAACATCATGTTAGCAACCGTGACCGAACGAACCCGAGAAATTGGTATTCGGCGGGCTTTGGGAGCCAATCAAGCGGATATTATTCTCCAATTCCTAGTGGAAACCGTCGTCCTGTCTACCGTCGGAGGTTTGACAGGAATCCTTGGCGGCCTCGCCTGTCCCTGGGTGGTCATTTGGGTGCGAGAGTTCCTGATTCTTTGGTTTCCAACCACCATTCAAAGCCTCCCCGATTCCGTTCGCGATATGACTCCGATTATCGTGCTCCCCTCAATCCCCTTGGCCTTTTTGATCGCCTTGGTGGTTGGATTGATTTTTGGCACCTACCCAGCCATTCGTGCGGCAAAACTCGATCCGATTGAAGCTTTACGGCACGAGTAGCCAACTCACGATCGTCCTCGGGATGGATTTAGAACCTACGTGAAACAAACGAGGGTCCGCTCCAGTTTGCCGCTCAATTGCCAAGGGCAAGCGAACCAAAACTTATCCATTCCCAGCATTCCCTTTTTCCAGCCCCCATATCCAAGTTTTTCCTGCGACCGCATTTTTTATTTTCATTGCATGACCGCACTACAGAAGTCACAATCACCGGAAGCGAAATCTCGATCTGATACTCGATTTACCCTAGGGGAGCGACTCAATTGAAAACTAATCACACCCGCCGCAATTTTTTATCATCCTCACTGGCCTCGGTTGCGACTGCGGCCTCACTAGCCCCACTCGGTGGTGCTGCGTCAACAGCCATTGGCAAAAATCGCGTGAGAGATATTGTGACTGGTGAAGGGGAATTTCAATACAAGGTAGACCATCAATTTGCCCAACTCCCAGAAAAATACCATTGGCAAACCACCCATAATGTTGCCGTCGACTCCTCCAACAATCTGTACGTCATTCACGAAGGCCGAGCAAACCTAAAAGACCACCCCTCCATTTTTGTATTCGATCCTCAAGGAAAATTTATCCGAGCATTCGGCTGTCAGTTCCAAGGAGGGGGACATGGAATTGAGATTCGCAAAGAAGGAAACGAGGAATTCCTTTACGTTGCCGCCTATCAACAGGTCAAGTGTTTTTCGAAAATGACACTCACTGGTGAGACGGTTTGGTACCAAAAAGCTCCCATGGAGTCCGGGATTTACCAGATCGGAGAAAACACTTCGACGAAAGCCAACTGGACTCGCAAGGGATTCCTGCCTACTAACTTTGCGTTTTTAGATGATGGTGGGTTCCTGCTCGCAGATGGCTACGGCGCCCATTGCATCCACCATTTCGATCAAGATGGGAAGTGGCTACGGCTGTTTGGTGGAACAGGGAAGGGTGAAGGGAAATTTAATTTATGCCACGGGTTGTGGGTTGATCAGCGAAAAGGCAGAGAGCCCTCGATTATTGTTACTGACCGCAGTCACAACACACTTCAATACCTGACCATGGACGGGGAATACATTGAAACCCTGACTGGCTACGGTCTTCCCGCGAACATCGATATTTACAAAAACATCATGATGATCCCTGAATTAAAAGCACGCATTACGCTTCTCGACGAAAACAACAAGATTGTCGGGCGTCTTGGAGAGGCGGTTGAGCGGGTTAATTCAGTAAAAGACTTGCGACGAAAGCCGGAGCTTTGGATTGATGGGCAATTTGTACACCCGCATGACGCCTGTTTTGACGGCGAGGGAAACATCTTTGTTGCCGAATGGGTTGAGACTGGCAGGATCACCAAACTCACTCGTATCTAAGAAATCGCTGTTCAAAAAACCACAATCCTGATCGAGGCGATCCATAAAAAAATCTGCTGAAGCCCAGTTTAGAAAAGAGGCTACAGCAGACTGAATCGCGAAAAGATGAGTGCGATATTCAAAAAAGAGATGCGATTAGAAAGTCTCGCCGTACTCTTCCTCATTGTCACCACCGCGAGTCTGCTTTGGCATCCCATGATCGCCATCCAGACCCAACGCAGTTTTTAATTGAGAAAATTGTTCGGCAAATTCATCCGAGGAGGAATGGATGTGCTCCGCTTCCGTAATAAATTTGATTCCTTCATTCTCGCCAACCCCATGCGATTCGAGAGTAAACTCAAATGGCTCCAAGGGACTGCCGTAGATAATTAGCAATTTGTGCTCTTCAAATTGAATTTCCTGTGGAGTGTTTGGGTTCAAGACTGCAATGCCTGTGCACCCATCGTTGAGCAATAGGTCTTCATAGTCCCACAAGATACTGGTCAGCACCGGCATGTCGATGTGTTCTCGGTAGAGATCTACATGTCCACCCTCACCTTGGGTGTGGCTGGACTCAAGAACAACATCAACAACAGGGCCGAGACGTTGAATTAGACGAATGAACAGCGGAAAAAGCTGTTCTCGTGATGCAGCAGCCATAATGACCGGCACCTTGGCTTTTGTTTCCTGATCGACATAGGTGTCGTGGCGATAGCCTTGACTTGGCTTGATTTTCAAATCCATAGCCGGGCGAATGGCCTCGGTTAAATGAAACGAATCGTATTGATCCGTTTGCAAATGAGCAGCCATCTGCGCATCGGTCGCTTGATCGAAACTGCTTCCTGTCGAAGGGAGCGGATTATTGTCGAATACTTCCTGAAAGAAGCGGTTTAAGTAACTCATTGTTTATCTCAGTCGTAATTGCCAAACTGGGGGGCAGCAAAGTTCGCTGAAGGCTTCCTGGCCCGATATGAAAACCTAGGTCAAGATTTAGCTAATCGCTGATCACCACCAATTCAAAGCTTCTTTTTTATCCAAAGCGACCCATACAACCCTCATAATCAGGTTACGACCCAAAGCCGAAACAAGGGGACTCTACGACGGCGACCATCAACGCCCCGCTCGATTTGCCTCCGGCGATTTGCTCAATATCACGGTTTTCAGCACGTCAAAGTCTTGTTAAACAGACTGCCCTTGAGGCAGCATTGATGCAACAATAGGGTGTCTCAAGGCAAAAATATTGTTGAGCCTGGATCTCGCCCAAGACTTCAGCTGAAAATCGCTCATTCAGACAGCCCCGCTATGCATGACTTCATCCCTCTAAAAACAGCTCGACTGGAATTGCGACCGCTTCTCCCGAGGGACGCGAGGGAAATCGAACAATTACTGAATGACCGCGAGCTTGCCTCCAATACTGAATCGATCGACTTTCCCTATCCCCCCGGAGACGCGGCTGGCTGGATTGATCGAAACCACGATCGCTGGAAGGTGGGCGAGGCCTATGTTTTGGCCATTTGCCAAAAAGAAACCGAGCGATTGATTGGAACCGTCGAATTGGTCGCCCACAAGCAACATCACAGAGCCGAATTGAGCTATTGGATTGGGCGTAATTTTTGGAATCAGGGATTCGCAACCGAAGCAGCCAGCGGAATTGTTAGCTTTGGATTTACAGAACTTGGATTCGCACGAATTACCTCCCAACATTTTGCCAGAAATCCTGCTTCCGGAAGAGTCCTTGAGAAAATTGGGATGAGTTTCGAAGGCACTCGAAAAGGGCATATTCGCAAGTGGAATCAATTCGAAGATGTAAATATCTACGGAATGCTTGCCTGCGATTTTCTAAAAAAACCGCGAGAGAATTTCACTGAAAAGTGACACGTCGCTTCGAGGTCTCTTTTTTTTCTAGTTTTTAGCCAAGATAACGCGACGCTTGTCGAAAAACGGTTATTCGCTGCGCGCGACGGACTCACCGCGCTGGTGGGGAGCAAATTTCATCCGCGATCTGACAACATTTAGGAAAGTGCTAAAAAATGACGCAAACCTCAGAAAAACAAGGGACGCAGGTAACGTTTCTAGATCAAACCGGCTCAAAAAGCGTGGAGGCGATCGTTTCTGAATCTATTACCGTGCAACGCATTCTTCCCAATATCATCACCAAGATGAACTTGCCAACCATCGGACCGGATGGCCAACCCATGAGCTACAGCCTCGACCACAAAGAGGGTGGACGGCGACTGCATGAAACCGAAACGCTCGTCAACGCAAATGTTTCAGCAGGAGATCATCTCATCATTTATCCCGAGATTGTTGCCGGATAATCAACTCTGGCCTGACCAATCTGTAAAAGATTTATGTGAGAAAACAAAATGCGAAAATCTCCTCGCGACCGACGCCTTCAATCCGATTTCGAATCCCTGCAAAAACTCCAAGATGAGAGCTCTATTTTTTCATTTGAAACCGTAGGTTCTTCCCGGACTCTACCGACTAAATATCGCCTGACATTTAATGGGAATGGGCTAAAGAAGTCTTCCTTTTCAGGAGTCAATTTAACTTCGAAACACGTTGTCCGAGTCGACCTCGGATCCGCATACCCACGCTTGGCACCGGGGTTGCTTTGGGAAACAAAAATCTTTCACCCCAACATCTCTAATAACGGAGTGGTTTGCCTTGGTGGCTACGGCACACACTGGGTGCCGAGCTTAACTCTGTGTGAAATGAGCACAATGCTCTGGGACATGATTCGCTATAAAAACTTTGATTCGGAAAGCCCTTACAACCGGGAAGCCGCCCATTGGTCTCG
This sequence comes from Mariniblastus sp., assembly GCA_029251085.1. Lineage (GTDB taxonomy): Bacteria > Planctomycetota > Planctomycetia > Pirellulales > Pirellulaceae > Mariniblastus. Next base: position 6,252 of record JAQXDZ010000113.1, read on the forward strand.
CTCGCAGCCTGAAAACAGATTCCCGACAGACAAACGTCCCATTCGCAACTTAATTGGCTCCTCCACTGCTCCCCAACACATTCCATCCCAACACATTCCACCGCCTCCCGCACTTGCTAACACCAATCGTCTTGATCAGATGCGCGTTGTCGAAATTACAGAAGATGGAATCGAAATCCTGGAATCGGGGATAGAAATCATCGACGCCAAATTAGCAGTCAAATCTCCATATCCTCGCACAGCAGAAATATTGTTTCTCGATTGACGACTGGACGACCCAACCTCTCGCAAATTCAGAAAGATGGCATTCTCAAATCACACTAACTGAGCAACATAAAATGATAACCAACCCGAACTCTCCCCCTGACTCCGATGGCCCGATGGTAATCGACGACTCGGACAGGTACTCGCGGTTGAAGTTAATTGCCTGGTGGGAACAGAAAAGAATCGCTGCAGCTCGAATCCTTGTCGTCGGTGCGGGAGCTTTGGGAAATGAGGTCATCAAGAACCTCGCTTTGATGGGAATAGGTGAAATCAACATTATTGATTTCGACGAAGTTCAGGAATCCAACCTCTCTCGCTCCGTTCTTTTCCGAGCCTCTCACGAGGGGCAAGCGAAAGCTCTCGTCGCTGCAGAGATGGCACGTGACTTGAATCCAGACTGTGACATTAACCCAATCGTTGGAGATGTGCTAACTGACATTGGATTGGGATTTATTGCTGACATGAACCTCGTTATCTGCTGCGTCGACAACCGCGAGGCACGACTGTGGATCAATCGGATGTGCTGGAAAACAAATCGCCCTTGGATTGATGGCGGAATTCAGGAAATAAACGGGGTTGCCAAAGTCTTCTGTCCTCCATTGGGCGCCTGCTACGAGTGCGCGATGACTGAAAATGACTATCGCCTAATTTCGCTGCGCTATAGCTGCCCACTTTTACGTAAAGAAGATATCCAACAGGGCAAGGTTCCAACCGCACCGACGATCGCTTCAATTATTGGTGGACTCCAAGTCCAAGAAGCACTTAAATTGATTCACGAATTGCCAACCGCCGAGGGTTCAGCTTTAGTATTCAACGGGCTTGCTAATAAATTTTATCAAACTCGGTACCCGAGACGTCCTGACTGCCTATCCCACGAGACATACGACGAGATTATTGACCTCCCATTGATGTCTAAAACGGCGACTGCCGAAGAACTTTTTCGTCAGCTGAAAAACACAACCAGCGGTTTGGACCGGAACCGTAAATCCTGGCAAATCTTATTGGATAGAGATTTCCTCATTTCGCTCAATTGCCGTGATTGTGGCATCGAGCGGCAAGAACAGACCCCCTTGAGCCAGGTGACTGCTGAAAAGGGGGTTTGCCATCAATGTGCAGAAGTCTGCTACCCGTTCACAATCAGTGAAATTGAGTGCAACTCTAAACTTGCCAAAAAAACTCTCTTTGAACTTGGCATTCCCGAATATGACATCATCAAAGTCTCAGACGGCTTTCAGACTGTCTTTGTTAAATTACAAAACGACTCACCTGAACCATCCCGCTCTGCCGCAAAAGCAAGCAACCTACAATCCGATTGCGAGGGCTCAACTGACGCTCCAGTCCAGTGCAAGGAAGGTTAGCAATGGATGACGAAATCCAACTAGGCGAACTGGCTCAGGCCGAACCCCAGACCTCGATTCGCCCTGATCAAGACGCTCACTTTTCCACGAAAGTCGTCGGCCAGACCGATTCGGATGACCTCGCTATTTTCGTTGACCTCGATGTCCAACGTGACATGGAAGCCCACGCACTAAGTAACACGAATGTCGAATTAGGCGGAGTGTTAATGGGGCGGCAATTCATCGATCACGCCGGCAAACCATTTGTGGTCATCTCGGATTGCCTGAGAGCAACCCACTTCGAGGCAACCAAAGGTACTTTTAAATTCACACATGAGACGTGGCGGGAAATCACACGTCAACGAGAAGGGTTTCGACCTGACTTAGAAATGGTTGGCTGGTATCACACGCATCCCGACTGGGGAGTCTTCTTATCCGGCATGGACCTATTTATTTGCAACAATTTTTTCAACCGAGCACTCGACGTGGCACTAGTGATCGATCCCTGCAAGCAGGATCGTGGTTGGTTTCACTGGACTAACAGTACCCCAAGAAAAAAGCGTCAGACACAGGGATTCATTTTAACCACGAACCGTCTGAGATGTGCGGAATTGGAACAATACGCAAATTTCTACAACAAGGAGCCCGTCTTGAATCAAGATCCTCGATACTCACTCCAAAACACGAATCCCTCCCCGGTGGTGATGATGGAAAACCGTAGAACAATTTCTGAAATCTCTATCGCTGGGATGCTGGTGATGCAGTTCATCTTCCTCTGCTTCCTCAGCTACAACCAATGGTCTGGTCATAAATCAAACAGCGTCGCACCGTCTCTAACGACTCAGTCGGTGGCTGCCCAATCTCAACTCGATGCCAACGCCGATCTGTCGGCAAAGGAGAATGCTTACCGTGAAATCCTTACCACAATCGTGGCCCACGAGACGGGTTACCCTCAATTGGTCGACCAGTACACCCAGCTGCGAGTTTCCCAAAACCAACTTCAATCAAGTTACCAAAACCAACAGCTGCTGATTGACAACTTAACCACGGAGAATTCAGCCTACCAAGCCGCGCTCGACCAACAGCAACAAGCACACGCTCAAAAACTAAGCGAGCTGTTAAAAACCAATGAAAAAACAAAAGAGGCATTAGAAAAAAGGATTCAACAATCCCCCAACCAAGACATGGAACCGGAACTTTTAAGTTCATCATTGAATCAAATACCCTCTGCATGGTATTGGGCAATCTTCGGAGGAG
>JAQXDZ010000118.1 GCA_029251085.1 Mariniblastus sp.
ATTTGCCCAACAGCGAGCCAAGTCAAGTTTCCGCAATTGATGCAGCTCGCATCCCAGTTGTGATCCATCGAAGGGTTATTTTGATTGCAATTTTGACAAGTCATCTTATAGCCTGATAACGGTCACGATCACCGAGCCGGGACGGTTGATTGTCCATTTCCTAAACGACGCGCAAGCCCGTCTTCGCGTGCATCACATTGTTATCACACCTTTGCGCACTAACAAGCTCAATCTAGGGACTGGCCTTTACCACCTTGAGAATTCGATGGATGATTTCCCGGTGTATATTCTGATCCCATTCCGCGTAATTGTGAGCACTAATGTCAAAAGCAGATCCATACTTGGGAAAGTCGTTTTCCATGAATCCGCTTTCAGAATCACCGAGGTTGATGTTCTCGACGTTTTGAGCATTCTTCAATGCACCCCAGCAAAACATGTTGCCTGTATGAAAATTTGCCGCAGCTTCAATGTTATCAGGCAATTTTGCGGGGCGTGTACCACGTAAAGCGGATGAGGCATCTAAAAACACTGTAAACGGAAATCGAACAGAGCTGTTTTCACAAATTTGTGACGCGACACTGATCACAGTATGTCCGCCCCAACTATGCCCAACAAAGACAAATTCCGTCTCAGGTTTTTGAGTTACACGCTGCTCAATCCAGTTTGTGATTCCGTCTATTCCCGGTGGATTCTCCTGGCCACTCTGACCGGCCTCTGTGCCATTCCAATTGAAGAACTTGCATTCCAGTTCCAATTCTTCGAGATCAGCCATTAGTTGGAACATACCACTATTGCCGCTTCCGCGGATCGAAGTCCCGGCAATTTGTTCTGGCGATGGGTCCGAATCAAAGCCGCTAACCATCACAATGACGTACTGGGTCTTATCGACGACACTTGCATCGCTGACCGACCTCGAACATGAATTCAAAGCCACAAGGGTGCAGGCAAACAAAAAAACAAACAAAAACTTTTGCATCCGTGAATACCCTTGGTGTGATAACGACACGCATCAGCGAGCCGGCGCGAGAAGTCTCAATTTCAAAGCCGACCCGACCGCCGGCTCCGTTGCATGCGATGGTTATTTCATTCGTTCGGCTGTGCCAAGAAGTTGATTGCCACCCGTTCGTCAAATCGCGTGATCGCATCGGGAACGGTAATTTGGCCATCGGTTCCAATTGGAAATGTCCATTGTACGCTAACGAGATTTGTCCCATCGCGGAAAATGTGAGCATACATCGCCGCAGGACCTTTCGCCCCGTCGACCTTCAGGCGAAATCGATGAAATTTGCGACCGTGAAAATCGACATCGCCTTCATCAACTAATTCGTACGCTGGATGAGACGTATACTGTGTGCGATTGGCATCCAGATAATCTTCAAGCGGAAGTTGATCCAGCGGCAAATCTTTTTCTATTTTGATGATATAGCTGTAAGGCCCGGACGATTCCAAGAAGGCTTGCAAAAGGTTTCCTGGCCGGTCAAATGTATCGCCGGACGAGCTCACATGCGATTTCTGCCAGCCATCGCCCAAAGGGGCTGAGATATCGAAGTTCTCGCTACGCCACTCTGTGGCAGCAAGGGGAGCAAGCGTCTCTTTCGAGTTGCATCCACACAACACGACAATGGTAACGGAGACGACAAGCGTGATAGGCTTAGGAATCTTCATGATCTGCTGCTGTATGAAATAACGACAAAGATAACCGAGCGGACGGTGGTCGTCGTTCACCGAAAGTCGGAGCGCTGTAAAATCATTAACCCTGAGTAAATTGTAATCGCGACCAGCCGAACGCAGAGGCTTCTACG
>JAQXDZ010000081.1 GCA_029251085.1 Mariniblastus sp.
CGATTCGATTATCGACATCTCTCGACCGTCTACCCACCCTCAGAATCCTAACCACGACCCCCCGTGCCTTCGCACTGGTTCCATAAGTTAGCCCTCTGTTGCGCGAGATGAAAAATGGGTGTGAGAGTGGGGAAGTTAAGGGTCAACTTTTTTAATTCACTTCGAGCCAGCACCGAAACCGACCTGATGGATGAGCATGGATTACGACGCGCTTGCCAGTGGGCTGGCAACAGCGCGGCCACAGCAATGAAGAACTATGCACTGGTTCGGAAAACAGACTTCACCGATGCCCGCTACTCCGCGGTCAATAAATCCGACGCAAAATCCGACGCACTAAACGCGAGTGACGCAAAATCCGACGCTGAACCGGCAAGCACCCAAGAGCACGGACTCAAGAAAAACCAACGAAAAAAGCACCGTCGAGAATCAGAGAGACTCGACGGTGCTATGAAGTGGGCGTTGAGGGACTCGAACCCCCGACCCTCTCGGTGTAAACGAGATGCTCTAGCCAACTGAGCTAAACGCCCGAGGACAATACTTTATTGTCTCGCTGGGTTACTTGTCAATCGCCTATCGGACTAAATTAAGTACCGAATTAATTAGGCAGTAGGACAGAATCAATGACGTGAATCACACCATTTTTAAGCATGATATCAGTTTCGGTAACCATCGCATCGTTAACCTTCACTTCGTCTTTAGGATTCCAACCTTTGTCTTCATGATTCTTTGTAACTGAAATTTTCACAGAATTGCCACCCGCCGTCTCTGCTGATTTCAATTTCATCACATCAGCCGAACTAACTTTCTTTGGCACTGCGTGGTACATGAGAATTCCAGCAAGCTTCTCTTTATTTTCAGGCTTCAGCAAATCTTTAACCGTCCCCTCGGGAAGCTTCGCAAACGCGGCCTCCGTGGGAACGAAGAGTGTGACGTCTTGTTCGGTTTGGGACAACGGTGCAACCAAATCAGCGGCCTTTGCTGCCGCCAAAAGTGTTTTAAGCTCGGCTGCCTCAATCGCTTCAGCAAGCGTCATCGCTTGAACTTTGTCAAACGCGCTCAAAAACTCAGGGATCATCACTTCATTCTCAAAGGCCTTTTTATCGGCACCTTCTTTTGACTTGAAATCCGCAGTTAAAGACTTTGAATCAAATTGGCTCATCAAAAGACGCCCATACACGTTCCGGTCGCTCTTTTTCTTGCCATGGCAAGTGTTGCAACTAATTGATCGATCCGGATATTTCGCGGCTAGTTGCTTCTTGAATACGCTATGTGCCGACGCTGGAACGGTAAACACAAGGGTACAAACTACGACTAACAATGCACAAAAAAGACTTTTGCCTCGATTCACGTCGGTTACTCCTAAATTTTTTGGTTTTTCAGTCGGTTCGTTGGATCTGTGGTCACGCTCATATCATTTTTCGACGATTGAGCCCCGACAATCCTCTCTATTTTGCCACAAGTTTTGGATTAGGCAACCTTTATCCCGTGGAAAAACCATACGAAACGAGTTGTATCAAGCTTCACATCTTATAACCGTACCAGCAGGCATCCAAAGCTTAAGAGTAGCTAATTTGCGACTCAAACCGCACCCTTTGTACGTCTCAGATTACGGCTAGTCTGGCCATCCAACTATCAATTACCGCGGCGTTCGCCCCAAATCGCGAGCTTGTTGCCACTCTGGTAGCGGTTCATCCTGAAAATCATGGTCGGTGAAGTTAATCCAGTAATGAACTGGATCTTCAATGGCCGCCGAGTGGCTATCGGCACCATTAGCGATGAATTCTTTTCCGCACCTCAAACACTCCGTAGTGCGTCCCAAACAGTCAATATTAAGCTGTTTTTTCATCGCACAACCTGGACAAGACACGATAAAAACTGGGATGTTTGGCATTTAGCTCTCTGTTCATTCTTGAATAGACTCTTCGTAATGCACCTCCAATTGTACTCATCTTGCCCGTCGCCCCAATATCGATTTCCCGTTCGTTTTGACAGTACAACTAAACATCGACCCAACAACGATCAAGAGTTGCAAACGAACCGACGGCACCGGCCTGGTAGATTTTCATTGGATCAACCCAAAACAAACCAGATTGGGGACCTGAATCGTGGGAGGCTAAGCATTTTGCCTCATTGAATTTGCCAGCAATGGCTACCGCGGTTTCGCAGGAAGTGAAAACTCTTCGGCAATCTCATCTCCTCCCGGCCCCACTTTGACCGGTTGAAATCCGAAACCACCGGAGTCGGAAATTAAATCCTCATCACTTGCCAGGATTGTTTGTTCGATCAACGCCGTCACGTCCATCAAATCGACCAGAAGTTGCTGATGAGAATATCCAGATTCGTTCGGGCCATAAACTTCGACTCGGCCGAAAACACGACCTTCGGACACCAACGGGATCTGAGAATACCACTGTTGATTATCAGTACGATTAGCATCTGAACGACGAAGAGTTGCATGAAAAGACTCGTGCAGCCATGGAGCGTTCAGATCAAGCGTAATCTCGTTCAAACCCTTAGTGTCTGCAAACACACAGAGCATTTTCCAAATATCCTGCCAGTCTCGACTTCCTTGAACGTGAACCGAAGCTTGCTGATAATTCAAGCCATTGGCCGATGGCATTTTCAAGAACGACTTCGCGATCGTGGAAGCCCGTCGGCTAATCAATTGATACTCAGCCACACCAAAAATCTTACTCGCAATCATCACAACAACCACAATTAGAATCGACGCCAAAGCATATGCTGGTTGTTGGTTCACTAGACTCAAAACGGCGCCTGCCGCAGTTGTCGTGCATAACATAGCCACCCACAGCAAACTCACTCTCGGACTATACCCACGCTTCATCAATGAATGATGCAGATGCCCACGGTCAACCTCGAAGATGCTTCTGCCCATCAAACGCCGGCGAATAACAGCTGCTGCCGAATCAAGAAACGGAATAGCCAACAACGCAACGGGAGCAAAAAAAGCGATTGCTGAATTTTGCTTAAACGTACATGAAATCGCTAATGCGCTCAGCACAAAACCTATCAACATACTGCCGGCATCGCCAAGATAGATTTTTGCAGGCGGAAAATTGAATCGCAGAAACCCGACCAGTGCCCCGGCCATCGAAGCGGAAATCAAAGCGGTCAACCATTGCTCCTGATAGATCGCCATCAAGCTCAAAGCCAGACTCATGACGACTCCCACCGTTCCAGCAATGCCGTCCGCACCGTCAAGTAAATTCACCGAGTTGATCGCCGCCAAAACCCAGGCGTAAACAAACAACACAGAAAAGATGCCAAATTCAATTTTGTACCCCGCGACGGTCACTTCACTGAAATGATAGCCAAAAATGATTAACGTCGTCACCGCCACTGCCTGACCAACAAGTTTCTGCCGGCCACGCAATTGAAATCGATCGTCCAGCACTCCAACACCGACGAGAATAACACTGCCAACCAGAAGTCCGATCAGTCCCAAGTAATCACTCTCTCTCATCGTTAGCTCAAAAGAGTTCACCTCGAACGGCAAGCGAGCCATCAGATCTTCCATCCATTGCCCAAACAGGACTTGGCATTCATTACCTCCGTAAACAGAAAGTGGCACCGCCAAAATCATCGTTAGCAGAACAGCCACGCCACCGACCATTGGAATCGCAGACTTATGCAGTTTTCGTTGTCGGTCTGGTCGGTCAACGATATTCAATCGCCGCGCAACAATAGCCAGTCGAGGCACCAAAAGCATGGCTCCGAAAATCGACACGACAAATGCGAAAATGACCGACAGCATCTACAGACTTATCCAATTAAAAAAACAATGGGACTTATACTTCTTTGCAAACTAATCCGATTTCCCGCTTGCTGAGATTTCCGACTCAATTTCTTCCACCAGTCTACCATAACCAGCTTTTTTAGGGCCGCGCAATTTTAGTACTTTAGCCAGAGCGAGGGCCTCGTCCAGTCGCCCTAGACCCTTCAAAAGCAGGGTGATTTCATATTTGACAGCAAGGTCGTTTGGATCACGTTTTCCCGCAGTCTGATACGCATCCAACGCCAATTCCAGTTCACCCTGTTTCGCTCGAATTTCACCTAACAAAATATTATCTTCGCGTTTGGGATATTGAATTTCTAAAACGACACTTGCGGCCCGCTCCAAAAACTCTCCCCTTTGAGGGCTATCCTCTGACATATATTGATCGACATAATCAAGAATCATTTGGCCGTCATCTGGAATTATTTCCAGTATCTTCTCTTCCGATACCGCCACAATATTTCGACTGGTTCGCCCGGTTAGGATTTTCATTAATTTCTGATAACCCCTTGGGTCCAGTTTTAAATATTGGTTCAAGTGGCCAATCGAACCTGCAACCAACCCAGACTGAAGATAATAAATCCCCGCAACCTTTTGAAATGCAGGGTTACCTGGAGCCAAACTCAACGCGCGCTCCATATCTACATCACCCGAGCGAGCCTCTCCAATCACTCCTTTTATTTCTCCAATTCGCAGATGCACTAACGGTTGGATTGGCGAGGATTCGCGACTGTACTTAAAATACGTCAAGGCCCATGGCAAATCCTCACTTATCGCAGGCTGATTTAAGAATTTAACCAGATCATACCGCGATTCGATGCGTTGAAAATAACAGGCCGTCTCCTGCACCCTCTGGACATGAGTCAGATTCCAGAGGTTCTCTGAAAACTGAGCTTGCCGTTTTGAGTCCATCAATGCAAAAGCATCCTGGAACTCAACAGAATCCGTCATTGAATCGTAGAGCTGCAAACGCGATCGGTGCATCCACAGGTCACCAAGATAATTCATACACTCTGCAGTAGGCGTTCGCTGAATCAAACGGGTTAACGCCCCAATCCGATCCGTGGTCTTTTCAAGATCCATATTTTCGCGATTCAGGCGACTGATCCGCGGTCTCATGTATTGATCAAGCTGCGCTCTTCTGTACAAATCCAACGCAACCATCGTCGAAGCAGCGAACAGAATCAAGACGATGAACTGCACAACATAATTAGGACATTGAAACTGCAAGAAAGACGGTTTCTTGAGTCGCCCGCTTAGGGCATGAGCCTGGTAAGCTAAAAAGCCCATCAGTACTGAGAGCAACAGCATATTGGAAGCGATGTACAATCCAAAATCAAAACAAGAAACAGTCGCTTGTGAAAAAATCACAAATACCCCCATCGTGCCGACGCCGATGGTGGTTGGTGAGGCCCCCTCACGAAGCGCGAATGCGGCATTCTGATAAACCAGCAACCAGGCTGCAAGAAACAGAACCAACCCAATCCATCCGGCTTCCACCAACGCTTGAAAATACTGATTTTCAGCGTAAACAAAAACCCCCACTTCCCGACCACTACGATAAAGGCGATGGACATTACGGTAAGATCCCAATCCAGATCCAGCGAATCCCATTTCGGCAACTGCGGGCCAAGTGTCTTTCCAGTTTTGGATGCGTGCATCCGAACTCTCAATGGTTGTCGTGTCCATGCGATCGAAGCGATCAATCAGTTCATCACTAAATCCGATCCATCCAAACAACAGGACTGAGATGATAAATACGGGTGCCAGAACAATGCCAAAATTCTTGGGCTGACGTATCACACCAAAAACAAAAACCGTACCTATGACCGCAACTAGTAATCCAATGACTCCGCCGCGGGAAAGCGTCGAAGGTATGGCAGCGGCAATCATGACCAACATAAAAAGAACCGCCAACTTCGTTGCGGTCAAATCACGCAGCACTTCCAAAAATTGAAATTTCCAACGACGCCAGACGGGCATCTCGCGTCCTAAAATTGGACTTGGCCCATCGGAAGCACTCTTCGACATCACGATCACAAAAAGACCGATGCAACATCCGAGGCACATCAGTAAATACCCAGCAGCGTTATTCCGATTAACGAAAGGTCCGAAAGGGGCTCCTCCAAATATTTCATGGAACCAAAACATTTTCCCGTTGTCCGTCAACTTGTGAATGATCCCGAAAAAACTAATCGCGAATCCATTTATCGACACCGCAGACAGCAACAACACAACATCCCGCTTCGCTCGAAAATACCGGGCTCCCATTAGCAGCGCGGATAATGCGATTAACAGTAATCTAACCTGCCCCCACGTCGCCTCTCGATCAAGCGAAACGGATACGCTCGCATCTGCATCGCCAGAATACTCTTGGTAAATCTCAACCTGCCTGCCTAAGACTAAATCTGCCAATGAGCTGGGCAATGTCCAGATTTGAAATAGCCCCACTGCGATCCCAAGAAATACCAACACAGAAACATAAGGGAATACCTGGGAATTCTTTCGATTGAGAGCAGTTTCGAACCACCAAAATGCCATCCCCACCATTAACGCCAGCGTGATTGTGCACTGAGCCCAGTTTTCAACACTTGCAAAAAACCAAGGGGAAAGGACGACTGCTAAAATTAACGCCAGCCGACCGGGCCATTCAAACAACTCGGAGGTAGACAGACGTTTCCTGTTTTTTCCACTTCCGTCTCCCTGGGACGTCGAATTTTCAAACGTCTCTTGCAAACTTGGAATTTTGGACTGATTCATTGCGTTGGAAGCAAATAAGCTTGATGAGAAGTTTGAGCTCCAGAACAGTCGAATGCTGGCCTGGAAGGTACCGTATCCCATTCAACGGGCGTCGATAGGATAACCCCAACGATTATAGATAGGCCGAGAAATCAATAACAGAAAGCAAATTCGAATAATCTGCAAAAACTACCAACCGGGTGATAAGTATGCGGGATGAAAGAGACCTTACCCCCAAATTCCGATTGCCACCGGGAGTGACTGGAGGGAATTTTTCCCGGGGCAAAGGATCGCCAAGAAAATCGTGGAGCCGTCGCGTCCCCAACCCTGCGGAACAAACTAAATGACCCCTACAATCGGCAGGGAACCTCGCAGGGCTTGGCTTCGCCGAAGAAATCTCAAATCCGCGCAAGAAGAGTTCTCTGAGCGTTATGACCAGACATTACAGCCTGAGTCGCCTATGCGCGAGGATCGAGGGAATTGGTGTAGAGCACAACCAAAGTTCCTGCCGCAAGAAGACTCCACGGCAACCAATCTTGAGGGCGAAAGACACCCGTCTTGTCTGGGCCTATTACAGTCGTCTGGCTTTGCTGTTTAGGCTTTGGCGTTGCCATCGGTGCAATTTCAGACCTGCGTTGCCCGAAACCGGCGAGGCTAAACTCCGACCGTTGATTTCCATTTTGCCGGCGATAATTATTTTCAGTTCCATAGGGATCACCAAAACTGGATGAACCAAACCCGGAATTTCGCGTCGTCGACCGCGGGGCTTGATAACCAGCCTGCGCCATTCGGAAGCCCTCGTTGGTTGGCGTGGTGATCTTGTCTGCAGGACCATCAAAAAGCATCGCCGCTACGAAGTTCGGAACCCGCGCACCATGAATAACAAATTGTTGTGTCACCAAACACTCAAGTCCAGTGATAATCAACATGATACCTACTGCAAAAAAGAAGGCACGCCACATGTCTCAATCCTCGAAATATTCAAACTTATTAGGGTCGTTAGCATGTTCACCCATTGTTGTTATCGGATTCGGCGATCACACAAAGTGACTTTATTGCCCGATCTAGTTACCAGCACTACAGTCGTAATACCAACTACAGTCCCTACTCAAGACACCTCAAACGCACGCAAGGCTGCTCCTCAAGCGATCTGGATAAACCGGTTCAATTCCCCAACAGCCTCAGAAACTTATTCGTTCACAAATATCGGGATTTTTCCGAATAACTGGGGGGACTTGTGGTAAGCCTCGTCGGTGGCGAGTATCATACGGCAGCCAAGGTGGGAATTACGGCCACAGCAAAGTTGCAGTTCCCGCCCGAGCCAACTGGTCTCACGCCTATTATTACCTGCATTCGCCTCGCCCAACCCATCAATTGAGATGTCGAACCAACCCAACCCCGAAACCGATGAGCCTGATTCTTCGAATGAGAATCCGCACATTCTTATCATTGATGATGATGTCGAAGTTACGGAATCTATTCGTCAGGCGCTGATCGCTTCCGGTTACTCGGTTTCGGTCGCACTTGATGGAAATCAGGGACTGGCCTACACCGAGGCAAAATCACCCGACCTACTGATTTTGGATATCATGATGCCAAGACGTAGCGGTTTTTTGGTACTCGAAAGATTGAGGCAGAACGACAACACACCGATTCCTGTGATTATGATCACGGGGAACGAGGGATCGCGTCATCGTGAGTACGCTGAGATGTTAGGAGTCAACGACTACATCAACAAACCGTTTACAATGGATCGCCTGCTCAATAGCATTAGCGATTTACTTAACCAGTAAATCGTCCTTGAGTAATCTTTCCAACCTGGCGATCGAGGTCTGCAGGACCAAAGAGTGGTTTGGAAAACTAGCGCTAACGCCAGCGAAAAGTTTGTGCCACGAATGTGTTCTAAAATGAACACCTTCACTTGGCGGTTTACTTTCCGATGTCGCGTGTCTCAGATGGCCCTAAACGACTCGCTTTTTGATTTTCAAGCTTTATCGCGTCGTAGACTTCCTGTCGATGGACTGGAATTTCCTGAGGAGCATCGATTCCCAAACGGACCTTGTCTCCCCGGATATCTACAATGGTGATCATGACGTTATCGCCGATCATGATGCTTTCGTCTCTGTGCCGCGACAAGACCAGCATGGCTGGCTCCTTAAATCTTAATATGAATTCCAACAAAGTCGCCTAACGGAAACCTTCCCGTTATCTGCGAGCAAACAAAAATCTTTGCAATCCTTTGCTGTGGGGTTTACTCCGTATCCAATCGCGGAAACGGAGCAAAACAATACTCCCTGCATTCATCGGCCTAGCCGTAGTGAACCATTGAGAAAAGCGACTTACTTGTCTGATGTTCCGTGAATGCGGAATATCACGCCGGTGTTATTCCGTTCATAACGACTGAACGGCCAGTACATCTCTAAATAATTGACCTGACAACAGTCAGAGTAACGCGCTATTACTAACAGAAAGAGCGGTTATTGCGAGATCGTCACGCGACCAAATTAAGCACTTCGCTTCAAACTGATCGGTAAAGTCGCCAATTCGTACTGCATCGGTTGTGCATCCACAGTGACTACCTGACAACCAATCCGGCGATCCAGGTTGATGACAAGCGGTGCTCGCATGTTCAATGTCAGAGTTTCATCACTTCGGCTTACGATTCCAAGAACATACGCCTGTTCAACTGATGTTAGCTGCAGCACATCAACATCAGATGGCTCTAAACGCACCTGATATTCCGGTACAAATCGACGGGGTGAGACGACTGGAAGCGCGATATCTGCATGTTGCATGCTCTGCAACCATGCCACCGATGAATTATCAGCATCGGCCAGCAGAACCCAGTGGCGACAATCTTCGAACCCCAAGAGTCCATTTCGAAAGAACAAGATATCATCCGGCTCGATTTCGATCGCGGCAAACCTTGTTGTGTGAATTTTCATCTCGACACCGTATGAGTAACGTTTTTCTTGGCAGCGACTATCCCCAAACGAATTGCGGGGAAAAACTGCGCTGTCCTTCTTGTAATCGGCGTAACAGGGCGACTGCTTAAGTTAAAATAATCCGATTGTTCGCATTTTCCCAACAAACCAGACTTGGCGGTTTTTCGGGGTTCATCTCGACACAGATTCCTGATTTCCCTACGATATTATTCGAACACAACTGCCAATGTCCCTTGGCTGCCACAGGTGCTAGCGATGCCCGACAGAATCCTTTTGTTACGTCAAACAGCCTCTTCAGGCATTGGCTACCACCCCGCGCCGTCGCGGACCTACGCCTCTGTAAAGCGGAAGGTCAGTTTTTGCTTGTTCATTTCAGCATTTACTCTAATTAGCGAACTTGCCCTCTCATCCACTCAGGCTCAATTAGCAACCGACAACCGTCTCAATGACGGGGAGCAAACGCTGGCGAATTTCACCGTTGCGAATTTCACTGTTGCAAATTTCACTGCGGCAAATTTCACCGGGGCTAATCATTTAAAGCAAACCGATGCGATTACGCGTGCGCTCAACGAACTCGATTCACCCATTTTTAAAAATCGTGAAAACGCAATCGAGCAATTGGTAAAACTGGGGGAACCAGCGATCGAACCGCTCGCTCTCAAATCACTGGACTGCACACCGGAAACGGCATGGCGCATCCGAAAAATTCTGGAAGAAATCAGCACCAGTGGGGATGAGCCGGTGTTTTTGAAATCAATCGCTATTTTACAACTTCGATTTCGAAATGGGATGAAGAGCGCGGCGATGAGGCAATCGTTTGCCAAACTGGAAGCACGTTGGAAATCAAACCGTAAAAAAATAGCAATCAAAAATCTTCGGGAACTTGGAGCGATTGTTGTTGCCCCATTGGAAGACATCGATGAGGACATGGCACAAATTGCCGGTTTTCGGAATGCAGACATCCTTTTCAATGGCCCTGGCATTGCTCTTCAGTTTCCCCCTGGGTTCGAACAACCTAGTACTCCAACCCCGAATCAAACAACTAAACGAGAATACCAAAAACTTCCGACAAAAGCCGAGTTGCGTGAACAAATCACCAAAATTGTCAATTCGGACACCGCGACTAATCGGGATTTGGTTTTTAAGAAAACAAAAAAGGTACCCGATCCAAAATCTTTAAAACCTGATGACCAGGCACTGGCTGAGAGAAATCGCAATCAAGACGATTTGAAGTTTGAAATACTTTTAATGCAACAACGCAACAATCGACTCAACCGAAATTTGCTTGGTCAACCATTCGGAAATAGAAGCATTGGACTGGACATAACTTTCGGGCCGAAGTGGACAGGAAAGGCTGGCGATTTCCCCGCGGTCGATGACATTGGAAAAATTGATAACATCACATTCATTGAACGCAAAGTATCGAATGACTTGTTGAGCAAACTTGCTGAAGTTACATCGATGTCGAAACTCACTTTTGAACGCTGCGAAATTGACACAGCTAACATTCGAGAACAACAATGGGGAGACTTAACCTCTTTAGAACTCAAAAATACAACGGTAGAACCAGGGTTCGTTCAGGCGTTTGCATCAATTAAATCGCTGATATCGCTCGAGTTTGCAAACTGCAAAATTACCGAGCGCACACTGCAATCCATCGGGCAATTTGAGAACATTCGAAGTCTGATGTTCAAGGATACTGAAGTCGACAACGCAGTTCTGCAGTCAATTGAGCCTCTCGCAAATATTAAATATCTAAATTTATCGGCGTGCAAATTTTCGACAGATTCTTATCGAAGATTAAAGAAAAACAGGCCAGATATAAACATTGATTTCTCAGGCCAAGCTTTCTTTGGAGTGCGGGGAACACCTGTTGGGATCGGGAGGCCGATGGAATTCGGACCTGATGGAAACATCGTGCCACCCGACCACTCGCGGACAGGCGGGGCATTGATCTCCGATGTCATTCCTCAGTCAGGCGCCGCCAAAGCTGGAATTGAAACTGGGGATATCATTGAATTTATCAATGGTGAATCTATTGTTCAATTTGAAGACTTAAGATTACAAATTGCCCAATACCGCGCGGGGGATAAATTGAACGTCGGAATTATTCGAGACGGCGAAGCGATGGAAGTCGAAGTCGAACTCAGCGGTGCCAACACCGCTCCTGAAAACCAGCCGTAATGGATCTTCCCAGATTCAGTCTATGAGTTTCCCTCGGAACCGTTACATGACCAATTCCATTACGTATCTAAACCGAAACGCATGTTTCGAAAATCATTTTCCGAAATGTAAACTCTTCACTCACAATTCTCTGCAAAGTAGATAATTGCCCGCGCGGATTCAAGAAAAATCACAATCCTGAATCACCACGTATAGCCTTCGGAGATTTTATTTGATAAACTCCGTGCCTAACATTTCCACCAGAAATGAGTAAACGGATGAGGCGGCTTCAGCCTATCTAATTCCTCGTTTTCAAGATTTTTGCTTCACCAACAAAATGCCCGAGTGGCGGAATTGGCAGACGCTCAGGATTTAAAATCCTGTGTCCTTACGGACGTGCGGGTTCAAGTCCCGCCTCGGGTACTCAATCCAAAAAGGCTCCCATTGTTTAATGGGAGCCTTTTTCAATTGAAAACAATTCTTCAAAGTTACCAACACCAACGTTACAAAATCGAGCTGTCTTTTTGAGGGTTTCGACCAATAAAAGGATATTGCTCAAGATCGACCACTTGACCGCTAATCGGTCCACATTCATCGGAAAGCCAATACACGGCAGCCGCCGCAATCTCACATGGCTGAATAATCCGTCCCGATGGCGCATAATCTTTTGGCAACTGGCCAACCCAATCATCCCCCAACCCCTCTGCACGCTTTCTCTCATTCTCTGCTTCCGTCAGAACCCATCCGGGATTTATTTGATTCACCCGGACTCCCTCTTCCCGCAACAACGTGTCCCCCAGGTTCCGCGTCATCGTCATTAATGCCCCCTTCGAAACACTGTAAGGCAGCAGATTTGATTCACCGCAATAAGCATTGACACTGCCGATATTCAAAACCGATCCACGTCGCACACTAAGTTCCGGCAAAGCCGCCCGTATTAAAAGATACGGTGCGAGGGTATTGATGCGAATGAATTCATTAAATCGCTCGGCAGAAGTATCCTGAATCGTGCCAGTGGCAATCATTGCCGCGTTGTTGACAATCGCATCCAATCTTCCGAACTTTTGAATCGCAAATTCGACAAGTCTTTCAGGGGCTCCAGCATTGGTTAGATCTTCGATCAGCAGGGCAGCTCGATCGGAACCCAACTCATAAACCAGCGATTCACCAAGCGATGCTTGTAGGCCGTGAACAATCACCGAGGCACCTTCGCTGACGCACCGCCGGACAATTGCTTTGCCAATCCCAGTGCAACTCCCCGTCACAACAACCACTTTATCTTTTAAACGCAACGCGAACTCCTACCTCAAAAATCAACCCTGAACTTGAATAACCATTCATTAGGACAAAACGCCTACATGTGAAAACCGCCAAACCAAAACGAAAATTGATCACGCCAGATTGTGACGGAGCAGGTTACTGCTTTATCTCTCGGATTCGAATGGATCGAAAACGAAGGTTATGAGGTTGTCCGTGATCTTGCAAACCGATGTAGCCCTCAAGAGGCCGGTCTTTCATTGCTCCCTCATCGAGCTGGATATCAGTAATTTGTTCGCCGTTAAGATCGACCTGTAAGTGATTGCCAATGCAGGTAACAACCATTCGGTTCCATTGATTCGGAGGACGAGACATGTTTTTTGCCGCACCCACAGTTCGAATAATCCCCCCGTGATCATGATGCCCTAATGGCCCAGCCTTTTTTGAGGAATCAAGAATCTGCGCCTCAATTCCCGTCTCAACTGGGTTCTCGCGATCTGCCACTCGAAAATAAACTCCACTGTTCCCACCGGGAGGATAGGCATACTCAACATCGAGAACAAAGTCTTTGTACTTCTTCTCTGACCACAAATAATCACCGTATCGCTGCCACCCCATTTCACCATCGCGTGGCTGAATCAACAGAACTCCATCTTTCTCGGCAATCCAATTCCCGGACGTTACCCACCCGGTCAGATCTGTCCCATTGTAGAGCGAAACAAATGAATCCAGATTTCGCAATTTTACGTTGCGCCACCGAACTTCGTAGGGCCCCTGGCCACGTCCAATTCCATGCACCTGCAATCCGATAAAACCACGCCCGTGTGATTTGAATTTCTCTTCGTGAGTAAGGTCAGATACCGGTTCTCCATTCAACCAAGTCTCAATTTTATTTCCAAACGCAACAATGTGATAATGATTCCACTCTCCCTCTTTAAACAGAGCGTGAGCCTTTCGGTCTTTCCCTGGAGTCATCCAACCTCCAGCCGCTTCGCCGTAAACATACCCTGCCATTCCATCGGTTGAAATTTCTACCTGCGGACCATTAACACGTTCCCGGGGATCATCATTTTTGGTTTGTGAGCGAATCTGAACTCCCGAATTCAATCTTGAATCGACCTTAACATCAAACATTAATTCAAAATTACCAAACACCTCGTCGGTGCAGAGAAATGAATTGGGAGACCCATCTGCGGTGGTTCCAACAATCATCTCATTCTCTACCCGATAGTTCGCCGTCCCATTCCGCTGCGTCCAGCCTTCAAGGTTTTTACCGTTGAATAAATCGACAAATCCGACTGCATCTTGCGCCTGGCAGAAAGCTGATGCACAAAACATCGAAACGGATACAGCACAAATTAATTTGAAACGAAACATTTACATTACCCGCGTAAAAAGAATTCCATCTACCTATTCTTCCAACGCGTTTTACAACCAAAGTCAATCATCACGTTAGACGACAGCAGGCTTCAATTTAGGGCACCGCCCAGCAACCTGCAAATATTCAGTCGCATTTGGGTAAAGCCGAGACATCGCTCGAAGGTCGCTTTTAAGCTCCAAGAGTGAGCTAACTGGAAAGAACGACCCAACGCGGGCGATTCGAAATCTGACGTCTCAGAAATTCATGAATTACAGGTTTTTCGATCAGGAGAGCGTCAGTCGTTCAAACGCTCAAGAGCCAGGGTTATCACCTGTCTTTTTAGCTGGTTGTTTTTGCAGCGTCTTGAGTGGGGCCTTAGGTGTGGCCTTAGGTGTGGCCTTAGGTGTGGCCTTAGGTGTGGCCTTCGCCGGCACCTTCTTGTCAGCTTTTTTCTCAGCCGTCGGCTTCTTGGACTCTGGCTTCTTGGACACCGGTTTTGGAACTGGCTGTTTTTTTTCCAGTTCGCTGGAAGTCTTTGCCGCTTGTTCAACCTTGGCTTTAGCCGAATCTATCTTAGCTTTTTGCTTTGCCGCTGCACGCTTCTTATCCGCAGCTTGCTTTCTCGCCGCCTTTGCCCGTTCTTTTCGTTTCAACTGCTCCGATTTAATCGCACTTTGAATTTGTTCCTTGGTAGTTTTTTGGGGGAAATCACCCGACGTTAAACCGCGATCAACGACCCAGATATTTCGGAATCTAACCGGATCGCCATGATCTTGAAAACGAGTTGGCAACAACAGTGGTTCCTCTATCTTGCCGGCTCCAGTTTTGTTGGGCAGAGAAACATTATCCTGAACCTTGACGCCGTTGATCCAACTTGTGATCGTCGCATTTCGAGCCTTCGAGCCATCAGCATTCCAACGCGGCGCCGTAAATTGAACATCATAGGTTTGCCAAACCAACGGCGGGAAACACATGTTGATCGCTGGCGGACGAAAACGATACAACGCCCCCAACCCGTCTATCTTTGGAATCAACGCAAACGAGTCCAGCACTTGGCACTCATAACGGCTTTGTAAATACAAGCCACTGTTTCCCCGTTGTTGTCCATCCGCATATGGCATGTACGGCAATCGAAATTCAACATGCAAGTTGAAATCCTGAAACATTGGTTTGACATCAGCCCCCTCCATCAGCAAGTCATCGCTAGTCATCTCAGCAGTTGTGAATTGGTCTGTCCCGGTCCCATTAAACAGGATCACTGCACCTTCCGGGGCAGGGGAGTGCATTGTCGGACTCCTTCGCTTCACACGTTTCAGCTGACCTCTCGACTTTCCCTTTAAATCAACCAAACGACATTGGTTATTCTCTACGAAGATCGCCCAGGGGCCACCAGACAACACAACGAATTCCCCTGATCGCTTGCCAATCATCTGGATCGGCTCCGGGTTGAATTTTGGCTGCCCCGGCAATCCACCGTAATAAGCCACCGCGTCAAATTGATCATTGCCAATCGAACGGATTTGCAAACCAACGATCTGCTTTTTGCCATCATCCGAGGTGACCGACCCCATGAATTCTCCCATCAGCGGGAAGCTCATATCCTTGGCAGGCGGACTGGTGTAGGCCGGCCCCTTTTCTTTGTTCTGAGCAACGATCGTGGAACCGAGCATCGGGATCGCAATGAGTGCGATCTGGAAAAAACAAATGAACTTCAATCGCTTGGTGAATAACATGGTGCAGCCTAATTACATTTCTCGATAAATCCTCTGAGTAATGTAATTTCTCCCATTGAAAAAACAAATCAGCAAACGCCCATCGCCGCAGTAATTACTCGATTCTCACCATTTTTGACGGTAATACTGACAAATGGGCACCAACTGGAGCATTTGAATCAGTTTCATCATCTCAGCGGGAGTGACCCGTTTCACCCAACTGCAACTGGGCTCTCCGCTGAACAGCCGCCTGAGGCTTTATCCATCCGTAAAATGACTCTTGCCTTGAGTAACGATTTTAAACGTTCTGTTTTAGATAACGCTTTCACTTTTGCGGGGAAATCGTTAACCCAGTTTTTCGTGAGCAACGCCTTCTGCTCCTAAAACTTTGCTGATTCCTCTTAGCTGATTCCTCACACGGCGTGGGGCGGATCCCATCACCGTGAACCATCATTAGCGACTTGGATCCAAGCCAAGGTGTTCAAAGAGAAAGTCGATCATGCTCATTTCTGGATTCGGCTTGAGGCCAACACTCGGTGCGATCGCGACGGTCTGCATTCCAACCTCATCTGCCCGCTTCTTTAAACATGCTACGTGTGCTGGATGATGATTGAAATGGTTTTGGTCATTCATCGCAATCGGTCCTCCTCGCATTGTATTCTTCATCCAGATCGGCGGATCGTCCGCTGACATCCACGCCAGCATGTCGCGCTCTTTTCGGATTGCTTTCCCCTTTTCCGAGTTCAGTTCGTCAAGCGACTGAACTCCGTAGGCGACCAGAATATCCGGCTCGCGCCTTTTCTCTATCTCAGGAGTCCACGGTTGCTTTAACGGAAGGAGTTCTTTCCATTGAAGCACATCGTAGGTCGCCTGTGTTCCCATCAGGCCCCCGGCGACTACCCGGGACGACTCACGCTGCACCGGGTCCTTACTATTTGGATCGGCCATGTCGTCGTGACACGCCAGCCAGAGTGTCGTGCCCGCACCAGCTGACCTGCCGAAAGCCGCCACCCGCTCCTTGTCGATATTCCATTCTTTTGCTTGGTGGCGAATGAACTGAATTGCCCGCTTACTATCGTGAAGGCAGGCAAGAATCCCGCGTGGATCCTCGTCACGGAACCGATAGTTGATCGAGGCGAACGAGACACCATTTTTAAGGCATGCCTGGAGTTCCGCGCAACCGTGGAATCTTGACTTATCACCGCTCTTAAACCCACCCCCATGAATAGCAACAACGATGGGTGTCGGCTTTTCCGCGTCTGCGATCCAAACATCCATCACGGCATTTTCATGATCGCCATATTGCAGATCGGCGTGAGTCGGAGCTGGGCCTTTCGGTTTAGTTTGAGTTGGTGTTAACCCTTGCTCTTTCCTTTTTTTAGCTTTTTCGAGACGCTCGCGCAGCGGTGCGATTTCCTCGGGAGATAGTTTTCCATCGCCGTCGCGATCCACTTGAGGGAATCGCTTCAAGAGTCGGCTCATTTGTTGCGGCGTAAGGTTCTGAGCAGTCGCGAACTGTGGCACAACAAAAAGAGCAGACAAAATAGTAAGCGTTGTCCAAAATGGCTGTCGCATCGTGACTCCTTCTTTCTCTCTCGAAATTAATTTGCCTATAAAACCAAGTTTAGATCAAACCAGAATCAGACAAAGATTATGGAATAAATCCCTAAACAGTCTCTCACCATTGATGACCGCCATATCTTACGAGCGGCGAAAGTGTGGCTCCATTTATGCTGTAGGATTTCTAAAACTCTGCTTCTGCAGCTATTTTTCATTCGCAGAGCCAAACGTCGGCGGTTGGATTTTGAATCGCCCGCTTTTTGTCCGAGCGTAGGCTTGATCCTCGGTTTGTTTGCCGTACTTTACCGAGTCAACAATTTCATTTCCATCTTGATCACGACCAATCAACCAAACTGTTTCCCCGGATTGCGACAGCTTAAACGAAGCAAAATTACCTGTGGCGTTTTTTGTACCATCAGCCCAGACCATTAAAAAATCACCCGCAGCAATGGTTGAGCCATCCGCAGGAAATGGCCATTTCCGTAAGTCCTTTTTATCATCAGTTAAATACATCCCACTCAAATCAATCTCTTTGCCTGAGATGTTTTTAATTTCAATCCAATCCGCGTACTGCTCTTTGCTATTCTTCTTGAAACTCTGATTGGCAGCCATAATTTCGTTAATAACAACTAACGGCTTGCTCTGGCGCTGCGGAATCAGATTCAACTCATTTGGTTTACCCTCTGCATACTGAGGGTAGAATGCAGTCGTCAGATATTCATCATCCGTACGCGCTTCGCAATAATAATAAAACTTTTCGCCAATGGGCAGCGCCTCTGTTTCAACCGTGTATGCACCCTCTCCAGATGGTTCCATTTCCAGAGATTTAAATTTAGCCAAACGATTCGTCGCGTAATACAAAAACACCCGTTTCGGTTTGACCGACGCCTTGGACAAAGCCACCGAAACGTTGACTGGAATCCCCGATCCAACAACCGACCCGGCAACCGCTTTGACTGACTTGAACTCTGGATATTTCTGAGACAGCTCGGGAACTGAATCGAGATAAGCCTTGCGACCTTTAAAAAACGCCTGAAGTCCAGGCGACTGGCCGCGTCCCTGACTCGAACTCATCCCAACGCCAGCTTCGAACGCCTCCCAACTGGTTAGTTTTCGCGTGTCCTTTTTTATCTCGTCAGAAATTAATTTCCGATAAGATTCAATCAGTGGGGCGACTGTATTCCAGTCACACCAATCTCGATAAATCGTTCTCACGTGAGCGACGTATCGCGCCTTTAGTTGCGGATTTTCCAGCAGACGATTTATGAACGGGGCAAGCGGTTGATCGATTCCCGCGAAAATATCCAAGTCAAAGGGCTTCAATTGCTGGCCGCCACCTCCGTTTTGTGGGGGAGGTCCACCTTGAGGAGGACCGCCTTGAGGAGGTCCTCCCTGAGGAGGTCCGCCACCAAATAAACCACCGAGCAAACCTCCGATACCCGGTCCGGGGCCTCCCGGACCTCCACCGAATCCCGGCCCATGATTCCCTTGAGCGCGAAACGTCTCGTTATTGTCGTAAGGTAAGATATGGAATCGGTCAAATTTTGGTTCCTGATAAATTGAATAATCAGCGCCTCGCTGATAGTAACCATCCATATCCAGCATCACATTATCGATGGCTAAAAACCAGAGAATTCGATCGATACAAATCGCTTTATCGAGTGTAGATTCAAAATCCTTCGAATCAGTTTCCGCCAATATCTTGGTGGCCTGAATCAACGCTTCCCAGGACTCCGGCGTATCCTTGGTCTTCAACTCATAAGCCCGATAGGCATCAGCCTGATCGCCTTTGTAAACAAAACTCGCTCCATCTCGACCGGGAGGCGCTTTCCATCTCCGTCCGCCTTTGGCGTCAAAATGCTCTTTCGTAAAATCAGAATTGAACTGCTGCTCATTAATGTAAATCCCCCAACTCCGGCCATTGATAACCACGTGGACATAATTGGCTTTGGGAACCGGAATATAATCTTGAGCAATTCTGCTGTAGAGAACCAACCTCAAGAACGAGGCGTCGGAATGGGAATTCAAAAGATTCAACGTTCGGTAACCGTACAAATCTTGTTTTTTGTCAGCCCAATCAAACGTCAAATTAAGCGACCGCTTCTGCCCATCACCAAGAGAAAAGAAGGAGGAGTTACCACGGAACCGGACTCCTACTTTTTCATAAATCTGCTGATCGACCGTAACCTTCGCCGATAGATCTACCCCGTAGTCCTTCAAAGAAGCCATTTCCTTTTCCCATTGATCCGATTCAATATCAATGAAAATTGTGCGGAGGATCGAAGCGTCGTAGAGAGAGCGTTCGGGGAAACTGTCGACAGAATCTTTGGAAATTTCCCGACCAGGTTCATTGGGTTTTGTATTCTCTCTACCGCGATTTCTTCGCGGGCGACCCCGTCGCTGTGTTGGCTGATTAGCAATCGATTCGAGTGCAAGTTTTAATTCATCACCTTCCAGACGCCCGTTTTTATCGGTGTCAAATTCACCAATCAAATCTCGCGACGGCATCGCACCTGGTCCGCCTGGTCCGCCCGGTCCCATGCCAGGACCAGAACCCCTACGATCCTGCCGCCCCCTCATTGGCGGGAATATCTCATCCACGGTGAGTTGCCCGTCTTGATTTTGGTCCAAAGACGCTAATACCGCCGGCGCATCATCGATCTCTTGAGCCGACAGTCGCGCATCTCCATTGCGATCGAGGCCCTCTGTCAGCCGATCCATTGGCGGACCTTCCTGAAACCCCAACACCGCTTGGACAACGCCCAATTTAATGACAACCAAAGCAAAAATTGCGATGCAAAAACCAACCCATATTTTTTTCATAACGAGCGCTCAGCCACCTTAGGTATTATCAAAACACGCTTTTCCAGACTAACGTTCACGCAATTAAAAATAATTGCGGACATAATTCACAGGATTTTCCAAGATTTTAATCAACAAAAAATCCAAAGGCCGACGGATCGCCAACGCCTTCAACAGACAGATACGTTTTCGGCGAGGGATCCAGCAAACTACGATCCAAGAATTTCTCGATACCTTGCATAAACGGAATCCTCCATCGTTATCGCCGAATTTTCTGGAAGAAAAACCTCAGGCTCGAAAGATCGCGACACAACATCACGAATCTGGATCCGGTCGGCTAAAACGCCACAACCTAAAGCCTGAATCAAAACGTTTCCAATCGCGGTCGCTTCGGTCGGACCGGCACTCACTGGCCGCTGCATGACGGTCGCGGTAATTTCCGTTAACAGGCGATTATTTGCACCACCGCCGACGATGTATAAAACTTTAATTGGTTGCCCAAGAATATCTTCGAGCAAATCCACCGTCTCTCGATAACACAATGCCAAACTGTCGAGGCAGCAACGAACTAGTTCACCAAGCGTTTCCGGAAGCGGTTGTCCCGTCGCCTCGGCAAACTCTCTAATTTTCCCCGCCATGTTCCCCGGAGCAGCGAACTGAGACGCATTGGGATCGATCAAAGTTCGAAACGCTTGCACCTCTGCTGCCTGCTCCGCCATTTCTGCGTAACTAATCTCCCGCCCTGATTCCAGTTCTTCGCGTCGCAACTCTTGAACTAGCCAAAGCCCGGCAATATTTTTCAGGAAACGCGTTGTTCCCGACAACCCTAACTCATTGGTAAAAGGTGCCGCACAAGATTTTTCAGAGGCAAACGACTGAGCTAACTCGGCGCCCAACAAAGACCAAGTGCCACTCGACAGATAAGCCCATCCAGCATCATCGAGTGACGGATCGACCGGAACTGCCGCGACAGCGGATGCTGTATCGTGGGCTCCAGGTGCGATGACTTTAACATTCGCTTCCACCCCCGTCGCCTCGGCAACTTCTTGACGAAGATTGCCAATAACGTCTCCCGGATCGATGATTGGCCCCAGCATTTCAGTGGGAATATTGAGTTGCTCCATCAGTTCAAAATCCCAATCCCCCGTCTCAAGAGCCAGCATCCCACTAGTCGACGCAATGGTTCGTTCAGTGGTCATCTCACCAGACAACCAAAAATGGAAAAGATCAGGCACAAATAATAATCGATGCGCTGCTGCTACCAATTCGGGTTCACGCGTATTTCGAGCCACCACCTGAAACAACGAATTGATTTGCATCAACTGAATTCCAGTCCGCGCGTAAAGCGCTTCGCGGCCGCCCACGATTTCAAGCGTTTTTTCCATCGCTTCGTGATTCTGAGGGTCGCGGTAGCAGTGAGGCAATGCTAACAATTCACCTGACTTACCAACGAGCGCCCAGTCCACCCCCCACGTGTCGACGCCGACGCTGCGGAGCTGAACATTGTTTTCATGGCACCAATCCGCAGCCTGACGAATTCCCTCCAAAACATTCAGCCAAATTCCGGTCAAATCCCAAACGGGGCCAGCCGGGGTCGGGCAGGGGTGGTGCTCGAAACGGTGGACCTCTTCGAGTTCAACAACCGCAGGGTTTCCTCGCAGCAATCCAACAATCGCCCGCCCTGAACTTGCTCCTAAATCAATGGCTAAATGAGCGCTCGACATACCAGTCCTTCATTTTAAAGCCGGCATTTGTAAAAAAACAAATGGGAACCTAACAACCGCAAGTTAACAATTCGCAATTCAAATTCACAGGAAAACAACTTGGGACCACCGGTTAGCACCTCCTCCGAGCCATTGCCGAAGGAGACGCTCAAACTTTTCGGACTCCAAATTAAACCCGCGAACCTGTTTAGCGAAGGAACGCTTCGTGCAATCCACCGTCAACATTAATAATTTGCCCGGTGGTCTTACTGGAACGATTAGACGACAGAAAATAAATCGCTTCAGCCTGATCTGCCGGAGTAATTGGCTGCTTGGTCAAGGTTCGCTGCGCGTAAAACTCAGCCAAACTACTTCGCAATGAGTCATCGGTATCTGATTCGTCAAATTCAATGGCGTATTTCGTTAGCGAAGCAATCACTCGGTCGCGAGGAAACATAGTACTCCCAGCAACCACGGTCGCCGGGGCAACCGCATTCACACGAACAAGTGGTGACATCTCGATTGCCAACTCGCGAACCAAGTGGTTGGCAGCCGCTTTCGAAGTATCGTAAGCAACTGATCCTTTTTTACCCACCACACCATTCACACTTGTCGTCAAAACGACAGATGCCAACAATCCTTGTTCTTTGAGTAGCCCTCTGACTTCATCGACTACGTTGTAACTTCCCCGCACGTTGACATCGAAAGTAAACTTCCATTTGTCATCGGATAGCGAACCATCTCGTTCGGGTGCAACAAAAACTCCCGCCGTTACGATTACCCGATCAATTCCTCCGTAGGCAAGCAATGTATCGTGAATCATCGCTTTGATTGAATTGCGGTCTGTGATGTCCACGCCAAGCCCAATTGTCGGCCCACAGCCAGAAATCCCCGAACCTGCGACGCCAATTCCGACGCCATAAATTTCGGTCAATTCCGCCGCAGTCGCTTCGGCCGCAGCCTGACTGAGATCACAGCAGACCACGTGAGCACCTTCTTTGGCAATTCGATGGGCGACCTCTTTGCCGATGCCATTGCCAGCCCCGATCACTAACGCGATGTCTCGTGACATTTCCTTCTCTGGTGGCTTACGCTTCAGCTTGGCTTCCTCAAGGAGCCAGTACTCAATATCGAAAGCTTCTTGTTTAGGCAGCGCGATGTACTCACCCAGTGCTTCGGAACCACGCATCACCTCAACAGCACACGTGTAAAACTCCGCCGTCACTCTCGACTCGCTTTTGTCTTTGCCCCAGGCAATCATCCCTACGCCCGGCACCAAAATGACAGTCGGGTTGGGATCACGCATCGCTGGCGAATTATCGTGCTTATGTGCCTCGTAATAGGCAGCGTAGTCTTTGCGGTATTGTTCAAGGCCCGCCGTCAGCAGGGACTTTAGATTCACCAAGCCATGTGGATCATCCTCGGTTGTCTGAGTCGGATCCCAGTCAACATACAGCGGCTTGATCTTCGTTCTTAGGAAATGATCGGGGCAACTGGTACCCAACTCAGCCAATCGCGCTGCATCGTTTGAGTTAACGAAACGCAGGATCGAATCGCGAGCCTCCACAGTGCCGACAAACTTGTTCATTTGAGAAACTTGGCCACGCAACCAAGGCAGTAATTCAACCAACAAAGAATTGCGAGAATCATCAGACAGTGTCTCGTATTTCTGTCCGCCGAACGTTTGATCTCCCTTGTCTTTGGATTCAATGTACTCGGCTGCTTTGTCAATTAAGCTCAGTGTCAACTCGTAGCATTCTTTGTCGTCATCCGCCCAGTTAATTAAACCGTGCTGCCCCATGACGAGTCCTTTGAGAGCCGGATTCGCTTCGACCTCTTTTTGCATCAACAAGCCAAGCTCAAACCCTGGTCGCAACCATGGAACCCAGCCAATTTCGTCACCAAAGATCTCCTGTGTCATTTCTCGACTGGCACTGCACGCCGCGATTGAAATCACACTGTTGGGATGCATGTGATCGACATGCCGCGCTGGCAAAAAACCGTGCAACGGGGTATCGATTGAGCTAGCCCGTGGATTCAAATTAAATGTGCAGTGCGGAAAATAACCCACCATTGCATCTTCGGCTGGCGTTTTGGGGCCGTTATCCGGAGCGTTCTTATAACTGGGGATTAGCGAAAGTAGTTTACTCATGTAAAGCGAGGCAAAATTCTGCAATTTAGCCGTCCGCAAATCGCCACCCGATCCTTTTACCCACAGGACATCGGTTTCGCCACCGGTCAACGGATCGGTTTCCATGATCTTCGACGATGTGTTGCCTCCGCCTGTATTTGTGATCCTCTGGTCAGCACCGAGACAATTCGAGCGGTAAATTAATCGTTCCGCGGGAGAAAGCGTATCTGCAACCGAATCGTCCCAGTGACGATCGACATGTTTTAAATCATTCGAGGCAGTGGACATAATTTTGTTTTTTGAGATGTAAAAAAGACTTGTGAAAAACCGATAGTTAGTATGGTCGCATACAACGGTTTGATGTCAACTGAGCTACCCCCACATAAATACGGGACATCAGCACAAATAGGTATTAAACGAACCCAAGATTGGGTTATATTGAAGGTTCCAAATATTTATCACGGAAACTGAATTGAAAATTTCACTTTTTATTCCCTGCTATGTCGATCAGTTGTCGCCACACATCGGAATTGCGATGGTCAATGTTCTTGAGCGTCTGGGCCATGAAGTTGATTACCCCGAAGGCCAGACCTGTTGTGGCCAACCTGCGTTTAATTCAGGCTATTTCCCTGAAGCTAAAAAAGTCGCAGATCATTTTTTAGATACATTTGCGGATGCGGACATGGTCGCAGTTCCCTCCGGTTCCTGTACTGCAATGATTAGAAAATTCTATCCTGAGCTTTATCAGGATTCACCCCAAGCAAAAGTCGTGTCGGAATTAAGTGGTCGCGTATTTGAATTTACAGAATTACTTGTGAATCAACTTGGCGTGACCGATGTCGGAGCGAAACTCAAGGGAACGGCAACCTACCACGACGGCTGTCACGGTCTCCGTGAACTTGGGATTCAGGACGCGCCACGGAAACTGCTTGAAAACGTTGAGGGATTGTCATTGGTTGAAATGGATGAAGCGCAATCGTGCTGTGGATTTGGCGGCACGTTTGCAATTAAATTCCCTCAAATTTCGACCGCAATGACACAGGTTAAACTCGGCAGCGCCACGCAAACCGAAGCAGACTACCTGATCTCAGGCGACCCAAGTTGCCTGATGCAAATCGGGGGTTATTTCAGCCGCCAAAAATCATCTATCCAATGTCTTCACATTGCAGAGGTACTTGACCAGCAATGAGCCAATCGACCAACCCAACCACTCAATTTCAGACCGATGCGAATCGCGTAACAGCAGACGTTGACCGCAGGAGCTTCCTTCGCAGTTCCTTGCGGGGCTATCAAACGACGCGTGACGCAACTCAGGAACGATTCCTTAATTACGAGTCGGCTAGAATAGCGGCCGGCGACGCAAAATGGGAAGCAATTGAAAACCTTGATGTTTACCTCGCTCAATTTGCCGACAAACTAGAAGCCCGTGGTGCTACCGTCCACTGGTGCAGTGACAGCGCAGAGGCCCGAGATGCAATTCTCGACATCATCAAAAAGCATGATGCGAAATCTGTCATCAAAAGTAAATGTATGACGACAGAGGAAATTCACCTCAATGACTTGCTCGAAAAAGAGGGGTTTGAAGTTGTCGAATCCGATCTAGGTGAGTTCATTGTCCAACTTCGAGATGAAGCTCCTTATCACTTCGTATTTCCCGCGATGCACCTGAAGAAGGAAGAGATCAACACCCTTTTTCAAGAAAAACTTAAATCAATCAACACCGATGATCCAGAAGAATTGACGATGGTTGCCCGAGAAGTCCTCCGGCAGAAATATCTCAGTGCCGACATTGGCATCAGCGGAGCTAATTTTGGCGTTGCCGAAACAGGAATGATTTCAATCACTGAAAATGAAGGGAATGCCAGGCTAACCACCTCACTTCCCAAAGTTCATATTGCACTGATGGGAATTGAAAAAATAATCCCCAGGCTCGAGGACTTAGCACTGATGCTTCCCATGCTCGCAACTGCCGGGACTGGACAACATTTGACTTGTTACAATTCCCAATTGGGAGGCCCCCGCCAAGACGACGAAAGTGACGGGCCGGTCGAAATGCACGTGGTGCTGCTTGACAACCATCGAACACGACTGCTCGCCGACCCCGAACAGCGTGATGCATTACGCTGCATCCGCTGCGGCGCTTGCCTCAATGTTTGTCCAATTTTCAAAAATGTCGGCGGTCACACCTACGGCACTACCTACCAAGGCCCCATCGGGAGCGTGATTACTCCGCACTTACGCGGCCTTAAAGACTGGAAACACCTCTCCCATTCCTCCTCACTCTGCGGTGCGTGCTCGGAAACTTGCCCGGTGAAAATTGACCTCCATCACCACCTTTTGCGAAATCGTAGAGACGCTGCCGGCAAAGGGCAGGGGGGGCTTGCGGAAAGAACCCTGATGCTCGGTTTCACTATCGTAATGCGGCGTCCGTGGCTTTATCGACTCACCGGCAGGCTTGGCAAACTGGGGCACGTACTCACTAAACCGATTCACGGTACCCGAATTGACCCTTTTTACGCTTGGAAAAAAACGCGTGACTTGGACGATCCAGCAAAACAAAGTTTCAAGCAGTATTGGAAGTCGAGAAAATGAGCCGAGATGCAATCCTAGGCCGAATCCGCGAAGCTTTGAGTGTTAAAACAGATGCCCATGTTCGCGAAGTCGCCAAACAATCATCCCACTCGCTACCGGTTCTCGCTAACGGGCCCGACGGGAGAACGCAGGCCGTTAAAGAATTCCTTCCTTTTGTCGGCGAATCCCTTGAGGATCACATCGCTGCCTTCAACGTTCTTTCTGATAAACTGCAAACTGAATTTATCGTCGTTCCAACGATCGATTCGGCACGCCAAACACTCGATCAACTTCGCCAAAAACACCAGTGGGAACGAGTCGGAATTCACGATCATGAATTGGTTCAGTCTTGCGTTGACCAGCTTCCGGTAGAATTCTTAAATACAAGTTCAAACTACGATGCTCATGAATTAGAAAAATGCGACGTCGGCATTTCCGGTTGCGACGCGTTGATCGCCCAAACCGCCAGCGCCCTCGTTACAAACCACTCTGCTGGAGGCCGAGCACTTTCGGTTTTACCGCCGCACCATGTAGTCGTGGCAGATGCATCGCAAATGGTGACAACCATGGCAGACGGATTCGCGATGATTCGTGAAAAACATCATGAAAAATGGCCGAGCTTTATTTCCTTTATAACCGGACCAAGTCGCACTGCGGATATCGAACGCGTTCTTGTGCTTGGAGCGCACGGTCCAAAAAAATTAACGATCATTATGATCTCTGAGTAATTTAGATCAAATCAACTTAGAGCAAGTCAACTCTTCTAAATCTCCTTAGACTTTTTTTGATAACCGCTGAGAGCCCGTTCCAACTAGCACGATTGACGAACGCTATGGTATTGACATTTGGCTGGATCGCTCTGGGCGGAATCGCTTCGCTGACCTTGATGCAAGCGGTTATTGTGAACCTGCATCGCCGATTCCTCCAATCCTCGGTAGCAGCAAGTATCGACGGCGCTTTTAAACCACAGGTGGCAATCATTCTTTGCGTGCGGGGAAGCGACCCTCGCCTTCGCGAATCGTTACGGGCGATTAACGAACAGAATTATGATCAGTTTTTAGTCCACATCGTCGCAGATGATCCTCACGACGCAGCCGTTGAAACAGTCCGGCAAGAGATGGAAGCGAATCTGGCGTTTCAACCGAGCCTTCATTATCTATCCACCCCCTCTAAGACACGAAGCCTGAAGTGCTCGGCGATCATCGAAGCTATCTCCAACCTCGAGGATTCGATCGAGGTAATTGCGCTGATTGATTCCGATGTCATACCCGACCCCAACTGGCTAACTGACCTCATCATGCCGCTCTCAGACCCAACGGTTGGCGCGACAACCGGAAACCGCTGGTTCGCCTCCCCCACTCCCAACCTCGCTTCATCCGTTAGGCAGATCTGGAATGGTGCTGCCGTTGCCCAGATGACTTGCTATGAAATTCCGTGGGGCGGTTCTTTGGCAATGAAGCGGACAGTGCTGGAAGCGTGTAACCTGACAGAACACTGGTCTGACAAATTTTGCGAAGACACCACGCTTCCCACCCAACTCAAGGCCCACCAACTGCGAGTGGTGCGTATTCCTAATCTGATTTTGAACAACGATGAATCGACGACGCTAAAAGCAACTTTCCACTGGATAAGCCGTCAACTGTTGACGGTTCGGTTGTACCATTCTGCCTGGCCCCTTGTCGTAATTCACAGCTTGTTTTCGTTCAGTTGCCTCATTGCTTGCCTCGTGCTAATCCCGACCTTGTTCGTAAGCGGTCACGCACTGGCGGGCTCTCTCCTGGCAATCGGTTTTACGTTTTTCCAAATCATCAACGCAATCTTGTTTGCTCAAATTCAAAAAAGTAATTTGGCAGTCATCCATCACAGACTTCCAGATTGCCAGATAAAGCCATCTCAACCGGGAATCATGGCCTTTCTAGTGACGCAGGCACTCTATCCGTGTGCGATCTTAAAGACAATCTTCACCCGTGTCGTTTCTTGGCGCGGGATCTCTTATTCGATTAAATCAAGAAACCAGATAGAGATGGTTCAGTACCAACCTTTTCCAAGCACAACCAATCGCGACGTACAGCATAACGAACTGGATTCGATCAATTGAAAACTGAGCGGTCCTCGTAGTGACGGAACCTCCGCTGCTGATCCCACTTAGCTCAAATCTACTGATTTGGCTGGGGATTTTCGGTGATCACTGTTTCTAACGGCTCCGTCCAATTGATCGCGACCTTGGGATTCTCTGTCCGTGAACGATCTATCTCTTCTGAATCGTGTCGCATCAACAAATCGTTGATCTGAATATCACTCAGTTTCAAGACAGGACTGGCGTCATCCGGCAACCCGGGAGTTACATCGAACCGCCCTTCGTTAGCGAGCAATTGCCACTGCCCGCCACCGGGACCATGAATGTCGAGGCCAAACTTGAAAATTCGATCTGTTCCATTGATCCTTAACGCACCCATCATTTTCTGAGCCGCCAAAGCAATTTCTGTGAGATGGGATTCTATCCAACGCACAACTTTCGGGGAACTTTCTTTTTCTTTGCCCCAGCGGTTCTGCTTGCCAAAATCAATCAACTTAAAAATCATCTCTTGATCGATCGAAGGACATTCGAGGTGACCGGCGAAACGACTGACATTACGCTTGTCGAAATGCGGGTCGCTCGTCTCATAAGACTCGTAAATACTTGTATTTTCAAATAGCTTTTCAGCCAATTCGCTATCCGCAGTTCGCTCAGAATTGGCTCCACAAAATTTAACGCCATCAGAGTGGAAATATTTATAACAGTACTCGATCACCTCTCTTGCTGACGTGCATTGGTCAGGTACTAAGTGATAAGTTCGCCCATGGGCTTCGGGAGTCCGTACTAAATGACAAATGGTTTTTGCAACCCAATCCACAGGGACAACATTTCGCGGTTCATCACCTTCAATTGGAAGACTGATTGGAGTTTCAATCACCCCGTCTGCATTTTTAGTTTGCTCTGGAACGAGCATTGCCATTAATCGAAGGTAGAGAAACAGACCGTGGTAGGTAGACGTGTAACCGGTTCTTGAATCACCGGAAATTACTGCTGGTCGATAAATTGTTTTTGATTCAAAACAATCAGAATCTCGGACTAATTGCTCGGCTTCAAATTTACTCACTTCGTAATCGTTGCGGAAAGTTTGGTTTACATCTAACTCATTTTCGTAAACCGTAGCTTCACGTTGCCCACAAACGTAGGCAGTAGAAATGTAATGAAAATCGCGAATGTTGCAGCGTTTAGAAAAATCAAGCACGTTTTGCGTGCCACCAAGATTCGTTTTCCAAGGCTCTAACTCGCGTGAAGCGCTTTGAAATTTCAAAACTGCCGCACCGTGAATGACCTGGTCGAGGAATTTCTCTGACCAATTGAGTTGTTGAGAAGAAAGACCAAGGTTGGTCTTGGTAACATCGCCAGTGAGCAAAACGGGACGAGGTAGCCGATGACCTAACGTGCCCTCCCACATCTGAAGAATGCCTTCAATACGCTCGCGAACCATTTGCTGTTTAGTAGGACGAACGATGACCGCTAACTTGTGTCCTTTGAGCAACAGGTCTCGCATCAAGTAGCGGCCAACCAAGCCCGTAGCGCCGGTGAGCAACGTATATCTCTTGCTCGATCTATGTCTCGAATCTACTTGGTTATTCACTAAAAATTCCTACGCGTTCGGTACCTAATTCTGAATCGGACCGATTGGCACGAAAAACTGCTACAATTGGAGTCAACCTAGCGGTCGCAGACGCCCCTACGAACGGGCAGTTTGCGTCAAACAGGAAGACAAGTAAAGCATGGGAAGCTCTGGCGAACGATGATTTGCCGCTTAGGTTCATCACAGTCCCCTTAACCCATGTTTTTTACTATAGTCCCTTATTCGACGACTTACGTAACGAAAAGTTTCGTTTGAAAGAAAAGCATGCGACAAAAACACATTAATAAGCGTTATTTTCCTACCCTAGGGCTTAACACGACCTCCCTACTCGTACTGCTTTGGGTGGTTTCATTCCCATTTGAGGTACTCAACGCCCGTCAAACTCTCGAAACACCAATTTTTCCGACTGAACTAACTTCCCCTCAAATTGACGAGGGCTGGATCTCTTTGTTTGATCAAAAATCGCTTTTTGGCTGGAAGCCAACCTCAGACGCCGCCTGGAAAGTAGAGAACGGTGAGATTCGTATTGATTCTGGCCAGCCAGGTTTATTGCGTACCACAAGCCAATTTGATGACTTCGAATTAATCGTTGAATTTAAAGCCAACCAGGGAACCAACAGCGGGATATTTTTTCGAACCAGCCCCAAACCCAACAACGTAAACCGCGATTGCTACGAATTAAACATCGCCCCGCTAGAGAATCCATTTCCGACCGGTTCGCTGGTGGGTCGAAAAAAATGTGAGCCAACGGTAACTCCCAATCAGTGGCATCGTTTTCACGTGACCGCCAATGGGCCGAACATAAAAGTCAAAATAGATGGTCAAGCAGTACTGAACTACTTCGATCCCACTCCAATTGGACGCGGTTACATTGGCCTTCAGCTGAACCAGGGAGCCATTGCGTTTCGCAACATTGCCTTGAAACCTCTCAATACACGCTCGCTGCTCGATGGCCAGTCGCTCGATCAATGGGATACCAGTCAGAAACTCAAGAGTACGTTTGAATTAACCAAGCAAAATGAGCTACGGATCTTAAACGGAAAAGGACAAATAGAATCAAAAGCTGCTTTTGGAGATTTCATATTCTCAATGCAATGTAAAACGAATGCGATTGGTCTAAATTCCGGCGTGTTTTTCCGGTGCATTCCCGGGGACGTCATGAATGGCTATGAAAGTCAGATACAAAATCTATTCAAAAACAACGATCCATCCCAACCCGTCGACTGCGGTACTGGAGGAATTTTTCGCCGCTCTGATGCGAGACGTGTGAACGCCCTCGATCAGACATGGTTTGCCAAAACCATTATTGCCACCGGGCCTCACATTAGCGTCTGGGTCAACGGCTATCAGGTGACTGACTGGAGTGACACCCGCAAACCTGACCCGAACCCCCGTCGCGGCCTCCGGCTGGAAAAAGGCACGATCATTTTTCAGGGACATGACCCGACGACCGATATCCTTCTCAAAAACATTCGTGCAAAAGAAATTACCCCGAGGCGACCTACCCGCTAAGTGAAGTGCTCCAATAAGTCATCTCATTGCCACGTTGAAAGAAAAAGCTATTTTGCTTGTAGTTTTCGAAGTTTTCTGGGCAGTGGAAAACTGACATGTTCCTCACGAACGATCACGGGTTCCACCGTTGCACCGTACCGTTGAATCAGCCATTCAATACACTCGTTCACAACCGTTTCCGGCGCGCTTGCCCCTGCCGTCATGAACACTGTCTCGACGTTGTTCAGCCACTCTTCCTTCAAGTCGGCTGCTCCGTCAATCAAATGGGCGGCAACTCCTTCATCCTCTGCTAATTCCCTTAACCGTTGACTGTTGGAGCTGTTTTGACTGCCGAGCACGAAGCAAATGTCTGCCTGCGTTGCGATTTTCTTTACCGCTTCCTGTCGGTTTTGAGTCGCATAGCAAATATCTTCTTTGGGTGGATTTACAAGGTTCACGAACCTTGATTTTAGTTTCTCAATGATACGATTAGCATCATCCACCGACAGTGTGGTTTGTGTTAGGTAGGCGACTTTCGCATCGTCAGCAATTTCAAGAGCATCAACGCCCTCCACGTCCTCAACCAAGATCATAGATTCGGGGGCTTCGCCCATCGTCCCGATCACTTCATCGTGCCCTTCGTGACCAATCAAAAATATTGTGTAGCCCTCGCGGGCGTATTTCACTGCTTCTAAATGAACCTTGGTCACCAAGGGGCAGGTCGCATCAATTGCGTTTAAGTTTCGTTCTTGCGCTACTTTTCGTATTTCGGGAGACACGCCATGGGCTGAGAAAAGGAGCACGGAACCGGCGGGGACTTCTTCAAGATGATCGACGAAAACCGCCCCTTTTTCCTTAAAGGATTCAACCACATATTTGTTATGAACAATCTCATGGTAGACGTAGACTGGCGTTCCAAATTCGTTCAGTGTCAGGTCAAGGCTTTCGATTGCCATATTGACCCCAGCGCAAAAGCCCCTCGGGCTGGCGAGTAAAATCTTCATTCATCCACTCCAAAGTTCTAAAATGGAAAACGAACGACCGCTCTCCAAATCGCAATAACCGCCTCGCAATGACTGACTGAAACTGCGAATCCTCATAGTTTAGCTGACCGCTTCCTTTTTCGGGAGGTAACCAAAAAGGCATGTCTCAATTGTTTCGAATTCTGGCACACAGGCACCATAGGTCTCGCTGCCTCAGTCGAAACAACGATAAAACACGCAAAAAAAACAAGAATCCCCAACCCCCGGTCTACTCAATTCCGATGTCTAAAGAGGAAAACACTACACGTTTCCCACTCTATTCGTTAGGCTAGTGACAGCTCTGGTGGTTCCTCGCCAATCATCGCCCCAAGCATTTCCCCCT
Source organism: Mariniblastus sp. (assembly GCA_029251085.1). Lineage (GTDB taxonomy): Bacteria > Planctomycetota > Planctomycetia > Pirellulales > Pirellulaceae > Mariniblastus. The sequence goes on from JAQXDZ010000081.1 coordinate 33,264, forward strand.
AAAATTGATGCTTACATCTCCGAATCATATTCAACTTAACTCGAACGCAGTCGAGCGTGGCTATCGCAGCTGCCGCGGTGCGGTGCGGCGATATTTTAAGTCACAGCTCTGGACTTCAGTCAATCTCCCTCGTGATCAGAGGCGAGCCTTGGACGCCATCCTGTTCAACCTGATGCGCACCCTCGATTTACTCGATCTCGAAAGTGCAGACGGTCGGTCCCTGGATGTCTGGTTCGAAGTTCGAGATGACCTCAGCGATGCCTTTCGAGGAAAATGCACTTCCGTCGAACTAGCTGCACTCGTTGACGCAAGCCGTCGGTTCAACGTCCCAAAACAGTTTATTTTTGATCCACTTCGCGGAGCCGACTTATGGATTCGAAACCAGAAATTCCAGACGTTTGGTGAGCTCGAATCTTTTTGCAGTTACGTCGGTGGCTCATCATTCGTCTCCGCCATGCCCATCTTAGGCGTGACCCAACCTGACTTTGAAGTACTTGCAGTTGAATGCGGAAAAGCAATCATGCTGACGCAACTTCTGGCAAACTGCGTCAACGACATCAAACGGAATAAGACTTTCCTCGCTCAGGATGACATCTCGCAATGCGAGTTGGACATCCCCCGTTTGAAACTTCGCCGCCCCAGTCCTTCGCTTATTCATTTCGTGCGTTTATATGCTTCACGAATTGAAAAAATGTTCTTCCGGGCTAAGCACCTTGCCGAATACCTAGATTTCGATGGCAACCGCACGCTGAAATCACTTTTGGCGATCCACTGGCAGATGCTTCTCAAAATGCAACTCACGCCCGAAACCATCTTGGAAGACCGAGGAGTTCTCAACCGCCAGGAAAGAATAGCGTTGAAGTCAAGACATTTGCTTGGTCTCGAACGGGACATCCCAATCTGTCTCACTGCCAAATCAAACCACTCCCACTGACCGAGACTCATGTTGGGCAACACTTCCTACTCGTTATCTTTTTCACCAAGCCCGACCATCTCCAACAGTTTTAACGCATTGGTTGTTTCGGCAATACCTTGTCGCATCTGGTAATCGAACGTCATCACACGAACGCCGTCCACCTCTTCGAACTGTTCCGCAAAGTGAACCGTCTGACAAGCGACAGCAAGGTCATCGGTGGTTGCCAGATCTAAGTCATGAGTCGAAATAGCACCGATTGCATTTCCGTCGATCAACTTACGAACAACCCGACTGACGGCAATCTGTCGCTCCCGCGAGTTCGTCCCCTGAAGGATTTCGTCTAACAGAAACAACATTCGCTTTGGGTTGTCGGCATCATGTTTTTTCGCCGTATCAACGATCGCTTTCAGCCGCTTCAATTCAGCCATAAAAAACGATACGCCATCAGCCAGCGAGTCCGCAATTCGCATACTTGTTTCGATATGCAAAGGTGGCAGAGAGAAAGACGTTGCGCAGACGACGCTTCCCATTTGCGCCAACACGATGTTTACACCAACACTTCGCAGCAGCGTACTCTTTCCCGACATGTTGGATCCGGTGACCAACAAAACCGTTCCCGGCGGTCCCAACTGGACATCGTTGGCGACCCGGGCCTCGTTTAACAATGGATGCCCTACACTTGTTCCTTTGACGACGGCCGCCGAATTTTCATCTGAAGCTTTGACTTCTGGGAAAATCCACTCTGGCTCATCCGCAGCCAATTTAGCAAGAGAACATAACGCCTCCCACTCACCTAAATCAGAAAACCAACCTCGTGCTCTACCACCGGTTTGAGCTTTCCATTTCTCCATCATGAATAATACATGGGCATCCCAGAAAAACAAAAACTCTAAAATGATGTAAAGGATAAACCCCATTCCATTTCGCATGTTTGCCAAGAAAACGAGGCGTCCCAACTTATGCATATTAGGCTGAGCTCCGTCATCCGTACGCTGGATACGCGTTTGCAAACTCTTTAGTTTCTGGGATTTAGCGGAAAACTGAGAGGCCATGTCAAACAGTGAGATGTAATGTGCAGCCTGATCGCTTCGCGACGCAATAAGATTGAAGTCATCATGGATCGCCCCTGCGAATAAAATTGATAGTCCAAAATTGACCGCACAGGCGGCAATCAATACTGAACCTCCAACCATCACGGGGGCGAGACCGAGCACTAACAAAACAATGGCCAACAGGGAGGCAATCGAAGTCATCCTTGAAACCAAGATCACCCAGCCGCGGTTCTCAAACCAGGAGGGGCTTTCACACCAATCGACAAACCGACTTGGCCCTGATCGCGTGGCCGACAATTGCTCGCAGAGCAAACGAAACTTGAGCCTCCACTCAAACTCCGGCTTCAATTCAGCCACAGCCTGCTGCCGCAACGCGACTTCATCAGCGAGTGCTCCGTCGATAATCCATCGCCTCAGAGTTTCCGTGCCAAGTGGCGTGCGCGTGATGCCCAGCAACTTGTACACCGAGCTGTCTCCCAACAAATCAAGATCTTTCGAGATCGGAGCAAATCTGACTGGCGCGACAATCGGTTCGACTGAGATCTTGTCCCATTGGCGGTGACACCGGGCCAGTGACTCCTCGTGCATTTTTGCAAGAATTGTAGCGATACGCAGTTCGGTTTGCATTTTTTCGTGAATGAAGGCCACGAACAAAAAACCAACAAACAGGCCGACGCTAAGACAATAAAACAAAATGCCTAATTCCCAGACATCGGCTGCCCCCATCAGCAAACTGGCAAAAAACGCCAGAAGCATGCCGCCTCGTAAATAGGCGACGCTACTCCACCGGCCAGCACATCGCTTTACGGTTTCTTGCTCATGCCTGAGCTTGTCCTGATAGTAATCCAGTACTTCTTTTCTAGACTGCGGACAATTCATTGTGCTTTTAATATCCCGTGTACCGTTTTCTACCATCAATGCTCAAGACGCCCCGGCGATCGCCTTGACATCCAACAACGTTCTTATGCCTTACTACGACCTGGACAAGCCCCTCGACAAGTCTTGACACCCTAACGCCACCCGCTGCGGTTCCTGTGCAAAAAAGTGTCGCGTGTGCCCAGTCTAAACCAATTGCCCGATCTTAGGAAATTCGAATCAAGACGCTCAGACTCTTTAAAATCCGCCGAGTTCCGTCGAACGTTTCACCCGTTGAATTGCAATCATGAACGCGGCGGTTCGGAGACTCACATTCTTTTCGTTTGCCAACTGCCAAACGTCTTCAAAGGCCGATGACAGAATTGAATCAAGTTGCTGCCGTACACGATTCAAATCCCAACTGTAATACTGTCGGTTTTGAACCCATTCAAAATAACTGACCGTTACACCACCGGCATTAGCAAGAATGTCTGGAAGCACTGCGACACCACGCTCAAACAAACGTTCGTCTGCGTCAGCATCAACCGGTCCATTTGCACCTTCGACAATATACTTCGCCTTAATCTTCTCAACGTTCTCCATGGTCACGACACCACCGAGCGCTGCGGGGACGAGCAAATCACAATCCAATTCCAACAATTCTTCGTTCGTGATTTTCTCTGCGTTGCCCAACCCCTCGAGCGACCGATTTTCGATCACGTGGTGAAGTGCTGCGGGAATGTCGAGACCGTCTTTTCGGTAGTAAGCACCACTAACATCACTGATGCCTACAATTTTAAACTCTGATTCGTGCATGAACTTCGCTGCATGCGATCCAACATTTCCAAATCCCTGAATTACGACCCGCGTATCTTTGGGCAGCCTTCCTAAACGCTTCAACATTTTGAAAGATAGAATTCCAACACCACGACCGGTCGCTTCTTCTCGACCTTTGGCACCGTAGTCCTCGACCGGTTTTCCGGTGATGCACGCCGGATTGAATCCGTGGTATTTCTCCCACTGATTCCTAATCCAGGCCATCGTCTCAGAGTTTGTCCCCATATCAGGGGCAGGGATGTCGCGATCGGGTCCGATGATGTCGTGAATTTGATCAATAAATTTTCGCGTGATTCTTTCGTTTTCTTTTCGGCTCAATTCACGCGGAGCCACACAGATTCCGCCTTTGGCTCCGCCATAGGGAATATTGACAACGGCAGTCTTCCAAGTCATCAGCGACGCGAGTGCGCGAACTTCATCGAGATCAACGTCAGGATGAAATCGCAATCCACCTTTCATTGGCCCCCGAGCGTTATTGTGCTGCACACGATAGCCCACCAACGTCTCCAATCGCCCGTCATCCATCTCGACCGGGACTTCGACGGTGATCTCGCGCTTCGGCATTTTTAATAATCGCCGAGTGCTCTCCTCGAGCTCCAATGCATCTGCAGCACGCTCGAAGTAATGGAGCACCGTTTCATAGGCGTTCATATGTTTACGATTTGCAACATTCGAATTCATCTAACCGCTCACTGATCTAAAAAAGCCGTTGCGTCCGCCAGAATTTCAACAAACTCTTAACGAACTAACCGCAATTAACCTATCTTGTTGTTATTGCATCAATTTAACCAACTTTGACGCACTACGATTTACCTGATTTTTGACCTACAATATAACATCGGTAGATAACCGCAATCAGGGCAATTAAAAACCAGTTCCTCTGACAAACGAAAACAATCACAGGCAAGACTGTGGTGTAACCTGATTTTTTCTAATTAGGCGGCTCGTGACAATCGACATAACTCAATTCTGGAACCTCCTAACCGAAAGCAAATTGGTGGGAGTCGCTGAAACACAGACCTTATTCTCGGAATTTTCTGAATTCTCGGGAGAAAAAAATCCGGATTCTCTCGCTGAGTTCCTTGTCAACAAAAATGCGATTACACGATACCAATCAAAAATTCTGTTAGCCGGGTACCACGGTCCCTTCCAATACGGAAATTATGTCGTCACCGAACAAATTGAATCTGGTGTCTTCCGCGACCAATTCAAGGCCAGGCACAAAAAAACAGGTTACCCAGTATTCTTACAATTTATTGCGGGATCCGAAACTTCAGACTTGGAAACCTGGGGAAAAATTGAAAATGAAGCCACCCAACTCGTAGCAATCCAGCACCCAAACTTGGCGGAAACCTTCGAATCGGTGACTACCGCCGACCACCGCTTTGTAGTCACACAAATAGCAAAAGGGGTAAACCTTCAAGAAAAACTGCCCCGTAAAGCGCGGCTCCCCTGGAAGAAAGCCTGCGCCGTGATGGCGCAAGCGGTCAAAGGCCTTGAGCAGCTCCACGCCAATAAAATTGTCCACAATGCGGTTTCCCCCCGAACAATCTGGATCGCCAAAAACGGAGCAGTTCAACTTCGGTCTAATCTCACCCACGACTTAGATTTTGATACCCCCGATAAATCTGAAAAAGGGAGTGAATCGAAATTTGATTATCTTGCCCCCGAGGCATGGGATAAACCAGACGCAGATTGGTCGGAAGACCAAGGCATCGCACAAGATTTATACTCGGTCGGCTGCACTCTTTACCGAATCATTTCTGGCAAGCCTCCTTTTTCCGAACAGGATTTAAAAAAGAAGAAAAATGCCTGTCTGAATGATAGCCCGGCGACGCTTGAGAAGTATGATTTGCCCGATGAATTATCCTCTTTGATGAGCCAGTTACTTGCCAAACAACCAGGCGATCGCCCAACATCCGCTCAGCAAGTTGGCAACATGTTGGCTTTGCTTTCGGGAAAGGCAAAGGAAATCGAAACCCTTGCCGGCGCTCCTTCCAAATCGCGGCTGATTTTTAGAAAATCGCTAAGTCCAAACTTTCCCGGCAATGCACCAATTTCTGCGAAATTCATTCCTGAAATTGAAACTGGGGAAGAGGAAGAAGAATCGCTGGACGACTCTTCCGAACGCTCTATCGAGCGGAGTGAAAAAATTCAAGCTGCAGCCGAAGCGGCTCAACGCCGAAAAAAGAATCAGTGGAAAGTACCGACCGCGATCGCGGCCGGTTTGTTGGCAATCTCTTTACTATCTGCGTTTCTAATCTACAACGCGTCACAGACCACCGTCGTCGACATTTTACCTGACGAACCCGACCCCGACACTAGTGACCCAAAGGCCTCAGACCCGATAACACCCGGGGCAACTCCCCCGGACACCGCTGTCATTTCTCCTGAATTACGTCCGACTCTCGTTCAAAAACTAATTGACGACGACGATCGATCCCTGTGGGAAACACCAACCAGCGGCCCGCCCCTGGCAGTCTCTTATCTACCGCCGGGATCGAGAATTTTGTTTTCCATTCGCCTATCGGAACTCTTAAGTTCCCCCGAGGGTAACCTCGTCGTGCAAAGCCTCGGCCCAGCGATGGCTGAAGTCATTAAAAACTTCCAAAACCAAAGCGGAGCCGAACTCGAAAACATCGAACGATTAACGGTTTCATTTCACAATACCGGCGAGCTGACCTACTCACCTTATTTTATTGTCAAATTTCGAAACCCGGTCGATAAATCTCGCTTAATGCAGGCCTGGAACAGACCTACTTTACGAGAACTTGAGAACCAGCAAGAAATCTACACATCCAGCGATGACAAAACAGCGTTTTATCTGATCTATGACGAGCCAGCCAATCTGCCAATGGCGACGAATTCGGCGGAGGGGGAGTCCACTGAAGATCAAGAGGACTCCGTCAGTGAGCAGAAATCCGACACCCAAATCACACAATTTGCCTTCAGTGAAAAACAACTAATTGAGGACGTCGCTCTCAACCTCGGTGCCACGATGCTTGCCGGTTCTTTAGGAGATTTGCTCGAATGGACCGACCGCGATCGCCATGTCAATCTGCTCTTCTTGCGGAGTTCATTGTTCAACGACCAAGGGCAAAGCCTCATGGGGGCCAGAGCGAAACTGCTCAACCGTGAACTGAGCATTATGATGCCCGATGAAGTCGGCGGTGGGCTCGTTAGTTTCCATCTCGACGGTGAGTGCTACTGTGAATTAATACTCGACAAAAATGTCGATTTGAAAGCGCTGGATCTGCAGACCATGATGGCCGCCGAATTCAAAAAACAGCGGGATCAAATCATGGTTTTCGTAGCAAAGATACCATCCAGTCAATATTGGGATGTGGTCCGGATTCGCTATGGCGGCATGCTTGCCGACTTTTACAAAAATTTACGTTGGAACGTCGAACATGGGCAAGTGGTCGCCAACTGCTGGCTTCCTCCAATGGCGGCCCACAATTTGATTGCAGCAACGGAACATGCGATTTCATTTTCCGCAGGCACCGGCGGTACGGTCGCGCCAGTTTACACCGGCCCCAAAACACTTGATGAGTTGCTCGCTACGAAACGAGATTTGAATATCGCCAACCCTCCGGACCTAAATGTACTCATCGCGGATCTTCAAACCGAAATTAAAGATGATCTCGGCAAGCTTCCTTTTGAATTCAACATTCGTCTCATCGGATCGGATCTTGAAAAAGATGGTATCACCAAAAACCAACGCCCCAGCGAACTGGTCATCGAGCAAAAAAGCATCGCAGAAATCCTGACGTCAATCATGATGGCCGCCAATCCTTCCAAAGACATCACCGGGGCCAGTGACCCCATGTGTAAACTAATTTGGGTGGTCAGCGACGATCCTGAAAACCCCGGGCAAAAGGCGATATTGATTACGACGAGAGCGGCGGCGGCGGCTAAATCTTACCAACTACCACCTGCGTTCCAGGTGCCTGAGCTACCTTGAGCAAGCAACACCTTCTCCGCGGCTTGCTTTACAACGTATCGTAAATGACTTTTTTCAACCAATCTGATCAATCTCTAGATCGACGTTAATTGCTCGCGTCAACTCATCTCTGGCTAAGTGTCGACAGATTACTGCCAGCGGCCATACCAGATCGCCCCGCAGAACGACCGAAACACAAGTAAATCGATTGCTTTCCGTAATTCGATTGAAAGATAGCGTGTGCAATGTCGACGAAAACCATAGAATACCGCTGTACAGCGAACCGTGGAAAAAATCATGATTCGTCACGTCGCCGTTCGGTAAACGACTACATTCACTCGACGAGGTGCTCCGGTGCAGCCATTTTCCCTCATCTGTAAGTCATGTGCAGCTCGCTTGAAGGTCACCAAAGCCTCGGCCGTCGGACAATTACTTGCCTGCCCAAAATGCGGAACGATGCTGCACGTCACACCACCTGAAGGCTGGTCACCTCCTCCCTCACAATCTGATTCACAGATTTCTGCTGAAAACTTGGATGAATCCGCCGTCGCCGGCAAGGGGGATTTTGAGGATATCGAAGATCTTCTAACCGATGCGTTGCCCGGCTCGAATCCACCGCACACTCCCGCTGCTTCCCACCAACAGCCTGCTGCCCAAAACGCCGCCCCGTCCGCCGCGCGGAAACCCACTCCAGTCGAATCATCTCAACAGAACTCAGACCAATTAGTCAGAGGGCCAGTGCTCCCCAATGAACAATGGACTGGAGAAGGCACACGACGCCGTAAAACATTTTCACTCGTTCTATTTGGAGCATTAGCAACGATCCTTTTGCTCGCCGCCGTTTGCATCGCGATTGTTCTTAATGCATCTTCAAAAAATAACGAAACCGTTAATACGACAGATACCGACCCCCAACCTAATCCAGATCCAGTCGCTGTCGCGAATGATCCGGCAGGCATGCTTGATGAGGACGACTTGGTCGATGTAGGGCCCTTTGCCGAAAATCCAGTTGATAATCAGGCTGGGCCAGATGTAGGTGAAGCCCCCCCCATCATCGACGCCCGCCCGCCTGCTGAAAATAACCAAGTGGCTAACAACCAAGCAGCCAAAAACCAAACTAAAAACAACAACGATCAGGTCGCGAATGAACCGCCGGGAAATGTGGGAGGCAAGAATTCTAAACTTCAAGAGATGAGCGCCCCGGGCATTGGTGAAGTCGTAAATCCTAACCAAGAGAACGAAGTTAATGACCAAAAAACTATAGAACTGGAAGCGCCCCCGAAACTATCTGGCTCAAGCCCATTCTCCCCACCATCGCCCAACTCACCGCTTGATATTGAGCCGACAAAAGAACCTCCACAAAAAACTCAAATCGGCATGGTCGAAGCCTTCGAAAATGATCTTGGTAACCTAACCGACCTACTCGCCGGTGCCGGCACCTCGCTCCTCGAATTCAAAGATTTAACTGCTGCGATCCGGACTCGAGAGAACATTGGAATCCCCAAATACATCATTAGCAAACCCGACCTTCCCAAACTGGAAATTGAGGAACAGCTCGAGTTATTCGTACCGGGAGTAAAATTTGACTCACCGGTTCACCTGCAAAGAATCCTTAGCGATCTTTCCTCTTTATCCGGATTGCCGATGACGATTGATGCCCGTTCGATTGCTGCAACTGGCAAACTGCCCAACCCCGAAATTAAGTTCGAGAAATCAAACGCCTCGCTTAAGGAAACCTTGGATGAGCTGCTAACTCCATTGAAAATGCATTACCGAGTCGAAGGTAATGGAATTTCGATTGGAGTTTTCCCCGCCGATCAAAAAACTCAAAAGACCTTTGACTTTCCGGCCGTCATTGCTCTAAATCCAGAATCCAGACTTCAGCTCATCTCTGAAATTCAGGTTCTCATTGCGCCTGAATCGTGGGTTGTCGCCAACGACCCCGCTACCATCGCGGTGAAAGACAATCAGTTGATCGTCAATTGTAGTGAATCGGTTCAGAATCAGGTTGGCGACCTATTGGCCAAATTGAACGCATCGTTAAAAATCAAGGCAGACCCAGCGGATCCAACGGCCAAAAAAACACTGGCTTCTAAGTGGAAAAAACTTGCATCAGGCCTTGCCCAAAAATCTCAGCTCAAGCAGTCGGTCCAATCTGAATTGACGGTGTTCCTAGAACGTCTTAGTGAGCAAACAGGCATCACCACAATCCCCGACTTCAACGCTCTGTTGAGTGATGGTTGGGGACCGCAAACCTCGATCCCCGGCAATGTCGTAGAAACCACCATGCAACAAACGATCGAGGAGTTAACTCGATCGATGAACCTCACCTACACGGCGGTCGACGACAAAACCCTGATGATTACGACTTACGATCGCTCGGCCCAATTAATTGATCTCGAAGTTTACGCCCTTAGCGGTTTAGTTCCAGAACGGTTACCCTCGCCCCAATTCCAGCGATTGATTATCGAGACCCTTGGCTCTCAACTTAACTCTGAAAAGGTTCGCTACATCTACCAACCTGTCTGCAATTGCTTAATCGTCACGGCACCACAACAGATTCAACGGCAAGTCGAAGCACTTATCGAACGTTTGAAAAAAGAATTGAATGGCGAACCAGATGACGACCTGAATCTTATTCAAGCATCCCAATAGCATCTCCCACTGCCGCCCCCACCCACTGGCTTATTCGCCAGGTTGTTGACGCGGGTCAGCTGCCTCGAACGGACGACGAAACGCGTCACCGGATTGGATTCCATAGTGCTCACTTTGAAGTGAGTAGTGACTGGAAAACCAATTTTCAATCGACTCATTTCGCTGCCGGTCATAGCTCGGGCTTGCCGTCAACGTTTTCCCTTGGACCGTTTGGCGAATTTCGGAATTTTCGACCAATATCCTTCCGCCCTTAATTACCATCTGAGGTAGTTCGAACATCCGCTGGTAGTTGGAATTTGGTTCGTAAACACAGATATCTGCGTCGGCTCCTACTCCTAAATGTCCTTTTTGTTTCAAACCTAAGATTCTCGCAGGCCCCGCACGTGTGATCACCGCAATTTCACTTAAGGTGTATTCCCGATCTAAATCCGCCAAACATGAATGCTTCAACACCGCAGGATTCAATTGAGCGATCATCTCTCGTCGAAACTCTCGATCCATTAAGAGACGAATGATTTGCGGATAAGCCAGAAAGCTTCCGCCGTTGGGGTGATCCGTACTCATCACCACTTGCCAGGGATTGGCAACCAATAAATACCACTCCAAACCAATCGCCCATTGCAAAGCGTTAATAAAGTTCTTGTTCTTGTACTCAATCGGAGAAATACCGCATCCCGACTCCAATTCGGTGTCTGCCGAATACCATTTTTCCCCATGGAGTCTTTGAAGAAAGTAACCGAGTGGCCCATCACCGGTCATGCTTATGGTCTGCCCAAACAAAACCTGGCCAACATCCACAGTAAGTTCTGGATGTTCATTGACGTACTCTGCTAATACACGTGCCTTTGAACAAAGTGATGTCTCTTCTTCCGAACCACCTCCGTAACTGTGGAACTGCACGTGTGCCAAGTGAGCCCGCATTCCGTTGACTGCTTTTAATGTCTCAAGAGTAGTTTCCCAATTGCCAGGAATGCCAAGATTATTGGTGTGAATGTGCACTGGATGTGGCAAACTCAGCGCGTTCGCTGCTCGCGTGACTGACTGGATAATTTGACGAGGCGTCACGCCAAACCCATCTACCTTTTGATCTAAATCTCTTGCGTTGCCAGTCCGCGATTGCTTCCACAATTCAACTCCACCTGGATTCACAATCTTAGGAGCAAATGCTCCCACTCGATTCATGAGCCATCCGAGAAACGACTGCAAACCCACTTCATCGCCCTTGGCAATGCAATCCATGATGTAATGATTGTTTCCCACCAGCGTAAAGAAACCAGTGTCGACATTGGGAATTTGCTCAAATTCGAAATGCACGTGTCGAGCAGCCAGTGGAGGAACTGCGGCATCAAAGCAGGTTGTGTAGCCCAATCCCGTGTATCGATATCCAGTCGTGAAAATACTTGGCACACTGCCTAACGATCCACTGTGTAAAATACCGTCCTCAAGTGAACTAGAACTTTGCGGCGCAGATCGCTGCTGTTCAGGTTGCATTTTTCTCGCCGTATTGACTTTTGGCCCGGCACAATGGCAGTGCATATCGATGGCACCAGCCATCACAATTCGCCCGGAAACATCAATTGTCGTATGCGCGACTGATTCAGCCGGTGGATTTACGATTTGCCCACCCTGAATCCAAATGTCCTTTACCTCACCAGTCATCTTTATGACTGGGTCAATAACCGTGCCACCCGCAAGTTTTAAAAAAGACTCCATTGCAATCAAAACGCTGATAATGGTTTAAAAACAAATTCGGCGAACCCCCATTGTGACGAAGCCAGCGAAATCGAGCCAGCCCGATTAAAAGAAGGGAGCCACATTTTGTCCAAGGGTTTTAAACCAACCAAAACAAAGCTCAACGCGGCTTTCGCGGACGGCCAGCCGATTTAGATTTGGCTTTCGTTGACCGCCACTTACGTTTTCGCTTAATCCCAAACGTCAGCTCGAAGTTCGCGTCGTCGCCATCAAAAGCTTTCAGACGATCATCCGCCTTCATTTTGGCTTCCAACTGCTCGAGAATCGAATCCAATTCATCGTAGTTCTGGCTGATACGATCTAACCGCCTGCGGACTTCTGGACTTTCAGCGCACACCTGAGACTGAGCAATTTCAATCTTGCGAGACTTTAATTGGTTTGTGCTAAACAGGTTCATAATGCGTTGGATCACTGAACACTAACGGATAACGAGCCTTAATTATTTCCTGCCACCCCTCACCAAACAAGGATAAAACCGATTTTTCAATACAACAAAACCAAAGACACCTCCATTTAGCACGTAGATCTTCTGATTTAACGATATTTTAGAGGGCCTGTTCCGCCACCCTCGTACCAAGTGGGCTTACCCGCAAAGTGTTCTGCAATAAAAAATTTGTTAATATCAGATACTCGTCAAAGTATTCCTCGCAGTTTTTTGCCCACGCATGGAGTTTGTTTGAATGCCCAAGCTATCCGAGGTCCTCGACGGTTCCGCCACCGCGTTGATAACGATCGCGCCACGGCTTCCCACACATGCCTCCATCAACGAAGTCGTCAATCAACTCTCGCCTGCAATTGCGAGGGGCTATTTCACTCCGGAAGAAGACGAATTAATTCGAGAAAAGTTCTCCAATTACCTCACCGTACGCGCCGCACTTCATTCGGTGCTTGTGGATATGAAACCGATAATTTTCAATCAGGTCAAACCAAACGAAGCGGAATATGCCAAAGTCTTTCTGATTGCCTTTTGCACCGCGGCAATGCTCAGGCGCTCCGGCCGACATCTGGTTGTCAATTTCCGAAGCAACAAAATGATTTGGAGAAAACTTAACGAAGCCGAACCCCGTTATGGCATCCCCCGAAAACAATTCACCGCCGTTTATCGATCTTTAACATCACTTCGAAACGTGATTACCTTCCGGCAAGGCGTAAATTATTTTGAAGAAAACCGCAGCTCAATTCTGGCGCTCGAAGCAGATCCGAAGCTGTTACCCATTGTTGAATTATTGAAATCAGAACTGCCCTACATTGAGAGCAACCTTGATGACGATCTAAAAAAACGACTTCAATTCCGCCTTCACTCTGCAAAACGCCGAAGCCGGGGAGTTGTTCAAAAAACTAGTTTTAACGCTTTTAAGATTTCAGGACGTTTGCTCTCTGAAATCCGCAACCAGTGGAAACGGAAGCGTGTCACTCCGATTGTGCAACGAAAAATCCAGCACCTTCTAAAGCCTGGCGATGTCATCATCACACGTCACGACGATGCTGCCACTAATTTATTTCTTCCCGGCTTTTGGCCACACGCATCACTTTACATAGGTAGCCTCGAAGAGCGAGCAGAACTTGACCCAGAAAACAGGCACCCACAACTCCAGCGTGCCCAAGACCCAAAGTGTGTCCTCGAAGCACGCAAAGACGGCGTGCTTTTCCGAGAATTAAATGACACGCTTAACGTGGATGCGTGCACCATCATTCGACCTAATTTATCCAAAGATCAAATTCGAGACGGAATCGCCAGAGGGATAAGCCATGAAGGCAAGGAGTATGACTTTGAGTTTGACTTTACCCGAGCGGATAAACTCGTGTGCACCGAAGTCGTCTACCGAGCTTTTGATGGGATCGGTAATCTGAATTTCAAATTGGCCAATCGCTCTGGCCGGCTTTGTCTTTCCGCAGAAGACCTATTAGACAGCGCTGTCGACGACCGGCATTTCACCGTTATCGCAGTCTATGGATTTAAGGGAAATCGTTTCTTTGAAAAAGATGCTGCACTCAAAAAGCTCATCGAGAGTTACCGTAAAAATAGAAATTAGACGTCGCTCTAACAGAGCAGTTCTGCAAAAGACTGCTTAGCCCCAGAACCAGCAAGACTGGTCGCAAGTCCAATCCGGCCTCCCTTGGCTTGCCCTGACAAACCTAATTACCGGCAAACTCCCCACCGTTCCTCTGCCAGTAAGTCAGATTAAATTGGACATAAAGCGCAACGCCGCTTTGCTGAGCATCGCCAAAAATATGACCGATAACAAAAAGAGCAATTCTGCGGATATGACACTCTGCTGATTCACGGTCTCTTCAGGCGAATTAAAAGCGATGGCAACTCCAAAACTAAACCTCAATTCATGCGGCAAAGTCAGTTGCCCAGATTCTCTCGACACAAGTCGATACGCCAACCTGCCCAGGGCCATTTCGGTTGCGGTCTGCCTGCTGTCGCTGACAATTCCCTCACTCGTTAATGGCCAGCAGGTTAACGCATCTCCCGCAGCACTCTCCGCTCCTGCCAAATCCCCTCAACCCTCTTCCAAAGCAGCAATAAACGGTCGGCTAAATTCAATCCCAGTCATACCCGTATCCTCACCAGTGTTTAGCGAAGCACCCGAATTCCAATTTCAATCTGAACAGAAGCCTGGCAAATTCCGCGAAACAGGTAGAAGCGATCAAGGCGATTTACGTGGAAATGAGCAACTCATTTTTCAACCGTTTCCCCAACTGGAATCTGAGACGACCGCCCCGCTCTCAAACCAGGAAAAAACTGCACGAACGAGGGGGCCATCGCCCAGTCCATTCCTCCCATCCATTGAGTCTACTCCTCTCAAGTCCACGAATGCAACTTCTTCTGCCGCCCCGTCCAATGACGCCAATGCACCCGATGACAACACCATCGTCCAAAGATTTCCCGACGGAACCCCCAGCATCATTCGTAAAGTTGAATTAGATGAGAATGGAAATTACCGAAACCAGGGTGCGTGGGAATCGTTCGATAAAACTGGCCAAATTATTACCAAAGGAAATTACACCGATGGCAAAATGGACGGTTCCTGGAGCCGAATCCATGCTGCCGACTCCGGCGGTCTGTTTAAAACAAAACCATTCAATCTCTTCAAAGGCCCATTCCTTTCAGTCGCCCAATTTAAAGACGGTCAATTAAACGGCCTGTGGTCAATCTATGATCAATTCGGTTTGAAAATTTTTGAAATCAACTACAAACAGGGTATTCGGGAAGGCTCCGCAAACTGGTACTACCCCAACAGCGCTAAAATGAGGGTAGCGACATTCCAAGGTGGCTACCTCGATGGTGACGTGATTGAATTTAATGAAGCCGAACAGATACTCGATCAGCAACGCTATGTCGTTGGCCGACCCATCATAAGAAACTCGACGTTTTATCGACCCGATGTCAAAAAAACAGTCGACTACTTTCTCGGGCCACAAAACAAGCCTCAGGCAAAAGACAATTGGTGGGCCGCCCAGCCAGCGAAGTATCGAACACTCGGATCCCAAATTCAAAGTGGAGCAGCGATGTCCTGGTTTGAAAATGGTCAGCCCAAAAAGCGGGGACAATTTGACAACGGACAACCGGCAGGGCAGTTCGTTTGGTGGCATGACAATGGCAACAAACAAACTGAGGGGACCTACGAAAATGGAAAGAAATCGGAACGCTGGGTTTGGTGGTACAAGAACGGCATGAAACGTATCGAAGGCACGTACCAAAATGATCAGCCCGTTAGCCTCTGGCGTGCATGGGATGAAGACGGTTCGTTAAAAACCGAAAAAAATTACGCCGCTCTTAATCCTCCAATTAACTCGGTCGATGGTGAACCCTCGGTAGAGGGGACCGACATTGAGATTTCCCCAAACTCCTTACCTAGTCCGTCCCTACCTAGTCCTAAAATTGACGAACTCAAAAATCAACCCAATCAAATTGAATTGCTGCCTCCGCCAGAAGAAGAAAAAGAAGAAGTCATAACCGACATCGAAGAAAATCAACTTGGTGACACCCTGGAACTGGCTTCCCCCCAGACCAACAAGCCTTCCAGCAATGCGGAAGCGATCAAGTAGATATTCAATTAGCCGTTGTTCCTATGGGATTCAGTTCGGCCAATGTTGCCAGCCCCAAGCATTTTTTCTCAAATGGCTTTGTCAACAGCGGATGTGCGTCTCTCCCTGCCAATCACTCCGCATGCTCTGTCAGCGGATCAAACTCAAGGTATCGCTTTAGCAACGCAGTCAAAAAATAGAATGGAATCGTGTCAAACAACGCGATCACCAACTTAAAGACGTATCCCGTAATGATGAACATCAGCAACTTTTGAAACAGTTCATCGTTAGGTAAACCCGCGGGAATGGGTAGAGCGTGTGCGTAAAAGTGAGTGATTAAAATCACGGCAACTGTGTCAACAGCCTGACTGACCAAGGTTGATCCATTATTTCGCAACCACAAGTGCTTCCCTTTGGTAAGACGTTTCCAAAAGTGGAACAAATAGACATCGCAAAATTGTGCAGCGAGGTAAGCGACCATCGAAGCGGTTACCGCTCCAAAGGTTAACGCACGTATTTGATAAAACGCAAAATTGTTTGGATCAGAAACATTTCCTTCAAGCACCGAAACACTTT
This sequence comes from Mariniblastus sp., assembly GCA_029251085.1. Taxonomy (GTDB): domain Bacteria; phylum Planctomycetota; class Planctomycetia; order Pirellulales; family Pirellulaceae; genus Mariniblastus. The sequence continues at coordinate 49,885 of JAQXDZ010000081.1, forward strand.
CAATCGGCGGCAATCCTGTTTGCGGATCCATCTCGGGAACCTGAGGCATAATACCTCCAAGGTACAAAATGAACACGACCCAAATGTTTAGCAAGAACCCGACGGTCACAACCCAATTTGCTCGACGGCGTCCATAGAACTCACTTATTAAATCGGTACAGAGAAAAGTGACGGGGTAGGGGAGCACTCCCACGGCTACCGCAAAACTCCAGCCTCCGGCGGTGCTCGCCCACTGCCCCCAATTCACAGTCCTACCGGCATCGGTTGCATCGATGCTAAAAAAGACGAGGAACCGACTGATCCCGAGAATGTTTAACATTGTCAGCGAGCCGAGGAAGATCCCCGCCATAACTAAAAAGACGCGCTCTCGCCTAGCTTGCAAGTGCGAAACTTCGAGGGGATGCAGCGGCTCGACCGGTTTGGACGTTTTATTGGCTAATTTCATGTATCCATCTCAGCAAACAAGTTCCTCAATAAACTAAGCGAATTACGACGCCAAGCAAAAACCTCGAATCGACTTAAGTGCTTTTCGGGAATTGCCTCCAGCATGGGCCGCACGTTACCGATCGGCAACCTTCCTTACACCAGGATTCCCTTCCATCAAAAACCCCTTCATTAAAACCCGACATTTCTGGCGGGCGGCCACTCAATCGCTTTGCTTAATAAGACAAAAGATCGGTCAGTCAACCCGATTTCGTCGCCGCGTCAGCGATACAAACATCCAAGTTTGCCTAAAATTTAATTCGACTGCAATGATTGGCAAGATAACGGGCAATTTTGATTTAGGAACTATCCCGTTTAGCCCCTAGAAACACCGCACCGAATCGGTAAAATGAGGCCTGCTCTTTAACATTTCAAACCGCCCAATTACACGATGGCGACTTCTCAGACGGTAACGTATATCAGTCTGGGAGTGTAGTCGCACCGGTCGTTTTCGCGATCGTTGTCGTCACCCCTACGAGGTTCATGTGGACTCAGATAAACAACTTTTGAAAACACCGCTCCACCAATGGCATATTGACCACCAAGGACGCATGGTGGAATTTGCCGGTTGGTCGATGCCCGTGCAATACACGAGTATCATCGAAGAACACCAACAAACCCGCAACTCAATTGGCATGTTTGATGTTTCTCATATGGGTAGGCTCTATTTCTCCGGAACCAATGTTTCGGAATTTCTCGATGGCTTAACTACTCGACGGGTTGCCGGTGTCGAATGCGGTAAGATCCGATATTCTCTGATGACTAATGATTCGGGCGGAATCCTCGATGATGTTTTGGTCTACCACCTCCCTGACCTCAATGGCAAGCCATTTCATATGATGGTTGTGAATGCCAGTAACCGAGCCAAAATCGTAAATTGGCTCAACGAACGTAAATCCGGCACAGATATTCAAATTGACGACCGCACAGAAACCTCCGCAATGATTGCAGTCCAAGGCCCTCTGGCTAACGAGGCAGTAAAGAAGTTGTCCGAGGTCGACCCAGACTCCTTGCCATATTACACCGGAACAACGACTCGCATTTGTGGAAAAGAAGCGATCCTTTCCCGCACAGGCTACACTGGCGAAGACGGTTGTGAAATCATGATCCCCAGTGAAGATGCTCAGCTTATTTGGGATGAGGTGTTCAGTCTTGCTGCAGCAACCCAAGGTGGAGCCGCCGGACTAGCCGCAAGAGATACGCTACGTCTGGAAGCGGGAATGCCTCTCTATGGTCATGAACTTAATGAAGCGACGAATCCCGCCCAAACTGATTTGAAATTTGCCATCCAAATGAAAGGGCGAGAATTTGTCGGTCGAACCTCGATCGCCGAAGCAAGGAAAGACAGCGACCTTTGGATCAGAACTGGGCTCGAACTGGAAGGGCGGCGAGCCGCTCGCGAAGATTGCAAAGTCTTTCACGGTGAACAAGCGGTGGGAGTCGTGACCAGCGGGAGCTACACACCAACACTTCAAAAATCGATTTCAATGGCTTACATCCATCCTGACCATCGGGAACTTGGAACAGCATTGTCGGTTGACATTCGTGGAAAACTGCACCAAGCCACTGTGGTCAAAGTCCCCTTTTACCAACGATCTGTTTAATGGCAATCCAGCCAGCAAATGGCCCCATGTTTCCGGATTCCATGTTTCCAAAATCCCAACACGTACTAATAATAATTTAATTTCAAACCTTCAATTGATGGAGCTTTTACGGTGACACCAGAAGAACTAATTTTCGCTGAAACACACGAATGGGCCCATATCGCTGAGCAGGATGGGGAAAAAATTGCCACCATCGGCATTTCAGCCAATGCAGTAGAAGCGTTGACCGATTTGGTCTACATGGATTTGCCAGCCGCCGGCACCGCGGTCACCGCAGGCAATTCGTTTGGAGAAGTTGAGTCAGTCAAAGCAACCAGTGAGCTTTACAGTCCAATGAACGGTGAAATTGTAGAGGTTAACACCTCACTGCCGGATAATTTAGAGATCCTTAACTCTGACCCGTACGGCGAAGGCTGGATCATCAAAGTAAAAGTCAGTGGTGATACCCCCGAGAACCTGATGGATTATGCTGCCTACCAAAAGCAGTGTGACGAAGCCCATTAATTCCCAACTCGTTTAACGGGTCTATTTAACAGGCACTCTTTCAATTCGGCTTCCGATTTCAAAGAGTCAGGACAATTCTTCAACTCGAAACGCAACTGAAAACTCACGACAACAGGAAATCAACGACTTTCCTTCCTGTTGTCGGTTTACAATTTGCAAACTTACCGTGCTCTGAGCGACGACTGTGACAGTTGCTTGCTCCGATTAATTCGTCGAACTTCCCGATCGACGCTCAACCTCTAGACGAAGTGAACGATTTAATGACAACCCAATCGCTTGAAGGCACTGACATTCGGCAACTTGCGCAGCGAGAAGATTTCATCGACCGCCATATCGGCCCCAGTGCAAGTGAAATATCGGAGATGCTCGCCACTGTCAACGCTGAGTCACTTGATGAACTGATCGACTCAACCGTTCCTTCGAGTATCTTACTCGAACGGGCACTTAACTTGCCTGAGAGTACAACGGAGCATGCGACGCTGAACCAGCTTCGTCAGTACGCAGACGAAAATGTTGTCAACCGTTCCATGATTGGCATGGGTTATTACGGCACCCACGTCCCCAACGTCATCTTGCGAAACGTTCTAGAAAATCCGGGATGGTACACCGCCTATACCCCTTATCAGGCAGAAATTGCCCAGGGTCGCCTCGAGAGCTTGTTGACATTCCAGCAAATGGTCATGGATCTCACCGGGATGGCAATGGCGAACGCTTCGCTACTCGATGAAGCAACCGCTGCGGCCGAAGCCATGGCGTTGTGTAAGCGAGCCAGTAAACTTGCCTGCAATCAGTTTTTTGTCGCAGATGGCGTGCACCCTCAAACGCTGGATGTCATCCAAACACGTGCGAAGTACTTTGGTTTTGAATTGATCGTCGGGCCAGCAGAGTCTGCTGGCGACCATGAGATTTTCGGAGCATTACTGCAGTACCCAGGGACGACCGGCGAGATCAAAGATCTAACCTCTATCATTGACAGCGTTCATGATCGCAAAGCCTTGGTAGCTGTCGCGAGTGATTTGCTGAGCCTCACCCTCCTTAAGCCACCGGGAGAAATGGGAGCCGACATTGTTCTTGGCAGTGCCCAGCGATTCGGGGTACCGATGGGCTTTGGTGGTCCACACGCAGCGTTCTTTGCCACCCGCGATGCCTACAAGCGTTCCGCTCCTGGACGAATCATTGGAGTCTCCAAAGATCGACGCGGAAAAACAGCACTTCGGATGGCGATGCAAACCCGAGAGCAACACATTCGACGGGATAAGGCGACTTCCAACATCTGTACAGCCCAAGCACTGCTGGCCAACATGGCAGTATTTTATGCGGTTTATCACGGCCCTGAAAAACTGAAAATGATTGCGACGCGAGTGAATTCATTAACGCATTTCGCCGCCCAACGTTTGCAATCGGCAGGCTTCCAACTTGAGCATCAAAGTTTCTTTGATACAGTTTCCGTGATCACGGAAAATGCGGAAGCAATTGTGAATGCGGCAACAAAAGAATTTGGATTAAACCTTCGCCTCATTGATTCAAACCACGTTGGATTCAGTTTTGACGAGACAACCAGTGGCGAGGATATCGTTTTATTGTTGTCTGCTTTCGGAGTCGATACTTCAGGCATTGACCCTGAACTCTCTGGAGAGACACTCACCTCGTCTGTTCCAGACGAACTGCTTCGTCAGTCCGAATTCCTGACCCACCCTGTGTTTCACCGTTACCACTCGGAGACCGAGATGCTCCGCTACCTGAAAAGACTTGAGAACAAAGACTTTTCTTTAACGCACGGCATGATTCCTCTCGGGTCATGCACGATGAAACTCAACGCGACTGCCGAAATGATTCCGGTCACATTTAACGGATTCGCAAACGTACACCCATTCGCCCCCCGTGATCAGTGGGTGGGCTACCAAACGATGATTGAGGAATTGCGTGATTGGTTAATCGAAATTACCGGGTATGACGCAATGTCGATGCAACCCAATTCCGGAGCCCAGGGCGAGTACGCGGGATTGCTCGCGATTCGGCGGTACCACGAGAGCCTTGGAGAAAGCCATCGTGACATCTGCCTGATCCCTAGCTCTGCTCACGGCACCAACCCCGCCAGTGCGAGCATGATGGGTTTGAAAGTCGTGGTCGTGAAAACAGACGACAGCGGGAACATTGATCTTGAAGACCTGAAAGCAAAGGCCGAACAGCACGCTGACAATTTATCGAGTTTAATGATCACCTACCCGAGCACGCATGGAGTTTTCGAAGAAACAATTCGTGAGTCATGCGAAATCGTCCACCAATTTGGCGGACAGGTTTACATGGATGGGGCGAACATGAATGCGTTAGTTGGCATCGCTGCACCAGGAAAATTCGGATCAGATGTTTCCCACCTAAACCTGCATAAAACCTTCTGCATCCCTCACGGTGGCGGGGGGCCGGGCATGGGGCCAATCGGGGTTAAGTCACACCTTGCTCCTTTTTTGCCAAACCATGTGATTCACCCAACTGAAGAAACCGCCAGTGCCGATAATGGTGCTGTATCGGGAGCACAATATGGGAGCTCAGCCATCCTCCCAATTTCATGGGCCTACATTCAGCTGATGGGCGGAACGGGGCTCAAGAAAGCAACGCAAGTCGCAATTCTCAACGCCAACTATATCGCCAAAAGACTCGAAGGTGCCTTCGAAGTCCTATTCAAGGGTCGCAACGATCGCGTTGCCCACGAATGCATTGTTGATCTGAGACCACTCAAAGAATCGACAGGAATCACCGAAGTCGATCTGGCCAAACGACTCATGGATTACGGATTCCATGCCCCGACTATGTCGTGGCCTGTGGGTGGAACCATCATGATCGAACCTACGGAAAGTGAATCGAAAGCTGAGCTGGATCGTTTCTGCGATGCGATGCTCTCGATTCGAAAAGAAATTCAGGCGGTTGAAGACGGCACTGTGACTGCCGAAGCTTGTGTAACGCATCAGGCGCCACACACACTGGATGACCTCGTTGATGAAAACTGGGATCGTCCCTACACGCGTGAAGAGGCGGTTTTCCCGAGCAACCACACTCGGCAAGCTAAGTTTTGGCCAACCGTAAATCGAATCGACGATGTCTACGGAGATCGAAATTTTGTCTGCTCATGCCCTCCTGTCTCGGATTACGAAGAGACAGAGTAATTCAGATTGGCAAACCATAGGCACCGTTGATTGCTTAGCAGGAATTCAGGAAAACCATGCAGCGGGCTCGTTTAATTATCGATCCACCCTCGACTGGCAGTTGGAACATGGCAGTCGATCAGGCGATTTTGGAAACCGCCGATCTGACTGGATTGGTCACGCTCCGTTTTTATCAATGGAGCCAACCGACACTGTCGCTTGGGTACTTTCAAAAACACGCCGACCGAGATCTGCATCCCTCAAGCCTAAGCTGCCCACTAGTTCGGCGCCGCACTGGGGGCGGCGCGATCGTACACGATCGCGAACTCACTTACAGCCTTTGCGTGCCGAGCTCCAACCGCTGGTCATCGCAAAATGAAGAGCTCTACGACGCGATTCACAAAATCATCATCGGTGTTTTAGAAGAAGATGGCCTAACAACTGCTTTGTATCGTGATTCGACGGCCACTGCGAACCTCGCCAAACATCCGCCCGGACTGCATGGCAATGAAATCTCTCCCAGTCCGGTCGACCCCAAAGCGTTTCTGTGTTTCCGGCGACGCTCTCAGGGAGACGTTGTGTTTAATGGACATAAGATTGTTGGAAGCGCACAACGACGGTTGAAGAATTCTCTGCTTCAACACGGCAGTGTCTTGTATGGGAAGTCTAGTTTCGCCCCGGAATTGTGCGGCATCAACGATATTAGTGGTTCGAAATACACCTTTGCCGAGTTGGCAAGTCGCCTTCTGCCCTCGATTGAAGATTATTTAGGCACCAGCATGGATCGGCAAAATTTAACGGAACCGGAAAATATAGCGGTCAAACGAGTCCAGATTAGCCACTTTAGAAACCCTAAATGGCTTAACCGGAGCTAGACCGGTACTCATCTTTTCTAAATCAAATCTAATATGTGGTCGCTTCCTAAAATTTGTTGTCAAATGTCAACACAGCGAACGAATTTCATCTACAATTGGGGGGTATCACACAGTTTGACTTTAAATCTTTGTTGAACATAATGATGGAAATTCGAGGCTTATTAACTGGGTGTCGCAATTGATGTGTTTTTGCGACACGGAGTGAGTCACAGGTGATCCTGAAATCGAGGGGACGAAACGGAATGCAAGTAGTTTTAAGAGTTGTCGGTGGTAAGAATGATGGTCGTGAGATCACTATTGCTGTTCCGAGATTCATCATCGGACGTGGAGACACCGCTCATCTTAGGCCTGCCAGCGACTTAGTTAGTCGCGAACATTGTGAAATTCTGTTCGGTGACGGAAAAGTAGTGATCAACGACCTCGCCAGTCGAAACGGTACATTTGTTAATGGTAAGCAACTGACCGAAACTCATGTGGCCAAATCTGGCGATTCACTGCGGATTGGTCGCCTCCAGTTTGAGGTCGTAATTGACCCAGTTAAGGCGAGTGCCAAGAAACCAAGAGTTGGTGATGTGGTCGAAGCCGCTGCAAGAACTGCACAAAACAAAAGACCTTCGCTCGAAGACAGTATTACCGACTGGCTTACCGACGCGGAAGACGATCCCAACACCGCCGAACGCAACGCCATTGCCTCTTCTGAAACCATTCAGTTGAATCTTGAGGAAACGAGTGTTTTCGGTACCTCTAAGAAAGATTCGACCGCGGAAAATAGCGGAGAAGAAGAATCACCGTCAGAAGATGGTCCCAAAAAATTACCTCCCATGCCCAAACATCAGCATGATAACTCAACGAGTGCTGCCGACGATGTCTTGAAAAAGTTCTTCAACCGTCGTTAAACGATGTTAAGCTGACAACTGAGATCTTCCACAGAGCCATTCTTTACCAAGAAGCGGCTCTTTTTTTGTTTTTTCAATATATTTGCCAATTTCAATCCCCTCGAATCGAAATAGGAATGTCCTGCCTACAGACTCTTGTAGGCGAATATTCCAAAAATACTCAAAAATCGCAGCGATCCGAAAACCTTAGCTGAACTTCTTGAGTATTGCTTACATAATTCTGAAAGCGAGTGTGCAATTTGGCTGAAGAACTTCCAATTTTGGTGAACCAGTGTATCGCGGGGGATCAGCTTTCCTTCAGTAAACTAATCCGTCGATTCCGCGGCCAGGTTTACGGCCTTTGCTTTCGCATGCTTGGGCAGCGAGAAGATGCTGAAGACGCCATGCAGGAAACCTTTGTTCGCGTCGCGAAGAACCTCCATCGCTGGGATCCTGAGCGAGCCTTCGAGCCTTGGCTGTTGACGATTGCCGGCAACCGCTGCCGAACTCGCCTAGCCCAACGAATGCGGCGGCCTGGAACACTTACCCTCGATCATCCCGTTCCAGATCATTCTGTGGATGAAAGCAAAGCCAAACTTCTCTCCGAGGAACTGGATCACGCGCTCCTTACGGTTAGAAAAGAGTATCGCGACGCATTTGTGTTATTTCACAAAAATGAAATGTGTTACAACGAAATCAGCGAGTCACTCGATATTCCACTGGGAACGGTGAAGACCTGGGTCCACCGTGCACGTCGCGAGCTGATCATGAAATTACGAACACGAGGAGTGCTAAATGAAGAGAACTGACATCCTCCATTGCAGCGATTTTGAGAACCGCATTCACCAACTTTTGGATGATCGTTTAATTTTGAGTGCTGACGCAAGGCTTACTGAGCACGCTGCTCGATGCCCCGAATGCTCGGTGTTGATGCAAGATTACGAACAAATGGAATTAGCTTTTGCATTCGACAGCACTGTCGATGGACTGCCTTCCTCCTCCCCAGGGATTACCACCGAATTTCTTACGCGTAACACGAGTGTCATTTTGGCGTTGGTCGCGACGCTCGTCATCTCATTGAATATCTACAGCAGCTACCTAACAAAGATTAATCCGCCTGCCGTAGTTGTTGCCAAAATAACGACTCCCCCCGCTATTGGTCTGTTTAACTCCGATTCGGTGCCAGCGAAGACCACTCGACGCGAAACTAAACGCACACCGGCAACACCTTCCGGTTCACAATCGCTTTTCGAATTTTCGCTTGCTCACACAATCCATGGGCCTGAGTTCCCCGGGATTCCGACTTGGAAATCGATCTCCCCTCAAATTGAGTTGCTAAAACCTTGGATAGATCGCTCCAAACCACTTTTAGATTACTCGCCCGCGCTTTTCCCAGTTTGCAATCTTGGGTATCAATGGACTGAAACGATCAAAATTATTCAACAGTCACTTCTCGAATCAAACAAACAACCTGGAATCGGTAAATGGGAACAATCGACCAATTTTAGAACTGCATAATTTACTTTAAAAGACGTTTTCCAGTTCCCTCGCTTGCATCGAACCCGCCGCTGGTTTGCCAGCACCTCCCAAACCGCCTCACTGATCTTGCGGCGGCGTTTCGGTTTCTCTAACTTTCCTCGAGTTTATCCGCGTGTTCGCGCTAAAACGGAACACCGGACAACTGTTTTCAACTTGAGCAAATGACGAGAAATGCAACCATGTTCCCAGCGACAAACGCTTCACTTCGCTACCTAACGATTCTCTCTGTTGGTGTGCTGGCAATGCTCACCCTCGCAGTATCGACAGGATGTAAACTTGGTGCCAACCGGCATAATGCCATCGGATGCCAAGCCTACAACCAGGGTCAAATCACAACAGCGATCGCAGAATTCAACAAAGCGATTGAAATGAATCCAAATGATGCCGATGCCATCTACAACCTTGGTGCAAGCTATTACGCCCTCGGCAAGCAAACAAAAAACCTTCAAGCAACACAAAGTGCCGAACAGCTCTATCGACGCACGATAGCTATTGATGATCAACATCAAGAAGCCCATCGCTCACTGGCCGTGTTGCTGATTGAGACCGGTCAGGAACAATATGCTTTTGACCTCATTAGCTCATGGAAAAATCGCTATCCAACCTCGACCGAACCAGTCGTGGAATTGGCCAAACTCTATCAGGAATATGGCGACAACAGTCGTGCCGCTGATCTTCTTGTTGACGCACTGAAAATCAATCCAAATGATGTCCAGGTTTTAGCGGCAATGGGATCAGTCAGGGAAGCTCAAGGTCAGGCTAAATTAGCGTTGGACAGCTACGCCAGAGCACTCCAAGTAAATCCGAAGCAGCCTCAAATCGCAGCAAAAGTGGCCAGCCTACAAAACCAATTGGTTCAACAATCCGGCTACAACTCTCCGACTGGCGTTACCGCGAACGCAGCGACCCCCGCTCCCGCGAGATATGGCTCAACAACTCCCTACTCGAAGTTTTAATTTGAGAACGAGCGAGAGTCTGGAAAGAGCAGCCTTTTTCCAATTCCGTCGCATTCCAAAAATTGATTCGATAAAAATTTCAAACCGAAAAAACTACCTAAACCGAATCAATTCCAAGGCTTTTCTCGCCTACTCGTTCAGCGGCTAAGGGCGTCCTGAGCTCTGCGGAGGAATTGACACTATAAATGACGATTAACGTCACTGCAGTTGCCCCAAGAAAACACGCGCTGCGCGGCGTACTTTCAAATCTTAAATTGTCCGTGAGACCTTCAACGAAAACCGCTGCTTGGCTTCCCCTTGCCGCACTTTTCACCCTCATAGTCGATGTTTAGAATCGAACAAGCACGGTCGGCATGGCTTTTTTCTGCTCCGAATCCAATAAGATTTTGTGGGACAAAACTGGAAGGACGCCTTTACTGATTCTACGATCAGGACGAAGTGCAACTGACGGCCTGTGATTTCGAGATTCCTGTACCTAGGTTTTATTTTCCGACAGATAACACCCCAAACTAATTCGCCGAATACTTTCGCGTCTTTTTTCGACATACTTTGAGACAACCATGACCAATACGAATTCTCGTGTATTTAATTTTTCAGCAGGGCCAGCAGTACTTCCCGAGGTCGTATTAGAGCAAATTCAAAGTGAAATGCTTTCCCTTCCCGGCGTCGGCTCGAGTGTTCTTGAAATTAGCCATCGGAGTAAGGATTTCGATGAAATTCTCAATGATGCAACCTCTCGAATCGCTGATCTGACCAACCTACCGGACACTCATGAAGTACTCTTTCTGCAAGGTGGCAGCGCACTTCAGAATGTCATGATGCCAATGAATTTTTTAACCGAAAAAAGTCAGACAGCAGATGTCATTGTGACGGGAGCATGGGGTAAAAAAACTGCCGCCGAGGTCTCTCGATTTGGAAACCTCAACATTGCTTGGGATGGCAACGACTCGAGTTACAACAAAGTGCCAAAACAAGACGAACTACAACTAACTCCAAACGCAGCCTATTGCCACTTAACCTCCAATGAAACCATACAAGGAGTTAAGTACTGGGATTTACCCGAGACGGGAGACGTTCCACTTCTTGTCGATAAGTCATCCGATCTTTTTTCAGAACCGATCGACATTGAGAAATACGGATTAATTTACGCCTGTGCCCAAAAAAATGCAGGGATCGCAGGAGTGAATGTTTTGATTTTGAAAAAAGAACTACTGGACCGCTGCGATGATCGCTTGCCAAGTTATCTCGATTATTCAAAGCATTCGAAAGCTGGTTCACGATTCAATACACCACCAACCTTTGCGATCTATGTGACCGGTCTCGTTTGTAAATGGCTACAAGAAGAAAAGGGCGGGTTGGCGAGCATCAGTCAATTCAATCAGGATAAGGCAAGCCTTCTGTACAACGAGATTGACCAAAGCAATGGTTTCTATTCGGGCCATGCAGCAAAAGATGACCGATCGATCATGAACGTTGTGTTCACATTGAAAACCGAAGATTTAGAAACCCAATTCCTCACCGAAGCAACTCAAGCCGGTTTGACTACTCTCAAGGGACACAGAAGCCTCGGAGGAATTCGAGCGTCGATCTACAACGCCATGCCGATTGAGGGCGTTGAATCACTAGCTCAATTCATGGCAGATTTTGCCCGGAAGAACGGTTAACAAAGGACGAAATCAAAATGTCAGTTGCCACTCAACCACCGCTACAAACCTCTACAAAATCGAAAGACGACCCAATGGCGCGTATCATTGTTCTCGACGACCTCGCCGCAGAAGGCTTGGCCAAACTGGAATCCGCGGAAGGAATTACTTTTGACATCAAAATTGGTCTCAAAGGTGAAGAACTTCGTGAGGCGCTTACCCACTATGACGGAGCGGTCTGTCGTAGTGGTGTGAAAATCACAGCCGAAACGCTGGAGGGAAATAAGTCACTCAAAGCCATCGTGCGTGCAGGGGTCGGAACAGATAACATCGATAAATCGACCGCGACGCTCCTCGGTATCGTCGTCATGAATACACCCGCTGGCAACACCATCAGCACGGCCGAACATACAATGGCTCTCCTGCTCGGCCTCTCTCGAAAGATTGGCCCCGCCTACTCAAGCTTACAAGCTGGGCGATGGGATCGAAAGAAATTTAAAGGCTCCCAAGTCAGTGGCAAAACACTTGGTATCGTCGGCCTGGGTCGAATTGGTTTGGAAGTGGCCTCGCGAGCACGGGCATTTGGCATGGATGTTATCGGCTATGATCCCTTCCTGTCGTCCGAACGAGCCGAGGATCTTGGCATCACTAAAGTTGCCCAAGTGTGTGACCTTCTACCAAAAATTGACTACCTAACCGTGCATACACCTTTAACCCCGGAAACCAAGGGGCTGATTGGCCACGAGGAAGTCAAGTTAATGAAACCAAACGCTAGATTGGTCAACTGTGCCCGCGGCGGCATCTACGACAACGATGCGTTAATTGCTGGACTGGAATCCGGGCAACTAGGCGGCGTAGCACTAGACGTTTACCCAGAAGAACCGTGCACCGATAATCCGCTTTTTCAAATGGACAATGTGCTATGCACTCCACATTTAGGTGCGAGCACTGATGAAGCTCAAATCGAAGTTGCGGTAGAGGCCGTCGACCTATTGGTTAATTTCTTGACCACCGGCGAAATTAAATCAGCAGTCAATACGATTTCGCTTGATCCAAAAACACTCAACGATCTCCGAAGCCATCTCGACGTTGCCCACCGCCTTGGAGTCCTACTTGGGCAATGGCATGGCGGGGCAATCGAAAAATGCGAACTTGAATTCCAGGGCGATATTTCAGAAAAAGATACGCGGCCTCTAGTCTCCGCATTCTGTGCAGGACTGCTCGGTCACGTGACCGACGATGCTAACATTATCAACGCCGAGATGCTTTGCCGTGAACGAGGCATCGATATTTCCCGAACTTCCAATTCAGACACGGGTGACTTTAGCAGTTCTATTACCGCTACGGTTTCCGGTGAAAGTGTCACGCGGACTGCAACAGGAACGCTGTTTGGAAAAAGCATGCCTCGGCTAGTCCGACTGGACGAGTACAGGACAGAAACTTACATGGATGGAAATCTTTTGATCTTCAACCACTCTGACATCCCAGGAATTATTGGCTACGTTGGTAGCGTGCTTGCCGAAGAACAGGTCAACATCGCCCAGATGGCCGTCGGACGCGAAGGGGATCAGGGCGGATCGGCAATCGGCATTCTCAATGTGGATTCCATCGTTTCCACCCCGACACTCGAACGTGTGCTTGAAAATGATGCCATCGACTCGGTACATCTAATTAATTTACCAGCCTTTGATGAGCTTCCTGACTGGTTGGTTTAAGACTAACGAGTCGACCAAACTCACCAAAAACCAATTTGATTACGATCAAAGCCCGTGGCATTGTAAAATGCCGCGGGCTTTTTCGTCGACATCTTCTAGGTCTCTAACTACTCTAGAATCAAACGGTTTGTTTAGATCTCCCCCGGACCGCATCCAACTCTTATTTCTTCTCGCAATACTCATACAAGACCATGAATCTCATTGTTGGTGCGGTGATTGTGTTAACGCTGCTTGGCAGTGAACTGACCGGTTCCCAACCTGTCAAGCACGAACAACTTTGGCTAACGATATTCATGGTGGGTGTCTTGGCAATTCTGGTCCCGGGTCTCGCGATATTTCAAACCTATTTCGTTTCGATTCAAGTCCCACTCAATCAAGTCGACGTCAAACAGCGCGATCAAATCATTGCAAGACTCTCAGCATGTCACAGTGCTGTCTGGTTATCGGCAAGCCTCGCCACTGTCTGGGCGATTCGCTGGCAAGATGTTGTGCGTGGTACCTGGCAACTCGATCGCTGGCCTTTACTGGATGAGTTCTTCATTTTACTGCCGGTAGTTTTTTCATTATTCACGTCATGGATAATCTTCTCTGACCTCACCAGAAAAAAACCGAAAACGGGTTCGCTGTATTTTTCAATGAAAAGAAAAATTGGATTAACCTGCATTCGATTTCAGTCGTGCCTGCTCTTCGTCATATTTCCAACAGCAACGATCATCCTCATTCGTGACCTTGAACCGTATCTTGCCAACCTCAACGCTTATGAAAAACCGATAAGCTTCGCAGCTTTATTTGTGACACTCGCTGCCGGTCTTCCCGTGCTTTTATTGACAGTTTGCTCCCATACGAACTTCAACGACCAAGTTCTTGAAAGCCAAATCAAATCCATATTTATCCAAAACCGAATTTCCTTGAGGAGACTACGAATATGGCGAACGGGAAACCAAGTCGCCAATGCTGCCGTCGTTGGTCTCATCCCTCGCTACCGAATGCTGTTACTCTCCGACAAACTGTTAAACTTATTCCCACGGAACGAAGTTCTGGCTATTGCAAGACATGAGGCAGGGCACGTGATGCTTTGGCACACCTTTACTCGACTTTGCTTTATCACCCTTCCAGTCTTGGCAATTGCTCAGACACAGTCTCAATCGACTGGTTTGCCAACTCCTGTTTTTGACGGGGGCCTGATGCAATGGCCAAGTGTGGCATCGACATTACTGCCAATCGGGATTTACCTGGCGTTTCTCTTGATTAGCCTCCCATGGATCTCACATCAAATGGAACACGAGGCCGATATTTTTGCCTGCCAAACTCAAGGTTCGATTAGAGCCGAACCTGATTCAGATTACACGAACGATCTAAGAAACGCTTTGCTGCGTCTGGCTGCATTAGGCAGGGGATATTACGAAAAACAAACACTGCTCCACCCAAGTCTCAAACAGCGTATTGAACTGATTGAAAAACTGGAATCGAATCCGAACAAGATCAATCAATTTAAACGTTCTTTTTCAAGGCGCCGCAATCTCGTGCTTGTCTGTTTTACCGTGATCTGGAGCTCGCTTACGCTGCTATAGAAAAGGTCACCGGGAGCGATCAATTCGTCAATCCCTAAAATCAATGGTCGCTAGTACTCCCCTCGAAATTCCTCGACTAGCAGAACCCAACCAATCAAAAAAAAAGCGACGCTTTGCAGCATCGCTTTCTATTTTTCAATTACCGGTCAAATTAGAAACCACCTCCAGATTGTCCGCCCATTTGCAACAGCATTGGCAGATTCTCCATTTGCTTACCAAGGAAATCCCCCAAGCCCTTGGGAGCTGGGATTTTGACAAGTACTTCGCGGCCGCTTCCCTTCGCCTTAAGTGCCTTGCTGATCACCCCCAGCATTTTGGCTGCATCGGGATCCGTGCCTTCAACCATGGGCATGACTTGCTGCATCGACATCTTTGCCAACCCCAACATCGCATCGACACCACCTCGTAGCTCTTTAGCTTTTTCCTCATCCATCCCGGTTGCCTTAATCGTTAATAGATCCTTTTCGTCCATCCCAACCATAATTGAAAGATCTTGGACATTATTGAGCAAGTCAATAAACATTCCTGCAGGACCATTGCCGCCAGCCTGTTGCTTCCCCATCTCAACTAATTCAGTGACCAATCCCTTTGCCCCTGCAAAGTCCATCGCCATCCGAATCGGAACTTCCGGAGAGTCTTTCGCAGCCGACATCAAATTGTCAGTTAACAACTTTCGGTTCGGATGAAAAAGGTATTTTTTGGTACCAAGTTCGACTGTCTTAGAATCAACAACCTGCATGAACAATAAGCCTGCCGGAATGGGACCATCCGCGGGCATTTCGTAAAATGTCTTCCCATCGTTTTCAACTGTTTCAGCTGAATCGGAATCTATCTCTGCGAGTACCTTATCGACGGCAGCTTCCGTGTTGAAATAAACTTTCACAAAGAAATCAAATTTGACCTCACCAAATTGGGCCATCATAGCCTCCTGCATACTCTGAGGCAGGCTCATTGCCCCGAACACTCGGTCGATCTCATTTGGACCAGGCTCATCCTCCGAAGCTAACCCCGCAAGCTGCGCTTCCATCCCGAGCTTTTTTCCAAGGACACTATTTCGCATGTCATCTAGACGCAAATCAAATACAACGACCGCTTTGTCTTTTTCATCAATGGTGCCAGTCTGAGCCAGCAACGATGAGCAAACCATCGTTAATAACAGAAAAAATGAAGATGCAAAAACTCGCATACCTTAACTCCTCGTGGTTTCAAAAAAAAAATTGCAAGAACGCCCCTGCATACCAGAGGCGACTGTTAATTAGGGAAGCAATTAAGCATACCCTGTTTTCAGTCAGAATGTTTCGATTTAATTAAATCCAATGCTGTCCGCAGTGCGTCGTCTATTTTAGCTGGGTTTTTACCACCAGCTTGGGCTAAATCAGGCTTACCACCCCCTCGCCCATCTACCACGGCCGCGACTTCGCGAATCCAATTACCAGCACTGTACCCCCGCTCAACAAGATCACGAGTCATTCCAGCGGACAACATAACCTCGGAATCGCCAGAACTGGACGCTAATAAAATGGCGGCAGGATTTGTTTTTTTACGGATTTGGTCAATCAACTGAACCATTAACCCGCGATTGGCATTGGGGAGTTGATGAGCAATAACCCTGACATCACCGACCAATTCCGCTGCTGCAATTAACTCGTCTACGTCCACGCTGCCGGCTTCACTCAATCGCTCGAGTTCCTCCTCGAGAGCGACCACCTCTTGCAACATTACATGAACGCGATCTGCCACCTGAAGAACCGGAACGTTGAGAGCTCGGGCTGTGTGCCGCATAATGCTACGCAATTCAAAATAATCTGCATCAGTCGCCTCAGCCGATTCATGCTTCTCAAAGGTCGGTAGAACCTCCGAAGACTTACGCCCCGAACTAAGCTGTTTCTTGAGGCTCTTCACTTTCTGGCTAAGATGAGTCACTGCAACCGGAACGTCCGTCCAAACCACCGATAGATCCGCAGCCAACTTACGACAGTCCTCCATAATCCGGATCTGGTTTTCCCTCGCCTTGGCTCCGGTCCACGCATGGATGCGACGGGTTCCCGCTCCCATGTTTTCCTCGGAATAGATTTCAAACGCGTCTACGTCGCTTGAGCTGGAGACATGGATCCCTCCGCACAGTTCTTTACTGAATTCGCCAATGGACACCATTCGCACGGGATCAGGATACTTCTCGCCAAACAACATCATTGCCCCTTGCTCACGAGCGTCGGACAATGGCAAAATTTCGGCTGTCACTGGCACGGCGGCGCGAATCTTTTCAATCGTCTGCTGTTCGATCAAGGCCAGTTGCTCCTCAGGCACAGCGTCCATATTCGCAAAATCAAAACGAAGCACATCATCAATCACTCGAGAGCCACGCTGCTGAGCATGCTCACCAAGATGTTCTTGCAGTGCGTGATGCAACATATGAGTGGCACTGTGCGCCCGGCAAATCCCTTGCCGGCGTTCCTCATCGACATGTGCCCGAATTTCGTCTCCGAGAGAAAGCGTTCCCTCTGTCATTTGACCAGAGTGAATAATGAGCCCGCCATCCTTCTGCGTATCTTCTACGTGGAACTTCCCAGTGGCTCCTTCAATCCAACCGGTATCACCAACCTGACCGCCGGATTCTCCATAAAACGGTGTCTCCTGCAGAACGATGAATTGCTTCCCCTCAATCACTTCCATCGATTCACACGCCTGCTGTTTCAGCACCCGCCTTTCCGTGATTTGATTTTTCACCCGCTCCATCACTTCGGTGATTTCTTCAAATTCGAAATACATTCCAATGATTGAGCTTTGCAATTCAGATGCTTCGTAACCGGAAAACAGCGTCGACTTATGCTCTTTTTTAATCTCATCGAGAGGGCCAGCATCGCCCATAACTGTTTTCTCACCGGTATTACTTACGTCGCCATGCTCCAACATCCACTTATCAAATTCAGCCCAATCAAAACCTAAACCGTGATGCTCCGCGACTGATTCAGCAATCGTCGGAGGCACTCCATGGGTTTGATAGACATCAGCGACTCGCTGGGCGTCAAGTTTTGTCTGCCCATTCGCCATTGCCTCTTGAACGATTTTTTCAACGCGGGGAATACCACGATCAATCACCGAGTAAAAACTTTTCTCCTCCTCTTCAACCACTGCGACCACGCGACCGACCGATTCCCGAAGCTCGGGATACGGCACCCCCAACTGATCGACTACTGCCGGTACCAACTGGAACAGGAAAGGATCTCTCAGTCCCATGTCGTAGCCTTGCAACACCGCACGCCGAAGAAGGACTCGAACCACCGATTCTTCAGCTTTGGCACCAGGATAAACGTTCTCGTGAATCGCAACCGAGCAGGCGCGGATATGATCGGTAATCCGACGCAATCGGCGGCCATTATCTGAATTAGCTTCATACTTAACACCGCAAACCTCGGCAGCGGCATTAACGATCGGCATGAGCGTGTCGATATGAAAGTTAGTGGAAACCCCCTGCAGTGTCGCAGCGGTCCGCTCCAATCCCATTCCTGTATCTATATTTTTGTTGGGCAGTGGGAGCAAATTATTGGGCGGATCACCTTCGCGATCAAACTGGGTAAATACCAGATTCCAAATTTCGCACTCAGGACCTTCATCAGGGTGATAAAAGATTTCACTACAAGGTCCACATACGCCGTCAGGGCCAGCCGACGGGGCACTCGCTGGCCAAAAATTTTCCTTTTCGTCAAGCCGTCGGATTCGATTCAACGGCAGTCCGAGTTCATTGTGCCAAATGTTTGAGGCCTCATCGTCATCCAGATAAACCGTGACAGACAAACGATCTTTTTCTAAACCAAGCCATTTGGGTTCGGTTAAAAACTCCCACGCCCAATGAATCGCTTCCCGCTTGAAATAATCTCCAAAGCTAAAGTTTCCAAGCATCTCGAAAAATGTGTGGTGGTAGGCAGTCCGCCCAACATTCTCAATGTCACCCGTTCGCAGACACTTCTGAGAACTCGTAGCACGGGTGAATTCCAGCTCGACCTTTCCAAGAAAATGGTCCTTAAATTGGTTCATTCCCGCCGGCGTAAATAGCACCGATTTGTCCCACTTGGGGACCATCACATCACTCGGGCAAACCGTGTGGCCTTTTGTTTGAAAAAATTCGAGATATTTGGATCTTAATTCGTCGGTTTTCATTGTCTTTTCCGGAAACGGGGCAGTTCAACCAATATATCGCCGAAAGGCCAAATCGACCAGAACGATCACTTCATGAGCCATCGAATTTAGGATTTTAAAAACAACCAAAACCAACGTTTTTCACAAACCACATCTTTAGAATTGAGCCAGAAACTGCTCCACTGCCGCCCAATAGCCGGCATGGTCTGAAAATTTGGGCCACAGTGCCCGTGCCCCGTGATTCCCGTTCGTGTCAGGCACGTAGGAAGTTTTCGCTTGAGCAGGAACAGCATCAAAAATCCCTTTCCACTTGGGAGCCTCCGCCTTGGATGACGCAATAAATACGGGCAACTTAATTTTCGAAGTAGATTCTTCAATCCACCGATCGCTCCTACCCTCGCCGCCAAAATACTCTCCTGGCGAAAAGGCCATCACGCCGCTAACCAAGTCAGGATTTTCTCCAACAATCCGTAGAGCCAACGAAGAACTGTACGAACTGCCCCATAAAATCAATTTAGCCTTTGGATAGTTTTTTTGAGACCATTTGATTGCGGCGATCATATCCCTTTCAGCATCAACAAAATCGGTGGCTTTATTCTGAACAACCGCTTCTCGATGTGTCTCATTTGTGACACCATTCACTTCACCACCGGATCTTTGATCAATCGCGAGACACTGAAAGCCTAACTTATTTAACCGCGGAGCAATTTGGCGGTACTCTCCCCGCGACCACCCCGCCTGGTGACAAAGCACAATCATTGGCGCACCAGCATCTAGCGAGTGTTGATAAAGATCAGCGACCATCGTCACCCCATCCAGCGATTTAAATGTCACTCGCTGAAAATCTTTGCGTACTACTGGAGATTCGTCAAATTTCATTTTTGGCAATTCTGGAATCACCAACGGCCACTTCGCTAATTTAATTTGAACGGTTACTGACTTCCCCGCACGAAGAATGTCAAAGGTGATTTCGTCACCTACCCCATGCTTGGATGTCATCTCTCGAAATTGCCGAAGCGACTTTATGTGGCTGTTCTCAAAATTTGCAATCTGATCCCCGGGCTTTAACAGCCCTTTCGCCGGAGAGGCATCGACTGTTTTGATGACAACGATTCCCTTTCCATCATCAGCCATCTGATAATGAACCCCTAAAAACCCCCGCTCATCGGCAACGCCAAACTGAGCTCTGGCCGAATCGATAAAAACCGAATCCATAAAAAGATAAATCGCAACCAAAACGAACGCGCCTATTAAATTCGTTTTCAATACAAACATCGCCTAGGCTCCAACCATCCGATTTGATTTACAATCCTCAAAGACTTCCATTCTAACGCTTGAAAGCAGCGTTAGAAAACGTCCGGACCATGAATTAGTAAAGCATTCAACAATCGGCAAAAACGGGCTGCAAAACAAACAGTTCAGGAATGCAAACTCCCAATTGCCGTGCTGAAACACGAGTGAGAGCAATAAAAAAACCGGCCACAATGGGCCGGTTAAGATCGGTTTCAGTCGTTCATTAAGACAGTCGAAGAACTGATAGTTATTAAGCAAACTCAATCAAGGCAGCATCAAAAAACTGCGTTAAATCGATAAAAAGCTAATCCTGTTAGCTCTTAGGCGGGTGGGCTTTCGCATCTTTGTCGATCCCCTCGAGCACTTCACTCATATCTTCCACATAGCCTCCGGCCTCGAGAACTTTCCGACGGATCTCTTCACAGACATCCTTATTCTCAATTAGGTAATTTCTAGATTTCTCTTTTCCCTGCCCGAGATGAGTCCCATCGTATTTGAACCAAGAGCCGCTTCTCGCAACAATTTTATGAGCAACTCCAAGATCGAGAACATCTCCTTCGTAACTGATACCATTGGTGTGCATCATATCGAACTCCGCGATTCGGAACGGTGGAGCGACCTTGTTCTTGACAATTTTTGCTTTCACTCTTTGCCCGACTTGAACATCGCCGTCTTTTAAAGCACCAATTCGACGAACGTCAATTCGAACCGAAGTATAAAACTTCAACGCACGACCACCGGGAGTCGTCTCTGGACTTCCAAACATAACGCCAATTTTTTCACGAATTTGATTAATGAAAATCGTACATGTCTTGCTGCGGGAGATCGCTCCCGTCAGTTTTCGCATGGATTGACTCATCAATCTCGCTTGCAAACCAACGTGGGAATCACCAATCTCACCGTCCAATTCTTTCTTCGGAACGAGGGCAGCCACAGAGTCGACGACAATCACGTCAACTGCGTTAGACTTCACCAACATCTCAACAATTTGCATTGCTTCTTCACCGCTACTGGGCTGTGAAACAAGTAAAGTATCAAGGGAAACACCCAATTTTTTTGCCCAAGTCGGATCGAAAGCGTGCTCCGCGTCCACAATCGCTGCGATTCCTCCGGACTTCTGTGCCTCCGCGATCGTATGCAAAGCGAGCGTTGTCTTACCACTCGACTCCGGACCGTAAATTTCAATAATTCGCCCACACGGCAATCCACTTCCACCGAGTGCCATATCAAGCGAAAGGCTTCCTGTTGAGATACCGCGTATCTCCTGCTTGGAATCGTTCCCAAGCGCCATAATCGAACCCGAACCAAACTGAGCTTCAATTTGCTGAACCGCAGTCTTTAACGTCTCATGCTCTGAGAGCATTTTATCGACTGCAGCCACTTCGCCTTTTTTCTTGGAATTACCAACAGCTTTTTTAGACGCTGATTTCCCGGAAGATTTTGCTTTTGCCATGGGTGTTTCTACTTTACGATTGGGGGAGGAAGCCTTGGTTACCGTCGGTGTTGTTACTTGTTTCTGCTGAGATCCACTACCAGCTTTTGCCGGTACAGTGGATTTTGTCTCAGCCAACGCAGTTTTTACGTTACTCTTGGGTGTCGTCGTAGTCGCCATCTTATCTCCTGCTAGGAATCGAGTAATCTCTCAAGGCTTCGCAGAAGTTTCATTGGAATGGGCTTAAAACTTTCGCTTCAACCACTTCCGACGAAAACTACGATACGACTCGCAAAACCGGTTTACAAGTGCCTTCAGCTATAAGATTCGCAGTTGATTGGACACGTATGGTCAATCCATCCGCTTTTTTTAGGGAAATTGAGAATTTCGGCTAAAAACCAAACTAGCTCAATTTTGTACAGTTATCGAGATTTTAGCAACCCGAACTTTAAACAAACCTCAATTGACTCGCTTAAGTCTTCAGGCTCCGTTCGTTGCCTGTCCCAACGTTCGCCAACTCTTCTTCTCGCAAACCAGCTCGATCCGCTGCGTCTTCTAAGAAGTAGTTAAGCTCCGCCTGATCGTCCGCGTGCAACACATCGTACGCATGTGCCGGACTTCTCGCGTGATAAAGCTGTTCGACCAAGTTCATATCTTTGACGATAGCCGTCGCAAACGCGGCAATCACTTCAAGATGGCGATTGCGTTCCAGTTCAGGTGTTGCCAGCAGTAACACTGCATGCACTAAACGTCCGTCCGGCGCACCCAAGTCCAACCCCTTACTACTCAACCCCAGCACCCCCCGCATCTCAGCACCCTCGTCAAGGATTGCGTGCGGGATCATCAAACCTCGACCTACGCATGTCGTTTCTTCAGCATCTCTTTCCAAAACCTGTTTGATGAAATCATCCTGCGACAATTGGATCGTCGATGTGCTGTACAACTGGCCGACGAGATTTCGAATTACGTCTTCTTTCGAATCACCATCGAGCCCGACGGAAATACGTTGCTCTTGTAAAAAATCCAGTAATCTTGGGCGGTCATTATGATCTTCACCCGCCCTCAAAATCGACAATCGCGTGGCGCTTGGACCAAGCAATTGATTGATAGCCAGTGCCGCCAATCCCACTGTATTTACAATTCCTTTGACTTCAGGATCGAAACTCGGATCACTGGAGACCAATAGAATCAATCCAACCGCCACACCGCCATGAGGCAGCAAGGCTATTCCAAGATACTTTCGTACATTCTTTGTACCCCCCGACAGCGTCATCGACGTGTATGCGCTTAGAACTTTGGCAATCAGGCGGGCAAAGAAATACAACAGCACCAAGGCGAGTGCCTGGGGCACCAAACCAAAATCCAATCTCATTCCGGCAAACGTAAAGAACAGAGCGAACAGAACTCCACCGATCGACTGCAAATAAGCTTCGCAAGAACGAACAAGGTCATGGCGAAGATTGGTAACTGCAATTCCCGCAAACGTACAAGCCAGAATTCCACCCGAGGCTCCAAACCCGGATGCTAATCCCCAAGCAGCAAGCACGATTGCGACCATTGTGGGACCAAGGAAAGCCGGACTAACAACAGTCCGCGTCAGCAAAATTGCGATTCCAGCACAGGACAAACCGATTAAGAAGGTTGCACCAAATTGAAAAGCAACCTCCTGTAAGGCAATCAACCAACCAACATCATCACCAAGAAAAGCCGCGACAAAAACAAATACTGCGACGGCCACCATGTCGATCAAACCAATCACGGCCAGCAGTGTGCGGGTTAAAATACCCCGCGCTCGCGCCTCTTGAATCACAAGCACGGTGGTTCCCGGCGCACCCGCGATCGCGATCGCCGCCAAAAGAATCGCCGGGTTTCGCGTCATCAACTCACCGCCCGGTAACAACGGGCCAATGAAAAAGAGAATTGCCCCAACCACCAAGGGCGTGATTAGCGACTCGCCCAGCAACAGAGCACCGACTCGTTTCTCGGCATTTCTGAGACTCGAAAAGTAAAGTGTCGCTCCCACCGTGAAAGCGATAAACCCGAGAACAAAATGCATGTAGGGAAGAAAGTTGTCTAACTCATTAACCCCAGCCTCAGTCTCCATCCCGGGCAATTGAAATTGGCGGAGCATAATCCCGGTCGCGATCCATCCAGTCACCTTGGGTAACCGAATGAGAGCAAACAACTCCCCGCCAATGATCCCTGCAATCAAAACGGTCGCAAAATTTAGTAACGGATCATCAAAAGGATAATCAACAGTTTGGCTGAAAAATGGCATCTAGATTCGATTGGGAGTTGGAAGTGAGGCTCGATAAATAAATGTCTACCTGTCCATGATAACCGACGATTCGTTCCTTGTTCAACATCGCTAACAGCTTCGATTCAAATCTCTTAACAAATACCTTTTGGCCCGCTTACCGAAGCAACGGCGACAACCACAAACGATTTTCACTTCAACCGAATCAAACCTCACCCTTGAGCTTAACCCTCGCCATAGGCGTATAACTTGGTCGACCACGCTCTGTATAGCTTGCAAATACGATCACTTCGTCAACTTGGCAGAACCCACCGTCGTGGCTCCTCAGTTTATGAACCAATCTTAATAATTCATCATTCCACCGCCCCCCTCGGGACAAGCGTCCCAAAGTCATATGCGGGACGTATTCATTTCGATCTTTATTGACGCCCCAATGATGCAGCACTCCCTCAAGTACCGAGTAGAGTTCGCATAACTGTTCTCGACCTTGGTCGACGCCAATCCAGAGAGTCCGAGGCTCTTGAGCGCTGGAGAAACCATCCACCCCTTGGATTGACATCTCAAACGATTCAAGGGGTTCCACGGCGTCCTTGATCAGCTTGCACAGCTCAGGCACCTCGACGTCGATAACTTCGCCAACGTAGTTCAATCCAACAAGTTGATTTTCTTGCTCTACCCAGCGGTACTGATCGCACAGAGCTTCCAATCGTCGCACGACTTTACCAACGTTATTATTGACTCGCTCCGAGACTTTCACGGCGATGAATGTTTTAATCTTTCCCATGCCAATAGTTTAATCGAACGCACCCGCTTTCGGCGAGGGGCTCAAAGTACCCTCTAAGCTGGTTGCAGATATTGCAAAAAACCCAATAATGAGGCCTTATTCTTTGTGAAGCTTTGACGGGACAAAAAAGTGACTGATAAAAACTACGACGTGTTTGGTGTTGGAAATGCAATTGTCGACACCCTCGCCCAGGTAGAAGACGAACTGATTTCAAATTTGAATCTCGGTAAAGGTGGAATGTCACTGATGGACACTGAGAATCAAGCTCAGGTCCTCAGTCAGTTGGAAAGCAAAAATCTCCGTCTCGCCTCGGGGGGTTCAGCAGCCAACACGATGGTTGCCATCGCTCAAAGCGGAGGAAGCGGTGTTTACTGCGGCAAAGTTGCACACGATACAAACGGTGAATTCTATAAACAGGATATGGAACAGAGCGGCATCGTATTCCCCGTACCGCTCGCCCCCGAGACCGCTTTACCGACCGGTACCTGCGTCGTTTTAACGACACCAGATGCTGAGCGAACAATGTGTACGCACCTGGGCATTTCGACAACGCTTACCAAATCCGAAATCGACGTCGACCTACTTTCCCAATCTAAGTGCAGTTACATCGAGGGCTATCTTTGGGATGCTGAAGAGCCAAGAGCAGCTTGTATCGAAGCATTTGAGCAATCCAAACGACTCGGCGTCACAACCGCATTCACGTTTTCTGATGCGTTCTTAATTGATCGATTCGCCGATGACTTTCACCGCGTCGTCAAAGACTATTGCGATATTATCTTTTGCAATGCTGACGAAGCGAAGCAATTTTTCCAAACCGAAAACATCGACGAATGCACCACAAAAATGGCTGCTATTTGCGACCTGGCATTTATCACAGATGGCGGTAACGGTGCCTACGTCGTCGAAAAAGGGAACGTCTCCAAAGTCAATGGTTTCCCAGTGAATGCAATCGACACCAACGGCGCGGGTGACGCTTTTGCAGGGGGAGCCCTCTACGGCATTACTTCGGGCATGACCGCCAACAACGCAGCAAAATGGGGCAATTACTTCGCCTCTCGCGTCGTTGAAAACATCGGCCCACGAATCGATGGCTCGTTAAAGGAACACGTCGATTCGGTGATTGGTTAATTCGGCAAGAATCCAATCTAAAAAAACGTTCATCTTTTTTTCACGGCTCGAACACAGGTTGTAAATCCTAACCTAATTGGTCGCCGACTAGTTCAAAAACTAACTTGGCGACAACCCGTGTTATCATTTGAACGAAAATCACTACCCCAAGAGTCCGCACTACCCCAAGAGTGCGCACTTCCCCCAGCGCAAAACGAAAACCCTACTCGACGCGACTGACCGTTCTCATTTTGTCGCAAATTCGTTTGCCAGCAGCCAGTCAAACATTACATAAGAATTACATTTGGCAAACAAGCCAAACGCAATTCCTGCGTCGCTTTTTCCTATACTTTTAGCAATCGATCGCGAGGCCTCACCCGGCCACCGTTTTCGGATTCTCCGGTCGGACAAGCCCCCACAGATAGGAATCTTTTCATGGCATCGGTAACGGAAACCACTCGGACGGAACCAGTCATTCGCGTTAAGCCCACGGTCACGAACTGCCCAACGACAGATACACTTCCAAGCGGATCAAGTTCGGATTCCCAACACTCAATCATTGAGCATGCCGATGAAGATTCGGTAGCGCGACGTCTCGTCATTTTAGGGACCGTTCTTTTTCCCTTGGCTGGATTAATGACGGCGATCTTGATTGCATCTCAATACGGAATGGTGCGTTGGCTCGACATCGTTATGCTTGTCGGAGGCTGGTATCTCACAGGCATGGGAATCACCATTGGCTACCATCGCATGTTGACGCATCGATCGTTCGAAACAGTAACTCCGATCAGAGCATTCTGGACCGCCATGGGCGCGTTTGCCGTCGAGGGTTCACCCATTGACTGGTGCATGGTCCACCGCAAACACCATCAGTTCTCGGATCATGAAGGCGACCCTCACTCACCTCATCTTCATGACGGTGGAATGCTCAATCAACTAAAAGGATTTTGGCATTCCCATACAGGCTGGCTCTTTAACTCCAACTGGTCCAAAGAGGAACGTGTAAAGTACGTCCCCGACCTCCTAGAAGACGAGATGTTAATGGCGATTGATAATCATTACGTCAGTTGGGTTACCGCCAGCCTATTAATTCCAGCCGCGATTGGCGGAGCAGCAACGCTCTTGACTCCGGAAGTCTCTCTGGCAAGCATCGCCGCCGGAGCCGGACTTGGGTTACTCTGGGGTGGACTGGCTCGCGTGTGCGTCTCTCACCATATCACCTGGTCAATCAATTCAATTTGTCACATCTTTGGTTCGCAAGATTACAAATCGTCGGACGACTCTCGAAACAATATTTTCTTTGGTTTTTTAAGCCATGGTGAGGGCTGGCATAACAACCACCACGCCTTTCCAACCTCGGCGAGACACGGGCTAAAATGGTGGCAATTTGATCTTAGCTGGGTCGTGATTCGAACGCTGGAAAAAATGGGGCTCGCCTGGAATGTAAAACTTCCCTCCCAAAAGCAACTTAACAGCCGCGCTCTGGATTAAAACGCTCAGCCTCAATGAAAACAACGCTCAGCCCCAATTAATCAATTGTTTGATATAACTCGCCATCCAACCGCCTTAGCAAACCGCTTAGCGGGCAAGGTGAGAGAGAAACCTGAGCTTCATAAGCCAGAGCTGTGTGAAAGTTTAACGAACCTGCGGAAAACACCGGACAGATTCTAACAATCGTGGTTTTCCAAACTGATTTGATCAACCTTTTGTTGTTCCATCACGAACAATTCGTGGTTCCGCCCGCGTTCGATTGCGTGGCGAAGAGCAAATCGTTTCGAATCAGATTTCACGCATGAGGGCAGGGCAATGAGCAGATCGTTTACACGCTTGACGTTAGTGGGCGGATTGTTGCTTCTGATGTCTCAAGTGGGCTGCAATCTTCCGGGCAAGAAAACCCAGTCATCCCTCTCCCAAATGCCGGGCAGTTCGACCTACTCGGCTAACTACCGCCCCTCTGGGCAAAGCATGTACGGGAGTCAAGCTTTCTCTGAAGTGGGAGATAAAAACAACAACCAGCTCTCAACCGGACTCTTCACACTGCCGCCCGGGTTCACTGGTGCCGCGTTAACTTCCAATCAACCAGTGGCCCAATCCTGCTGAGGAACATAAAGCAACTCAGCACCGTGCGTGCTGAACTCAGGCAAGCCTAAGACGCCCCCAAACTTAAATCTACTCCAAGCAAACCACTACGGATTGTTAACCTCTCAGCTAATCGAGCAGACTTAACAGCGCCGTCCTCTTCCACAATTATTTCTGCACAGGTTTTTTTAAGAACCGATAACCGGCGTCTCTAATCGTCAAAAAGTGCACGGGCACCGAAGGGTTAAGTTCAAAAGTTTTGCGCAACTGACGCAGCACTTGATCCGGAGCTCGGGTGTTCATGTTTCCGTGCATCCCCCAAACCTCTTCTAAAAGCTTTGCCCGCGGAACAACAAGCCCCTCGTTCATAACAAAAAACTTCAAGACTTTGATCTGCAACTGGGTAAGCCTCGCCGCTTTCCCCCTGACCGATACTTCATAGGTCTGGAAATTGACAACGGCATTGCCGAACTCATACTCAACCACATGATTGGCAGCGGGGGTACCGCCATGCTTTCCAATCACTGCGTTTTGAGACAGCAAATTTTTTATTCGAGCTAACAATTCCTCCAGCTCAAATGGTTTAACGAGATACTGACTTGCCCCTACCTCAAACCCGCGGGTTCGGTCCTCTGAAAGCGTCCTCGCGCTCAGCATTAGAATCGGCATCCGCTCGCCAGACTGACGCACTTGCTCACAGACTTCATACCCACTCATGCCGGGCAGCATTAGGTCAAGTACGATCAAATCAACAGGTAAATCTACATTCTCGATTGTTTTCAATGCAGCCAACCCATCCCCAACAGCCGTCACGAGAAACCCTTCGGCCTCGAGATTAAATTTGATACCTACGGCCAAATGCTCTTCGTCTTCGACAACCAAAATATGTTTTTTATTTTCCAAGTTCATCACTTTAGGTTTTGTTAATTTTGAAACCTTAACTCGACTTTTCAATCGATTTGATTTTCCCAGTGGAATGATGAGCTTCGGCGTTTGGTAGCCGCACCTCAAATACTGTTCCAAATCGTTTATCCCGATCGAGCACCGCAACTTTTCCGCCAAGTCTTTTCACAAGCGTCCTAACAATATAGAGCCCCAGTCCCGTCCCCGGTTTTTTTCGCTGCAATTCTGCGCCCAACCGGAAAAACCTCCCAAACACCTTTCGGCGAAACCCCTTCGGGATCCCTTCTCCATTATCCGAAATTTCAACAACTACATTTTCACCTACGATCCGCGAAGACACCTGAACCTGCGGCGGCGAGCCAGCATATTTCACCGCGTTGTCGATTAAGTTTCTAAAAATCATAACTGCATCAACGCGGTCTGACTTGATACGGCAATCGCATAAATCTAACTCAATCACTGTTTCATCGATTCGGTAACGCGCAGTTACCGTCGCCGCACAGCCCACCAACAACTCGCCAAGATCAATCGTTTCAGCATCCTCACCAACATGCTTGCGTTCGATATTCCCCGCGTCTAGAAGGTGACTAATCAAGCCATCAAGTCGTTCGACATCCGCCATCATGAATTGTTGAAACTTATCTCTTTGCTCTGAATCCACATCTCGCATGCTCATGGTTTGAAGATAGAGCTTCAGCGACGCAATGGGAGATTTCAACTCGTGGGTCACACTGTCGATAAAATTTGATTGACGTCGAGTCAGATTAATCGCCTTAATGGAT
This sequence comes from Mariniblastus sp., assembly GCA_029251085.1. Taxonomy (GTDB): domain Bacteria; phylum Planctomycetota; class Planctomycetia; order Pirellulales; family Pirellulaceae; genus Mariniblastus. The sequence goes on from JAQXDZ010000081.1 coordinate 79,564, forward strand.
AGCGATAAATACATCACTACGCCAATCAATACGACAAGGAAAAGCAGGCTCCCTACCGACAACATTGTCCAATAATATTGCGGCTGACGATTAGTCGCACCACTGATGCTCAACAGCACCCACCCCACAGTCAAGGCCACGATAATCAGGATTAACGTAACGCCAAGGGTGATTGGAAATCGAAGGGAGCGACGTTCAAACATCGTTCAAAGCCTAAAAAACTATAAAATCGCCGGAAGCCAATTATACTTTGCTGCTTGCACAAAGGTCTAGCGACCGATGCCTCAAGATCACTTTGGCGAGCCACCTTTTTTCTGCTGTTTTGACCAAGCATCTTTCAACGTCACCGTCCGATTAAACACGAGCTTTCCCGGTTGAGAATCCTTGGAATCGACACAGAAATATCCGTTCCTGACAAACTGATAGGGAGCTCCTGCGCTCGCTTCGGCCAAGATTGGCTCCACTTTAGCATTTTGTTTCACAACCAGAGCATTGGGATTGATCAAGTCCTTCCAGTCTTTTCCTTCGGGAACATCAGATGGGTCTTCATTTTCGAACATAACATCGTAGAGCCGCACCTCGGCATCGATCGCATGCACGGCCGAAATCCAGTGAATGGTTCCCTTGACCTTGCGACCATCCGGGGCCTTACCACCTGAAGTTTCAGGATCGTAAGTACACCTTAACTCAACGATTTCACCTGTTTCGTCTTTAACCACCTCATTGCATTTGAGAAAAAATGCGTTTCGCAATCGCACTTCTCCACCCACCGTCAAACGGAAAAACTTCTTAGGAGCGTCCTCCATAAAATCGGATCGCTCGATGTACAACTCTCGACCGAACGGTACCTCTCTCGTTCCAGCGTTCTCATCCTCTGGGTTGACCCCCGTTGTCCGCATCTCAAATTCACCTTCTGGATAATTTTCAATCACGACTTTGAGCGGATCGAGAACACCAGTCACACGCGGAGCAATTCGATTCAAGTGCTCACGAATACAAAGATTCATTAGCGCAATATCTGTCGTGCTGTTGTGCTTGGTGATACCAACGCGTTTTGTAAAACTGCGAATCGACTCCGGAGTAAACCCTCTCCTTCGAAACCCGGAAATGGTCGGCATCCGTGGATCATCCCAACCCTCAACAAAACCACCGGCCACAAGCTCCGTTAGCTTACGTTTGCTCATCATCGTATTGGAAATAACCAGTTTTGCGAACTCGATCTGCTGCGGATGATGGACCTCGAGTTGACCAACGTACCAATCATAAAGAGGGCGGTGCTGCTCAAACTCGAGGGTGCAAACGGAATGCGTGATGCCTTCGATTGAATCGCTTTGCCCATGAGCCCAATCGTAATTGGGGTAAATGCACCACTGATCGCCAGTACGATGGTGAGTCGCATGACGAATACGATACATCGCTGGATCCCGCAAATTCATATTGTCCGAATTCATGTCAATTTTGGCACGGAGTGTTTTTTCACCGTCTTTAAATTCGCCATCCTTCATGCGCGAAAACAAGTCGAGATTTTCTTCAACAGTCCTATCCCGATGAGGACTATTCTTTCCTGGCTTATCCCAGCCTCCGCGATATTCGCGCACTTGCTCAACCGTCTGGTCACAAACGTAAGCTTTGCCTTGCTTAATTAAATCAATTGCCCAGAGGTATAGTTTTTCAAAATAGTCCGATGCAAAATATTCCGCATCCCAATCGAAACCCAACCAGCGAATATCTTCACGGATTGCATCGACAAATTCAGTGTCTTCTTTTTCGGGATTGGTATCATCGAAACGCAGGTTGCATTTCCCGCCAAACTCCTCGGCCAATCCAAAATTCAGACAAATGGATTTTGCATGCCCAATATGAAGATAACCATTAGGCTCTGGTGGAAACCTCGTGTGAACGCGTCCGTCGTTCTTGCCGTTAGCAACATCGTCGGAAACCCTCTGGCGAATAAAATCTAGCGATTTGTGCTCGGACTCGTTCATAACAGATAAACTCTCATTTTGTTGCAAAGCTTGCGATTGAGGCCACTTCATTTGACACCAACCTTCGCCTCGAATCGTAACTGAAAAAGCAATTTTGAGCGAGGGGAAGTCCCTTTTTGGGTTGAATCAACCCGTTCTCTCAGGAATCAGTAAGTTCCCGATTCAGCCCTCACAACAACTCGGTTACAATCCCACCAGTCGAGTCCACCGTTTTTTCGACAAGGACCGTAAACACCGACAACCTGAGGACTATCTCAAGATGCGAAACTTACTTTTAATCAGCAGCTCTCGTGTGCACGGCACCGAATTCCTCGAGCACTGCCGAGAAGCCATCGCGGAACATCTGCAAGGTTGCCAATCGCTTCTATTTGTTCCTTACGCTCTCAAAGATCATCAGCAATACGCCGATCTCGTTGCATCGGCCCTGGCGCCGATCGGCATAGCGGTCAATTCAATACACAACGCGGCCAACGTCTCAGCCAGCGTGCAACAAGCGGAAGCCATCTTTATTGGTGGAGGCAACACCTTCCGGCTTCTGAAGACAATCTACGATCTTCAACTAAGAGAACCGCTTCGCGAGGCAGTGCAGGGGAGGGGAACACCCTATTTGGGGAGTTCCGCGGGGACCAACATGGCTTGCCCAACGATCCGAACCTCCAATGACATGCCGATCGTGGAGCCTCCCTCGTTCGAGGCATTGGACTTTATCCCGTTCCAAATCAACCCGCACTTCATTGATGCAGACCCAAATTCAACCCACAAAGGAGAAACTCGCGAGCAACGCATTGCAGAATTTCACGAAGAGAATAGCACTCCGGTCCTCGGATTGCGCGAAGGAAGCTGGCTCAAAGTTCAAAACGAGCAATGCACGCTCCACGGCAAAACTGGCGCTAAACTGTTTCTCCCCAATGCCAATCCAGCAGAGCTTAACCCTGGCGATCACAGCAATCTAGTTTGACATCCCGGGAAATGATATCTGAATACTTAGTCTCCAGAATCCTTATTCAACTCTATTGGTTCGCTTCCACACGTTTTGCCAGTTCATCCAAGGCGATTTGAATTCGATTGCAAGTGCGCTCGCGACCAAGGATTGCCATGGTGTCAAACATTCCAAAGCCTGCTGCCTTTCCCGTGACGGCAACACGAAGTGCGTGAATAACATCGCCGACGACAATCCCCTGAGTTTCACAGAAACCATGAAGTGCGGTCTCTAACGAGGCAGCATCAAAATCATCAGTGGCATTCAAAATCTTATTGAATTCAGCAAGTAAAAAACCAGCGTTGGCCGGTTTAACCATTCGTTTTTGAAAAGGTTTCTCTTCGAATTCCATGTTTTGGTCAGCAATAAAGAACGTATCAAACTTCAAAATATCGCCAGCCATGCAAATTCGGTCACCCGCTGATTCAACGATTCGAGAAATCAAATTTCCCTGCTCGCACTCAACCGGATCGCTAACGAGATTCGCTTTTTGCAAAAATCCAAGACACATTTTAGTCTTTTGCTTTAAAGGTAATGCGTTCATGTAAGACGCCTGGAACGACAACAGCTTTTGACAATCAAAACTGGCTTCACTCCGCACGATCCGATCAGCTGAAAAATGCTCCAACATTTCTTCGCGTGAGAAATCCTCTGTTTTATCGTCGAGCGACCAACCAAGGAGGACGAGATAATTCAGAACCGCATCCGGGAGAAATCCAATGTCGCGGTAAAAATCAACCAGCACAGGATTAAAAGAATAGGGATCTGCCTCGACGCCGATTCTTTTGGCAATTTCAGCACCGGCCTGATAAAGACGTTTGAAATCTTTATTATTGAGATATTGGTCGATCTTCCTTTTGCTTAGTTTATTCTTGCTTCCCGGCTCCGCGACAAATGGGATATGTGCGTACTGAGGCATTTCATAACCAAGAGACTGAAGAATAAAAATTTGCCTTGGCGTGTTCGATAAGTGCTCAACGGCGCGTACGACATGAGTCACGTCAAAGTCGTGGTCATCAACGACATTGGCGAGATGATAAAGACACGTCCCATCGCCTCTTTGAATGACATGGTCCGCCTCTCGCCCCCAGTCAAAAGAAACATCGCCGCGAACAAGATCGTGGAACTCGCACTTTCCGTCACGCGGCATTTTCAGACGCACGACAAATGAACGCCCTTGCGACTCAAATTCTGCTGCCTGTTCATCTGACTCAGCCATCCAGGTCCGGCTGTAAACAAAATCTCGCTTTTCCTTTTCTGCCGCTTCGCGTTCGGTCGCCATTTCTGCCGGACTAGAATAATCCCGATACGCATGCCCCGATGCCAACAACTTTTTAGCCGCAGCCTGATAGTGCGCTAACCGTTGAGATTGAAAATATGGCGTGTGAGGGCCACCGACCTCCGGCCCTTCGTCCCAATCCAAGCCTAACCAATTAAAACCGTCCAGAATCGGCTGCAACGTTTCGTCCAAATTTCGGCGACTATCGGTATCGTCAATGCGAAGGATAAACTGCCCCCCCGCCTGTTTTGCCAATAACCAATTAAAAAGTGCCGTTCGGACGCCTCCAATATGGAGGTAACCGGTTGGACTTGGAGCAAAGCGTGTGCGAATCGTCATGAAATCGTCGTCTATCGATAGCGGATTTTGAAATAGTAATGAGCCACTGGTCTCGTTAGAGGAATGCACGGCTCAAGAACGCAAGCCTCTACACAGACTTTCTAATCACGGGTAGAACCCGATATCTTAGGCGAACAACGTGCTCAGGTGAAGGAGAAGCGACAGCCCAGAATCAAGCAGCTCGGCGCTGTTGCTTTTTAAGCTTTCGCTGCTTTCGACGCTGCGACTTCGACATCTTCACTGATTCGAACATTTCAGGAACCTCAATCGATTGGCTTGCTTCGGACGTTTCGAGATCCTCAAGCCGACGTTTTTCTTTGGCGCGAGACGCCTCCGCCATCTGTTTTAAAATTTCCGAAGGAGACGGGTCTCGCTCCGAAACAGCCTTTGCCTTCTTTGGAGATTCCGAAACCGCCGCAACCTGCTGGTTGTTGCGATTTTTCTTAACTTTGGGCTGCTTAACTTTGGGCTGCTTCACCAAGGGTTGCTTGCCCAAGGGCGACTGGCTCGCTACGGAAACAACTTCCTGCACCTCTTCTTTTCTTTTCTTTTCAGACGGCACCACTGGCGCAACGAAAGGCTGGGATTTCGTTTCGGCAGAATCGACCGGCTTGGCCTTTTCTGCTGTCGAAACCTTTTTCACCTTCACCCGCAATTTAATTAACCCATGGGCGTCAAGAAAAACATATCTCGCATACGTCAGGTGCGATAAAAACAGACCAGTTGTCCCAAACAACAGGCAATTTCCCAACATGGTGTTAGGCCCCAAATCAGCAAGGGCTTCCTTGGTCGCTGGATACTGCAGAACAATCGCTGCTACATAAGCTGACCAAACAAAAATCACCAACACCAAAGAGCCGAGCGAAGCACGAACTTCGTAAATCCCACGCACCGTGAGCACGGTCAAGGCGACTAGTTTTAAGGCGAGTGGAATCCAGGCTCGATTCGCATACTCGCTGGCAAACATCCGGCTAGTCAAATTCCCGAGAACTCCGGTCAAATCCGAAACACAATTGATACTGGCGAGGATTAAAATCACCGCCATCCACCCCCAAAGCCGATAGGCTCCGCGGTAGTCATCGCAACGGTGCTTGCGCAGCGCGTAAATCTGGAGACTCGCCATTCCGGTAATGATTAACAAGAAGGAAGAGAACCAGCTTGCCAGGCTACCCTGCCCACGAATCGAAAGTAATCGCGTCCCTGAATCGCCAAGATAGGCTGACCACTGACGACTCTGCCCTGCCAAAAATGTTATCAGCCAAAGGGCCGCCAACAAACCAAGAACGACTAGTAAGTAAGCACAAATTCGTTTCGGTATTAAATCTGTAGTTTTTGCCTGACATCGCCGGTTAGCGCCGAACGCGTAGTGACGCGACGGACTCTTCGATGGTTGATCACCTTCTGCCGATTCAGGGTCGACGCAATGATCAACGCCGACCGGTACAACCGGATCGATCGCCAACCTGCGTCGTCGCGCATCATTTCGTCTGAATGACATAGAAAAGTACCCTCAAAACAGCGTGCCCTCTAATGCTTTTCGGCAACTATCGATCTCTAGGGTTAACAAAGGCGACACAAGCAGGCTGAATCCGCAAAATACTCAAACCTCTGCAACGATGGGGTTAGTAAGGACGCCGACGCTTTCAATTTCGACCTCAACCGTATCACCCGGGCTTAGAAAAAGCGGCGGCTTCCTACCTGCCCCCACTCCTGGAGGCGTTCCGGTGAAAATCAAATCCCCAGGTGCTAGCGTCATGAACTGTGAGAGATGACTGATCAGAAAGTCAATCTGAAAGATGAACGAAGAAGTACTTGACGACTGCATGACCTCCCCATTCAAACGGCAACAAATCTTCAGCTGATGAGGATCATCGACTTCATTTTTCGTTACCAAAAAAGGCCCCAGTGGGGCAAAAGTATCAAATGTTTTACCGAGTAACCACTGTCCCCCGGGCTTTCCCTTTTGCCAATCACGGGCAGAGATATCGTTGCCGCAACAATACCCAAAAACGTGATCCATTGCCTGGTCTCGTGGAATATGTCGCCCCGATTTCCCAATCACAACTACCAACTCTGCCTCATAATCAACCTGACGACTAATGGCTGGCAATACGACGCTGTCTCCGGGGCCAATAATCGCCGAAGGAAACATGCTGAAAACGACAGGAATCTCAGGTGGTTCGCCCCCCATCTCGCGAGCGTGGTCAGCGTAATTTTTACCAATACAAATTACTTTATTTACGTTTTTCAGGGGTGGATTGAGATGAACATCGGATAACGCTACTTCGTCCACCCCTTTAAAACCATTTGACTCAAGTTCTGCAAGCGCTTCCTGAGATTGCTCGGAAGCCAAGTACGCTTCGATTGTGTCGGGAATGCCATTGAATCCCGGATCTAGCACGAAGCAGCGTTCGTTCTTCTGGACAACCCCAATTCGTCGCTGTCGCTGATAGGTAACCGATACTAGTTTCATTTTTTTGAACCTTCAAGTTCCAATGCCAAGACAAACCCTAATCCTCAATATACTTATAACCGACAGAATTAGGATTGCATTTTACTTAATGAAAAGTTGAATCGAATTCTAATAGCTGAATCGGCATTCATTACCTCCGGCAACCTACAATTGACAACCGGTTCTCCCTTCACCGGATCACTCGGATATTCTATCGCTAAAACTACTATCCAACGACCTCGCTTAACCCATGCCCACCTCACCATCCACGGATAACACCTCGCTTGAGCAACCGCTTGCGGTGAACGCCCCCCCCGCGCACGGGGAAACTATCGTAAAATTATTTCAACAGTCTTTGCTCGACAATCTTGATGACGGCGTCATTTTTGTGGACAGGCGGCTGAATATAATTAGCTGGAACAAAAAACTCGAATCAATGACTGGAATTAGTTGGGGCAAGGTAGAGGGGCTGAAAATGACCCCACAACTAGTCGGATTTTCAGCCTCCGATGGTACGACAATCCTCGACTCCAACAATCCGTTACTAAAAGCGATTAAAACTGGCACCTCCATTCAAGGTGAGTATCGACTCGTCGGCCGCAGTGGTCGACAACACAAAGTTGAAATGTCATTCAACCCCGTCATCGATGCCCGCGGACAAATTCACGGTGGCGTTGTCTTGATCCACGATGCCTCGATCCAGCTGGACCTCCAGCGACAACTAAAAGATTTATATCGATTTTCGATGCTAGATCCGTTGACTCAAGTTTCGAACCGTCTCGAATTTGAAAAAGCGATGGAAGAATTCGTGAGGTCGCGACATGCGTCGGGACTGAAATGCAGCTTGATCGTAACCGACATCGATTTTTTCAAAAAAATCAACGACAATTTCAACCACCATATCGGTGACCTCGCTCTCGTTGCATTTGCCGACTTATTACGAAAATTTGTCCGTACAGAAGACGTAGTAGCTCGGTACGGAGGCGAAGAGTTTGTAATTATTTGTGCGGATTGTGATCTGGAAGCAGCATCTCAACGAGCCGAAGAAATTCGCATCGAGTTGACCGAAAGCCCGCAACCCATGCTCGGTGGCAAGTGCATCACCGCCAGTTTCGGCGTCGCAGAGGTTGAAGACAACGACACTGCGACTGACCTGTTTGTGCGAGCCGACAGCGCCCTCCTCGAAGCAAAAGAAATGGGACGCAACCGAGTCGTCGCTGCTCAGGTGTCCATCATCCCTGGCAGGCCAGACATGAAAAAAGTGGACAGCGGAACTGGAGGCATGTCTTGGCGGAAAATCACAAACGGCACACTCATTTGTGAAGAATACACGACCTCGACGCCTCTTTCGCTTATTATCGAAAAACTCCGCGGTTACATTATTGAAACAGAAGCTGAAATCCGCTCGGTTGAATCAGATTTCGCCTCGCTGAACATCGAACGCTTTCAACCTCAAAAACGGGGAAGAAAGGGACGCTTCGTCCTCGAAATCGAATTTAATGAAAAAATCATCCACCTCGACAAAGAAACAAAACGCCGCGAAACACAAACATTGATCCGAGTCAACATTCGCGAACAAAAGAAAGGTTGGTTCTCAGCAAACGCAAACGAACTAGCCCCCAGTGTCATCGCAGAACTTCGCCGGCATTTAATGATCACCGAAGTCGACCTGACCCTAAAACCAAAACCCGTTGGAATCTCCGGAGAACGACGCTGATCCCGGAGCGTTCCCATGCGTTCGGCGACTCTTCTCTCATAAACCTTGCAAATGAATCCGCGAGCCTTTCTAGTCCATCTCAGTTAAATTTTCGGGCCGTTAGTCGCCAGTGTGCCGGCGTTCACCAGACCTCGGCTCGAACATCAAAACTCTTTCTCACCCGCTCGTTATCCGTCAAAATCCAGTGCGGTTACTGCCCCGCCGGGATAAGTCTGGTTTTTCACAAACAGCCGTTCCGGCAAACCCAGAATCCAGTGTATTTTGAATGAACCTTCACTGAGCTACACCGGCGGCCAGTGTATTGTCAAGCCAGAGCGCATTGGCTATTCTGTCCAAGCATAAGACTAACAAGAACATTTGACGTACAAATATTTGCACAGAGGAAAACATGGCTTACTCACTCCCAGAATTACCATTTGCATACGACGCTTTGGAACCACACATTGACGCGAGAACAATGGAGATTCATCACGGCAAGCATCACAACGGTTACGTCACTAAGGTGAACGCAGCTCTTGAGGGTTCTGATTTGGGCGAAAAATCTATCGAAGATTTGATCGCTGATCTCAGCAGTGTTCCCGAAGCGGCACGCGGCGCCGTTCGAAACAACGGCGGCGGCCACGCTAATCACTCCCTTTTTTGGTCAGTCATGAGCGCTGATGGCGGTGGGGAGCCGACTGGCGAACTAGCAGACGCAATTAACGCTGAATTTGGAAGCTTTGATGGCTTCAAAGAAAAGTTCGCTGCCGCAGCAGGAACTCGGTTTGGAAGCGGTTGGGCCTGGCTTAGCGTGGACAACGGAAAGCTTGTTGTTGAGAGTACGCCAAATCAAGACAATCCACTCATGGAAGGACGAACACCTATTCTCGGCCTCGACGTTTGGGAGCACGCGTATTATCTCAACTATCAAAATCGACGGCCCGACTACGTTGGTGCGTTTTTTAACGTCATCGATTGGAACGCTGTCGCAGCAAGATACGCTGCTGCTAAATAACCTCACGGTTCAGCGAGGCATGTAAGTGCCAACGACTAAGTGAAAAGGGCCTGCAATTGCACGGCCCTTTTTTTCATGCTAGCAACCATCAGCCGTCACTCATGCTTAATTTTCCTACCTTAAATCGCCTGCGACGCTTCCCGCCAATCCAAACGCGTCGACATTGACGGAAATTGCCACCCTCTCTAATATTCGCCACGCAAAAACCCATTTTGCAAGTTTCTGAACGAGTAATTTTGAGTTGAGTGATATGAATCCCTTTCAAACTACAAAATCTAATTGGCTGATGTGCTGCATCATCGCTGGCACGTTGTCAATTTCAACAGGCTGCAAACTTGGATTCCCTTCCAACAAGACGTCTTTGACCAAACCTCAGTCAAGAAACTTCAAGTTCTGGGAAACTGAAGATAAACTTAGCGCTAATGAAGACACGAAAACACCACCGCCACCAGCCCGCCATTTTTCCCCCAGTCCTCTCGACTCAGCACAAGAGGACATTGTGATGGACTTGAAATCGCCACCCGCGGGATTGGGACAACCGATAGGTAGCATCAATGATTTGCGCCGAGAAGTCACTGAGGTCTCAGAAAATACCGCCAACCCAATCCGCAAGCCCTACCAACTGAACGGGTTATCAAGCACCAAACCATCCAGTCAGAACGATTCAGTGGACAGATTTGCTGGCCGAGATTTGCCCAAAGTTAAGACCGAGGGATTCAATGGGCAATTTAAAACCAATAACGACTTTGTTTCGAGTCAAAACTCACTCAAAAACAGAGTCCAGCCGAACTCTGGATTCAAGGCTCCCAACCTTGCAGCATCAAAAACAAATCAGAATATGCTTCCCTTTGGAGGCTCACTCAACAAGAACCCTGCCTTTCAATTTGACGGCGGCAAAAGCAAAAACATGCAACCCGCGGCAGAATCAAGTTCCCCCCCGGCAACCCAAACAAAATCTGAGTTAAGACTTGCTCAGGAACAATTGAGAGCCCTCCAAAACAAAAACCTCATTCGCAATCCAAATCAACAAAAACTATCTCAAGACTCGTCCACGAATCCAGGAACTAAAAACCCGAGCCAATCGTTTGTGAAGCCGGACAGTCCAAAATTGACGCCCAAGTTAAACTATCCTTCCACTGACTTTGATTCATTTGCCCAAAAACCACTTCAGCAGAAATCGCAGGGTTTAACACTTCCCCCGAACACCCTCGACAAATCACTGGGATCCAATAGTAAATCGTCTCCGCCTCAAGCATTTAAACTTCCTAAAGCACAGCAAATCCCACCATCCATCGACAGCTTCGGAAGTCAATCAGCGGTTCAAAACGCGAGTAACGAAGTCGACCTTCCGCCCTCGATTCTATCTGGTAACAGCTCTTATGCTCCGGGGAGCACAAAAAAGCTACTACCAAAGTAAGATTAGGTATCCTATCGGAAACCGCAGATTGTCAAACTCATTTGATTTCGCCCTTGGGTAGCATGACCACCTTCGATGAAGAAAAAATTTGCAACGGGGTTCCTGGCGCACACATCGAAGTTCATTCTCAAATCGACTCTACCAACGACAGAGCAATTGAGCTGATACGTCAGTCGAATCTCAATTCACCAGCGGTAATTATTGCAGAGTCCCAAACGAGCGGACGTGGCCAGCGCAGCCGAAAATGGTGGTCTGGCACTGGAAGTTTAACGTTCTCGTATGTTACTTCCCTTGAAAAAAATGAAACAGAAAACCGCTCCTCGCCCCCGTCGGGACTGATCTCACTGGCCTCCGCGCTGGCGGTCTCTGACGCTTTGAAGTCGATCAATCCGACCTTAAACTTTGAGATCAAATGGCCCAATGACGTGATGTTAAACCAAAGCAAAATAGCGGGCATTCTGGTCGAATCAGTTTCCACTGACAGGAACCAATTTTCAGTTATTGGGATCGGTGCAAATATCAACAATGCTAACATGCCAACATTGCACGACATGGACGACCAACGGGAATCCTCGGAAACAACGACAGCCACCAGTCTTGCTCAAGTATCTGGACGCTCTAACTCTCTCTCAGATACGCTCATTGCAATCCTCATCGAACTAGAAAAACAAATCTCAATCGTCAATGAAGCTCCACTTGAAATAGTCGATCGATTCAACCAAGTCCTATTGTGGCGGGAACAAGCGGTTTTCGTTACCTCTCCATCAGGGGCAACACTGGCAGGAATCTGCCAGGGAATCACTCCGGATGGAGGATTGAAAATTAAAACAAAAAATCAAATTGAGATCATCCACAGTGGATCCCTCCAAAAAACAGATTCCATGGCTTAAAAACACCTCTCTGGGAATGCGATTGCGTTTATTCCCACATTCAACAATTTTTATTTAGTTGCCGATACTGGAATATTTTTCAGTCCGGTGTCAAAATGACTTTCCGACCCCGAAGCTAAATCGAGAAACGTGCTTGAGGTCTTACTAAATCACATCAGTCGACGAACTGACATGGTTGCCATTGATCCATTCATTGAACACTGACATTACATCGCAGGAATAACAACCATGCCGCTTTTTGAAGTTGAAACCGACGCACACATCATCATCACCTGGGCGGACGACGAGGGAGCAGCAACCACGGTAGCCGCTGATTGTTACCCTGGAGAGAATATCGTCCGGCTCACTAAACGGCCACGAAACAGCTGGGTCATCTCAAAAGGCGTGCTTGGCATTACCGCTGAATCCGACCCTTGCGGCATTGCCCGCGATTGCCTTGCCAAAGCGGCTGGCGATAAAGTGCACGCGATTCGGCTGTACATGCAAGAAACTGGAACGGACCTTGAGCAAGCTCGAAAATCTATTGAATCGAACATGGTTATGGGGTGGTAGCCAAATTGATCGGCGTCACTTGGCTTTTCCTCCAACCCAACCGGACAATTCAACCATCGGACGATTGAGAGAATGAAAACGCACCGTCGATTCGTAGAACCATTTGGTATCACGTCTGCCAAAAATATTTTTATTTGCTGATTTGCTTTGCCCGGTAATCTCACGCCGAGATACCTTGCAAGAATTTAGCATTTCCGCGAAAGCGGTCGATAAACGATTTCCTATCCTGAAATCTCAACTCTAGTTTCTGCCATGACGAGCCTGATTTCGTTAAAACAAATCACAAAGTCCTTCCCATCAATGCGTGCCCTCGATGGCATTGATCTCGAAGTTCGAGCAGGTATCACTGGACTGCTTGGGCCCAACGGAGCAGGCAAATCTACGCTCATAAAGCTGCTGCTTGGATTGGTCCAACCAACCAGTGGCACGGCCTCTTTTCTTGGTTTCGACGTGCGAAAACAAGGACGCCAAATCCGCAGTAGGATCGGATACATGCCCGAAGACGACTGTTACATTTCCGGGCTCTCCGGCGTCAACGCGGTCCAATTTTCCGGTTGCCTTTCGGGCATCCCCAAAACCGAAGCACTTCGTCGCGCTCACGAAATCTTAGACTTTTGTGACATGAAGCAGGAACGCTACCGCATGATCGACACTTATTCCACCGGCATGCGTCAAAAAATCAAATTTGCCTCGGCAATCGTGCACGATCCTGAATTCCTGATTCTTGATGAACCAACTGCTGGCCTAGATCCCGAAGAACGTGAAACTCTCTTAAAAAGAATTCATTTACTGGCTTCTCAAATGGGAAAGTCCGTGTTGATTTCCACTCATATCTTGCCAGATGTTCAAGCAATCTGTGACGACGTTGTGATTCTGGCCCAAGGCAAGGTCAGGCTCTGCGAACCCTTAGTCAATCTTAATCGCACAACAGCCCCCTCGTTCTGCGTTCGAGCCCTCGAGAACATTGATCAACTTGCGATGGTGTTAGAAAAAGATAATGTCGAAGTGATTAAAAATCCCGATGGAACCTTAACCGTCGCCAGCCACTCATCAGAATTGCCGGAAATCATCTGGAACGCAGCCTTCCAGTCTGGGGTCAGCATTCAATCACTTATTCCCGCTCGGAATTCGCTCGAAGAGGTCTTTCTCTCAACCGTGACTGATTCTCCTAGTACCGAGGAGGAAAACTAATGCCTATCCATGATGTTGGTTACAGAAGATTAAAAAACGAAAACAACTCGTCGCTTTTCCGTTGGCTTGCAATCTGCCGAATCGGGGTGCAACTCGCATGGAAATCCAAATGGGTTAAACGACTCATGCTCGCCGCGTGGCTTCCGGTTACCTATTGGGCGGCAGGTTTTTTCCTTGTGGAGAAAGCTATCATTGCCGATCAACTTAGTGCCATAGGAGAGGCGGGCAGCTTCAACCAATTTTCCACGCTCGCACTGACGGAATCAATCACCAACCGATTTTGGATTTTCCCGGGCGTCAATGATCTTCAAGAAGTTTTTCGAACTGGCGACATCCCTGAAATTCGCAACACAGTTTGGCGATGGATGCTTATGACGTTTTTCAGATATCCACAGGCAATTATAATTTTGTTTCTTGTTGGCTTCATTGCCCCGTCGCTAATCTCCCAGGATATTCGATCGCGAGCACTTTTAATCTACTTCTCTCGTCCGATCTCCAGATTGGAATACATCTGGGGCAAGCTCTGTGTCCCTTCTATTTTTATAATTTTGGTCACGACGCTGCCAGCGCTATGCCTCTACATTATCGCACTGCTAATGTCTCCCGACATTTCGACGCTACCTCAGACCTGGGATATCCCAGTGCGCATTATCATTGCAACTTTTGGCCTGGTGCTCCCAACATCGGCAGTCGCACTGATGCTTTCATCCCTAACTCAGGAAACCCGGTTTGCTAACTTTTCCTGGTTCGCAATCTGGGGCCTTGGACATGGAACTTGGTTGACTATCGCTCTGGCGACCTCTTTGCAAATGGGGCGTCCTTTGTTTGATCCCGCCGTCATGCAAAGTGATATCGTGACGAACTGGTCCGCAATTTCGCTATACAACAGTCTTGGCAGCCTACAGTCCTATATATTTGGATTTGAAACTTTCGCTGAATCCTGGAGGGGAATCATCTCACTTTTCGGCATCACGGCCTTTTCCATGACGATCCTCTATCGAAGAATATCATCGCCCATGTAATTGGCTCTTTAACCTAGAGACTAAACCAACTGGCGATGCAGCGAGACCATCATGATTGAATTAAAAAACACAACGAAACTTTACAAAGATGTTATCGGTGTAAACGACATCTGCTTGAACCTGCAGGCCGGGACTTATGGATTATTAGGGCCCAACGGTTCTGGCAAGACTACGTTGATCAATCTAATTCTTGGACAACTCAAACCAACTATCGGATCGGTAACGCTTTTTGGCGTTAATCCTTGGAAGAAAAGTAAGCTATTACGCCGCATTGGACTCTGTCCGTCAGTCGAGGTTAATTACCCACGAGCCACAGGCCTCGAATGGGTTACCTACATGGTTCAGTTGCATGGTTTTCGTTTTATGCAAGCGCAAAAAAAAGCGAAAGAGTCCCTGGACTTCGTCGGACTGAGCCATGCCATGAATCGACCGATGAGAAATTATTCACTCGGCATGCGACAGCGAGCAAAAATAGGGCAGGCAATTGCACACAACCCCGACCTACTTATCCTTGACGAACCCTTCAATGGTCTCGACCCAATTGGCCGTCACGAAATGTCAGCCTTTCTGAAAACATGGGCCTCTCAAGGAAAAGGCCTGATTCTTGCAAGCCATATCCTGCATGAAGTCGAGGCCATCAATCCCTCATTTCTGTTAATCTCTGGAGGGCGGTTGCTCGCTTCAGGATCACCTACGGAAGTTCGAAACATCCTCGCCGACACCCCCTACGAACTGACCATGCGCACCTCAAACCCCAAACAACTGGCGACGTTGCTGATCGAGCACTGTGACATCGAATCGCTTAAATTTACCTCCAAAACCGAGATCCTATTCTCCACCCCCTCAGCATCCCAACTCTTTAAAGTCATTCCAGAAATTATCCAACAACACAAGATTATGATTACCGAAATTCGGTCGACCGATGATTCACTTAACACACTCTTTTCGATGCTGATGAAACTTCATCGGGGCGAATTAATGCAAAGGGGACGGTGATGGGGAGCATCCTTCAAAATGCAATTGCAACCTGCCGGTTTGAAATCCGAAGTTCGTTTACGATCCAGCGCACCTCCGTATCGCTTATCCTTGCCTTATTCCCTCCAACGATGCTGGGGCTCCTAATCCTCGGTGCTACATTTTCGAGAGCTGGAATCTCTAGCTCCATTCTTCAGGATTTCACACCACTAACAATCGTATTGATTGGCTTAGTAAGCCTGCTGTCTTTGATTTTGTGGGCCACTCCCAATGTAAGCGCAGAATTGGAGGGAAAAAGCTGGGTGTTTATCGCCAGTCGACCTGGCGGAAGAATCTCTATCTTCCTCGGAAAGTTCTTAGCCTCATTCAGCGTTTCCTACGCAATTTGCATTGTTTCAATCTCACTCTGCACACTCTTGATTGATAGCCAACTCCACACTGGAAATACAGTGAGATTCTGGCTCTCCCTCTCCGGCATTTTCTTCCTCGCATGCCTTGCCTATGGAGGAATATTTTCGTTGCTAGGCGTTCTATTTATTAAGCGAGCCATGACTTTTTCAGTTGGATTCGTAATTGTTTCTGACATTATCATGGCGTCCGTCCCGGGAGTTCTCATGAACAAATTTTCTATCCGTTATCACCTTCAGGAAATTTCTCTGACTTGGCTCGGATGGTTTCTCCCAAGCAGCTCCGAAAGGGGCTACCGAGTCATTTTTGGTGATGGCTACCCTGTGACCATTCACATTTGCATCCTTGTTGGTATTACCCTGTTCACGCTCTGCCTCGGCGCGTGGGCGATTGCAAACCGAGAGTACATTACGACTTACGAAGCATAGCTTCGCCATCTCTCCTGACACGCTGGTCCTAATCCCAACGCCACAGATCACCAAGGCTCTGTTTTCCAACGTCTCACGACCGTCTCTCCCTTTTGACTCAAGCGAAACTGGACAGCGCCATCGCGATCGGTTCTAAAAACAGCTTTTTGCGAATTGGAAAAATCTTGCTTCATCGATTCGCTGACTCGGTTCCGCCCGCAACTGATTACGACGTACTGGGGACTGGCCCATTTAACAAAGTCGGCAGGCAGACTATTCGCACTTCCGTGATGTGCCGCCATTAGAATCTCAACAGCAACAGGACGGCGAGCTAACAACTGACTCAAGCCTTCCTCCTCTATATCACCGGGCAGTAAAACACGCTTCCCTCCGTATTCAATCATCCACACAATACTATTGGCGTTATCGTTTCCACGAATCCCCCCGAGGGGCGGATTGAGGATATCAAAGCTAACCTGAGAAGAAACAAACGGCCGATCGCCAGTTTTGACTGGCACGACTTCGACTCCCCGTTCTTCCAGAATCGCCAACAACTCCCGCACTTTGGGAGATCTGTCTTTCAGCATCCTGAACGAGACAAATACTCGACCAATCGAAAACTGTTTTACTAATTGAGGCAACGCATTGAAGTGATCTACGTCAGCATGTGAAATTACCACCGCATCGACATGCTCAATTCCTTCATACCATAGAGCTCCCGCAATACTTCTGGCACCATAATTAGGTGAACCGAGTGACCCAGAGTCATAAAGTACATTTTTCCCGTCAGGCAATTGGAGTAACACGCTAGAGCCATGGCCAACGTCTAGAAAAGTACAAACGAGCTCGCCACCTTTTCGAGAACTTTCTTGACTACTCCAGCTTGCAGGAATCATCCACGCAAAAACTAGCCACCCCGTCAGACAAATGGGTAGCCAACCTCTTTTGATTTTTGTTTCCGGATACACAAACAACAAAAATAATCCGGCGTAAAACAGCGTCAACGACCAACCAGGTGGACCCGCCGTCCAGAAATGCCCCCATGGTATTAGTTGAAAAACAGCAACCAACCATTCGATCAGCCCCAGGCTTAATTGACACAGCACTCCAAACAGGCTCGCCAACGACGGCCAAAACGACCCCAAAACTAACACCGCTAACCCACCATAGAGAGCGAGAGCGATTGGCATCAGCAGAACAGGATTCGCGACCAAGGCTACCGGGGCTACCAAATGAAAGTGGTACGCGACCATTGGCAAAGCAACCAGCCAAATCACAAAGCTAACCAAAACAGCCACCCGACACTGGCGCAGCGTCCAATTGCCAATTCGAATAACAGGAGACCGGGTTCCAGAAATCAACCTCCGAATTGGATCCACTTCCGGTTTGCCAAAAATCCAGTCAGCACAAACGGTTAACGAAGCAACGGCAAGAAAGGAAAGCTGTGGACCAATCCCAAATAGATCACTTGGGTTGACAATCAAAACGGCAACTCCGGCGATCGCGAGCAAATTAAAAGAAAAGCTCCCCTCACCGAGGAGTCGGCCAAGACAATACAGAGTCACCAAAATGGATGCTCGTAGCACCGGTGGGCGAAATTCAACAAGCCAAGCATAAAACAGTACAAAGATGATCGTTAACCACAGACTCTTTCGTCGACTAAGAATTCCGATGCGAAAAAAACAGAAGAATGCCCCTGCTAAAATCCCTACGTGCAGCCCAGAAATCGCCAGCAGATGGGCGGTACCTGTTTCCAAAAATCGTTGGCGACGCACGCGTGATAATTGCTCCCGATTGCCGAGCAAAATCGCGGACGCAAACCCCGACTCAGGACTTGGTATGTACTGCCACGTCAATTCGTTTAATCTTTGCCTGAGACTTGAAATCCACCGCACTGCAAACCAATTGGCTGCCGCCACCACACGAACACTTTCTACTTGATAAGCGTGAATAAATGCACGCTTGGCTTTGCCGCGATAGTATTCCTGATAATCGAAACCACCAGGATTGCTCGCCGGTGAACTCTTAACCAAGTACCCAAATACCTCAACCTGATCACCCGAATGAATTCCACTGGCTGATTCGTGAATTACAAGATCACAAAGACCACCAACGTTTACCCACTTCGCACCGTCTCTCAAACGAGTCACCTTCAACACCAAACGGGTCTTCATCTCCATTTCAGGGCGAGGTGCGAACGCCGCTTCGGAGACTACCCACAACGGCTCCGAAATCACCTTGCCTTCAAGACAACAAGGGCTTGATACATCCGTGGCATAGCGGCCAATTTCGTTGTGCGGAAACCAATTCCAACGGCCGTGATGCCAAAAGGAACCGCCTAATAAAAACCCAACAAGAAGAATCGTCGAGGCGACCCTCTCGCGCCTGAATTCGGAACCGAATGAAAAGTAAAACCAGTCCCTTTTCGAAAATCTTGGGAACCTCCAAACAAGGAACCAGCCAACCAAGCACAACCAAGACGAACACAATGAGAAACGCCAGTTAACGTCCCAAACTCGATCGAGCAAAATACCAGCAGCAAACGCAACTGCCACCAGTAGCATTGGCTGGTAGGCTGGCCGGCAGCGTGTTGCGGGAGGGTCAATTCTATCGGGATCTGACGAGTACATGTCGACTCCACCGAAGACATCCAACTCTAGTTTCCGAACTAATTACACGACTAGAGGATAACACATCTGCAGCTGACCAGCGAAAGAGTGCTTGCAGCAACGAATCTGCCAGTAAACAACGCCTACGTCCGGACTTACCTCCAATCAATTGGTGTCGATCTAGCTTTGGATTGAGAGAGGACTTCCGTAGAAACCAGCACGACGTTCGCCGACGTTCCGATCGTCACCAAGGATACCGTTTAGTAGTGCAGAGAAATGCAGTGCAGAGAAATTGAGAAGGTGGTGGGCGCATAAAAAAAGTCACAGCATGTCGCTCCATCGTCATGCTATGACTCTATCCTGGCTGCGAAACAGTCCGTGTCTCGCCCTCCCGGCGTCTTGATCTACTACCTTTATCGACTTGTCAAATCGCAAACCGTAAAAAATTTGCAGTAAGTTCAACGGTTAACCCGCGTCGCTGTTACAAATTAACATGTTGGTTCCAGATCTAAGGACTGCAGAAAGATTTAGGTTTGAAGGGGAAGCCTATAATCGACTTCTCGGAGGACAAATTACCTCAAGCAGTGCCTAAATCGTCCTTCCTTCCCCACGCTTTTCCCTCCATTGACCAGATCGGACAATCTTCAATCCAATTTTGATCTCTCGGGCGTGTTCAAATTCACCCCGATTTATCCGCGCTGGAGATTTCAAACGAGCTTCGGAACCAAAACGTCCAGACTTCAAACCTAGTTCGCTCAAAACACACCGACGCATCGGCAAGCTATTTATTTCCGCATAGAGATCCTTTATCCTGAATCCGAGGGCAGTCAGGTTGCACCAAGGAGTGTGCAAATTGCCAAGGAGAGGATGGATTCGTGCCAAAACTAATAGAACATCAAATCCCCAACTTCAATGGATTTGGGGCTTCGATCTTGGCTCAGCAAACAAGAGGTCGCATTAAACGGCACCGACTCCCCGGTGACAGAATGCAGGCGAGAGCACTTTTGCACGACCACTGCCCGTTGACCCCGGGGGTCTACGGATGGCTCGATGACCGAAATCAGCTTTGCTACGTTGGTAAATCAAAATCACTTCGGAAACGATTGCTATCGTATTTTTCGAAAACGCCAGCCGACAAAAAAGCAGCGAGAATCCGGCAACACAGCCAAAAACTTGTCTGGGAACCAATCTCCAATGAACTTCTCGCATTGATTCGAGAACAAGAACTTATTTATCGGTGGCGTCCTGAGTTTAATACGCAGGGGCAACCTACCAAGCGGCAACCCGCCTTTATCTGCATTGGCGGGGGAATGGCACCCAACGCGTTTTTCACAAGACGCCTGACTGATAAATCCGAATTGTCTTTCGGGCCAATCGCAGGCACGGGACGTCTTCGCTCAGCCGTCGAGACAATCAATCAGTGTTTTCAGCTTCGAGATTGCCCCGATAAAATCAAATTTAAATTTAACAATCAGCTGACTCTATTTGAGAACCCCATTACCGCTCAGTGTATCCGTTTCGAACTGGGAACGTGTCCAGCACCATGCGCTGCCCAGTGCAGTTCCCGTGCTTACCAAGCTAACGTTGATCATGCCCGTCAATTCATCCTTGGCAAGGATCGATCTATTCTCACCAGATTAGATCAACAAATGCAGGAAGCCTCCCTCAGCCATTCCTTTGAAAAAGCGGCAATAATTAGAGACCATATCTCTAACCTTAACTGGCTCGATCGACGGATGTCGGCACTTCGCAATGCTCAAGAATCCTATAATGGCGTTCTGCCAATTGAAGCCAGAAAAAAACGCGAGGCATGGCTTTTCCTCAAAGGTGGACAACTCATCGGTAGCACCGTTGCCCCCGACACCGAAGAACGCGCGATTGCGACAATCAAGCGACTTACCGAGGTCTCACTGGCCGAAAAACCCATCCCTGAAAATTTAATGGAAATGAATCTCCAGCTCATTCTGATCGCTTGGTTCCGGAAGCACCCCCAACTCAAAAATTCACTGATTCCCTTTGGCGATGCGGTCGATATCTGTGAGAAGCGGTTAGATGGCGGTTTTCTTAAGACTGCCTAACACGCAGCCCAAACTAGCTAAGTTCGCTCAAATGAATGGCGAAAAACCCTAAAAGAAGGGTTTTTGCAGTAAAATACTGCTATTTATGCCGTTGAACAATCGAGCCGAATTGCTATACTGCGTAGCTAACTTTTAGTATCTAAATCTGAAAATTTGATCGATTTTTAACGGACAAAGTCATGGCTCGCGTTTGTGAAGTATGTGGAAAAGGCCCTCAGATGGGCAATCGTGTCGAAACGCGTGGTAAAGCCAAGTATCTCGGTGGTGTCGGTACTAAAAAGACTGGGATTACCCGTCGACAGTTCCGTCCCAACCTGCAGAAAGTCCGAACTGCTATCCCCGGTGGCGGAACAAAAACTCTCAAAGTTTGCGTTCAGTGCATCCGCAGTGGAGCGATTCGAAAAGCAGTCAAGCAAAAGCCATTCAAATTACCTTCGTAATTGCTCTCTGGCTTAAGCTGTTTTAAAGAAGCTCTGTCTAGATTAGCGCAAACACCTTTTCGCAAACCTAGTTTTGTTCCTCAGATCGAAACGTTATGCTTAGGCTTGTCTAGGCGGCCCTTGAATTGTTATCGAACAAGGTTTCCGCTCCGCGTACTGTCACAAGTTGACCATTGATCCCGTGGAATCTCTTATGCCCGAGACACCTGAGCAACCAACCGTTAATCAAGTTGCAAAGCTTGCACGGATACACCTCGACGAGCAGCAACTAACGTCTTCGGGCGAAAAACTGAAACAGATCCTCGAGTTTGTAAGCCAGCTGGAACAGGTTGAGCTTCCCAAGGACATCGAACCTTTTTTTGGAGCCATCGAATCGGTGAATGCGATTCGAGAGGACAACCTTCAGACGAGTGTTCCCCGCGAGAAAATCTTAGATAACGCTCCTGAATCGGATGGAGAATTCTATTTGGTTCCTCCCGTTTTTCGAAATACGGATTCGTAATTTAAGAATTGGACTTTCCATTTAACTGGACCAACACATGACTCTTTCAGCTTTGAATGCTGACGTAATCGTCGACCAACTCAACGCTGGAGAAGTCACGGCAACTGACTGTGTTCAGCACTTCCTCGATCGCATCCAAGTTCACAATGCAGAGTTGAATGCATTCATCCGTGTTTCCGAATCCGCACTTGAGCAGGCCGAAGCGATCGACCAACGGAGAAAAGCCGGGGAATCCTTAGGGTGTCTCGCAGGTCTCCCGATTGCCATTAAAGACGGGATTTGCGTTTCCGGACAACCGACGACTGCGGGATCGAAAATGCTGGAGAATTTTTCGCCTCCCTACGATGCAACTATCGTCGAACGACTTAAGTCTGCCGACGCGATCATTATCGGCAAAACGAACATGGACGAGTTTGCGATGGGCAGCTCGACCGAAAATTCTTTTTTCGGACCAACCAACAACCCTTGGGCAACCAACCGCGTTCCGGGCGGCTCAAGTGGAGGTTCTGCAGCCTGTGTTGCCGCTCGGTTAGCCCCCGTCGCGATTGGTTCTGACACAGGTGGCTCGATTCGCCAACCCGCCTCGTTCTGTGGAATCACTGGCCTAAAGCCTTCCTATGGAAGAGTCAGTCGTTATGGATTGATTGCCTTTGCGAGTAGCCTCGATCAAATTGGTCCCATGACACGGACCGCAAAAGAATCAGCGCTGCTGATGTCGGTCATCGCAGGATTCGATCCACGTGACTCAACTTCCTCCAAAGAGCAAGTCTCAGATTTCCTGAAGAGCCTTGAAACTCCACTGGCGGGCGTGCGAATTGGGGTCTGTCGAGACCATTTGAACGAAGGACTCGACGTAGAGGTCAAAACAAAAATCAACGATGCCATTTCCGTGTTCAAGCAACTCGGGGCGAACATCGAAGAAATTGAGCTACCGCAGACAAAGTCGGCTATTGCAGCCTACTACATTATTGCGCCGTGCGAAGCTTCCAGTAATCTGGCACGCTACGATGGCGTCCGGTATACCTTTCGGGCACAGGCGAATGACCTCGAAGAGATGTATCGCAACACGCGGGGACAAGGGTTTGGTGACGAAGTCAAACAACGGATCATGCTGGGAACCTACGCCCTGAGTTCGGGCTATTATGAAGCCTACTATTTAAAGGCTTCGAAAGTTCGACGCATGATCAAACAAGACTACGACGAAGCATTTAAAAAGGTTGACCTAATTTTGGGCCCAACAACGCCAACTCCCGCATTCAAACTGGGACAACACACCGAGGATCCTCTCGCGATGTATCTCGCAGACATCTATACCGTCTCGGCGAATTTAGCTGGAATCCCTGCCATTTCGGTTCCTGTCGAACCATCGAGCACTGGGCTGCCAATTGGACTCCAATTGCAAGGGCGAGCATTCGAGGAAAACACCTTACTACGAGCCGCTCATCAATTTCAAAACGAAACACTTTGGCATACGGCGAGCCCCTCGGAGCCATGGAGGACACAGTCTTGAACCCAACTTCCAGCCCACAATCGAACAACCGTCGCGCAGTACGATTTGACGACTCCCAAATCATAATTGGTCTCGAAGTCCACGTTCAGCTCGACACAGATTCCAAATTATTTTGTGGATGCTCTACTCGTTTTGGAGAAGCTGCTAATTCACAAACCTGCGTTGTTTGCACCGGAATGCCCGGCGCTCTTCCAGTTATCAACGAACGAGCTTTGGAACTTTCTATCCGTGCGGGACTCTCGCTCAACTGCCAGATCGCTCGCTCCACGAAATGGGACCGTAAAAACTACTTCTATCCGGATCTCCCCAAAGGCTATCAGATCAGTCAATTCGACCAACCCATCTGTGGACCGGGCCATCTCGACATTGAGCCCTCAGAACCGACAGGCCAAGCCAGGCGAATTCGAATCGAACGAGCACATCTGGAAGAAGACGCTGGAAAAAGCATTCACGACGAATCGGGCCGTAGACAAGACTCAAAAATTGACCTCAACCGAACGGGAACTCCACTACTGGAAATTGTCACCCAACCCGATATCAGGACCGCTGCTGAGGCAAAAGCGTTTCTCTCCGAACTGAAACTTATCTTAAATTACATTGACGTCTCTGATTGCAACATGCAGCAAGGCAATTTGCGTTGCGACGCGAATGTTAACCTACATATCCCATTCGGTGACGAGCAAATTGCAACTCCGATCGTAGAAATCAAGAACCTCAACAGCTTCCGAGCAGTCGAGCGATCAATCACACATGAAGCTCAACGTCAGTTTGAAGCTTGGCAAGAAAATGGCCTCACCATCGCTGACGCTCCTAAACAAACCCGCGGCTGGAACGACCATACCCAAACGACAACTCTTCAACGAGAAAAAGAAGATTCAGCTGACTATCGATATTTCCCTGACCCGGATCTGATCGCGGTAAAAATTGAAGATTCACAAATTCAACAAATTGAGTCGCAACTGGAACAATTACCTGCCGACCTACGCAAGTTACTTGCCGAGCAATACAATTTAAAATCCGCAGATGCGTCCGTAATTGTTTCTCAGGGCAGGGGAGTGGTGGATTACTTTTTAGAAGTCGCCGATGGTTGCGAGGATAGCAAAATCGCAAACAACTGGATTGGCCAAGAAGTCCTTCGCCAACTCAATGAGTCGAACCAAACCATTCAGCAGTACCCGGTTTCTCCTCAGCAATTTACCGATCTATTAAAATTAGTCATCGCCGGAACACTCGATCAAACTCGTGGCAAAGAAGTACTCAATGCAATGGTCGCACATTGCATTTCGCCAGAGGAAGCCATCAAACAACTAGGCATCAAACCCGTCGACAACAGCGAACTGGTTACTCTTTGCGAAAAACTAATCGATGAGAACCAAGACGTGGTTGAACAAATTCAATCTGGAAATGGAAAAGCGATCGGGATGCTGATTGGTAAAGCCAGAAAAATGAATCCCAATGCGAACCCAGGATTGGTTAAGGCAATGCTTGCAAAAATGATCTCTACGTAATCTTTGCTTTTCCGAATTCACTTCTTAGGTGACCGCCCGGCTTACTCGAACCGCCAATGCCTGCCTGTACAATAATTCTGTTAGTGTCATCGCTTCCTGGACACTGGAGTCCATTCCGGTTGCCACAGCCATAATTTTGCTGTTATCTTTTACAGCATTGGATCGCGTACCCGCTGGGTTGGCGATCACGTCGGATCGCACTAACTGTATCTCAACTACTCTGGAGAATTACATTGTCGAATTTGATGGAAGGACAGGTCGCCTCGGTGAACGCAAACGGTGATCTGGTGACTGATATCTCAATCGAACAAATCGCACATGTTCCCCGAGACGAGTCCGTCCATATAAATTTCGGGGGACATGAAACGATCGGCCTTTACCCTGACCCACATGACCAGCCTGCAGCGACAATGGTCGCAAAGCTAAGCGACTCAGGTTTCCTCGAAGTCGGAATCGTGGGCATTAGCTTGAGCGAAATGTTGGGGATCAATGTAGGAGAGCCAGTTAAGATTGAGTGGTAACTTTTGCTCGGTTCCGACTGCCCAGTTCCGCTTGCTTGCAGCGAGGCAACATCAGAGAACCTCCGCGTTGAGATCAACGCTTGGCTTGCTTTATTCCTTGATTACGGGCTTCACAGGCAAGACGATATGCCTCTTCTTCTCCATGACGATGAATTGAAAAAGACCGAGTTCGCCGCCGTCCGTGGCCATCGGTCCACTGAGCAATCCAATACCAATAGGAGTAATCAAACTCACCGCGTCGGTCCGTTTGTTCATGCAGTCGAATCCCAACCTGTCCAGAACGGTTTCGAGCCGAAGGTTTAGCAGCCAAATCCTTTACAGAATAGCGTTTATATCTTTGATCAATCTCGTCGCGAAAAACTTTAGCTGCCTGCAATGCCAACCGCTTCCCACCGTGGCTCAGATCTGAGAAGTACTTTGAAAAACGCTCACCTCGCCGTTGGATCCGAACTTCCCAACCACCATAAATTATCCGGCCTTCGCCCGGCACTTCAATTCTCGCAATATTACGCCGAGGATTTTTTCGTGCCATTAATTCGGTTCTAACAACGGGAGAATGGTTGACCCGATCCTTCCCACTCTCCCAACTACGACCAGTTATGAAAACCTGAATGCCTAAGCACTCAAACTCAGAGCAGGAACCAAGAATCAAGCCTCTCGCTATTAAACTACTTTAACCAAGAAAACTACTTTAACCAAGACGTTGGTGCAAACGAAGAGCAGAGCACGACGCCTATCGCTCACTGCGCGGAGGTTTTAAAGCCGGTTGGTCCACCCGAGATTCTCTTGCCGTGGTCCAGCGGCCAGCTTGCCATCTGAAAACCGTTTTCGTAGATCCATTTTTTGAGCGAGGCATGGGACTCAAAATCATTGGGATAGACCCAAATCGAAACTGTTGTTTTCCCCGGTTCGAAATCAGACAGCCTCTTTTGAAAATCCGAATCTCCCCCAAGAGCCGCCTCGATCGTTTCACCAATGAGCGGACTCGTGGGAAGCATCCTAAAGCCCTTGAAACTAAGGGTCGTCTGAGCATTCACCCCTCCCCCAACTCGATCGTAATTTGCCTTTACGATCAATTCGTATTGCATCCGATAATCATAAACTGGACCGACAACTGCAATCGCCTGTTCCTCTCGACTGAAATTTTCTGCATTCAGCCTGACTTCGGAACTCACTTCGGACCTCATGAGTGAAATCAACTCACTCATCGGAACATAAGACAGCCGCCCGTTATTTAAACAGAAGTGAATTTCATCCGAAAAAACGGTCTTAGCAATTGGATTGGGGAAATGTTTAATGACCTCTGTTGAAGGCTCATTACTGAAAGAAATAGCCTTGGACTCTCGATTCAGCTCTGCTAACTCGTCAATTAATTGTTTCTGCTGAACCTCAAAAGATTCCTTCTTTTCAAACTCAATCGCGGCGGTAGCATCAATTGCCGCGATTTTTTCTATTCGCGTTTTTTTAGCCGCTTTCAACTTCTGTTGTAGCAATTCGAGCCTAATCAAGTATTCATGTCGTTGGTCTGTTAACGCTGCTGCCAGTCTGTTCTCTTTCGCCTGTTTTTGCCCCAAAGCCTCGTTGTCCAACTGAAGTTTCTTGATCGTATCGCCCAAGCTTGCCTCAGATTCTTTGAGATCGTCAATTTGGGCTGCGAGGTCTTCACTCGGGGTGGCATGAACCCAGGACGCTGACGCCTGAGCACCAACGACCACGACCAAAATGATCAGAATTCCGACTAGGTTCGCGACAATGTCCAAAAATGAATCTTGCCCCGTAGTAATTTGCTTGAGACTCATTGTCGCGACTCCTCAATCAAGAGACCGCTGTTGTATAAAAGCCCATTCAATTCGGAAAATCGAGTCTCTCCTCCGGGCAACACAGTCACGCGAAGTTGCGGCTTCCAATAGCCATTTTTACCGGCGACACCCCAAGATTTAATTTGTCCCCAAATCTGTTCCACCAACGGGTCAATTGCGTCTGCAGTGCCACCTGCCATTGGAATTTTCCTGCCAACAACACCGCCAGACTTCAACTCGAGATAATCAACGCCGCAGAACAATCGCATGGGGCGGACGTATCCGGTTGCCCCCGCCGTTTTCGCTGGCAATGCCCAATTACTACCACGCTGATTTGCAACACTCAACGCAGACTGCAGATTTTCACCAGCAACCTCTCCCCCCGCTCCAGCGTTGGATTCGGCACGAGCGGCAGCCGCTGATGAGTTCGAGTCGCCGTTCGATTTTGTCCGCGAATTCTCGAAATCTCTCCGTTTTGATTTCATCGAAGCAACTAAATCAGCTGAAGATTTTGAATCGGGCGGGCGAACAGATCCACGAGGATTTGAGCGTTCCAGCCCATCTCCCATGCCCCTCGTCGTCGAGACAAACCCACCTTGCCCTCCGGAGACCCGAAGCCCCGGACGAGACCGCTCATTCGCAAACATTGCATCGCGGGCACGCTGAGATTCAATCACCGCGATCCGCGACTGCTGCCGCCCACGAGCTTCTTCGATCGCTTCTTTTACTTCTTCGACGAGCTGAGGGTCTTTTTTTCCAAAACTCAAAACCTTACCGCCATCGACTAATTCATATCCGAATTCATCATCCCAGCTCTGCATTGCACGGCGGACCAACACAAACGTTTCAGCACCGTCCGGGCGAACAATCACCAACGGATAAGGATTCCCCTCTTTACCCACCAAATCATAACGCTCCCAATACTCTCGATTGGCAAGCAATGCCGAGTCGAGCATATTGCCAGGCTGAAGCGGCAAAACAAATTCATCTTTCCGCAACCGAATTCCGGAGGGTTGCAAGACGATCTCATCTTTTAAACATTCGATAAAAATAGGCCTTCTGAAGGTTCCACCACGCCCCCGATAAGGTTCGATGACGTATGTCGTTGGCTTGATTGCGGAGTTGTTCTCACGTTTTGTTGCGATCTTAGAACGTACTTGAAGAATCGAATCTTCCAACTTGGCCAACGCCTGCTTTCCCTCCTCTTCGGAAAATTTCTCAGAAGAAACAACGGGTTCGGATTCACTCTGAAGGCTATTCCACTGCGCGATAACTGTTTCAAGCTCACGTTTGATCTTCCGTACTTCCCCCTCGAGATAACTTCGGTGGGACCGGGACTGTTGCAATTTCTCCAGAGCATCCGGACGCACCGAAGACATACCGTTGATGCGAATCTGATCCAGTGAGACAGAATCATTTAACTCAGCAATCTGCGCCTGTTTCTCAGAATCATCTTCTGCCTGCTTTTTCGCAGATTGTACATCTGCTGATTTCACGGCCATGACGAGCATTACAATCAAAACACCGAGTGTGCAGATCAACACTGCCAAAAATGGAAACAACGAAACGCTGAGTTGAGATCGATTTTTTTTTCGCCGTCTCATGCAGTTCTTTTTGAACTCCGGTTAATGTTAACCGTGACAAACTGACGTTCCTGTTTGCGGGCGGGCAGAATAACCTCCGCAGTGCCAGACCCTGTACTTGCGAAGGCTGGTTCCCGAGGTGACTGAGCTTCTTCAAGGTCGATCCGAGCCCCCATTCCGAACTGGGTAATTTCTGCGATCTGCCTCTTTATCTCCGTCTTTTCGAGCGTGGACTGAGCGAACTCCAACTCGTCTTGTTGTGTCTCAACGTTAGTTTCGTGCGCAGGAGCAGGGGACACAGAGCCCAGCATTCCATGACGATTCTCAGAGAGGCTAACTACCATCGCCTCTACTGCATCCTTCAATTTCTCCGTTGCTTCGGCTGCCATTTGGTTCTGCGCCAGAATGGGTTCTAAACTTTGTTGGCTTCGATCCTGAGCCAGCAACTCTCCCATTAACTCAGCTTGCTGAGCCAACTTACCTTGATAATCGGACATCAGCCGGGCATTGTCAGAAAGCGTGACCTGCCACTGACTCCAGCGGTGCGACATCGATTCATCCGCTTTGTCGATGGAGTTGGTTAGACCCAACGTCAGCTTTTCAACACTTTGCTGGATTGAATCCATCAATTGCTGACTGAGGCGATCTTTCAGGTTTTCCTGAGACTCCAGCCAAGTCGTGTGAGCTGCCTGAATCGTCTTTTGCCAACTGTTGGTTTGCTTTTCAATCGACTGCTGAGAAGCGTTTAAGAAATTGTGAGCCACATTCTCATAAGTTGGATTGGCTGACGCTACCGTCATGTCAAAGTTTGCATTGATTTCCTGCTTTGCCCGCTGATCAACTAGCTCCAACAACTGAGTCTCAAATCGTTCAACTAAAAATTGGCCGAACATCAAAACCATTGACAACGTCAAAGCAAGTGCCGTCGTGTCAAAGGCCACATAAAGGCTCCCGCGTAAGCCATCCATCATTTGCTGAAAATCATTGTCGGGACCAACATTGATCCCACCAAGTGCCTGAGAAATACCTAGAACTGTCCCCAGAAAACCTAGCATTGGAGTCGCCCAAATCAATATCCGCACCAACGAATACCGTTGTTGCTGACGATCGAGATCCAAGTCAGCCAAATACTTAAGCTCTTCTTCTACAGAGGCAGTGGAATTGGTGCGGTAAATGCAATGCAGGGCGTTCACCAAACGCTGCCACAAATAGTGGTCATGCATCCATTTGGGCAACTCCAGCAAATGCTTTCCCAGACCAACCGTTCGCTCTTCGATAACACCCCGAGGCCTTACTCCCTCAGTTGCATCAGCAGGCGATTGGACTGAACCGCTCCCCACCGCACCTTGAGGAATACTAATTGAGATTTTCTTTTCGCCGCTGAATTGTTCAAAGATATTGTTAGCAATTAAGCCCAACGATGCGATTCCAATGAAAAACATCCCGACGGTTACCTTGGAAACCGGGTGCCCCGTCAGATACCTGAGGACGGTCTCGTTAGCGATATGCCCTTCATTGATCAGGTAGGACAGCCCCAAATACAACATTAGCCCGATGCAGATCGGGATCACAAGCGAGGGTAGTACGGCGATCCAACTTGACGATCGTTTCACTTGGCTTCCTTGACTACTGTTTCTTTTATTCGTTATGCAGTTGCCTGTGCGTCAGTCACGCAACACGCTATCCATCTGCAACCGTCAAAGCGACGGCGCGTTCTCTACTTAATCGGCAAACATTATCTATCGCGTAAACTTTATGTTGCCCGAATTGCATGATTTATCGAATTGGATGACGGAATCAAAAGAACTGATAAAGTTGACGCTTTTTACCAAAGAGTTGGGTGTGATTCGTCGATAACACTCCTACTGAAACGCTGCGCTTCAGTTCGAATACCCAGGGGGGTGAAACCCGGTTCGGTAAACTCCGACCGGGTTTCTTTTTTGCGCTTATCCCGACCTGGAATAATTCTTCCAAATCCAAGAAACCATTTGCCCTGATTCTCTGGCATTTTGGACGTTTTATCAGTGAATCCGTTGAAAGAGTCGCCTCTGACCCCCATCCTGTGAATTCAGTGCATTAGTGGGCAGGCGACCCAAAACATCTTAGAATCGCTAGCGAGCGCAAGCATTTTCGTGCTTGCTTATGTCTTCCTCCGTTTAAGCGTCGCTTTTTCGAATAATCTAGTTGCTCTTATTATGAAATCTGAAAACGAGGGGTCACCGGAGACCGCATCCCGACACTCTACAATCCTCCCCTGGCTTCGATTGTTGCGAATTTCTGCCTTACCAACGGCAATCTCCAATATTCTGATGGCGTTTCTATTGGTTCACCAAGCGTGGACACCTACCTTGGAACTCTGTCTTCTAATTTTGGCATCATCGCTGCTGTATTTATCCGGCATGGTTCTTAACGATGTCTTTGACATTGAGGTCGATCGAGTTCAGCGCCCCAACCGTCCACTGCCTTCTGGGAAAATTTCGCTCCAAACCGCGAAAACGGCGGGCTACATGCTGCTCTTGATTGGAGTCGTCGTGGCTTCCCTCGCCGGTTGGGTCGGCAGCGGAAGCGATCCCTTTTTACCCACGAGTCCCTTCGCCCGCGCAAGTATCATTGCAGTCCTACTTGCAGCGTGCATCCTGCTTTACAACGGTCTCTTAAAACGTACGCTCTTCGCCCCCTTTCTGATGGGAAGCTGCCGAGGACTCAACATTCTCCTCGGTACGAGCACACTCATTCCACTTGCGACGGGCATGACAACTTCTGCAGCGTCACCGACATTTTTGAGTATTCCCTTACTCGCTTGGTGGATCTCTATTTCCATTGGAACGTTGATTTGCGGTGTTACATTATTAGGCCGTAATGAAGCGGTTGAATCGCAAAAACGCCTGCCCCTTTTTATCGCTTGCGGGTTTATCATTGCGGGGATCACTGGCATTGGTAGCGTCGTTTATTGCCCAATGGACCTCGAGCTGTCACCTCTGGTAAAGAGTATTTATCCACTTATCGTTGCGGTCATCTCGTTGACGATTATTCGCCGTGTCGTTGGAGCCGCAATCATTGCGACTCCGTTGGCCATCCAGTCGGGAGTAATTTCCGTGCTTCGCAGCTTAATCATCCTTGATGCCGTCATCTGTTTCCTCGCCGCACCACAACCGGAGTATTACGCATTAATCGTATTGAGCCTTTTGATTCCTAACATTCTTTTGAGTCGCTTTATCTCCACGACCTAGATCAATCAGCTGTTGTTTTTTTAAAAATTCACTCACCTCAAACGCCACTAGCTAATCGAAACAACACACGGCATTTTTATGATAATCGGCTACAACACAAACGGCCTTTCGAACCACAACGCCAATGATGGTTTGGAGTTACTTGCCAAAACGGGCTATAAAAGTGTGGCCATCACAATTGATCACGGCTGGCTTAGCCCGCGGGATCCCGCTGCAGATGTGCAGGTCCAGCAATTTAAACATTTCTTAGAACAACATGGCATTTCGAGCGTGATCGAGACTGGCGCACGCTTTCTTCTCAATCCAGAATCCAAACATTCGCCAACGCTTTTAGATCCTGATCCTCATCAATCACAAAAGAGGATCGACTTTATTAAATACTGCATTGACGTTGGTATTGAACTTGGCAGCGATTGCGTATCGATCTGGTCAGGCATTAAACCGAAGGATCTTTCGTTCGACTTGGCGATGGACCGTTTGGTAGAAAATCTTGAGATCGTTCTCCGATATGCTGAATCGCGGGGAATTGATATTGGATTTGAACCCGAACCGGGAATGCTAATCGACACGACCGGACGTTACGAGCGACTCACACACTTGCTCGACTCGCCGCGGATGAAAATGACTCTCGACATCGGGCACCTCTTCTGTTTAAGTGAAATACCGATCGCAAATTACATTGAAAAATGGGCGAACCGCCTAGTAAATGTTCACATCGAAGATATGAAATCCGGCGTTCATGAACATCTGATGTTTGGAGACGGCCAAATTCACTTCCCACCTGTCATCGAATCACTAAATCGCTGCGGCTACCGGGGAGGACTCCACGTCGAACTAAGTCGCCACAGCCACGATGCCGCCAATGTAGTTCGACAATCCTATGATTTTTTAAACCCCATTATCCAAGACGTACTCGCTAATGATAATCCGCTTTAACGGCGTTGGCCTTTAATTCGACTTCCTAACGCGTCCATCCCCAGTTCCATTTGAATCGAGAGATAACGTGACCCGTGTTTGTGTCATCAATGTGGTCGGTCTGACTCCAAAATTACTTGCGCACGCCCCGAATCTGGCGGCCGTTGGTAATGCGGCCGCTTGGAAAAGCCCATTACCTGCCGTCACATCCACATCCCAAGCAACCTTACTTACTGGATTATCACCGCGAGACCATGGAATCGTCGCCAACGGTTGGTACTATCGTGACACTCAGGAAATTCGATTTTGGCAACAAGCGAACTCGCTGGTTCAAGGAGAGAAGTTTTACGACAACATTGAAACCGCAAAAATGTTTTGGTGGTTTAACCAAGGGTCAGGTGTCCGCTACAGCTGCACCCCCAAACCTCATTACGGCTGCGATGGTTCGAAGGTATTTGACATTCTGGATTTTACCGAATGTGATTTAACGAAATCCATTGGCTCCTTCCCATTCTTTAGCTTCTGGGGGCCCCATGCTGGCCTCCCCAGCACACAGTGGATCGCCGAGGCGACAGCTTTGGTAATGCGACGTAAAAAACCAGAATTGACACTCGCCTATCTACCTCACCTCGACTACGACTTCCAGCGATTCACCTCACACGCCCCGGAACGTGTCAAAGAAGTCGACGATTGCGCAGGCGAGATCATTCGGGCTGCAGAGGAAATCAACGCGCAAGTGGTGGTTGTCTCCGAATACGGCCTCGTCCCTGTTGACCAGCCAGTACACCTAAACCGTATCCTGAGAAATTCAGGCTTGTTGAACATTCGTTCGGGACCCTTTGGAGAAATATTAATCCCGGGTGAATCCAAGGCATTTGCTGTAGCAGATCACCAACTTGCACATATCTACGTTGCCAATCCCTCGGATATTCCCAGCGTCCAAAAAATTCTCGCTGCGACCCCCGGCGTTGCAGCGGTCGTTGACCCTGGTGATCTCGAATTGGATCACCCAAGAAGCGGGGAGCTTATCGCACTCGCGGAGCCAAACGCTTGGTTTACCTACTACTATTGGCTTGAGGACCGCCTCGCTCCCGACTTTGCTAAGACAGTCGACATTCATCGAAAGCCCGGATACGACCCATGTGAACTCTTCATGACTTCCAAGATTCGAGCCATTCGAAAACTGATTCGCAAAAAAATCGGCATGCGTTATTCGATGGATGTTATCCCGCTCGATGCCACACTTGTGAAAGGCAGCCACGGCCTTACCCCAAGCGATGACGAGGGGCCACTGGTGATTGGCCCTGGCGAACCACCGGAGAAAATGACGCAATTCAAAGGCTACCTCGAGCGTTTACTCAAGAGCACGCAGCCTGTTTCATGATCGTCAATCCAGATTTCTCGGCGCACGATTCAAGCACTCAATCAGCTAATCAAGACCAAGCCACCGCCTGCGATTTGGATTAGGGTAAAATCACGGTGCAATCTGTAGCCGCAAAGTGATCGTCTAAATCGTAGGCTACATCCTCCGTGATTCCCGTGTAGGAAATATTGAGATATTGCAAATTGTTCAGCCCCATCAACGAAGGCTTAGACGCATCCGTAATCTTTGTTTTACCGAGATGCAAAAAAGTTAACTGCGGCATGTTTTCTAGCATCTTAATGCCTGCATCAGTCACTTTGGTGTTATCCAAATTCAAAGAGGTCAGTCCTTTCAGCGAAGTGACTGGCTTCAGGCCAACATCCGAAAATTTAGTACTCCATAAATTGAGCTCTTTGAGACCAGCAAACTTTGCCAGGCTCTCACCGGCAGCATCCGTGATGCCTGGCGAATTACATTCGCTCAAATCAAGCTTCTCAAGCTTTTTTAATGCAGTTAGATACTCGATCCCCTGATCCGAGAGTCGCGTGTCCCTCAAATTAAGTTTGACAATGTTAGGCATTCCCGCAATGACGCGAAGTGTTTCATCACCAATAGAAGTACGAAATAAATGAATTTCTTTTAAGTCCAAATTGGCAAGCGTCTTGAACCCTTTGTCTGTGACACTTGAGTCGTTCAGCCCAAGCACTTTGAGCTTCTTCATCTTCGCCACAAACGCCATCGATTCATCATTAATCGAGTTACCCCAAACTTTTAGAAACGAGAGATTTGGACAATGGGAGAGTGCCTCGAGTCCAACAATTGTCACGCGATTGCAATCACTGAGGTCAATTGCTTTCAACGTCTGCAATTCAGAAAGGTATTGCAGCTCCTCGTCACCCACTCTCGTTTGCCCGCATCGAATCTGTTCCAAGGCAGGATACTCGGAGAGGACTTTCATTCCTTCTGCGGACAGCGTAGCCTTTAGCAACTGCAAAAACTTCAATCGTTTTAAAGGCTTGAGTTTTTCAAAATCCTCTGCAGACGGCGTGCTTCGACTGATGTCTAGATACTCAAGGTTGACAATTTTGGCCAACTGATCAAAGGAACCGGAGTCAACTTTCGTTCCATCAAGAATGACTCTTGTCAATTTGGTAAATTTACCTAACTGCTCGAGACCGTCGTTTCCAAGTGAGGACTCGGCTAAGTCAACTTCTACAGCGAAACCGTCATCATCCATTGAGAAGAACGCATCTCTATTTTCAAGCTTCTCGCGAATGGCTTCTTCCTCGGCTATCGAAAAACCATTAATCACCACTGGATCGGGCGCGGCTGGCACCTTGGTTTGCGGTTCAGGGTCGGCAACAGGGCGACCTGAAATTGCGTCAGAAGTCTCGGGAGCCAACGAAGCGACCGCTGGCGCGTCACGGTCAGTCACTACCGATTGCTCGTCTCTTGCTCGACGGAGTTCGCTGTAGTCGCTAATTTCACAACCCACCAATCCGATGAAATTCGCAAACAAAACGACTACAAAACATTTTTTGACAACAGAATTCATAAACACTCTTTCAGATCCAATATCACTTCGTCGTTTGTCTAGCAAAATCACCCAACCAAACCGAGATAAAGAATTTACCATCTTATGGCACGATTAACAGTACAACGGATCACCATCGGTCAGCAAAACTAAGGGCTGACCGCGATCCCAACACTCATATCCATCGAGACCACATCGGGCAAGAAACCGTTCATTCAATCAACTCCAACCCGCCTCGCTGCCTAATATTTCACGGCAAGATTTTTTTATCACAATCGAAACATCCCTCCTATTTGGTAATTTTCAAATAAGAAAATACGCTAAAATTGAACGAGCCGATCGGAGTGAGATTTATCGATCGAATTCAATCGTGTTAGTTTGCAAACATAAATTGGTGTACTCTCTTTTCCCATTAATTAGACAATGAACAGCAGAAACTTGACCAATCATCTCGCCTATCGCTGGCTAATGGCAGCCTTGATCGTCAGCCTATCCACAGCCTGCACGGCCCCCCGAGCGATATTCGCCCAAGAGTTAACATCCAGCATGTTGCTGCGCCCACACATCGAGAGTTTAAATGCCCAACATGACGATGTGTCAAAAGCGATTGAGATATTTAAAACCGGCGATTTCATTCAGGCCAAGCAATTACTTGGCTCGGTTTGCGAAGCAGACACCTCGCTACCACCGTCCGAATTATTGCTGGCGACGATGTTTCAGGCAGCCGGCCGTCCCAATCTTGCTCGAGTAGAACTAGAAAACGCAATGCAGAGCAGGCCCAACGACCCCGGAGCTCTATTGATTTTCGCTGAGTCAGCCATCCAAAATGGACGCTATGCCGAAGCCAAAATTCTATTCGAGCGCGCGGCCCAGCTGACAACCCAGCTCTCCAACAATGCCTACCGAAAACAAAATATTCAAAACCGAATTGCATTGAACTCAGCCGCAATCGCGGAATACAGAAATTCGTGGAGCGAGGCTGCTGACCTGCTTGAGCCCCTAGCCGTTCAAGAACCCGGCAATTCGAAAGTGATCTCACGTCTATCACGAAGCCTGTTTAAATCAGGCAAATCGGATGAAGCGCTAGTGATACTTAAGAAACATTGGAATGAAAACAAAACGACCACGCAGAGACCTGAAATCACCATGGCGGTTCTCTATCAAGAAGCGAACGATTTGAGAAAAGCGGAAGAGCTAATGGTCGCTGCCTCAGAGCTCGAAGCTGAGAACGCCGTCAACCAGACAACGGTTGCTCGCTGGGCATTAGACAATGGAAAACTTGAACTCGCCAAAAAATGTGTCGACCGTGCTCTCAATACCCAACCGAATCCTGAAACCCGATTACTCTCGGCGCTCGTTGCCCGCTACCAGAAAGACTATGAAGCCGCCCAAGCTATTCTGGAGTCGGCACATCTCGAATCACCAGCCAACCTTGGAATCATCCTCGAACTCGCCATGACGCTAAGTAACATTAAGGGCGAAGAAAATCGTGGCCTCCAGTACGCTCAATTGGCAGTCAAAATCCAGCCTGACCTGCGACAGCCCGCCGGCCGCAATGCCGCCATGTCACTGGCCTGGCTACTCTATCGGTTCGGAGGCCAAGCGGATTCTGAAAAAATCCTTCAGACCGTTCTAATGGCTGGTCCAATGAGCGCGGAATGCAATTATTTCGCCGCGAGGATATTGATGAATAAAAATCGGTCAGCCTCGAAACAGCTCTTTGAGGAAATCATCAAAAGCGGACGTCAATTCCCGGGTTTCAACGAAGCAAAAGACCTCTACGAGAAAACAATTTGGTCACAAGAAAGACCGTAGTGACCAACCGCTCCAAGGCGTTTTATTTTCCAGCGTTCAGCATTTCAATCACGGCCTCGTGAATCAAACCGTTGGAGCCGACAGCATCCCCGGAATCAATTCGCTCATTCCCCTGCCAGTCCGTGAACTTCCCGCCAGCCTCTTCGATGATCGGTTGTGCTGCGGCGGCATCCCATACGTTGAGTTCAGGATCAATCATGACCTCAACGCGACCGGTAGCGACTAAGAAATATCCGTAAACATCTCCCCAGGTTCTGCAAAAATAGACGCTGCTGGCCAACTTGCGATAGAGATCGCCCGCACCGCGCGCCCCAAAAGAATCGACCGACGTGGTGGTCAAAACCGAATCCTTCAAACATGTTTTTTTTGAAACATGCGCCCGGACAACAGGTTGCTCTCCTTGAAATGTCCAAGCCCCCAATCCCTCCGCAGCGTAAACGCCAACATCCAGACCAGGTAAATATACCGAACCAATTACTGACTTTCTAGTCTTTGATTCGGCCTCCACTTTCTCAACTGCAACCATGGTTCCGTACAATGGAACACCGCTAATGAATGATTTGGTTCCATCGATCGGATCAAGAATCCAACGATAAGGCGAACTGCCTTCCACCGATTCGAACTCTTCTCCAACAATTGAGTCCGATGGATAGCTCTCCTGAATCATTTTCCTCAGATACCGCTCGGCGTCCTGGTCGGCGATCGTTAATGGAGATCCATCTTCTTTTTTTTGCACATCGAAGAGAGTGGTTTGAAAATATTTTAATGTCCGTTTACCAGCTGCCTTGGCAATCTGATTGGCAAACGCTAAGCGTGCTTCCAGTTCCATTTTAGACACGTCTCAACCACATGAAATTTGATAAACAACTGAGCGGAAAGCAAGATTCAGGATTGATCCGCATCAGTTTCAGAATGATTCGAAACCGGTTTTTGTTCTGCTCGGTAGGCATAGATCACCATCATGATCGCTCCACACACGCAACAAACATCGGCGATATTAAAATTAGGCCAGGGATTAAACCCTTGAACTCCGTCGAGATTGAATAGTATCCAATCTCGTACATTGTATTGAATCTCAACCGGGTAGTTCGGCTGAGACCCCCACCCAACACGATCGTAAAAATTTCCCAAAGCACCGCCACAGATAATGCCAAGTGTTAGGGTAAGCCAACGATCGCGAATTCCTCCGTAAAAATACAGCCAAACAAGAAATCCTAAAATCAGTAAAATACTGACTAAGGCAAACACCCATTGATAGCCCTGCCCAAGACCGAAGAGAGCGCCGGGATTCGTGGCAGTCTGAATCCCGAAGATACCCGAGATCCACCACTCGGGAATTTGAGCTGCATACTCCTCGGATTTTGGATCAGCCCGCAACGGGTCAAAATGGTACTGAAACATGTACCACTTCGTTACCAAGTCGAGAGTTAACCCAATCAAACAAGGCAAAAAAAACAGGGCGTGACGATGCCATGGCAATCGTCCGCCCTTTGTTCGATCTGTCAATGAAGCTTCGGCGTTAGTATTTAGTGCTTTCGAGCTCACTGGCACATTTGACGCAATACGGTGTGTAGGGAATTGCTTTGAGACGCATTTTCGGGATTTTCCCCGAACACTCAAGACAAATACCATAAACGCCGTTCTCAACACGTTCAAGAGCACCTTCAATCTGAACGAGTGTCTCGCCTTCGTTGTTCATCAATAATATCGTGTTATCTTGCTCGAACGTATCACTTCCCATGTCGGCAATGTGGTTGGAAACCGAAGAATTTCCGTTTCTTCCCGCTCCAGCATTGGACAGTGCCGCGTCAGCAAGCGTCGAAACATCACCGCGCAATCGGGCCCGAAGCACCAAAAGCATCTCTTTAAATGGCTTGACGTCCGCTTTTTTCATTTTCATCCTAGTTCTCCGTTAAATCCGTTGGTTCCGGCGAGTTTGCTCCGGTTCGGTTTGCACCAACCTCCGAATCGAGGTGGAATTGTAAGAAGGGCACCGTGTTGAGTCAATTAAAAATGAATTAATTAGCTCTAAAAATTAACGCAAACCATTAAACCTCAACATGTTACGAATCCCCAAAAGTCTCGACCGCTACTCAAACAAAGTAAAATACGTAAAGTTTGGGGGCGTTTCAAACACCTTAAGTAGGCTTTAGACTGACTCTCACTACGAAATACCTACCGGAATGGTTTGGGAATGGTTTGGGAATTTTTATTCTCTGCCCATCTCATATCGGAATAACCGCAGTTCATTTGCTTCAGTTAGCACCGAATTGCGTTGAAAATGAATTTACCTTTTATTTTGGGAACTCCCATGAGTAATCAACCAACGAATCTGGCAATCAGCGGCGCTGCTGGAAGGATGGGAAAACGACTCATCGCACTCGGACAGGAGGATCCCGCCTTTCAAATTACGGCAGCAGTGGAAGCCAAAGAGCACCCCTCTATCGGACTAGACGCTGGAGTCCTAGCGGGAATTGAGGCCATCGAGGTTCCCTTCACTAGTGAGTACCCCCCCGACGTAGACGTCGTGATTGATTTCTCACACTCACAGGGGGCTGCAGCTGCTCTCAATTACTGTCTTTCAAATAACAAACCATTAGTCATGGCGACGACTGGGCTTGACGTTTCGATCATCGAAGAAATTCACCATGCCGCGAAACAAATCGCTGTCGTTTGGGCGCCGAGCATGAGTCTGGCTGTAAATTTAACCATGAAACTCGTCGAGACTGCGGGGCAAGCACTCAAAGATCACGGAACGGGTGTTGATGTTGAGATAATTGAAAAACATCATCGATTCAAGGCTGACGCTCCCAGTGGAACGGCGCTTAAGTTTGGAGAAATCATTGCCGAGACGATGGGGCAAACCCAGCATCAACATGGCCGAGAAGGCCTAGTCGGTGAACGCCCTAGAAACGAAATTGGATACCACGCGGTACGAACTGGGGATAACCCGGGAGCTCATACCATTCATTTTGGAATGTTAGGAGAGACAATCGAGCTGAATGTTTCAGCCAGCAATCGAGACTGCTACGCGAGCGGGGCGCTTGCAGCGGCAAAATTTGTCGCCAGCAAGCCACCGGGACTTTACAACATGTTTGACGTACTCGGTCTCAGTTAGATCAGAATCTTGGTGGAATCAAATGGCGAAGTGTGACGAAGGCTATCTGTGTAGTATCTGCGGAGGCGATGTTGAGAACATCACGCAGAGTGACCTTTATTTAAGGTATGTCACAGGAATGCTCGATCCGGAATTACTGCACGCAGAGCCAGAGCGACACATTCGCTGTAACCCAACTCTGGCGCAGTACATTGTCGCTGAGGACTTCGAAGCCGTCCGTGTCGAGGGAGATTTTGATAAGTCGCAACTCGACCAAACTCACGTTCGCCAACGTGAATCGCTGGTTACCCGAGGCTGGAACCGGCTAAAGGAAATCCGTAGCCTCGGAGAAGTCTCAATCTTGGAATTCCCACTTCCGGAGGCGGTCGAAAAATTCAAAACGCGGGCTGCTTCAACGCGAGACTCGAACACGACTTCGGAATAGTATCAAGTTCGCAATTGAGATCTTTGACAACTCCCGTTCTCGGATTCCCTAAAACTTATCGAGGAACACGAAACTGCCATCGTCGCCGAGAGGCAAGTCAATGACTTCAACGACGGCTCCGATTTGAAGTGGTGCATAAAGATGCGGAAATAACTGCCCGCCTCGGGATTCTTCCCATTTTATCTCATGTCCAAGACGACTGATTTCCACGCACAACAAAAGTAACTCGGTTTGACCTTGAAAGTGCTTCTCTACCGTTTCCCGAACCTGTGCTTCCGTGGAAAAGTGAATATATCCGTCTTCAAAATCGATGGGAGCTCCTGCAAAAACGCCCACGTCCTGCGCCGCTTTCCATTCGGATCGGCTTGTCACTTTGTAAATAAACTGGGCTACATTTGGTTCCATGGGATCACATCTCAATTCAGAATCTAGTTGGTTAATTTGGCTTGCTCGAATTGCAGTGGAATCAGAAGGCCACGTTTAGCAGGCAATTTGCGAGTGCCCTCAGTAATTTCCAAACTGCAATCCTCAGGGCCAACCACTGTGGAAATACGGACTTTGAACTGCGCCCTGCGATAACGCCTCGCCGTGATCTACCCTGCCGACATCTTGTCATATTTTTCGCTTTTCCGAAACGACTTTACTAGATCGTACACCAGAGGTATTCAGGTTTTAAAATTTGGATAGAGAATTCCAACCTCAAGGCATCTCTAAAAAGATTCGATAACGCGCAGCATACGCCCCTGCATTTACGGTTTGAATGGGCTCTGAACAACGCTTGAGATTGCGTCTGGGTCAGGTGACATCCCTTCAGTAAATGGTCACGGGTTAGGTGGACACGGGATCGACTTGACGGGGAATTGCCTGCAGCATTTGCTCGTAATGTATTTTGACTTGAGTTAAATCGATTTGATTGAGAAAGCTCGAATAGGTCAAATAGCACAAGAGAAATCGCATATCCTTCGCCCAAGGTGGGAGAAATTTAGGTGGGTGACAAATTCCACGACTTGCCAGAATGCCGATGACGGGCAAGTTTTCAAGATCTAATTTTCCGCAAAACAGCAACCGTAGGCAATCTGCTCTCCCCGCTGAAACCATCGTCCGAAGAAAATTATGAACCTTTAACAAACCCTCGAGATAGAGAATATCTTTCGTAAAAGGCGCTCCGCCAGAAAGTAAACCACCTCGAAAAACCCTTCTCGAATTTTCGAATGCTTGCTCTCGATCGCCAATCCTTTCAAGATAAAATCGGTAAACTTCCAGGAAATCTGCCCCGTCAATTGCCATTTGAATGGCAATCACACGGTCGGCCAACCGTCGAAATCGATTGAGGTCCATCGAGCCAGTAATGAATTCTGAAAAGACAGCCAACCCCTCTTGAGTTGCCGTTGTCCCGGGTCGACTCGCTGCCAAAATCGAAACATTCGGTTGAGCCAAACCATTCAACCAGGTCCCAACATGCACATGTGCTTCGTGGTGAATCAGCTGTTGAACGTCTCGGTCAGTGAAGTGGGCACCGTGTCGAATTCGAATCCTCGAAGGTCCGGCAAGCGCATTGGCCGACAAATCTTCAACCAAAGAAACTTTCGGCGCTTTTTCACCAAATGCTTTATGGACTTCAAGACGAATCGCGGAAGCGACCTCGCTGGCCGTCACCATGGAATCATCAAGACCTGCTAGTTCCATTCCCTCAAATTTCTCGAAGGTGGAATCGAACTGCATCGCTAATTGCAGTGTCGAATTTTCATGATCAGAAAGTAAATCGTGGGGCAATCCATACAGCTCCGATGAGTACCGAAAAAAATCGGGGGTACCACGAGCTGCCAACATCTTCGCGGCAGTCTCAATATTGAACGCCGAGACATGGAGCCACTCGTTGACGATCTGCTCGCATTTAAAAGAGGCCCTCGCAAGAACCACGCGTTCCAACGCATCACTCGGATCAAACTCAGAATAAACGACACGTGGCAACTCTTTCGCTTGATCGGCAAAAAATCGTTCACGGACTTGAACCGGCCACGAAAGATGAGTCAAAATCCTCACCGATCGGGATGCCTGATTCAATAGTCCACAGGCATTTCGAATTCTCAGAGTCTCACGATTTTCCGACATTTGGGCATACCGCGTTAAATTTAAAGAAGCAATTCACAAAAGCACCTAGTAAAACGGACTTCGCTGAAAACGAAGACGCAGAAACGAGATAATTGATCCATCCTGGGCTTGTAACAATCATCACAAATTTCACCCGCACCTTCACTATATCGTGTAAAATCTAAAAGCTCTTCAGCTCAAATGGCAACCGAGACCGTATTCATTGCTAGAGGAGCTTGCGACCAATGACGGAAAGATTTCGCTTCGAAATCGAAAGCTGCCGAGATTTTTGAGCAATCAGTATCTCGGTCAACCAAAAGACTTTGCCCCAGACTCCGACTTCTTCAATTTGAATCGAATTGAAATGGTTGTCGCAAAAAATTAATTGCAAACAACGAACACACTATTTTATGAGAGCTAACCGTGCATTTTTTCAATAAATCAATCATTGCATTTTTGGTCACCGCTGCTTCTGTGATTCCGTTTGGAATCCAATCAAGCTTCGCTCAAGAGGCCGACGCTGCTCCGGATTTCACAATTGGTTCGAAAGCCCCCGACCTCGACATCGAGTTCTGGATTAGCGATCGTAATGGTCTCCTTCCTCATACAACAAAAATTGAAAAGGGCACCGTCTACGTTGTTGAATTCTGGGCTACTTGGTGCGGACCTTGTATCGCGGCAATGCCCCACATCTCTGCTCTGCAAGACAAATATTCAGACGACAATGTCCAAATCATTAGCGTTAGCGATGAAGATATCGACACCGTTACTAACTTCCTCGAGCGTCCTGTAGCGGGCGATTCCGACGGTAAAACCTATGGCGATCTTACCAACAACTACTCTCTGACTGTTGATCCAGATAAATCCGTTTTCAAAGACTACTTCGCCGCGGCTAAACGAACTGGAATCCCATGTGTTTTCTTGATTGGAAAAACAGGGCAAGTCGAGTGGATTGGGCACCCAATGAAGCTGGACAAACCGCTTGAAGAAGTTGTCGCAGGGGACTGGGATCGCAAGGCATTTGCCGTTGAATTTAAGAAAGAAGAAGAAACAAGAAAGCTCAACCAAAAATATATGGTTGCGATGCGAAAAATTAGCGGAGAGAT
Organism: Mariniblastus sp.; assembly: GCA_029251085.1. Taxonomy (GTDB): domain Bacteria; phylum Planctomycetota; class Planctomycetia; order Pirellulales; family Pirellulaceae; genus Mariniblastus. Next base: position 124,317 of record JAQXDZ010000081.1, read on the forward strand.
GAGAAGTGGCAACCCGGAAAAAGCACTCCAACTGATGGATGCGCTTATGGATGATGCGCAGTTCAAGCCGATGAAAAAGCAGCTGACGATGTCACGCATGGGAATCCTCATTTCCGGTAATCTACCCGAAGCCCCCCGTGAGCTTGAGAAATTTACGAACCAGAATAAAAAAGATGCGATGGCACTCAACAGTATCGCCTGGGGCATCTACGAGAAACACGAGAAGAGAAATGATGTAAGTTCAGAAATCCTGGAACAGGCTAAAAAAACCGCGGAAGCAGCGGTCAAAGCAGATCCAAATAACGGAGCGATCCTCGACACGCTCGCGCATTTCATCTACGTCGTCGATGGCAATCTCGACAAAGCGATCGAAGTTCAAGAGAAAGCCATTGAGAATGGCGGTCCACAGAAAAATGAACTCATGGCTTTTCTGAAACAACTCAAGGAAGAGAAAAAGACGGGTAAGAAACCCAAAAAATCAAAGCAGACTTTTGATTTCTAAATTAACAACGAAGAGAAATAAATCTCTTTGCAATAAGCTTTAATCGATCCGCCTTTTGCCAGTCCGAACCCAGACTGGCTTTTTTCGTATCAAAACAAATTCCGCCCCGCGCGTAAATTCCTATTCTTCACGAACCACGGCGGATTCCACTCGACTAACTGTATATGATCTTTCAGTTCGACTCCCAGTTGGTTGAGATCCAAGGCAGAGCGTGATAAGTTGAAGAGGTCACGATTACATACGCCAGAAAGCACTATTTGATGAATTCTAGACCCCCACACCGACTGACTCATATCCTGAACGTTTCTTTTCTAGCGTTTCTGCTTTTAACGACCCTCGTGTCGTTAAGTATTGCTCAAGAGAAATCAGTCCCTCAATTTAAAGACGGTGAGGCTCAGGAAGTCGAAGGATTTAAGAATCCCAAAGACTGGATCACTCATGACCTCTGGGTTCAAACCGACTTTGACTCCGATCAGGATGGTTCGCCGGACCGCATGCACGTCTCGGTGACTCGCCAAAAGCAAACTGACACGGAAGGACTAAAAGTTCCTGTCGTGTACGTCACGAGTCCTTATTTTGCAGGTGTCAGTTCAACCTCCAAAGAGTTTATGTGGAACCCCAGTCATGAACTTGGAGAGGTGCCACCTGAGCGTAACAACCCACCGCAGATTACAACTAAAACTCAACGTCCGTTTATTAGCCAATCTCATCACAGAGCATGGGTGCCAAGAGGCTTTGCTGTTGTCCACTCCTGCTCTCCCGGCACGGGGCTTTCTCAGGGATGTCCAACGGTCGGTGGAATCAATGAATCACTGGCCCCCAAAGCCGTAGTGGATTGGCTATGCGGGCGTGCCAAAGGTTACACCACACCCGATGGTACAGATGAAGTACTCGCTGACTGGTGTACTGGTAAAGTCGGAATGACAGGGACCTCATACAACGGCACACTCCCAATTGCCGCAGCGACGACAGGAGTCGACGGCCTCGAGGCTATCATCCCAATTGCTCCGAACACTTCGTACTACCATTACTACCGGGCCAATGGCCTCGTCCGACACCCCGGGGGTTACATGGGTGAAGACATTGACGTGCTCTACAATTTCATTCATAGCGGCAATCCTGAGAAACGCGAACATTGCGATTGCGAAGTTCGCGACAAAGAGATGGCAAACAATCAAGATCGTTTGACGGGAGACTACAACGATTTTTGGGCCGGTCGGGACTACGCCAACGCTCTCGACAACTACAAAGCAGCAACGTTGATGGCGCACGGTTTTAATGACTGGAATGTGATGCCAAGCCACACCATTCGTATCCATCAGAAACTAAAAGAGAAAGGCGTACCACTACAGACCTATCTCCACCAAGGAGGACATCGCGGCTACGTCCCGATGAAGTTGATGAATCGATGGTTTACTCGTTACCTTCATGGAATTGAAAATGACGTCGAAAAAGATGCGAAGGCCTGGGTCGTTCGCGAAGATGCTCGCCCGCAAAACCCAACGCCCTATGCAGACTACCCCAACCCCGATGCTGCTCCCGTGTTACTTACGTTGGGAAAGGGTGGGAAGACCACTGGTTCATTAGAGCTCGCTGGAAACACAAAATCTCAAGGCAAGGAAACGCTTGTTGACGATGTCCAGTTCAGCGGAAAGAAACTGGCACAAACGGCCGACTCAAACAACCGCTTGCTCTACGCGACTGCCACCCTGAAAGAACCCATCCATCTTTCGGGAACCTCCACGCTAAAAATTAAGCTCGCTTCAAATAAGCCAGCCGCCAATCTGTCAGTATGGCTAGTTTCACTTCCCTATAGTGATTCGTCAAAACTGAACGACAATATCATCACACGGGGATGGGCCGATCCACAAAACAATCTCTCACTGACCGAGAGTGCACCGCTGGTTCCAGAAAAATTCTACGAACTTAGTTTTGAACTTGAACCAGACGATCAAATCATTCCTGCGGGGCAGAAGATTGGACTGATGATATTCTCAAGCGATCGAGACTTTACCCTCTGGCCTGATGCGGGCACGGAATTGACGATCGACCTTAGCAGCACAACGCTGGAAATCCCCGTCGTCGGTGGCCCCGCAGCCTTCGGGAAAGCGGTTTCAACCAAAGACTAGTCAAGTATTTCTGTAATACGTGAGTTTACTCACCGTTCCCTTAATTGTTCGGTTGCTAGCTTAGTTGCGCGCCGGTTTAACCGTAAGGGTGAAAAGCCAGCCAATCGAGGGGGTTTTTCATATCCGCAATCGTAAAGTTTGTAGCGATCAATCGTAAAATCGTTATTACTCGGATAAGTAAGGTAAAATGCGATAGGTTCCATCTCAGCTTAATTCGAGCCGAAAAGATATTAAGGGCAGAGACGGTCCTTCCGACTTTCACCCCACCTTAGACGAGTGCGGTACGATTTTCCGAAGTAGTGGATCACAATTTTGATGTTCAACAACGTTCAACAACAAACTTATCCAGCACGACCAACCGTTCGATTCGGGCTGTCGCTGCTAGAGTTGTTGGTGGTTCTCACAATTTTGATTGCGCTCGGCGGGATCGTAGTGTCGACTTTGCCTGGAATGCTCAAACGCACCCAGGTCGCGACCGCTGCGTCCAACATTCCAGAGATTGACGCAACCATTCGGCGGACATCTTTGCTCTCCCAAGGCAAGATTGGGAATCGTTTTGACGCTCTGGTCGCCGGATCCGATTCCCTCGATGGCAACATTCCGAGTTACATCGGCGGGGCAGAGATTTTTGAAACGACCAATTTAAGCGTTGCCGACGTGGGCGCCCTTCGAGAAATTGGCATTACCGAACTCGTCCCGGCAGCTACTGAAACAATCAACGCCACGTACAATTCCCACGACCAAACGCCCGTTGTAATCGGTTCTGACTCGAACGTTTGCAGTCTCAGCGATGATTCTGCGACAACGCTGCTTCCACAGGACTGGAACCTTGAGCCTGCGGAGAACGCGAAGTACATCGTGATTGGATTAGGAGAGCAGTGTTCAATGGTCGGCGCCGGTGCAAAGGCTGCCTTCTCAGAGAGCCCAGTCCACTTTTCAGATAGCCGCGAACAAAGCCCGGACGACATGTACTCGCGGTACTTACTACTGGTCGAAATTAGATCAGTTGACGAACTTAAGTCGGTTGCCCGTTATGTCGGAGCAGCGATTCCCGGTCGAGATGGAATTCACAGTGTCTCCAAGGAACTGGAGGACTATTACACGGATTAGCTTGCAACAGTTTTTTCGTGTTGGTAACAAATCATGGTCTACAACAGCACACACAAAAATCAACAGACTTCGCAAACCACCTCGATCAAGGTTTGCCAAAACCGCGGCTCGCTTCGCTGTTTGAACCAGCGTGGTTTGACGCTTCTCGAATTATTAGTCGTGTTGGTTATTTTAATCGCGACTGCTTTGATCATTTTCCCCACGTTTAACAACATCGACATAGTTTCCCCCACGGGAGAGGCGAACAGCCCTGTTGAGATTGCAACCCAAGCAACGCTCAACACGGTTCGAGAGGCAATGGCCGGTGAAGATGGGGTCATTGAGTCACTATCGCACAAAACGAACGCGCTCCCTCGGGAAATCAATGACTTGCTCAAAGAGGACGCGCCGGCGCACATGGAAGAAGCCGCGCCCGAACTTAAGACTTACGACCCAGTCAACAAAATTGGCTGGCGTGGGCCCTACGTTCACGCGACAGGTCGTAACGAAACAGGCGAACCTACGATCGTAGACGGCTGGGGAAATGAACTTGAATTACAAGTTGACTTTGATCAAGACGGAACCATCAATCAAACGGAATCAAAATTCATCCGTGTCGTTTCAGCGGGTCCCAACGGCGAGATTGAAACGCCCGATGATATTGCGAACATGAAACCGGGGGAGAACGAGGTCAATGAACTCACCCTTTCAGAGTGTGGTGACGACTTAGTGATGTTCCTCCGCTACCCTGATAATCGCAAGTAACAACGGAACTACACCCGGTGCTAAGACGCCGGCCTGTTAAACGCCGGCCCTAGCAATACCGAGGACCAATGAGATGGCACGCATTTGCTCAGCCAAACTTAGTCGGCTCTTCCCCAATCAGCGATTCCGTTCCGGCTTGACTCTCCTCGAGTTAATGGTCGTCCTCGTAATTTTAGCCATCGTTGCAACCGTCGCTGTTCAATCACTGCAACCCCAAGTCGACAGCCAGAGATTTGAATCCGCTGCAAGGTTACTGGAAGAAATCAAAGTTGCAACGCTCGGTCCCGCCCAAAAATTCCAGCTTGATGGCACGCCAATTGTCTCCGGTTTCGTCGCTGATGTTGGACGGTTTCCACGAATCGAAACCAACGACGAAGACCCAGAGGAATATCTATCACTTAGCGAGCTATGGTCAAACGAAAACCAACTCGCAATTCAATTTCCATTTCAATTTCGTGCCGGCCCAGCGGAACCCGAGGACTACTCTGCCATTCGACTCCCTTGCGGTTGGAGAGGGCCTTATCTGCAACTTCCAATCGGAACCTCCAAGCTTGTCGATCCGTGGGGACGGCCTCCCGAGACAGTCGTCGACGAAATGGGGACGCTCGGACGGTTGCAAATTACGATTCCGTTATCTAACAATCAAACCGAACCTCAGGTGCTGGCGGCGAATTTGTCAGGTGGAAAAGTTCAAGTAACCGGTAAAGTCCTCCTCGATCGCCCCGAAAGTGCTACCGTTCGGATTGCATTGTTAACTCCCGACCCAAATTCCTCCTTGACGTCGCTCGTCGTATATGACGATGAAGACAAACAACCGGGGTCTTTCTTGTTCAGTCGCGTTCCTGTTGGTTTTCGAGCTCTTGTCGCTGATGTCAACGGGAAACGGCAAATTAAATACATGCAAATTACTCCCAATGGCCCACCCATCATTTTTGATTTTCAAGCGCGGGCGTCGGCCATCAACGAATAAGACAGTTCCAAGTTAAACCACACTTTGAGACCAATCCCGCTTCATTAATTAAATCGCGGCAAACGCAGTCGGCAACCTCGACTAAACCGCAAATCGCTGAAATCTGCACCGCAATGGCCAAACGATCTGATATCTCGATTCTGCTTTTTTTTGATCGCCAGATGGTGCGCGCTGATTTTGGCAAAGACATCTCCCAACCCAACTTTTATGTACAGGAAACGGTAGATGTCGAATCGACTTTATACGAAGCCATCATTCAAATCACCCAAAATCAACCGAGACTTGGCAGTCGGACACTGGTGCTCTCCGCGGATGTTTGGTCTCAGATCGTTCTCCTCCCTAAACTTAGCGTAAGCGGAATCGAACCCAGCGATTTAGAGGAGGTCCTGAAGTTCGAAGCGGAAACCCTGTCCGGCATCGACATTGACGAAATCTCACTCGCCTCAACGAATCTTGGTGTCGAAGACGACTATCAAAAATTCTGGGTTAGCGCAATCAGAAACACAGACCTGGACGCGATTAACGAACACCTGGAATCCCTTGGTTGCCGCGACATCCTCATTGCTCACCCCTCCGGTTTTGCAGCAAATACTGCAGTTCGAAGCAATCGTCGAACAGTCGAGGTCTGGGAAGACTTGGTTTTTCACCTCACCGACAATTCAACGCGACTCGAACACGTCAAGCAACGCACGACTGAGCCACTCGTTTCCAATGAACCTATCCTCACGGGTAGTCAAAATATCGAACTGGCCGAAGAGCATGCAACTTTTGAGCATCTGACCGACGACGCGACCGCTAAACGATGGGCCGGCACTGTTGCGAACAACTACCGAAAACGCCTGGACTCAATCCTGGCCCCTCGGCTCAGACATTTTGATCGCACGCCCACACGCCCAATCCGGCATATTTTTTCAGGAATCATCGCTCTACTTGTTGTTGGATTTTGTTTTTGGCACGGACAGTATGTCAAACAGTACAATCAAAGCCTACAAGCCAAGATCGCTGAAATAGAACTGCCAGCTGCTGAGAAAAAGAAAAACGATGGCCAACTGATTCAAATTTTGGAAAAACGCGCTGAGGTCGAAACAGCAGTTACCGCCCTTGGGGATGACCTGAAACGCATCACCTTTTTCCTTGAGAGTCAAAACAATCGCTTCGCCACGCTGCTGGAACTGCTGATTGAAATGCGAACCGAAGATCTCGTAATTGAGCAAGTCGAGGGAACAGAAGAGGGCATTCTCATTTCAGGAGTTTCACTCAATGGTGAAGCCGCTCAGGGGCTTGCAAAAAGTCTTCGAGAACGCTCCGTCAAACTCGGCTGGGCGGTGAATCCAGCGCGGCAGGAGGGTCAACAAAAACTCACCACAGGCGGCCCCTGGGATTACAACATTCTACTAGCAGAAACAGGGCCATTTGAATCCGCCGTCCAGCCTCGAAAAAAGAACTGAATACCAACGAACCATCGTCCTGCCTCGTGGCACTTCCCCCCGCGATTACAAACTACCAAAAAGATAAATCTTCAAACCTGACAAACCTTCATGGCGATCACCCCACTCAAAGATAATTCAAAACGAGAACGGTTTCTGTTGATGCTGTTTCCGGCAGCTTTGATATTGGCGGTATACTCCGTTGTATTCGCTATTCCGTTGCGTCAGGAAAAATCAAAAATTGAGGCCGAGTACGGTACTGCAATGCAGATAGCAGTTTCCGAGGAAGCCGCTCAGCTTTCAAAACAATATCTCGAAAACGAAAAAGAAAGCCTCGAAAGACTGAGAACGCGAGAATCCAATTCCAAAGAACAAATCCGAGAATTGAGCCAAAGCTGGAGAAGCCGAAAATCTCGCCTCGACACCTTCGAGAAAATCACCGAATTAATGCGTGACTACAATCTTTCCATCGTCTCACAAGGTGGTACGGAAAGCATGACGGTCTCCTCCTACATGCGTGATTTATTTGAAATGATGAACGAACAGGCTGTTCAAGAACCGGTGGAGTTCTGGCCGGTGGAAGTCAAAGGGGCTTTTTTCGATGTGCTGAAATTCCTCACCGATGTCAACACTGTCGCCACTAGCATCATCCCGGTTTCGATTACAATGAAACCAGACCCTGAAAACAAGACTCAAAAAATGTGGACGATCGTTTTCGTTATTTAACGAACGAAACTTCAAATCAGGAGCGGCCAGACTGCCTATCGCTGGAAAAGAAAAATGACCCCCGATAACTCATCCCCTGAATTCCTAGACGTTCTTTTAAGACGCTCTATTGATTCTAATGCCTCGGACATCCACTGCTCGGTAGGGGAACCGATCCATTTTCGGATCGATGGGATGCTTAATAAATTAGATTCCTCAGAGCTTGAGCAAAATAAATTCTCTTCCCAATTGGCAGAGGAGTTCTCAAACTCCATACTCTCAGCGTCACAGCAGAAACAGCTTGCCTTACGAGGGTCAGTGGATGGTGCATTCTCCATCGACAGCGATCATCGATTCCGATTTAACATCTACCGTCGGCAAGGGCAGATTTCTTTTTCCTTCCGCAGACTATCCAACACCATCCCCACCCTTGAGCAACTCGGATTAAACCCACGGCTTTACGACAAATGTTCGCTCCAAGATGGCCTCGTTCTCGTGGTTGGGCCGACGGGTTCAGGGAAAAGTACGACCATCGCTTCGATGATCGATCGCATTAATGCTCAACGGGCAAGTCACATCATTACGCTTGAAGATCCGATCGAGTTTATTCACCCATCGCAAAAGTCATTGGTCAACCAACGACAAATTGGCGTCGATGTTGAAAACTTCCACCAAGCATTAGTCGACGCAGTCCGTCAAGATCCAGATATAATTTTGGTGGGGGAATTAAGGGACGTTGATACGATCCGAACTGCGATCACGGCTGCTGAAACAGGACACCTCGTGTTTGCGTCCCTCCACGCAGGAGACTGCAAGACCGCGATCGAACGCCTGATCAGCGCTTACCCTGCCGAAGAACAAGAACTCGCCCAAAGACTGGTCGCCACGGTTCTGAGAACAATCGTTGTCCAACATCTGTTGCCTCGCCTTGCCGTCAAAGATCAAACTCCCGATCCGGCAGCAGTTTCCCAACGAGTGCTCGCTAGTGAGGTCATGCATGCCAACCAGGCTGTTTCAAATTTAATTGCTAACGCCAACTTGAATCAACTCTCTTCGATTATTCAAAACAGCAACGAAGAAGGGATGTGGACTCTCGACGACAGCCTTGCACGATTGTGGCGACAACGCTTGATTTCCGAACAGACTGCTTTTGGTCTCGCACGCAATCCAGAAATCCTGTCACAGATCTCACTTCGCACTCGAGCTTGAACGAACACCTATGTCCGACGTCAGTAATAACACTGAACTACTCAATATGGATCAAGTCAAAATTGATCCAGTTTGGGCATTGCGCATCCCGGCCAACCTTGCGACGCGCCGGCAGGTGCTACCGTTTACATTACAGAATGACCGAGTCCTAATTGCCTGCAAAGACCTAAACGATGAGCAGAGCATCCAGGCCGTCCGACGTTACATCTCTCATCCAGTCGATGTGGTTGCCGCCGATCCCGAAACACTATTCGAAGCGATTCAACGAATCTTTCAGGATACCGTGAGGTGGAACGGCAACCAAAGTGAACCGGTGCGAATCCAATTTACCGGCACCCAGGTTGATCCGGAGTCTGAAAACATCGTTGCCGTTGGCGACGAAATTTTCCACGCTGCGTTGATTCGACAGGCGACCGACATTCATATTGAGCCCTCTTCCATCGACCTTCGAATCCGCCTACGGGTAGACGGATTACTTGATGACTATCGCCAGTTCCCAATTGCTGTTCACCAACCACTGCTTTCTCGATTAAAAGTGATGTCGGGAATGGACATTGCGGAACGCCGGGCACCACAAGACGGTCGCTTCACACTTAGCTCTGACCATAACAGCGAAATTGACATCCGTACCGCAACGATCCCAACCAAACACGGGGAACGGATGACGCTACGTTTACTCGCGACGCAAACACAAGACTTGACCCTTGGCCGTTTGGGGATGTCTTCACCAGACCTCGCTCAGTTTGAACGGGTAATTGACCGACCCAATGGGCTCATTTTAATGACAGGGCCGACCGGTTGTGGAAAAAGCACCACACTTTACGGAGCAATCAGATCCCTGATTAATCGAAAGTCGCTCAATGTCATTACCATCGAAGATCCAGTTGAATACGTCATTGACGGAATCTCGCAAGTCGAGGTCGACGCGAATGATAAAGTTAGTTTCCACAAGGCGTTGCGAAGTTCTTTACGCCACGACCCCGACGTCTTGATGATTGGTGAGATTCGAGATGAAGAAACTGCAGAGACTGCCATCCGAGCGGCACTAACTGGCCACCTCGTTTTCACCACACTTCACGCTAACTCTGCAGTCGGCGCCATCACGCGACTGGCCGATATGGGAATCAAACCGTTCTTAATTGGAGCTGTTTCCCGGATGTTTGCCGCCCAGCGGCTGGTAAGAAAACTCTGCCAAAAATGCAAATTAGCTTACGCCATGCCGGAGGCCGAAGCTATTTCACTCGCTTGCCCTGAGTTAGCCGGCACCACGGTCTACCGCGCCGGAGGCTGCCGCTATTGTGCAGGCACTGGATTCATGGGCCGCATCGGATTGTTTGAGTTTATTGTTTACGATCAAGAAATGGCTCGGGTAGTCGCCAGCCGGCCAGACGAAACCTACATCCAACAACTCCTGAACGAAAGACAGTTACCTGATTTGATGGACGACAGCATCGCGAAACTTACCAAGGGATTAACATCCGTCCAACAAATCGCCACCGTCATTAGCCCTTACTAACACCATGCCAGAATTTCGTTACAAAGCAAGAGACGCGACTGGCGGACCGCGTGCGGGGCTGGTTGACGCAACCAGTCGCTCTGCTGCCGCGTCATTGCTGCGAAGTCGCGGGCTGATTGTGATTGGCGTGGCACCGGTCAATGCACCGGTTGAATCGAACCTTAAATTAGACTTTTCTCAGTACCTTCGGCCCCGGGCAGTCGACGTCGAACTTAGCCTCCAACAACTCTCGATGATGCTCAAGGGCGGCATGCCACTCCTCTCCGGACTCATCGCCCTCACGGACGAAGCACCTCGCAAGTCTCTCGGCAAGATTTGGAAGGTAATCGTTAACAACATCCAATCGGGCGACAGCCTCTCGCAAGCGATGAGTAAACATCGCTGTTTCCCTGAATTCACGATTCAACTGATTCGAGTCGGTGAAAGAACCGGTGAACTTCCACCTGTGCTTGAGAGAGCCGTTGCTACCATGCGTTCGCGAAGACGTGGAATCCAAGAATTCTCATCGGCCTTAGTCTACCCCCTGTTAGTGCTCCTGATTGCTGTGGGCGTAACTGCTTACATGGTTGTCTACCTAATCCCACGACTTGAGATTTACCTCCAAAGCCTTGGAAAAGACATGCCGGCGATGACTCAACGACTAGTCGACACCTCTAGTTTCATGAGGCAGTATTACCCACTGGTTGGAATCATCCTCATCGGGATCGCAGTTTTTTCAATCACGGCCTATCGCTCAAAAGAAGGCAGAATGTGGATCGACCGAAACGCACTTCGAATTCCAATTGTCGGAACACTGTTCAAGCTGTGTGAAACTTCAACGTTTGCGAGAAGTTTAAGCGTTATGCTTGAGAGTGGGATCACGCTGATTGATGGGTTGGGAACGGTTGAAAAACTTTTATACAATCGTTTTACTGCAAAAACCGTCAACAACGCTCGGGCATCAATCATTCAAGGCGGGAATTTCGCCGATGCAATCGATGTGGGTAATGCATTTGCGCCGATGTTAAAAAAGATGGTTTCGGTCGGACAACAATCAGGAGATCTCAAAGGGGTCCTTGAAGAAGTTGCTGACTTCCACGAAGCCCAATTTCATACATCAGTCAAAAGGCTGAACTCTATTTTGACTCCGTTGCTAACGATTGGAATCGGTTTGGTCGTTGGCTATGTCTACATTTCATTTTTCGTTGCACTACTCGCAGCCGGCAATTAGCCTCAGCACCCTCTAAAAAAATCGCGTCCAATCACTAACCCAGCACTTTACCTGAAAGCACATTATGAATAATTCAAAAACGATGTTCGTCGTGCTTTCTACGATTGGCTTAATTGGTCTTTTTGTGCTCGCATCCACCACCGACGCACAAGAGAAACAGGACCCGACCGCACCATCCACAGTTATCGAGCAAACACTCTCAAAAATTCGAGACGTCGAAAAGCTTGACACCTTCGTTCAACAGAACGCCGCTCTTGTTCAAGAAAACAAAAAACTAAAAGCTGACATTGCTAGCATTCAAAAGCAAATCGCTAAGCTAACAAAAGACTTGGAATTACAGACGATTAATTTACGGAAGCAATTGCTGCAAATGCCTACGTTTAACGTCCAATCCAAGATTATTAACGGAGACCGCAGCGCCGCAATTCTAAAATCTAAGAACACAATTATTAGAATCCGGAACAACACGAAGTTGTCGGTGCCAGTATCCGATGGGGTTTGGGTCTTGATGGAAGTCAAGAATATCTCTAAAGAAATGATCGAGTTGTACTTTCCAGAGCTGGAACGTACCGTTTATTTGTACGATTAACCCTCCCAATCTGCCCAATTCACTGCGAGGCATTACTCGCTTTGGTGAATTTGGAGAAACCATGACACGGATGTTACTGAACGCCTGGGCGCTCGCATTTCGCTGCTCTCCCTTGCTCATGACTGCATTCTTATTTTTCGCTATCCAGGCGGAAGGTCGTAGTTTGTGTGCGCAGGTCGTCAATCCGACCCCCAACGCGCCCACGCCTATCATTCAAGAAGCCCCGCCGGTTACTCCAGCGATCGATCCTGACAATCTCGAGCCTTTAATCGACACCGACGACCCTCTCTTAATGTCGTTCTCGGATAAATTAGTCATTCCAGACAAATCAATTGAGATGATTGATTTTCGAGATCAAGAGCTCGGCGATGCGATGCGGCTTTTCTCTGAACAATCTGGAATCAACATTGTTCCATCGACAGAAGCCACCAAGGTTAAGATCAACCTTTTTCTCCGCGACGTCAAAGCGATGGACGTCTTGGAGAACCTAACCAAAACCCATGATCTGTATTACCGCATTGACGAAAACTCTGGGGTAATCCGAATCCATACCACCGAAGAGTATGAAGAGAACCTTGCAAGTTTTCGTGATGAACAGACGCGCGTTTTCACTCTACTTTACCCCAATCCAGTAGATGCGGCTGTGGCGATTCGCGACCTGTTTGGTGACCGCGTCGTCCTCAACTTTGGTGTCGGCGACCAGGACTCCGTACTTGATCTCGTCCACCGACTTAATCGTTTTGATTTAGTTGACAGCCGCAACCTTGGTCTCGGCTCATTTCAGGGACAGACTTATGGTGGCCGTTCATTTAATTCCCTTAATGGAATGGGGGGCTTCAGTACAAACCCCGCGTACCGCAACAGTCGCAATCGAGCGATTGATGAAACTGAGCCGTTAAGCAATTTGTCTTCCGATGAAATCCAGCAACTAATTGACGCAATCAATGAACGGTCGACGCGTAACGAGCTTCCAGAGAATCTCGATGACCCAATTTCAAAACTGCTCAAAGAACGGCAAGCGACGATTTATGTAACGGTGGTTCGCAGAAACAATCAAGTCGTTGTCCGGACCGGTGACGATGCGACGATGAAACAAATTGAGACGCTAATCCTAAGCCTCGACGTCCCCACGCCCTTAGTTTTACTCGAACTCAAAGTCATGAGGATTCTTCTCGATGATGAATTCCGAAGTGTATTTGACTACCAATATTCGGACGGCTCGACCACTGCCGGCAGCTTTACAACAGGCGACATTTTACCAACGCCATCTGATAAGTTTTCTGGTGAAGCTAAAAAAATTGCTTCGATGATCCCCGGGGGTTCGGTTTTAAATCAAGGTGATTTTACATTCCAGGTCGTCAGCAACAACTTCCGTGCAAGGATGCAATTACTAGAAGATGACAACCGAGTCACCATCCTCAACTCTCCGCTACTTTTAACCGCCAACAACGAAGTGAGTCGAATTTTCATCGGTGAAACGATCCCGTTGACCATTGGTTTCAGTCCCACACAGATTGTCGGCACCTCCGCGACTAGCTCCAACACTATCGCTGGCACTCCGATCACAGAACTACGCGACATTGGACAATCATTGCTGATCACTCCCAGCATTAACGCCGACCGCACGGTTACCTTGCGGGTCGTTCAAGAAAATGCCCAACGAGTCGTTGATGGTGGAAAAATCCCCGTCCTCAGCCTCACCAACTCCACACAAGAATTTGTAGTCGACACAGTAACCCGCAGCACAGTCAGCGGCACCTTTGTCGCCAAAGACGGTCTGGCAGTAGTGATGGGCGGCCTGATCGAAGACGAGATCTCTGATCAGCGTCAGAAAGTACCCGGCCTGGGAAAACTACCAGTCTTCGGTTTCTTTTTTCGCAAACAAAACACAAGCCGCATTCGGCGTGAACTGGTTGTCATGATAAGACCTTATGTATTCAACACCCCCTCGGAGTCTGCTGCCATCAGTCAAGATTTATTGCAGCAACTAAGTGTGCACCCAACCGCCTTAAGCGGAGAACAAACCCTCTCAACCTTTTCACCTGATGAAGTTCTTCAGACGGAACTGGACGACTGTGGACTGCATAAATTTTTCCAATTCCACAACATCGTACCGCGAAACTACTAAGAGTTTTTACTTCGGCAACCGTCCCATTAATTTTGATTGCTCGATCCTTGAAAAACACCAACCCCACAGACCAACACCAGTCCCTCCGAAAAGCAATCGCCTTTCGATTTGTGGGGGCATTGTGTCTTGTCATGGGGATTGGATTGAGCGGATGCTCGCTGTTCAACATTGATTCAGAAAATTCAGACACCGATCTTCTTAAAAAGTCAATTATAGACACCGCTTCGGTTCCTTCACCAAACGAGCACTACGATTCATCGGGCAAACCTATCCCGGAAAAAATCAGACTTGCCGGCGGCCTCACTCTGGGCGATACCGGAAACCTCGCCTTTACTGCGGAATCGCTCGGCGGCGTCGTCAAAGAAATGATTGAATCTGAGCGATGGAATTCGCTTCGCAACATGGTCGCCCTGTACCCTGACATCACCACAAAAATAATGTGGGGAGAAGGCTCAAACCAACTTTCTGCCAGCCACCGAGAGGTTCTTGCCCGAGCGTTGGATCTACAATGGACTAGTGGAAAGCAAGACTCCTGGCAGTCGTTTGTTAAGCAGCAATACAATCAGGGAAAAGCAGGAAGCTTCCTCGAAAACAGAAACCGATTCCTTGCGTTCCTGCAAATCAATGACACGAAGTCAGCATTTTCAATTCAGTTGTCCAAAAGTGCGGAAAAAAGCAACTCACTAATCGCGAAAGCAGAATCCTTGCGACTGGAAGGAATCGCTCACTTAATGAACGAGGACTACGAAAACAGTATCAAGTCCTTAAGTCGAGCTAGAACTCTTCAGGAACAATCCCAACCAATTCAGGCGGCTCATACCGGACTTTTGCTTGGCGAAGCATTTCGGCATGCAGATCAACTAGAACAATGGCAAAAGAGCTGGCTCACAGCAATTGAACTCCAGAGTCAGTATGCCGTTGAGGGCGAACTCAAAGACCCGGCTTTCTGGAGCAAAGCGGCTTTCCTAAGACCCGTCTCTACCGAGTGGCCAGCAGAAGTGATTGGACGGTTAGAACACTCTCTTCGAAATGAAAATCTCGAATTTGGCTTTAGCGAATCCTCTATCGACGAAGCAGTGGTTTGGGCGACCATTGGCATCCAAAGCCTCAAACGCCATGAATCTCAAAACTCCATTCTGGCGTTTAAGAAATCAGAAGCTCTCGTCAATGGCGTTTCGCTGCGAGAGGAACTGCAAATGCAACAGGCACTCGCGATGATCGACGGAGGTCAGCAGGGGCCTGCATCAGCAATTCTTCTAAGACTTGGATCTCAACCATCGCTTTTGGGAGATCGAGCCAAGGCAATCCTGGCGACACTAAAATTGCAAAACGGCAGCCTCGCACAAGGCATGAACCTACTTCAGTCCGCAATCAAAACCTCAAGCCAGTGGCCAGCTCATGAACGACTACGTGCTCAAGCTGATTATGGATTGGCCTATTTGATGCGAGGCCGGGAAGAGCAGGGGATTGGCTTGCTAAATTACGTTTACGACGAATTTATTAAACTGCAAAGCTATGAAGACGCCTCGCAATGCCTCGCCAACATTGCAACCTACTATGAAAAAACTGATCAAAAAGCCAAGCACCGAATCGCTCTAAAAAAATTACAGTCATTCGAAATCAGGTAACCGATGGGAGATTCCCTGAAGGCCGCTTATCAGAGATATCAAGCAACTGTCTTAGCCTTTTGAGACGCCTGCCGTTGTCTCTTCTTCTTCCGTTTCACTCCAATCGGCAACCACCACAGGTAGACGCCTGTGAACCACAAGCCCAACAAAACAAGTCCATTGGGAAAGAAAACCCACAGTTTCGCCGCATCGCTGAAGAAAGATCCATCGTGGAGACTTTCGATCAAATCAGAACGGCGATAATTAACCGCCTTCACTTCGGATGTCTGCAGGTCTACCTGAACTTCCCAACGGTTCTCGCATTGAACCTTCGCAATCCCCTTGCCTGGGCGGATGTCGACTCGGTCAATATCATCCCAACTCAAAACTTCCGATTGCGGTACTGCAACGACAGCCTCAAGCAATCGTTCCCATTCCAATTCGGGAACTTTACCAACCCCCTTGACCGTTGCTGGCTGCACCCATGTGGATTGTTTTTTGACTTGAAGCAACAAGCCTGAGCCGATGACTAACAGAAGCGGCAAACAGGTCAGCAAGGCCCCCCATCGATGTAGTTTTCGGGACCAGCGATTCCAAGAAATTGCCATAGGGGAAAACGCTCAACAACAAATCACAAGAAATGTAATTACTTACCAGGCACAATCAAATTGAATTAGGGGCCAGTAACCTTAAAGACATCCGGTGTACCGCCAATTACCGACTTCCAATTCGTAGTTGTTCAAGATCCGCTTCAAGCCGCTGTCGTGTTTTCTCAATGTTCGTAATTTGGCCTTTCAAACTCTTGAGATCTTTTCCGTAAACGGCTTTCTTCTCTTCAATGACTTTCAATCGTTTCTTCAAATCAGACATTGATTTGTTTAATTCTTCGACTCGAGCACGCTCTTGGTTGTACTTCTGCTCAAGTACCGTTTTTTTGTTTGGCAGGTGTGAATACTTCTCATCCATTTCGCTAAGCTCGCTAGAGATACTCGCGATCTCAGCCTTATTCACTTTCTCAGGTGCCTTATCGCCGGTCTTGAGCTCTTTGACGATATCTCGAATTTCGCTTACCGGCAGCGCTAAACTTGAAACGCGGCCCGCTCTTGCAATATTAATTCCAACGATCTTTCCTGAGAGATCAACAACAGGGCCTCCGCACGTCTTGGAAGTTAACATTGAATCATGCTGAAACGCCATTGGAAACTTCTTCCGCCGACGGCTCAAAACGCTTCCCATACTATTCTGCATATTACTACGTTTACTATTTGGTGAAATCTTATCTTGTTCACCGAGGTTTAAACGCAACTCTATTTCCTTGTCTTCTCGGAGAACGCCGAGCGTAACTCGATCGTTCACTTCGAACTGTCCGATCGCATCACGAACCCCACGAACGTCTTTAATTTCGTAATCGTCAAGCTTAAAAATTACGTCGCCCACTAATACATCTGCGAAGTCAGCTGGTGAATTGTCAATCACTTGAGTGATTCGAACGCCTTTGTTTTCCTCGGCATCTTCCATCATGATCCCAATAAAGGGTTTCGACGGCGGAATTTCTCTTGCGTCGACACTTACAACTCCAATCGTCGCTTTCCCGTCTTCACCTGCTTTGGGGGTCGCAAGCCATCGTCCCGTTTGCGGAGTCGGATCAGCACTCCACTGTCCAACTGGCAAATCAGTGGCATCAATCTTCAAAAGTGCCAGATCAGTCGGCTTATCAATCCCAATGACCTTAGCCAGCAAAACCTTGCCGTCCGGCATTTCAATACCTAATTTCCCCTTCAATTCACTTGCTTTGGTAAGCACAAAACCGTTTGCGTCCACTACAGTCCCTAGGGCGACTTGCCTCGTGCCGGAAACGACCTGCACGGTAGACGCGTCAATTGATCCCAAAATTGGATCGAAAATCGACACAAATTGATCGGATTGTTTCGAGAACTTGCTGACAGATTGAGATTTTTTCGAGTTGAATCGATTGCGAAAAGATGTCCGTGCCTTTTCGGCAAGACTCTTTGTCTCAGCGTCATCGGATCCTTTGTCTTTATCCTGATCCTTTTTCGAATCCGATTTTTCTTCGGATTTGCCATCGGACTTGTTCTTCAGCTTGTCCTTGGACGAACCCGAATCTGCATCACCTTTTTCTTCTTGCTTCGAATCAGCACTATCAGACTTTTTTGATTCTGGCTTGTCCGACGGTTGGACAGATTCCGTGGTTCCCTTTTTGGGTTTCTCCTGGCTTTGGCCCTCGGTTGCTTCTTGGGCACCTACTGTCGCAACCAAAAATAGAAACAAAAGTGCGACAGTGGAGGTTAATTGGATATATTTTTTCATGACTGGTTTCTTTTAGGTATGGGCAACAAGGAGGGAATTGTCACGTGGGGTCGACAACGAGAGTTCAGAACAAGACTCTCGACTCAACTTTTCCCCTTTTCGCCGACTTTCAGTTCAAGCTCTTTTTCTTTGGCTTCTCTTAAAACGACAATCTCGATTTTCGAATTCGGTTTTAAGTTTAGTTCTTTAATCGCTTTTCCTAATGAAGCTTTGTCGGTAACGTCAATCGAATCAATTTCCAGAATGATATCTCCAACCTTAAGCCCGGCCTTATCGGCGGCGCGTCCCTCGCTGACTTCTTTAATGACGTTGGTATCGTCTACGACGTTAATACCCAAACTCGGCGTCCCATCGAGTATCAACGCTTTCGCTAACGAATCCCAATTTTCTGAATAAACATCTGCGGGGACATGTAGGTTGTCGACTAATTCGGAACCAATTCGACTGTGAATTCCGATCAGGTCACCGTTCATATCGATTAAGGGCCCACCGGAATCACCTCCAACGAGAGTACAATCCGTACGAATTACTCGGCTGCTGGCGGAAAGAATACGTCCAATTCGGGTTACCATTCCTCTCGCTTTATCCAATCCCCCCGGGTGACCAACTGCCATAACCCACTGACCTTCGTTGAGTTCGGCCGAGATGGCGATGTCGATGTAAGGGAAATCGTTTTCCTCGCCTTTCTTTTCTACGATCTTCAGCATCCCTGAATCGATACCACGATCAATGCCGAGAGTCTCAGCTCTGGCAAACACGACCTTCGGTTTGCCGTCTTCGTCTAAATCATTCAGGAAAGTAATCTTTGCGGACTGATTCGGGTCACCAATCACGTGAGCCGCAGTCAAAATGTAGCCGTCACTTGAGACAACGACGCCTGACCCTTGGGACTGACTCATTTGTATGTTGACGGTGGCAGCCTTTACTCTTTCGGAGACTTCCGCGAATCGGGTCTCCATCTGCCTAAGTTGCTCAATTGTCTTGGGTGCTTCACCAGAAAACAAAAAATCAGTGTCTACTTTGTCAGTTTTAGCGTCTGTCTGGACTGTACTCTCCTGACCCAAAGAGACGTCCGCTGGAAGGAACCCCCAGCCGGTGCAACACAATAAGAAACAGGCTATCAACCGATTAAAATCAAGCATTTCAAACTCATCCTGAAAAAATTCTTCTTAACTCCGCTTGAGCGGTGTGCGGTTAAATAAACTCCGCGACAAGCTTTAGGTTGTGATAAAAAACCGAAACTTGGCGAACTTTTGCAGTGCCGCTCAACAGGAACCGTTTAACATTGTACCATTCAAAACAGGGCGGGGCGCGATCAAGGAAAAACGTTCCTAGATAAAATACGCAGCTTTAGGGCTTTTAGCCTTCGTAAAACCGTTTTTTTTCGAATGGATCAACCCGACATTCGGAATAACTAGAAGGAAAAATCGTGAATCGTCTTGTTTTTGGATGCGGCTATTTAGGCTTTCGTGTTGCTCGTTTGTGGAAGTCGCAAGGGGACGACGTGTACGCTGTGACACGCTCTCTAACCAACGCCAAAATAATGGAAAAAGAGGGCATAATTCCTGTGATCGCGGACATTACCAAGTCCGACACGGTTCAAGGACTCCCCCGCGCCGATACAATCTTGTTCTCCGTCGGCATGGACCGAAAAAGATACGACAGTGTTCATGCCGTTTACGTCGACGGGCTAAAAAACGTTCTTTCGGGAATCTCCCAAGCCCCATCCCAATTCATCTATGTCAGTTCAACAGGTGTTTATGGGAATTTCGATGGAGCCTGGATTGATGAGAATTCGCCGACCGATCCGGCAAGAGAGGGAGGTAAAGCTTGCCTGGCCGCCGAAAAATTTCTTCAAACCAGCAAGCTCGCAACTCAATCCTGCATCCTTAGATTTGCTGGTATCTACGGGCCGCAACGCGTTCCTACCAAAGCATTGATTCAATCACAACAATGGAAAAAAATCTCCTCCGACGGATTCCTGAACCTGATTCATGTCGACGATGGCGCCAAGATCATTCAAAAAGTGGCCGAGCAGGGAATCGTTCAGGAAACGTTTAACGTCAGTGATGGCAATCCTCCCAAACGGAAAGAGTATTATCAATTCATTGCCCAACAACTTGGGCTTTCAGAAATCCCATGGGAAGAAACCGAAACTGTCAACGAAAACACGCGTTCGGGAAGCAACAAACGAGTTTCCAACAAAAAATTGGTTGAAAAACTTGGTGACCTGTTTCAATACGAGAATTTTCGAATCGGACTCCAACAAGCGTTAACATCCGGTCTGTGAGCCCGGCACACCACTCTCCTTGTTGAACCAAATTTAAAAAACCCATAAAATGAGGTTTCGCAGCAGTCCCGTGCAACGGACTGTTTACTATCCTCGGAATGCTTTTCATGCTCGAACGTAAACCCGTCTTTCCACACATCATCGAAGTCAACCACCAACTTGGGCAGGTTCTCGGCTGTAACGTTTACGTTGTCTTCGACGGCGGACAATGGGTGATCATCGATATCGGCTATGAAGATACGGTCGACGAAATCATTAATATGATACGGGAAATCGACCTCCCGTTTTCGGGCTGTCAAAGTTTGATTGCAACTCACGCGGATGTCGATCACATTCAAGGACTCTCAAAAGCAAAACAGATTCTGCGCACCTCGGTCTCTGCTCATCCGTTAGCGGCCTCGTCATTGCAGAGCGGTGACCGGATCAAAACTTTCGCGCTAATTGAGGCACAGGGAATCGACATGACGATGCCTCCGGTCGAAGTGGAACACCTGCTCAACGAGGGTGACACTATCAAAGTGGGTAGTCTGGAATTAGAAGTCTGGCTGACTCCGGGGCATACTGATAGCCAACTTTCTTTTCGAATGGGCGACTATCTCTTCAGCGGAGATAACATCTACCGAGATGGCTGTATTGGAGCGATCGATGCTCACCATGGCAGTGATTTAATCGCATTCCAAAAGTCACTCCAGAGAATTCGTGAGAGCGATGTTAAGTGGCTACTGCCAAGTCACGGACCAATTTTCGAAAAAGACAACGCGCTCCTCGACGCGGCGATCAAACGTGTTGGTGAATACTGCCATATGGCTGATTTCGGAACGTGCGCGGTCGACTGGCCGATGATGGATGAATTTGAAGACGAAATCGCTGCTGGTAAAATGCCTCTACAAGACAACTGACCCATTCCGCCGTGAAGACGAAACTTAACTTACACCTGTGCCAGTCGCCTTATTCTGCGGTAAGTTTTTCAAAGTTTTGGTGAAAACTCTTGTCTCTTATCGGGTAAGTTTTCGCAAGTCGGTCGGAACCATTTCTCCTCAATCTCGGCGTACCTTTATCCCATGAATGCTTTCCGTTATTTAGCTTTTATCGCTTTTTTCGCCGCTTTTGCAATTCCGTCGGCAGTCCAGTGCGATGAACTTGATTTTCGCCTTAAAGATCTAGACGGAAATTCAATCGCTCTGGAAAAAAGTTTGGGCTCACATTTGACGGTAGTTTGCTTCATCGGAACGGAGTGTCCACTTGCCAAGCTTTATTCCGGACGGTTAGGCAAACTTGCCGAAAAATTCCCCCAAGTCGATTTCATCGCGGTTTCAAGTAACCAGCAGGATTCAATCGAAGAACTCAAAGCCTTCCGTGAAAGATTCAATGTTTCGATTCCAATCGTCAAGGACGTCGCCAATCTAGTTGCCGACCAGTTCGAAGCCGAACGAACGCCCGAAGTTTTCCTAGTCAACGAAAACCTAGAGATTCTTTACCGCGGGCGAATTGATGACCAGTATCAACCGGGGATAGCCAAACGCAACCCGACTCGGGATGACCTCATGATCGCGATTTCCGAATGCTTAGCCGACGGTAAACCATCGGTTACGCAGACCGAAGTAGACGGTTGCCTGATCGGACGGATAACAAAGAAAGATCTTAAATCGAACGTCAATTTTTCAAATCAAATTTCCCGAATACTGCAAAATCACTGCATGGAGTGTCACCGCCAAGGTGAACTCGCCCCAATGGAATTGTCGAGCTTTGAAGAAGTCGTCGGCTGGTCAGACATGATAGTGGAAGTGATTGACGATCAGCGAATGCCACCGTGGCACGCCGACCCCGCACACGGAGAATTCAAAAACGAACGGCGGATGACGAGCGACGAAAAGCAAATGATTCGCGATTGGGTTGCTGCTGGATCTCCAGAAGGTAACCCTGAAGATCTCCCAAAGGCAAAGGACTACGGTTCCGGAAGCGAGTGGAGACTTCCTCGTGAACCCGACCTGATCGTCGACATGTCCACTGACGCTTCAAAAATCCCCAGCGACGGAGTTATAGATTATCAATACTTCGTGGCTGATCCGGGATTCAAAAAAGATACTTGGGTCACTGCGGCTGAGATCATTCCGGGCGATCGCGGCGTCGTTCATCACTCGATTTGTTTTGTTCGGCCTCCCGATGGCGCCGACATGAGGTTGGGCGGTTGGCTGGCTGCCTATGTGCCGGGACAAAAACCGCCAAGCTATGATCCTCGGCAGGGCAGACTAATTCCAGCCGGTTCAACACTGGTTTTCCAGCAACACTACACAACCAACGGCCAAGCTACCGAGGATATTACGCGGATTGGCCTGGTCCTTGGGGAAGAGGCCCAAATCGAAAAACAGCTTTTGACCATCATTGCCATGGATCAGAGTTTTGTGATTGAGGCAGGCGAAGCAAACGCCAACGTTTCTGGGAAGTTCAAGCAACTCCCGAAAGTAGGAGAGTTTCTCGGTATTTCGCCACACATGCACTTTCGTGGTAAGTCGTTCACTCTCGACGCGGAATTCTCACAATCCGGCAAAACAAAACGAGATCCGACTCTGCTGAAAGTACCCAATTACGATTTTAACTGGCAGCATATCTACGAACTCAAAGACCCGATCCCCCTCCAAGAAATAAATTCTCTCGATTTCCAAGTTACGTTCGACAACTCTAGTGCGAACCCTGCGAATCCAGACCCGACAAAAGCAGTTATGTGGGGCGATCAGACGGACGAAGAGATGGCCGTTGCCTTCGCCTTTGTGGCGATTCCGAGAACCCGAGAGGCAGACGGGAATGCTCAAAAGCGGAGGGATTCCCCGCAGTTATTGAGTCAAGCTCAAACCGGCGTTGATGAGTATCTTAGAAAGTATGATGCCGATAAAAATGGGATTGTCTCTCGCGCTGAATTACCTCGCGTCGTCCGTGAAAATGGGTTTCGAACTCTTGACCTCGACAGAAACGGGGAGCTTTCAACTGAAGAAATTCGGCGACTGGTGCTCAGGCACCTTCGAAATAAACGAACCGGTAACTAAAAAATCGGCAACGCGTTAGACTGCCGATCCCCATTCCACTGCCTGCCAACAAAAGAGCGTCTTGTTTTGTCTACGAGATTTAGTTTAGCAACCTCATGGATTGTCGACCGGCGATGGCTATCTTCGTTACTAGTCGTCGCGCTCAGTTTGATCGCCATCGGCGGTTACGTTGCACCGGAAAAAATCACCAGGGCACTCGGGATCACGACAGACCGCTCACTTGAAACGCCTACTGACGATTTGGACGACACCAGCGAGGATTCCGATTCCGAAAGACCGCCGGAGGTCGAGACTATCCCGACGTCCGGGTTTGACGTGGTGATTGTTGTGGAATCCGAGCAATTTTTTACAAGTCAGGGATCGGAAGCCATCCGCTCGATCGTCCGGAATCTTGAGGCACAAGATTATGTCGACAACATTCTCTGGATGGATAAGATTCCCAGTCTCAACATTTTTGGACTCAACGAACCGTTGCTTCCCAATCGAGAGGCTGCCCCCGAGCGATTCGCGAAGTCGAAGCAAAACGCGAGGGAACACCCGCTTATCAACGGGCAGTTTCTCTCAGACGACGGCAACACATTACTTCTGATGGTTCGCTTCAATTACTTATTCGTCGATGACGAAAGTATTTTCATCTCCGGAATCCGTGAGACCGCCGAGCAGGAACTGGCGAACCACCCCAATGTTGATATGGACTTCTTTGTCACTGGGCGGGTTCCCTTCCGCTTAACGGCACAAAGTTCTCAACAAGACAATCAACTGAAATATCAGTCAATTGCTTACGGGATGATCATCCT
This sequence comes from Mariniblastus sp., assembly GCA_029251085.1. GTDB lineage: Bacteria > Planctomycetota > Planctomycetia > Pirellulales > Pirellulaceae > Mariniblastus. Next base: position 148,619 of record JAQXDZ010000081.1, read on the forward strand.
CATGAGCATGGTACTTTTCCGGGGGATTGTCGCCGTTGGAATCGTTGCCGCGGCACCATTTCTGGGAGTTTTCTGGACGCTTGGGTTTGTTCGCTACCTTGGCCTACAGATGAATCCCTTCATCGACGTCGTCTTGCCGATTCTGGTCGCACTTGTTGCATTTACCGATGGCGTTCACCTCATGGTTCAAATACGACATGAGCGAGCCACCGGATTAAAAGGCTTGGATGCCGCCCGGGAAGGCGTTCGTAAAGTCGGACTCGCCTGTTTTTTAACTTCTCTTACGACTGCCGTCGGTTTTGGTTCTCTAGCCTTAGCCAATCATGAACTCGTTCGCGACTTTGGATACTGTTGCGTTTTTGGCGTCGGTTTGGCATTTCTTTCAGTCGTCTTAGCAATTCCACTAGCTTGCTCCACTTGGCTTGGCCAAAGAATTCACATCGGTTACGGGAAAGGGTATGTCGATCGCAACATCAATCGAATCAGTGGCATCGTTGATATAGTCCTGCGTTACCCGCGCCGAATGAGCGCAGTGGGAATTATATTGTCGCTGGTTCTGTTTTCGATTTCTCTTACCTTGCGACCAGACGATCGTTTGGGAGATCTCTTACCCACCTATACTGAACCGGCGATCGCCAACCAGAAGATGGACGTCGCCATGGGTGGGCTAAGCCAAGCCTCAATTACCATCAAATGGGATTCCAAGGATGATGAACAAGCGAAGAACATTGAACTATTCCAGATCCTTCAAGAAATTGACGAATTGCTGACAGCAGAAAAATTGATTGGACACCCCATCTCAATTTACAACCTTCTCGAGGCGTTACCCGGGTCTGGCCCTCCAGCTACGCGGATCTCCATGCTCGACCTTTTGCCGCCGTCGTTAAAAAGAAGCTACTACACTCCTGAAAATCGAGTCGCTCAGGTCAAATTTCGTGTTCAAGATCTAGGCATTGCTACCTACGGGCCAGTCTTTCAACGAATTCAAGATGGTACCAATCGAATCATCTCCAACCACTCCGGTTTTTCAATGAGTCTCGGCGGGGCACCCATTTGGCGGTGGGAGAACATCTATCAAATCGTCGTCGATTTAGTTACGAGTCTTGGAACCGCAGCGATCATTATTTTCTTCATTCTTGCGTGTGTTTACCGATCACTGAGAATTGGAATCATTTCCATTCTCCCGAATCTGTTCCCTCTCTGTGTTGCAGGCACCTACTTAGCACTCACGGGGCAAGCACTGGAAATTGTTACTGTTTGCGCGTTTACCTGCTGTTTGGGTATTGCCGTGGATGACACCATTCATTTTCTGACACGCTACGTCGAGGAAAAAAAGGAGACCAGTGATGAATCCGAAGCGATCCGGAAAGCCTTCACCTCTGTTGGTACGGCTTTGATCATGACCACGCTAGTGCTCGTCTGCGGGTTTATGACGGTCATGCTCAGCGAAGCGAGAGAGCACCGTATCTTTGCTTCGATGGGCGCCATCACTGTTGCTTCGGCACTCTTCGGTGATTTGGTTTTCTTACCGGCGATCCTGAAAACATTTTCCGCTAAAAAGCGTGCCTAGCGCGTTTGCGTGCCCAGAGTGTTTGCGTGCCCAGGGTGTTCGCGTACCTAGGGTGTTTAAAAATCTGGCGATTGCCTCTTCTCACCATGACATTTGGCCAGTCGAACATTTGCCCAGTCGAATATATAGCCAGTCGATTAACCGCGAGTGCAGACTGTAAGGGCCAATTTCCCCGCCAAAGGGAGGACTTTTAAAAATGGCAGCATCAACCTAGGTAAACTTTACGGGCTAATCATTTCTTGCTGACATTTATGTATTGATAATGTCGAACATACGGTTAATGCAGCTTTTTTAGCTGGTATCAGTTTCACAGCCGGTTTACCCCGTGGGAAACAGATTCTTGATTCGCAAGACTAGCCGCTTTCGATTCAACAAGACAACACATTTACCGTAAAACCTCAGTCAGCCAAAACCCGTCCATTTGCACTGTTCGTTGACAGTGCCATTGAGGAGGAAGAACTCCATGATCCGTCGTCTATTCGCCGTTGCAATTTGCGTATGTGCTTTCGCAGTAATCGGTCAGTCAACTGCACAAGCTCAACAACCCGCCTACGGTGCCAGTTGGGGCCAGCAAGGTTCACGTAACATGGACCGGTTTTATCACTACCCGTATGTTACTTACCCACAGAACTACTGGGGAAATGAGTACTTCCGAAGTGCTGACAGCCTGTACCATCGCTATCCCGCTGAAATGCGAGTACCGGTTTACAACAAGCAGTGGCACAACTACTACCCGTCACCTCGACGTTACCACTTCGGTCACCACTTCTTGACGGATGTATTTTAAGCCAAACGCTTAGCAATCGCTTAGCAAACGCTTAAATGACGTTCTACCGAACAAAACTTCAAAAGCCATCGAATTTCTTCGATGGCTTTTTTGATGTTTTAAACACTGGCAAAGACCAGCAGGTTTGCGAAGCCCCGCATTGAATTGACAAATCCAAACGCTGTTCTACTCAATCACGAGTCATTACCGGCAAACCTTAATCACCGATTCGCTTGCTCGTAGACTGCCTGCAGCAATGCTTCGACATCTTTGAAATTTTGCTTTCCGGCAAGTGGCTCTTCGAGCAGTTTTCGCGCGTCCGACTCACCGTGCCCTAGCGCCAACAATACCTGGAAGGTCTCGTCCACGATACTCCGTTCAACCTCACTCGCTTGCTGCGTCGGATCCTGCTGCACCAGCAACGCGAACTTAGCCATTTTTCGCCGCAATTGAGCCACTATTTTTTCAGCCATCGCTGGACCGATCCCCGGCAGCGTCGTCAGTGACTTAACATCCTGTTCTTCGATCGACTTCGCAATATCCTGGACGGGTCGAACCATGGCCTTCAATGCTTTTTTCACTCCGAGCCCGGGCACTGAGCAAAACAACTCAAAAAACTGACGCTCGATTTGGCTATTGAATCCAATCAATCGAGGCGTCATCCGCCCACCTTTTTGCGGATTGCCGTCAATGTATTGAATCGTATAGAGGTTTACCTTTTCACCGACACTTAATTGAAGATGCCTGCGGGTAAAATCGGGAACGGCGACTTCGTATTCAAAGGGCTCGATGCCGATCGAAACCGTTGTTTCCTGCAACGCCAGAAGTTGGCCAGTTAGTTTGGTAATCAAGAGGTCGCTTTCATAACTTAGATTTTAAGTAAGAGTGGCTGTGCGTAATGTTAAAAAGTAATGACAAAGCGCAATCGCTAACGCATCAGCAACGTCAGCCGGTTCGGGAATTTCCCTTAGATTTAATTGTCGTGCAACCGCATGTTGAACCTGCACTTTGGGAGCACGACCGTTCCCCGTAAGCACTTTTTTTATTTGCGTCGCAGCATAACCATGCAAAGGCAACTCGTTTTGCCCGACAGCCAAACTGATCACTCCCCGTGCATGCCCCATAATGATAGCCGTTTGGGGGCGTTCGTAATGACTGTACAAGTCCTCTAGTCCAACACAGTCCGGCTTGAGTTGTTCAATCACATCAGTGATACCCTGGTGGATACTATTTAATCGAGTCGGAAAGCTATCAGTGCGTTTGCTGCGAACCACGCCGGCCTCCACAACGGATATTTCTCTATCACAAATTGAGATCACGCCGTAACCGGTGATGTTCAATCCTGGATCAATTCCGAGAACGCGTGTTTCTTGAGAGCCCGTCATTGGTTACTCCGTCTTTCGCAAAAGCACAATACACTCCGCCATGATCACTTCATGTTGTCCAACGGTTCCCACCCCTTCGCCAGTTTTTGCTTTGACTCCGACTTGATCGGCATTGATCTCCAAAAGCTCCGCGATTCGATTTGCGATTTGCCTTTTGACGGGAGACATCTTTGGTTTCTGAGCAAAGATAATGCAATCAAGATTATTGATTTGAAAACCAGCACTGACCACTTTTGCAAATGCGGCTTTCAACATTTCCCCCGAATCCTTCATCCTATTCTGAGGATCAGTGTCGGGAAACAACTCGCCAATGTCACCCAACGCCGCTGCACCGAGAATCGCATCAGTGACCGCATGGAGGAGCACATCGGCGTCGCTGTGCCCCTCAAGAGAGTGACTGTGTTCAACATCGATTCCACCAATTCGCAATGGCCCGCCCGGTTTCAAGCGGTGCGTATCGTGACCGATTCCGATTCGAAGGGTGTCTTGATTCACGCTGGCTATCTTTCCGTAAAGTGTCGTCACTAAAAATGTAACCCGCCGAAGAATAAACGAAAACCTCAATCCAATTCCACGCACCTCAAGCAAGTCGCAGGATTATCTCAAAGACAGAAAACAAAAGATGCCTTAATACAAGCGAATATTGCCTCTAGACAAGCCTGGCATGCCATCCGTCAACGCCAGAGGGGCCGATCGTTGCTAAATGCAAAACATCCATACCAGATTTTAGTCGCCTTTTGGTTGTCGACAAACCGTTTTATAATCCCTGCATGCCAACCATCGAAATAAAAAACTTATCAAAAACCTACCGGGTCTATCAAAAACAAGAAGGCTTGCTCGCCTCGATCCGCGGTCTTTTTCACCGTGAATACCGTGAGGTCCACGCGGTCAACGATATCAACCTCACGGTAGAAGAAGGGGAATTCGTCGCTTTTCTCGGGCCCAATGGAGCGGGCAAAACGACAACACTTAAATTACTGTCCGGAGTCATCAATCCCGATCAGGGCTCAGTCAAGGTATTAGGGCACGTCCCCTGGGAGCGAGAAAACGAATATCGACGCAAATTTGCTTTGGTGATGGGTCAAAAAAATCAGTTGTGGTGGGACTTGCCAGCGATGGAATCCTTCCGTCTCAACCAACATATCTACTGCGTTCCCAAAGATGAATTCGAGCGAACACGTGACGAACTGTGCGAAATGCTCAACGTGACAAGCTTACTAGGGCGTCCCGTTCGTGAGTTGTCCCTCGGCGAACGAATGAAAATGGAATTGATCGCTGCACTGATTCACAAACCAGATGTTCTTTTTTTAGATGAACCAACCATTGGATTAGACGTCGTAGCGCAACACAAAATTCAAGAATTTTTGAAAGCGTATCAACAGGAACAAAATAATACGATTTTGCTTACCAGTCACTACATGAAAGACATTGAAGCACTGTGCAAGCGAGTTGTCATCATTGCACACGGCTCGATTTATCATGACGGCTCACTCGAAGATATTGTGGATCAGTTCAGTGGAGACAAAATAGTCACGCTGCAACTTCACGATGACCGTTCACTCGAAGCAATTTCAAAAATCCCTAACCTAATTGAAATCGACGCACCTAAGATTAAATTTCGGGTGGACCGAGACGGGGTAGGGCGGGTGCTCAGCCAGATCCTGTCCGAACACGCCGTTGATGACATCGTTGTCGAAGACCCGCCTCTCGAAGAAGTGATTTCAAATGTATTTTCACAAGCGGAAGAAAAAAACCGGCGCGAGGTAGAAACACTTCCTAACTCATAGCAAACCCGACTGGACTTGGCCGACGCATGCTCCACGGCGATAGAGTCGTCGCTGAACGGCAGTTTTAATGCCAGTCATTCCCTGTTGTTTTTTCCCTTTTTGTTAAATTCCATCCTCTTAAATTGAACTCAGCACGAATGCTCGAATCTGCAGTAATCTGGTGGACGTTTTTCAAAATCTCGATTAACGAGCGTTTGATTTACCGCGCAGATTTTATGCTCGGAACCCTGATGCGGTTCCTCCCGACCCTCACGCAAATCTTCCTGTGGTGGGCAATTTACGACGTCATCTCCAGCAATGAACCTAACAACACCGGGGCTGAACCGGATGGAAATATCGCCGGCTATAAATACGGAGATATGGTTGCTTATTACCTGCTGGTCATTATCAGCCGTGCTTTTTCAAGTATGCCGGGGCTTACCGGTGGAATTGCTAATCAAATCCGCAATGGCGAAGTCAAAAAGTTTTTAATTCAGCCAGTCGATATGCAGGGCTGTTTATTAATGCAGCGAATCGCCCACAAACTGGTTTATTACCTAATTGCAACCTTGCCGTTCGCATTGGTCTTTTTCCTCTGCCGTGATTTTTTCATCGAAGGGTGGCCGCCGCCAGATGCACTGGCCGTGTTTTTCGCCTCGCTGATTCTCTCCTTTCTTCTTGGTTTTTACCTCGAGTGCTGCATTGGACTGATCGGTTTTTGGTTTTTAGAAGTTACCTCCCTGACTTTCATCTATATGCTGATGAACTTTTTACTCTCCGGTCACATGTTTCCTTTGGAATTGTTACCGGCCGAACCGTATAACATTCGGCAACTGGTAGAGTACCTTCCCTTCAAGTATCTAGCCTATTTTCCGGCGGCTGTATTTCTTGGAAAAATAGAAGGCCCCGAAATGTATCGTGGTCTGTTGGCAGAGATTGGCTGGGTCGTTTTCTTTATTGTGCTCTCCCGGATTTTGTGGCACCGCGGTATCAAGCGTTACAGTGGCTACGGTGGTTAAATCACAAACTAAACCAAACGGTTTCCAATGAATTCGCAAACTTATCCAATCATCAATTATCCGATCATCAATTTCAATTAATCAATAATCAACAGTGCACCCCTCTTACCTAAAAGTATTTTTGACCTTCGCAAGAAATTCGCTGGTGCGAGACATGTCGTTTCGCCTGAATTTTATCTTGCAGTGTCTCTCATCAATGGCGTGGGCTGGCATGAACTGGGGTTTATTTAAGATCATTTACCGGCATACCGGTGAAATTGGTTTAGACTCCGGTTGGCATGAGCATGAATTCTTTATATTCCTTGGCACCATCTGGATCATCAATAGTCTGATTCAGACTCTATTCATGGCGAATGCGGCTGAGTTCAGCGAGTTGATTCGCACTGGCAATCTCGATTTCGCCTTACTCAAACCGATTGACACCCAGTTCTTGATTTCTTTTCCGAGGATCAACTGGTCCCAATTGCCCAACGGCATCCTGGGAGTCATGTTAATCGCACATTCACTAAGCGAACTGATGCAAGAAAGAGAGATCTATTTCTCAGTCTTCAGTCTCCCCGCATTCCTGTTTTTCATTGGTTGCGGTGCAGTCGTGATGTACAGCGTGATGATCTGTCTCGCTTCAACCAGCATCTGGTTTGGCAGAAACCAAAACCTATATAACTTTTGGTTTTACATCACCAATTTCTATCGCTACCCGATGGAAATTTATCAGCGAAGCGGCGTCGGCATGGCACTGTGGGGGACATTCACTTTCGTCGTTCCCATTCTGGTTGTTTCCAACATTCCAGCACGCATTTTAGCCCAACCCTTGGGGACTCCCTGGAAACCATGGGAATGGGGATTGGCAGCCTACGCAATTATCGGTTCCATCTGGAGCCTGATGGCAAGTCGCTGGGTATTTAAACGAGCGTTAAAGAGTTATCGAAGCGCCAGTAGCTAAACGCCCCTTTCCAATTCCTCCCCGCCGCAACCGGTTGATGGGCGGGCAAAGGTCAGCTTGCAGCGATTAAGATCAGTCTGCTAAATCCACAAAGCCTTCGGATTATATCGACTGCCACAATGATTCAGTTCTTATGAGTAAATCAATCCGCCGTCTGTGCCGAATAGCGCGGCAGTCTATCATTTCTCAATCTTATTTATCCGCAATGCCGAAGAACAAAGGGATTCATGTTCGGATTTGCATGAATCTACTTTTAAAAGGTAGTGCCGTTTCCCAATTCCACCACTGACCGGTGGATTCACCCAAAAATATGGAAATTTATGGGTTTCGGTTGATGAGATTCGACCGCCGACCGTTTACCAAGTTATACTTGGGACAATAAATCAACCCGGTTAAGAAGACTGGGCAAGATACAACCTAGAGATAGACCCCAAAAATTGATTGGCATTGCCAACTAATGGAGCTGTAACCACATGTCAAATCTTATTCCGATGGACGAAGCCGCAAGCATGCTCGGTATGACTGTTGAGCAGCTGACTGAACTTCGTTCAAACAACGAAATTTTCGGATATAAAGACGGTGCGAACTGGAAGTTCAAGCAGGCAGAACTCGAGCGAGTTGCAGGTGAGTTAAATATCACCCTCAAGCCAGGCGGTACTCCCTACGAAGAGGATTCTTCCGTCGAGCTCGATTTGCCAGCAAGCGAGCTAAGTGGCTCGATCAAGCTTGAGGAAAGTGGTGAGGTTTTGGATGACGAACTGTCTTTCGGCAGCAGCAGTCTCAGCCTTGCATCGGAAAGCAGTAAGAGCGCAGGTGATTCAGCCAACCTTCTTGATGATGACCCCGAAAAAGCAGACAGTCCGTCGGACACGGGAAAGATGCTGGGAGCCGAAAAAGAAGAAGATCTACTCCTATCCGAAGACGACCTGTTTTCCGATGAGCTTTCGCTTGCCGACAGTACGTCGTTCGAAGAGAGTGCCGAGTTAGATAGCGACTTCGAAGAAAGTGATCTGATTCTGGACGACAGTGATTCAAATTCTGAAATCATGCTCGATTCCAGCGCCAGTGGAATTGGCTTAGGTGACGAACCTTTGGAACTGGGCGGGTCCGACATTGACTCTCTCGAACTTCCTGAAGACGATGACATGATCGTCCTCGATAGTGCTGCCGACTCAGAAGCAGCGACCATGATGCAGGAAGACGATTTCAACTTGACGCCTCTCGAAGCGTCGATGGATGAAGATGACTCAAGTGGATCGCAAGTCATTGCTCTTGAAGATTCCGAAATTTACGCCGAAGAATCGGCTTCGACTGGTCTCGGCGACAGCGATGCATTCCCTGCTCAACCAATGATGGTGGATGACGGTGGGTTTGATAACGGAATGCAGTACCCTGACGGCGGCATGATGCCGGCAGCGGTTGGTCCTGCAGCCCTCCCTGAAGCTCCATACACAATCTGGCAGGTTCTTAGTCTTGGCCTCGTTGCCTTTCTGCTAATAACGGGCGGAATGATCGCTTATGGCCTGATTCAAAACCTCGGACTTCCCAATGACGAAGTCGTTAACGGAAGCGTCATGAACTTCTTCCTCGGATTAGTTGGCCAAAACGGCTAAACAACTTGAGTCCATATCGTGGGCTCTTGCGAACCATCCCAAATGACCCCCGGCTAATTCCGGGGGTTTTTTCATGCGGTATTCGAAAAACGCCCCCCTTCGTTTTCGACAACCGCTATTAGCCTTTGTTTTGTCGCGACAAAGGGCTGTCGGTCGTTGTCCAACAGCATCATCAATAGTACGATTTCGGCTAACAAATTCCCTTTCGAAGCGAGTAGCTCCCCATGAGTCAAATGTCTGAATTGATGCGCGAATCGGTTGACTATGCTGGGCTATTTCCACCCGCATCTCTGGCTCTGGACGTTGTGGTTACCAACTATCATCAGTACGTCAATTCTCCGGAACATTCGATGTTAGGCCGGTTAATTATTCCCGCCTCACGACTCGGCGAATTCAGCGAAATCAGACAGTCCAAATTGAGCAATAACTCGTCGCCCGCTCAACCGTGGCGAATCAGTGCACTCGTGCCACCAATTGAAAGCTCCGATGCAAAAGATAGATTTCAAAAATTTGAATCGGCGATAGATCTCATTCAAAATTTCAACGCTCCCGACAACCAGAAAAATGTCGGCAACGATCGAGTCGATGCAATTGAGGTTAAAACACCTGACCTAACAATCATGGAAGCCACCATCGACCGGCTCCCCTTGGGCATTCATTCCTTTCTGGAACTCCCACACGGCGAAGATCCCGGCGACTTAATTCAGCGAATTAAAAGCGACACTTCGAAAAAAAATCTCTATGCAAAAATCCGCACCGGTGGCACAGCCCCTAATTTAATTCCTACCCCCGACGAAGTGGCCAGATTCATCTGGAATTGTGGCAAAGCAGGAGTGGCGTTTAAAGCGACCGCGGGGCTTCATCATCCCATTCGCAACGACTATCGGTTAACCTATGAACCAGAGTCACAAACCGCAACGATGTTCGGCTTCCTAAATGTCTTTTACGCCACCATGATGAGTTGGGAACACGCCCTTGGTATCGACGAGCTAACAAAGATTTTGTCAGCAACAGAACCAACTCTATTTGGAACAAGCGAGAATGAAATTTTTTGGGGCGACTTTAAGGTTCAAGCCGATCGCATCAAAACGCTACGCAGTCAATCAATAATCTCTTTCGGGTCATGTTCGTTCCTTGAACCTACAACCGAACTTCAAGATATTCCCGGGCAGAGTCACCAGTCTCTCTTCCCAGCTTAAAACCAACCGATTTGCCTCACTAACAAGAAAGAGCAACATCTTATGTACGCCCTTAATGCAACCCACTCCCGTGATTTGGTTTCCTGGGTTGAAAGCGCCAATCAACCTGACACTGATTTTCCAATTCAAAATTTACCGTATTGCGTATTCCAGACTCCCGACAACCCTGCGTCGATTGGAATTGGGATTGGCGACCAAATCCTCAACCTGCGAGCGTGCGGCGAAGCGGGGTTGTTGAGTCCCGACTTTGCGTCAGCCAGCCAACAATCGACACTCAATCAACTGATGGCTTTGCCCCCCGCGCAACAAAGTCAATTGCGGGCGAGAATTGTTGAATTACTCAGCGAAGGCTCCCCTGAAGCAGATAAAATTGCGAGCGTTGCCTTGGTCTCGCAGACTAACGTTGATTTCTTGATGCCTTGTAACATCGGCGACTATTCAGACTTTTACGCTTCGGTTTATCACGCCACCAACGTTGGCAGTATGTTCCGACCTGACAATCCTCTGCTCCCCAATTACAAGCATATTCCAATCGGTTACCACGGAAGAGCCTCAAGTATTGTTGTCAGCGGCACACCTGTTCGCCGCCCTGTTGGCCAACTTACTCCCGCGGAACCCGGCGCTGCCCCGACTCGCGACGCCTGTAAATTGTTCGACTACGAACTGGAGGTTGGGTGTCTCGTGGGACAAGGGAACCAACTTGGCGAATCTGTTTCCATCGATGATGCCGAATCTCATATGTTCGGACTAACGTTACTCAACGACTGGTCAGCTCGAGACATTCAAAAATGGGAATACCAACCCCTCGGGCCTTTCCTCGCGAAATCATTCGCGAGCACGATCTCTCCGTGGGTTGTAACCATGGAAGCACTCGCACCTTTCCGTTGCCCCGAATTCCAGAGAGACGCTGAAGACCCACGTCCGCTGGACTACCTCGCGAGCGACTCCAATTCGCAATTCGGAGGCATTGATCTACAACTTGAGGTCTTTCTTTTAACCGAGCAAATGCAGCAACAGGGACTTGAACCCCAACTCCTCACTCGTGGTAGTTTCACAAATCTATACTGGACGTTCGCTCAAATGCTGACGCACCACAGCAGTAACGGTTGCAATCTGCGACCGGGAGACATGCTGGGAAGCGGAACTGTCAGTGGATTGACCCGCGACTCGAGAGGATGCATGCTTGAACTTACCTGGGACGGCGATCAACAAAATGCACTACCGGGAAGCCAAAGAACCCCGATCGAGCTTCCGACGGGTGAGAAACGAAAATTCCTAGCCGACGGTGACAGTGTGATTTTCCGTGGATTCTGTGAAACTAGTGACCATCGACGTATTGGATTTGGAATTTGCATGGGACAGGTTCTACCTGCGACTCAATCAACGTAACCCATCCCACAACTTGCACCTGAAAATCGTTCAAAGCTAGTTCAAACGCCTCGCCAAACTCCCTTTTATGAAATGCGATAAAACAGATCGACACATACCAAAACCATCGATCCTGCCCGCTTTTGAACGAGGCAAATAGACCGGGATGAGACCACTGATACGGAGGGGCAATTTGAAGCTTCACAAGCGACTCTCCGAGGCCTCGTTGGCGGCGAAGCAGAAACTTAGAACACCTGAACAGACTAGGCAGCCACGGCCGGCCGGTGTGACAAATTGACCACAACCGCATTTTACAAAACTCGTGATATAGAGGGTCGTTTACTCGGTTATAATAATGAATTAACCGGTTTTTTAAGCAATTAGACTTTGGTTTGACACATCTTACTTAGAATCATCAGCAGTAATTCCGTTGGACATAAAATGCCTTTCGTCGGGCAGTGAACAACTCGCAAATACTGAAGGAACAATCGGTTATCACGTGAATAAATTGAATAGATTAATTATCCTTGGATTCTCAACTGTCTTCCTACTTTCGCTCACCGTGGGGTGCTCCCAGGACGACGAAATTAGCGTGAGCTCGATTCCCAAAGGACGATCGGGGCTGACAAAGCTTCGACAAGACTCAACGACGACTCTCAACTCAGACTCTGCAAGCGTCAGTCAATCGACTCGAATGGTTGTCGCAATTTTCCAGAACCCTGAGGCAACGTGGTTCTTCAAAGTTTCCGGACCGACAGAGCAAGTTGCCGCCACCGAAAAGTCATGGAAATCCTTCTTTGAAACAGTCTCATTTGACGGCAATACTCCCTCTTGGGAAATGCCCAGCGACTGGGCTTCTGGTGCTGAGAAACCCATGCGTTACGCGACGCTCAAGCTTGGTTCCTTTTCGCCCCCGCTGGAAATGTCGATCTCAAGTCTAGGCCCCAATCAGGATCTACTTCTCAACGCCAACCGCTGGCTTGGCCAAATTGGACTTCCGCCAACCAACTCTGAGAGTTTGGATGCGACAATCGAGCCTATTAAAAATGAAAAATCCAATTTTCTCTTGTTCGATAGAACGGGACGCGGTTCGGGAAAAATGACTCCTCCGTTTGCTGGAGGTGCACGACCACCGCGGCAGCCTTCGCCGCCTACAGCACAACCTCCCGCTCAAAACGTTAAATTTGAAACTCCCGCAGGTTGGGACGCTGGACCGACTAATTCAATGGTAAAGGTCAGGCTTCTCAAAGAGGCCGATGGCAAAAAGGCGCAAATCTCCGTTATCGAAATGCCGGCATCGGCTAACACATGGGAACCCAATGTACTGCGTTGGCAGCAACAAGTTGGCCTCGGCGCACTCTCCGAATCCGAACTCAGTGACCGAGTCGCAGACATCAGCGTGGACGGCGTCGCAGGAAAGATTGTTGACCTTATCGACATGAACTCTGATTCGGACGATGGCACCATCGCTGCGATGGTCAAACTCGGAGACTCGGCGTGGTTCCTTAAATTATCCGGCGACAAAAACTTAGTTGATGCAAACCGCGACTCATTTAAGTCGTTTCTCAAAACCTTAAAGTTAAAGTAATTTTTTAAATTCAGCTTTCAAACCTGAATCAGAAATAGAGCGTCCCCATGGCTACGAATTCCGTCAGCAGTAAGGCATCCGCCACCAACAAATCGATCTCTTTCATTGACATCGCCAAGGCTGTCATTATGCCGCTGGCATCATTGAAGCTGACCGTGTTTCTGTTGGTTCTCGCTGTCTTTATCACGTTTGTGGCAACTTTGGATCAGACGCGGAGTGACGTTTACATCGTTAAGATGAAACACTTCAACAACCTTTTCGTCGATGTCCCCTTCCAAACATTCTTCGTGCCTCGCTGGTTCCCAGATCATCAAAACATCCCCGGCAGCTTTTACCTTCCCAGTGGACTGACCGTGCTTGTCCTGATGCTGATGAATCTCTCCGCAGCACACATTCTTCGATTCCGCCTTCAGGCCAAAGGGAAGCAATTGCTGATTGGAATCCTGGCGACGGCTTTCGCAATATTCTTGACCTGGGCTATTATTTTCAGCGGGCAGGGTGGCAATGGCCTGCAAAACAGTCCGCCGCTTTCTTGGCAACAACTTTGGATCACGATGCAAATGGGAGTGCTGCTGCTCGGACTTGGGTGCGTTTACGCCTGCGTCACGATGGGAAAAGGTCGCAAGCTTGAGCGGATTTTATTGGGCATTTCTGCCGCCACGTTAATCGCCGTTTTTGGGGGTACGATGTTACTGGGTGAGGATGCGTTCATCGGCGATTCTGCCATGCGTATTTTATGGCAACTCATCCAAGCCACTGTCGCTTCCTTGGTAGCTTACGCCGCTTGTGTCATCCTATTTCGCCGCAAGGCCGGGATTGTCCTTCTTCACCTTGGCGTTGCCGGCTTGATGCTCAATGAAATCTACGTCACGACAACGAATGAAGAACAGCGAATGTCGATCACCGAGGGACAGACGATGAGCCATGCGTTGGACATCCGGGCAACCGAGATGGCCATTATTGATGTCTCAGATCCCGAGTTCGATAGTATCGTCGCCATTCCTGGAAAGTTACTGGAGAAGCAGAATTTAATCGTTTCCGAAGAACTCCCGTTTGACGTGAAGTGCCTTCAATACATTCCAAACTCCGACATCACCAGAATCAATACCGCCGATCCAGTCAGTAATGCGGGGATCGGCTTGGAATGGGCAGCAACACCAATCCCCATTTCAACAGGAACCGATACCGACCAGTCGGTCGATTTCGCCTCCGCTTACATTGAGTTATTGAAAGATGGCAAATCACTCGGCACCTATTTGATTACCCAACTTCTAGAGCCGAGTCGGGACAACTCAGTGACCGTAGGCGACAAAACTTATCAAATAGCGTTGCGTTTCAAAACTGAGTACAAGCCGTACGCGATCACCCTCGACGACGCTCAACGTGAGAACTATATCGGGACAAATACGCCTCGATTTTTCGGATCGGAGATCCAACTGGAAGATTTCGAATCAGGAGTTACGAGTGAGCAACTCATCTGGATGAACAACCCGCTCCGTTACTCCGGCGAAACTTTTTACCAAAGTTCAATGAGTGCACTTCCTAACGGCGACCAAATCTCCGTCCTGCAGATTGTGAAAAACAAAGGCTGGATGATCCCCTACGTTTGCTGCATGTTCTCAGTCGTTGGGTTGATGGCTCAGTTCGGTAGTTCGCTCCTTGGGTTTCTAGAAAAAAGTCGAAAATCACCGAGGTCGACCAAATCCCCGGAGCTCACAAACGGCATGGCTTCCACCGAAAGCGGTGCTGGTCGCTTCGCAGCCTATAACACAGGGAAACGAAAATGGGTGATCCCCATTGCGTTTTGCCTATTGATGGCTGGCTGGACCCTCAAGGAGGGAGCTTCCGACTCTAAAAAGGCTGTTGTGGAAGAGATGAAACTCGACCGGTTCGGCGAAATTCCAATCACGATTAACGGCCGGGTTCAACCTCTCGATTCTTTCGCTCGAAACACGGCAAGACAATTGAGTAAACGGGAAACGGTCTCCGACGGTAAAAATGAAAACCAACCGGCAATTCGCTGGCTGGCAGACAACCTGTTTGAGGCAGATGGATTCGAGCAGTATCGGGTTTTTCGAATCGAGGATTTAAGCATCATCAACGCCCTCAGTCTTCCATCAACTTTAGCCGAATCAAGAGCAAGAAAGTTCAAATACACGCTTGAAGAAATACTGGCTGCAGAAAGCGAACTCAGGAAACTTTTGCCCAATCGTGAAGCGAGAGATGAAGATTGGACTGTCTTCCAAAAACGACTCTTGAGTGTCCGGGATGCCTTGCAACAAGTTTACGGCCTGAAACTGATGCTTGGACCAGTGGGCACCCGCGATCTAAATGAACTCACCATCCTTGAAGGGCTTGAATTAGCAGACCGGAACATTGAGTCACCCTTGATACCTCTTCTGATCCCCACATCCGATCCCGATCTTCCGTGGACGTCCTTCTATTCCAGTCGAACGAGGG
Organism: Mariniblastus sp.; assembly: GCA_029251085.1. Taxonomy (GTDB): domain Bacteria; phylum Planctomycetota; class Planctomycetia; order Pirellulales; family Pirellulaceae; genus Mariniblastus. The sequence continues at coordinate 164,296 of JAQXDZ010000081.1, forward strand.
CATGGTTAGCTGACCTCGCCGTGAAACTTGATTGCAAGACCACGACGGAACTGGGCAAAGCCATTGTGGCACTAGAGATCGTTCCCATCATTAAGCCTCGCGTCATTCGTGCCGCTAATATCGGTTTCTTACTGGAAGATCCCATCATTCGCCAGCAACTGGGAGCAGCTTTTGGAACGACCGATAAAGAGCAAATTGCAAAGTCGCTTATGGACAATTGGGATCAGATCCCCGAGGCTATTCGAAAGTCGATTGAAAACAATGACAATCCATTAATCGACTCGATCCTTGCCCAAAACGTCGCCTTCGCAGAGAAAGATCTGGCCGGTAAGATTTTGGCACTTAACAACGGCAATGCAGAGATCGAACCAGACGAAAACAAGTTCTTCGAACTTTTGTCGAAACTTCGCCCAGCCTATCTCGCTCAGGACTCAGCAACGTTCAACACGGTGGTGGAAGACTATTTGGCGGAAATTGAAGCAACGCAGCCAACCGGTTTTAGCAGTCGGAAATTTAGCGTTGAGAAGATTTACAATAGTTATTCACCGTTTTACTTTGCCACAGCAATCTACCTGCTCGCATTTATCACTGCTTGCTTTGGCTGGATTGGTCTGCACCAACTCTGGAATCGCGTATCGAGTTCGTTAATTATCTTAGGACTGGGATGGCAAATAACGGGCTTAGTTTTCCGTGTAATCATCTCCGGTCGCCCTCCGGTTACCAACCTCTATTCATCGGCTCTATTTGTTTCGATGGGATTGGTCGTACTCATGTTGATCGTTGAACGGATCACGAAACTGGGAATCGGAAATGTCGTCGCCTCACTCGGTGCATTACTCGCTTTAATTTGGGCTTGGACAATGACCATTGTGGATGGTGATACGTTTACTGTGATGGTCGCAGTTCTGGATACTCAATTCTGGCTTTCCACTCATGTGATCTGCATTTCACTTGGATACAGCGCGACGTTTGCGGCGGGCTTGCTCGGATTCGCCTACTTGATTGGATTACTGGTAACGCCCGCATTCGCAACGGTTCAGAGACGTCGTTCCTTCGTCAATTTGATTTACGGGATTGTTTGTTTTGGCCTGTTTTGCAGCTTTTTTGGCACCGTTTTAGGTGGCCTCTGGGGTGACGATTCGTGGGGAAGATTCTGGGGCTGGGACCCGAAAGAAAATGGCGCACTGATGATCGTGCTGTGGAATGCCGTTGTTCTTCATGCTCGCTGGGGCGGCCTCGTAAAGGATCGTGGGATCGCTGCGCTGGCGGTACTTGGCAATGTGATTGTTCTTTGGTCCTGGAAAGGCGTCAATTCGATGGGAGTCGGATTACACGCGTATGCGGGGACGGAAGATAACACCATTCAGAAAATCATCATGGTTGCGATCGCACACGTCGTCGTTGCGGCCTTCGTTTTCATTCCAGTAAAATTCTGGATGAGTTACGCCCGGGAAGCTGCCGACAAGAAAATCCTTGGCTAAGCACCCATCCTAACCCTTTGAAGTTTCGCGCTCACTGCTCAAGGTCAGTAGAGTAATCGCTCCATGCCTTATTGATCGCGCCCGCAATATCCAGATTGCGGGTGTAGGTGAACAAGTACTCACCGTCGATCGGACGTGGAGCAGATTCAGAGTTGGGGTAAAGATTAGCTTGCCAGCGAGACAAAAGGCCTCCTTCGAATTCACACTCGACCAACTGAACCATAGCCGACTCAACGCTCCCCTGCGACACCGATGCCGCCAAACTAACTTGCTCAAACCATCCTCGCAGCGACACATTTGAAATGCTCGCCTGGGGTTGAGAAAGAACTTCACCTTTAAATAGAGCGTCGGGACCAAGGGTCGCCGGAAGATCGACAAAACTATTTTTCAACAACCAGCAGGGAATAGCCAAGCCGTTGGTATTCAAATTAAAGCCAAGGCCGTCCGCATCTTTTCGATTGATTTCCAACTCGACGAACTTGCCGTTCCCGCGGACTTCCCCTTCATTTCCAATCTTAAAAGTTGCTGCCGCGAAAGCTTCAGGACTGGTCGTATCTGACTTACCAAATTCAATCCGAAAATCCGATAGCACGATTTGCTCTCCCAATCGGACGGAGGGATTCAGTTGAAATGAGCTTGTTCTCGCAAACAACCGATCCGCCTCGACCGCTAATTGTTTCTTGATCACAAGGTCCTGTTCAAATTCAATTAACAACCGTTTCTCAATTGAGCGTTTTCGGACGATATTCTGACGAACATTTTCAATGAACAATGCGATTCCCTTGTCAGAAACTCCCGTCACTTTATTCGGAATCACCACACGATCAAATTGTTTGCCGAATTCGACCCTCGCTTCAACGGTTTCCAAAATCGGCTCACCGTCAACATTCAGAAACTCTACGCCTCTCAAAATGACCGTGTACGGACCGGGCGTTTCGACAGAATCAATCCGTGTCGTCAAGCCTAAATTGGCTTGTATCTCACGCTCCCACGTCACTGCAGTTTGCGGGTGAAAAATCCAATAGCCGACGGAGGCAGTGGGGAACGCGCATAGAATCAGGAACAGAATTCGGCACGCAGCTCTTCGCTGATTGTCGCTCATTTTCCTGACTTCCTTGCCAGCTAATTGATAGTTGATTGATGACGGCCTACGTGAAAAACGATCCGATCGACCGCGACCGTAAAACAGGAACCGGCCCCCACCGAAAGTCGGCCGCCTCTGTCTTCATAATCTTGATGTTTTTCACTGAAAACACCAATAACGATTTGTCACTTTTCCCCAGCCATTTCATGAAAAAGGTCCCATCTCGCCTTCATTTCCTGAATGCTATCACCTCCGAACTTGTCCACCATTGCCGCCGCGATCTCAAATGCAACCACGCTCTCAATAATGATACTGGCTGCAGACAAAGCACAGACGTCGCTTCGCTCATAGCTCGCCTTGCTCGGTTCCTTGGTTTCCATATTGATGGACTCAAGTGGCGTTTGCAGCGTGCTAATCGGTTTTTTAGCAGCCCGAATGACCAACGGTTGACCATTGGTCATTCCCGCCTCCAGTCCTCCAGCATTATTAGTCGGCCTAACATACCCCAAATTTGCACTCGATTTCTCACTCGACTCGTATTGAATTCCATCATGGACTTGGCTGCCGGGTAACCCAGCCGCCTCAAATCCCATCCCAATTTCAACGCCTTTGATTGCCTGAACGGCCATCACTGCCTGGGCCAGTTTCCCATCGAGTTTTCGATCCCACTGGGCATGGGTACCAAGCCCAAACGGTAATCCCTCAACCACGACTTCGATGATCCCCCCAAGGGTGTCACCCGCTTTTTTTGTTTCATCAACCAAAGACTTGGCCTCACCATCGAGATCGGGATTGAGCGAATAAATCTCACTCTCATTCCGCCAGGCTTTTCTCTGAGCAAGGGTTCCTTCTTTCGCTGGAATTTTCAGCCCGCCAAGCTGCACGACATAGCCGAGTGTTTGAATTCCAAAAGACTCCAATAGCTGCTGACACAGGGCTCCCGCAGCAACACGAACGCAGGTTTCCCTCGCACTCGCCCGCTCCAAAATCCCCCTCATCGAACTCAAGTACTTTAGCGAACCACTCAAATCACCATGCCCGGGACGGGGGCGGGGTAATTCCTTGAGCCGCTCCAGCTTGTAATCATTGTTAGGCACCTTAAGCGTGATCGGCGCCCCAAGGGTTACGTTATTCCAGACACCGGTAAGAACATCGACATGATCCTGCTCAAGAGTCTGACGTTTACCACGTCCATAGCCGCCCTGTCTCATGACCAGCAATTCATCGATTTTGTCGGTGTCTATCTCAAATCCAGCAGGAAATCCATCAATTAACGCCAAAAGGCACTTTCCGTGGGATTCGCCGGCAGTCCAGTATCGAAGCATGATCTTGTTTGCGTTTCTGAGGAGGGAGAAAATATCGCTCGAATCTCACGATTCCCGAGCCGCTTCTATTCTAAACCAATCAAGTGTGGTTGGCAGCAGGGATTACAATCGTTCGAATAGAACCGCTGTCACCAACATCTACACCGACCTATCCATGCAGTTTATTCAAAAACATTGGTTTTTAGCTTCCCTTCTTCTACTAATGGCGATGGGGTTTCAGTTTGCCCCCCCTTTTGAAACGCTTGCAGAGATCGAATGGCTAAAGTGGTCAGTTGTCTCAGCAACCATGTTTTTGATGGCCTGGCCCTTGGAATTTGGAAAACTGCAGCAGTCGTTAGTGCGTCCCGCCGCACCGTTACTGGGAGCTGCATTCAATTTGATTCTAATTCCGTTACTGGTCTGGCCCCTGGCGGCACTGGCTGGAACCGAACTGGGCCCCGGTATCATCATTACCGCTGCCACTCCAAGCACGCTCGCGTCGGCAGCCGTTCTCACGCGTGCGGCCGGCGGAGACGACAGCGTTGCCGTGATGGTTACCATCTTCACCAATGCAACCTGTTTCTTCGTGATGCCATTCTGGATCTTCTTGCAGACCGGCGATCAAATTGATTCGACTCAACTCGTAGGCACCATTTATAAATTGTTTTTTTACGTTGTGGTTCCAATCGCTCTGGCACAGGTTGCCCGCCGCCATCGCTCATCAGCCGCCTGGGCCACCCAGGCAAAACCCTTACTGAGCAGACTTGCACTCATTGGCGTTCTCGCAATGGTTTTTCTCGGAGCGGTAAAAATGGGGCTTCGATTTGAAAATCAAACCGATTCGCCAATTTCGATTTATAACCTTTTGACAACTGCGGTCATCCTGGTTTCCGTCCACGTAACCGTTTTCTGGCTGGGTATTTTCACGGCCAAAACAATCGGACTTCCCCGCCCAAAACAAATTGCGATAGGCTTCTCAGGTAGCCAAAAGACACTCATGATCGGGCTCTCCACGGCGGTCAATCTAGGATTCAACATCATCCCCATTGTGATGTACCACTCCTTACAATTGATCGTAGATGCCGTATTTGCAGAAAGACTTAGGAAAAACGAAACACCGGAGCTGTGATTTTCTACGACAGGACCAATCTCCCCCCCTCGGCTTGTTCTTATTTTTCCCGATTGATATATTTTTACTGTCTTAAACGGTCAGAAATATGCCACGCAACAAATCCAAATCCATTCGTCGTTCATCCGCCACTGCTGTTGAATCGCTGTTCGAGTCTTAGCCAGCGAGCAAGTTGCACCGTCGTTGACCCAACCCCCTTGCACTGCGAACCGACCACCTCGATTTCGCAATGCACCTTCTAACAAGGCAAACAAAATGCGCGAAATGCTCGATGAGAAACTAAAGCGATTTGAAGAACTCGAACAACAACTGAGCGATCCGGAAGTCCAATCCAATTCCTCCAGGATGGCTGCCGTGGCCCGCGAACATGGATCACTCGCGAAACTCGCAACGAGATATCGCCGCTTCACAGATCTCCTTAACGAGATTGAAGAACTCCGGGAGATGGCAAATTCTAGCGACCTCGAAGAACGAGAAATGGCTGAAGAAGAACTCAAGACCACACTAGCGACTCGCGAAACCTACTGGGATGAATTGTTAGAAATGACAATTGGCGGTGAGGATGCCAACCGCTCTCGTTGCGTGATGGAAATCCGAGCCGGAACTGGCGGAGACGAGGCTGCCTTATTCGCTCGCAATCTTTACGAGATGTACAGCAAGCATTGCGAAGTGAAGGGCTGGAAATTTTCCGCCCTTGAATCGAGTACCACCGAATTGGGAGGCTTCAAAGAAGTTACCATCTCCATTGAAGGGGAGGGGTGTTATCGAGAACTTCAGTATGAGAGTGGTGGCCATCGTGTTCAACGCGTACCTGACACAGAAACAAAAGGACGTGTTCACACCTCAGCTGCTACCGTCGCTGTGCTTCCCGAACCCGAAGATGTTGAAATCGAATTAAAGCCAGAAGATTACACGGTAGAAAGATACGCTGCGAGTAGCGGACCTGGCGGCCAGCACGTCAACAAAACCGCCTCCGCGGTCAGAATCACGCACCACGAGACTGGTGTCGTCGTCAAGTGTTTTGAAGAACGTTCTCAACACAAAAACCTTGCCAAGGGAATGCGAATTTTAAAGTCGAAGCTATACGACCATCTCCAGCAACAGGAAAACCAACAACGAGCCGATCAACGTAAAAGTCTTGTCGGTTCTGGAGATCGTAGCCAGCGGATTCGCACTTACAACTTCCCCGAAAACAGAGTCAGCGACCATCGGATCAATTTAACACTCTACAAACTTGATCAGATCATCTCAGGTTCCGTCCAATACTTGACGGATGCGTTGATCGATCACGATCGACAAACCCTACGATCGTCGATGTCCTTGGAATAATTGCGGACGCCGAACTGTCGCAACGGCAATTAGATTTTTAAATGAAATACGCATGCCCGAAACACCTGAACAAACGTGGAACATTAAACAGTTATTAGACTGGACGACCGATTTTTTCTCAAAATCGACGATTGGAAATGCACGCCTAGAAGCTGAAGTTCTACTGGCCGAAGCCTTGGACTGCCAGCGAATTGAGCTCTATACCAGGTTCGACGAACAACCTCCTGCTGAACAATTGACTGAATTTCGCGCCTGGGTTAAACGACGGGCAGCCGGAGAACCGGTTGCTTATCTTGCCGGGCACCGCGAGTTCTACTCCCTTCGCTTTCAAGTCGACTCCAATGTCCTTATTCCGAGACCGGAAACCGAACATCTGGTTGTCGCCGCTGTGGAATTCACAAAGAACTTAGAGAGCGATCCCATTCGCATCATCGACGTAGGAACCGGCAGTGGGTGCATCGCCGTTACGTTGGCAACTCTAATCGAGAATTGCAAAATTGCTGCAACTGATATCTCCGAACCCGCACTCGAAATTGCGAAATCCAACGCGGCCCTTCACGCTGTCGATTCCAAAATACACTTCTTCACAGGCGATCTCCTAGATGCGTTGCCGCAGGGCAGCAGCCCAGTCCACTTGATTGTCAGCAACCCGCCCTATATCGGCCAACTCGAATTATCCACAGTGGACGATCAAGTCAAAAACCATGAACCGGACATTGCACTATTTTCTGGAGACCATGGAACCGAGATCATCCAAAGGCTAGTCAACGACGCCGCACAGTTCTTGCTCCCCGATGGCGCATTGATGTTTGAGACCAGCCCGATCATCATGGATCGCTGTGTTGATTTCGTACGAAACAACCCAGCCTATTCAGACGTGCGAGTGATAAAAGATTACAGCGGCCATGACCGAATTGTCGTAGCCACTCGAAGCAGCAATTAACCCGAATGCTGAATCACGTCGCCAACTCAACGACTCTCAGACGCCTTCGTTAGCCCCCAGCACCGAACACACTCAGGCGCGTGGATGGTACTGCTGATGCACTTTTTTCAGTCGCGACTGATCGACGTGCGTGTAAATCTGCGTTGTCGCAATACTCGCATGCCCCAGCATTTCTTGAACCTGTCGCAAATCTGCGCCCCCCGCGAGGAGGTGTGTCGCGAAACTATGCCTCAACGTGTGGGGGCTAATGGAAACAGAAACGTCCGCGATCAACGCGTATTTCTTGACCAATTCCCAGATAGCCTCCCGCCTCAAGCGACGGCCCCCTCGCGAAAGAAACAACCAATCCACTTCATTAGACCGAACAGCTTCCAAACGTGGCCGTTGCCTCTCAAGATAATCGGTTACCGCCTCGATTGCAGCATCTCCGAGGGGCACCATCCGCTGCTTGTTGCCCTTTCCCTCACACTTACAGTACCGCTCCTCAAGATGTAAATCACGGAGTCGCAAATTGGAAACTTCCGAAGCTCGGCAACCTGTGGCATACAACATTTCCAACAACGCACGATCACGGAAATAATAAATTTCGATTCGTCGTGGCCCATTCAGAAATCGCTCAACTTCCCTCGGTGCTAAAACAGACGGAACCCGGTGCCATAATTTCTGACTGCCCAATAACTCGACTTTGTTATCAATCAACAAGCCTTCGAGTTGGAGGTAACGAAAGAACATCTTGACCGTTACGATGTGTCTCGCAATCGAAGCCGGTGCCAATTGCTGGCTATTCAAGAAACCCACAAAATCAGATAGCTCCGTGATCGTCAAATCAGCTACCTTGCGGTCTTCAAGCCATCCAATGAATCGCCGCATATCCCTTGAATACGCCGCTACTGTATTTTCCGCCAAATGGCATTCGGTTCTCAGGTAAACCGTAAACGCTTCCGCGTGACGGACCGTGGCATTGACATCCGGGTCTGTCGCCTTGATCAATCGTCGAAGTTTACCCTTTTTTAGTTTTTTCATTTCACAAACAAAAACAAAGCCGAAAACACCTAATGGTATTTTCGGCTTTGCTTCTGACAAACATCGGAATGGAATAAAAAAGAGCGATTTTGCGGTGGTATAGGCTACCCAAACGACATAATCGCGAAACCAGCCGAGACAGCAGAGGGAATCGGCCGACTCAGGCTCAAAATCAATTCCCGACGTCTTTGAATTTGACTTTCTTGATCAATGTTTTCATCTTACCGTCTGGCAATGCTCTACCAGAAACCGCTCCGATCGCCTTAACCGTATACAAATACTTCAAATTGTAATCGATATCGAACTCAACTTCTGTTTCCGAGTCCTGTTCGGGATTCCCTTCAGCTGCCAACCGTTCTTCAACGATGTTCGTCAGATCTGGAAACATCGTTGCTTCGCGGAGCGTTTCGCTGTCATCCACAATGATGCTCGAAATGTTTCCATTTTCCCCGGCTTCAAGTCGAACCGTAATTAGATCGGGCAACTCTTCGTCGAGCGAATCAGCGGATTCAGAGGCGAGTGGCATCTTGATGTTAAAGTCGCCTTCCATCGCCACGACTTTGAATGTCATGATAAAGAAAACAAGCAACTGGAACACGATATCAATCATCGCGGTCATGTTGATTTTGATTTCTTCCGGTTCCGAAATTGACATCTGCATGGACGTACTCTATAGGTTTACTTTTGATTTTTGACGCGGAGACTAAAGCTCTGCAGCTCAGATTCCTGACACTTTGCCATCAACTCTTGGACGACTCCTGTCGGAGTATCTTCATGCGAACGAATGATCACGGCAATGTCAGCAGGGTCGCGAATGCCTTCTCGTGCAGCCGCGTCAACCTGGCGTGACAACAACGGGTTCAGCAAATCAATCCCGTTCTTTTGCCCCTCGAAAACCACTACGCCATTTGGCTCCAAATTCAAAATAATTTGGTAGTCCGGGCGAACGACTGGCGGAACAGCAAGGACACTGCTCGGCAGTAGGATCTCTTCAGCTCGATCCACTTCCGAAAAGTTAATCAGAAGCATGAAAAATGCGATCAACTGAAAAGTCATATCGATCATGGGCGTTAAATCGCCTTCAAGAATCTCAGTACTTTTTTTCTTAAATAATCTCATGGCACCACCAAAAAAACAGAAAAGGAATCAGACTAGTCTTTTTTCTTTCCAACTTTTTCGAATCGACCCATCAAATTTTCACTTGTGATCCCAACTTCGAGCACAAGTCGCTGAACTCTGTTTCGCAGAATATTGTAGGCAGCAATCGCCGGAATCGCGATCGCCAATCCAATCAAGGTCGTCAACAAAGCAGTTGAGATACCTTCGGCCAGCTTGTTCGGATCGGGTGTGCCGCCACCATTGGCAATCACATAAAACGAGTTAATCATTCCATGAACCGTTCCGAAAAGACCAATCATGGGGCTAATCGTTCCGATCAAGGCTAGATAACTCAAACGGTGATCCAGTTTCATGTTTTCATCGGCCCCAACTTCTTGCATTGCTGCAACCGAAGCCGAGTAACTACTTGAAAGCTTTGCCAGTCCAGCCGAGAGAACGTTCCCAAGAAACGATTCGTCCGTTTTGGCTAACTCATAGGCTTCTTGATATTGCTTCTCTTCGAGATGTGCTTCAAACCCGTCAATTAAATGTTGAGGACAAACATACTCTCGTCTTGCCGACAGCAAGTTCATAATGAACAAGGCGACCAAAATGAACGATAATGAAAGGAAGACAAGAATGTAGGTCCAACCTAACGAATCCGTTAACCAACCTAGGAGCGATTCCTCTGTTGGTGCCGGTTTGGCAGCAGCCGCTTCAGGAGCGTCAGCGGCTGGTTGAGCTACGTCCTGAGCAAACACCTGTGACGACGAAACGGACAATAGCGGTTGAAACGCGAATACCGAAAATACGATCGAAAAAAGTAGTACCTGAGGCATCCAAGCTAGGACACCACGACTGGCTTTCGACCCCTTAATAAACTGCATAGCGTCCTATCTCCAAAAATCATGTCAATGAAAGGTCTGATGTGGTAACTCAGTTGTGCTAAGTATATCACACAAAATGAGCCAAGCCCTCGCCAATTAGGGCTTTATAATTTTCCCGCCCAATAAGAGTTTCGATATCGAGACTTAAGTGTGTCTCGCGCCGTTGCCGCTCGATCGGTTTCATCCAATTGAGCCCAAATCTTAGACAAATGAAACAAAGCCTCTGCATGTAGCTCGGACTCGGTTGCAAACAGTAGATCCGTGTGAAGATAGGCTGTCCTCGCCTCTTTCCAATTCGAATTCTTTTGATGGACAGCACCTAAAGCATTGTAAAGATGGGCAAACAAGAGTTTGTTATCTGAGTTCTCCGTCGCAATCATTTTGTTAAGTTCAGAAAGACTGCCGGCGGGATCCCCCCCCATTCCTGCAACACGCGCCTTCTCGCACTTGGCAAGCAATTTGTAAAGTTGCGTCACGTCGTCATTGGAGTTGTTATTGAGAATCGTATCGAACGCCCTGTTTGCATCGGCGGCGTTGTCGATTGTTAACATTCCCAACTGAAGCGTGCCATTCAGCTGATACTTCGGCCACGAGGATTGACTTAGTTTGGCAAACTGTCCCATCGCTAAATCAGTTCGATCAATTGCAAAATACAATTTCCCCAGTTGCTCGATTGCCGGGTAAAGATGCCAACTCGTCGGATGCTCGCTGATAAACGTAGCCACCACTCCCCCCGCTTCTTGAGGCGTAGTGCCGCCGCCGCGAAGTGAGTTTTGGGCCATTGAAAAAGCTCGGATAAAGTCGACCTCAGCCTTCATTTGCGGCGTCACCTTCGTCGCATCAATTTTCCCCAGCGACTCAATTGCATCGGAAAATCGTCCGGTTTCCATTTGATCTCTGGCTCGATTAATATCGCTAGGTTCCCTTGAAAACGAAACCCGATCGATTTTGCTCGCCGGCACGAGTTTACCGGCAATGGTCACACCATCGGGCGATATCCCTTCAATCTTCCCACTAGTTTTTGAATTGCCACCAGACGCTTTAAATTGATAAACGCCATCTTGAGCTGATAGTCGTTGACTATCAGCAATGTTTACGGCCCCCACAAACAGGAAGACCACAAGGATCAATTTAATTCGACCAACGATCGTCTTTTTAATTTGCTTCATTGAAAAACTCTGACCTCGAATTTCTTATCGTTCTTTTCACCCACGGAAACCGCAGGGCACTCTTCAAAAACATTAGTTGATGTTCTGCTGTACTCTTGCTTCCAGTTCAGAAAACTTTTGCTTCCACATCTCGTTACCGCTAAAGGTAGGATCTCGTTTTTTTTCCTTGGCAATCTCGCTGCCCGCAGCCTTAATAGCGGATTGATTTCCGGCAAGGATCCCGTACTCAAGTCGACATTCGACAACATGATAAAGGGCGTTGTAAAAAGTGCTGCGGAACTTCTCGTTACTACGCGTCGCCAAAGCAAGCTTCTCCCATCCCCAAATACGCTTTTGAGTCCGCTTTGTCTTGGGGTTCTTGTAAGGATCTCGCCCTTTGACTGCCTCAATGTATCGCTTTTGATTCTTCCCAACCTTGGCCCACATTTGCAACGTCTCAGCCGAATCAATTTGGACATTCAACGAGTTCGGAGACGCTTTTAGTATTTCTAAAAACTCATTCATTGCGGATTCAAAGTTACCACTTCGCCGAGAGGCAAGTGCTCGCTGACGCTTCAACTCAGCGACCATGACTGCTTCCTTTGGATCGCCGGCAAAACCCATTTCCTGAGCCCGGGTCAGCGCGACCTGCGCCTCTTTGGCCATCGCTTTCGACGAATCATCTAATCCTGATTGTGCCAATGAATCTGCAACCGAAAGCAGGGTAGAACCGGCCCACAAGATAGTTTTAGAATCATTCGATTCGGATTGAATGCCGCTCAAGAAACCTGACAGTGAATTAGCGAATTTCAGCTTCTTTTCAGGTTCTTTCAGTAACTGAAACTGTTCTTTGAGCTGGATCGCTATTAGCTGGTAAATCGCCGCAACTCGTGCCGCATCTTTCGGATCATTACTCCCCTTGATGTCAGCTTTCATTGCATCAATTATACCACGGGATTTGTCAATCCACTGTTGCTGATCGTCCGCCTCTTTCATCGCCGCAAGATATGCCTTAATCGCTGTTTTATAAACCTCACGGCGATAAATCTCACCAGTCTCCGTTCCAGTAATCGAAGGGTGCTGCTGCTTTAAAAGATCCAACGGTGCAATCTCTTTAGACTCAAGACGATCAATCGCTTTATCAACCTCTCCTGACTTCAATCTCGCATCGACCAGCAACAAAGCTCCCAAGGCAACTTCATAATTAAGCTCATCGAACAACGTTTGATTAACCCCGTCCGCCATCAATAGCGTGGCTTCGTCCATGAGCAATTTAAGCTGCTGTGGATCTGCCCCTGCCACTCTTGCCCTGGCTTTATAGTCAAACCAGAGCCGTTGCCCTAATTTGATGCTCATGATCGGTTGGTACACCGCATCCTTAGGAATCTGACTGAAATATTTCCGCGCGATGTCGAAATTCTTATCGTTCAGCGCTAACCGAGTCATGGTACTGGCAGCGACCCCGGCTTCGGTTGTCCCTGGCCAACGTCGCAAAACAGCATCACACGCGGCGTTTAGCCTTGATCGCTCAAACTCCTTGTCGCTTTCAGCAGCTCGATCCAGCAAGATCGAATAGCTTTGAATCAACAATGTCATCGCCGATCGCGTACCATCGACATTCGGATACTTCTTGAGCAGGAACTCGCCAATCAACGCGGATTCGATGTACCGCTCAGTCGCAAAGTAACAATAGCACTGGAGATAACGCACATTATTGATGTCAGCTCGCAACGTGGATTTGTCAGACAACTGCAACGCCAGATCAAACATCCCAAGCGCCTCAGCGCTTTGCTGCAACGCAGCCTCAGCAGCCTCCTTGTATTTCGCCTCCAGCTCGACCTTTGCGATTCCCTCAGCAGCAGCTGCTTTCTTGCGAGCTGAACTCGCTTCGCCCACGAAGGACTCAAGGTCTGTCACAAAGTCTTTTCCCTTTTGCCGAGCGTCATCAAATGAGCCGGGAGGGCCTGCCTCTCCTTCAGCAACTTCGGAGAAATTGACATTCCATTCCGCAAGTAACTCTTTCGCACGGTCACGATAGGGGCTTGCGACACGGGCTACATTGCGAAGTACTTTAGCCGCCGCCCGGTCGATTCGGTTTGAATCACTCGTTGCCCGCGGACCACCAGCAGCCTTAACTTCTTCGGCCTTTTTGTGCTTCGCAATCGAGTACTCCAACTGGACTCTCAACCAATCCTGCTGGCGCACTTCGACTTTATTCAACGAATTGACTGCAGGCTCGAGAATTTCAATGACCTGCTTATAAGGATATTTCTTGGAAGCCGCCCAACAATCCGATGCCAACAAAAACGATTCTAATTTGATCGGTTTAAGAACACTGTTGTCGCCAAGAATAAACACTTCACTTAGCAACTCTAAGGCTTTTTTGTTTTCCCCAAGCTTGTGACTGCAACGTGCCGCATAAACGCAAGATTTGAGGCCGGCGATAAATTTGGGATATGCCTCCCACACCTTTTCATATTCATCTCGTGCTTCTGCCAAAAGCTTCTTCTGTTCATCGTCACTTTCGAGATAGGTGTCGGCAAGTTGCTCGGTTACCTTGGGAATACTCACACGCACCTGAGTGTAGGTCGCCTGAAACTGATCTCGACGGCGAAGCGTTGTCGGATCCTCCGGGTCAATTTGAATTGCATCTTCACTCTGAGGATCGATCAAACGGCGAACTTGCTTTCTCGCTTTTTGGTAACTCGCCAGTGCTCCTTTTAAATTCTCTCTTGCTTTGCCAAACAACACTTCGCGTTCGGCAGATGTTAAGCGATCCGATTCCGATTGTTTCAAATAGATATTGGAGCGACGATAGAGAAGATTACCTTGGTAATGCAGCGTCTTTGCGGAGACTTCGAGTGATTGGTTGTTAGCGGCATAATTGGTCAACAATTGCTGTGCTTGATCTAGCCGCGACTCGACCGAAGCAAGATCTCGCATCCGAGCAGTGCTGCCAATCAATGTTTGAGCCATCTCAAACGGCAACGCATCTTTGAACTCTTTGGAGATCGCATTGCTATTTTTCAACCCCTCAAGGTAGTCGATCGCAACATCGTAATAATTATTATCACGAAGGGCATTCAGAAACGCTTGGGCAGGCTCATCCGCACGCCCCGCCGAACTAAAGAATCCCGTCACAATTACGACAATTAACGCAATGCTCTTCACAGGTAACGCAATTCTCTTCACAGCCCGAAATCCTTAAATAAGTTGGCTATAATTTAACCAGTTACAAATCGAAACACCCGATGAATCCCCAATACCACCAAACGGGAACTCTAGTCTCTACTACTTAACGTCACGAAGCAATCATACGAAGTTGCCATTCTGCAAACAACAATGAATGTACCTCATCACAAACGGAGTCGTTCTCAGGCACCGCTACGCTCGCTTCCAACCCTAATCGTCGACAATTCACGCGCAAAATCAAACAATTCAGTCGTCAGATTTGAAATTTTTGGACAATGCTGATCTAAAGAATGGGGTCGCTACGGGTTTATCGTTCTTAATCGTTGTCGATTCGAAGCACCAATCCGTTTACCAAAAACAACATCTGCTCGATGTCCACCTTCTCGGACCATGAATTTTTGCAATAATTTAAATCACTGGCATCACTAAGCTGCTGCTTTCCTGCCCGAATCATTAAATATTGTAAAACTCTCAACTAACAAGGCAAATCGATGAGATTCGACCAATCCTCTGGAGAGGACAAACAAGTGACTCGCCCTGATTCGATTGTGCCGCCAATTGACAAAACCTCAAAAGCGATTCGGACCAGGCTTTTGATGCTTTTCTCTATGCTGATCTTGATCATCGTTGCAATGAACGAAGCGGGAAAGCCTGAACGTTGGGAATGGATGGGGTTTGATCAACCGCCTACCTCCGTCAAAACAATCGAATTAGACAACAATGCGGATGCACCCTCAGCCAAAGTCGAATTCGAAAATAGCGCTGGAGTTGGGGGTCCGCCCCCAAATCGAACTGCCTCTCCCAACAACTCTAACCTGAAAAAATCGAACTCATCATTTTCAGTCAGTCCGACGGCGGGCCAACCCAATTCTGTCGTCGTCGGAACCTACCAGGGCGATTACCCGACCGCTGCCGTTCAGTTCTGGGAAGAAATATTCCGCAAATTTTCTCCAGATTCACAAACTTGCTTTCTTCAACTAATTTCTCGAATTCGAAATGGGATCACGACTCCCAAAGACCAACAGGCCGAAACCAAACGCATTGTTGAATTAATCAAACAAAAACACGATTCCTTTGAGCAGTCCTTATTTGATGAACTCGCTGTTGCAACCGATGGAACACCCGAAAAAATAGTTCTCCTCAATCAGCTTAATGAGTCGCAGACTATCTGGGCCGACAAGATCTTCCCCGCATTGTCAGAGTCGTCCTCCGGTAGAGACACGACACTGAGCCAGCAAAATGCGATCATTCGATTACAAGCGGTGATTGACGACCTTTTACTTCTACAAGTACAAGACCACACCTCGCTTGGCTGGACGGGCGATTCGGGCAGTTGGATTCGCACCTGGGAGAAGGTCATTTCGCCCACAGCTACCGATGCTGACTTAGAAAACGCGACTTCCGTCAATCGAATCGAACTCATGGGACAACCCGATATATACCGCGGAAAACCGATTGCCATCGAAGGCTGGGTTCGGTCAGCGCGAAAAAAGAAACTACCCGCAGACACTGCTCTGGGGATCGAACATTACTACATTCTGTGGGTCCGTCCCCGAGAATCCAAACTTGGCCCGTATTGTGTTTACTGCCAAAAAATACCGGCGAGCTTTCCTAAACTTGGCAATGAATTCATTGACGTAAACCAACTGGTGCAAGTCGATGGCTACTTTTTCAAAATCCGAAACTACATCGCTGCAGATTCTTCGGTTCAAGAATGCCCGGTTGTGATTGCCCCCAATCTGAACATCATCGCCTCGGCACCAATGCCGCTGCTTGATAAGTGGCAACCGTCGCCAACAACTTTAATAACTGCCTTTGTTGTGATTCCAATCGGAGCAACATTTATCGCCTGGTTTGCATTTCAAACCTCGCGAACCAAGCGACAGTCGCCAGGGGCATCGACTAAGAAACGCATTGATGACTCGCTGGACGCCTTAGTGAAAAGCCCCGAAGTTCAAACCGATCGGGAAAAAATCATGGCACTTTACGAAACGAATCCCGATGACTGAAGCCAATTTCCTGAAATTCACGAACAAAGCCGGTTGGTCGTTTTCATGGACCACCGTTTACTTTTTATTTGCCATGCCGCTGATCGCCGGTGCAAAACAGGATCACAATGAGACCCCACTCGAACTTTCTGGCTATTCGCTAAGCGAGTCCTACCAAGTCGACGACGACCAACCCGTTAACTTTGAATCGCCCATCCTCAAGCAACTCTTATACCGCGTGAGAAACACATCTCCGAAGAGTCGCGCTCGATACAGCCAATTCTCTCAAGAGACAACTTGGCGTGACATGACTTCGCAAACAGAGGATTTTCGTTTTTGGACATTTAATCGTCCGGCACGATTAACAAAAATTGAAAAACACGCTTTTAAACAAGACACGTCTGATGACGAAATCAAAGGCGTCTATGTTTGCCATTGTGAATCAGTCCCACACTCAACGGAGGACAGCACAACGCCTCCGCAAAAACTAATTGTCTTGTCACGAACCGTTCCCAAGGCACTCCCTGTAAACACAGAAATCAATCAACCGATCCGCATCTCTGGATTTCTCTACTCCAGAGCTCTTGCAGCCGAGGGTTCCCGGCTAGTGTTTATCACGGACCGGATACAATGGTATCCACAGGAAAAAACAGACAGGATTTCAGCCAATCAAGTCGAACTCTCCAAACTCGGCTTCGACCTGGGGCTGATCGATTCAGTGCGGGAAAACAATGCCCGACCACTGATGGGTCAAGACGCTGAAGCGTTTTTTCAAATGCTTGCCGCAATGAATCGCTTCGCTGGCACTCCGGAAACCCTGTTTAAAGAATCAGCGGAGGCCCTAAGTTTCAGCGACATTTTTTCTGGCTCACCTGAATACTTTGGCGACGCTGTCCACCTCCAAGGAGTCATCCGGTCCTGCTCATCCGTTAGTATTCCCCATCAGGACATTCAGGAGCGTTTGGAAATATCACAATACTACCAACTTATGATCTTTCCAGATTTAGGTGGAGCAAAAATCATCATACGAGGAAAAGACGGTAGCGAACTCGACTACCAGCGATTTCCTATTACCGTCTGTTGTACTGAGCTTCCCGATGGGATGACGGCTCAAGAAGTTGAAAGGAAGCAATGCATCATCGATGGTTACTTCTTTCGGTTTTGGAAATACCAATCCGCTCGGACTGATTTAGTCGAATCCGCAGGGCAGCTAAGCCCTTTAGTCATTGCCAAGCAACCTGTTTTGGTCGAAACAGGAATCGACGTACTCGACCGAGGCTTGCTTTTTTTCGTTCTTGGCACGATGGCGCTGGTCATTTTTCTAATTAGCTATTTTCGCTTTGTTGATCGGAATCAAAAACCACCACTAGAGAACATCCTCGAAAACCTGCCTGAAAAGATTGACATCTCTGGTATCGATGGCTGATTGCTGCTTCCACTGAATTTAATCCACGAAATTCAACGATCCAGAGGGGCAAACCGCGGCTCTCCCCTTGAAAGAGACGTTGCCAACAATCAAAATTCAGTTCTTATCGTTGGCCGTAAAAACGTGCCGACACCCACACATTGGACCACCCAAGTTTTTGGGGATTTCGAGACTAGCGATTTCTAAAAATTGAAAACTTTCGCCTCCCGAGTGATTTGCCCGTTATCAAATCAACGCGACTAGCCCCGATCTAACTCAAAACATTCGCTACTTAATTCAAGGAAAATTTAATGAAAAGTCCGGTTCGAGTTACGGTCACAGGCGCTGCAGGCCAAATTAGTTACGGCTTGCTGTTCCGCATTGCTGCCGGTGAAATGCTAGGCCCTGACCAACCCGTCATTCTGCAGTTACTTGAAATTACACCTGCGATGAACGCGCTCAACGGTGTCGTCATGGAACTTGATGACTGCGCGTTCCCACTCCTCCACGGAATCGTCGCTACCGATGATCCCAACGTCGGCTTTGCCGACTCCGACTACGCTCTTCTTGTCGGTGCGATGCCTCGACGAAAGGGAATGGAAAGAAAAGATCTTCTGACAGCAAACTCAAAGATTTTCTCGGTCCAGGGGAAAGCGATTAACGACCACGCCAAAAAGGACATTAAAGTCCTAGTCGTAGGGAACCCGGCTAACACCAATGCCTTGATCACGATGGCAAACGCTCCTTCGATCAAGCATGGTAACATCACGGCGATGACCCGCCTCGACCACAATCGCGCTCTAAGCCAACTAGCCTCAAAAACTGGAAAGCACTCCACCGATGTCAAGAAACTGACTATCTGGGGGAACCACTCTTCCACCCAGTATCCAGATATTAGCCAAGCCACCATTTCCGGCGAATCAGCTGCCCAACAAATCGAACAAGAATGGTATCGAGATACGTTTATCCCCACCGTACAAAAACGAGGAGCTGCGATCATCGAAGCCCGCGGCGCATCCAGCGCAGCGTCCGCCGCTAACGCAGCGATCGATCATATTCGAACCTGGGAAGCCGGCACCGACGAGGGGGACTGGGTAAGCATGGCCATTCCAAGCGACGGAAGCTACGGAATCGATGAGGGACTAATTTATTCTTTCCCTTGTACCTGCAGCAATGGCGAATACAAAATCGTACAAGGTCTAGAGATTGACGAGTTTAGCCGTGAAAAAATGGACGCCACCCTGGCAGAACTCAAAGAAGAACGTGACGAAGTTAAAGATTTGCTGTAAAGCAAGATCCTTTCCAACTCATTGAATCCCGTTCATAAAATTCAATTAGGGCCAGCCATGATCAATCAAGATCATGGCTGGCTTTTTTCATTCAACAGATCACTTAATTTGCTAGCTAAAAAAATTAGCAATCAATCTTTCAATGGGGTGTGCACATTTCCTTAGTCGAAAGAACTCTCAACCCTTCTTTGCGGCGTATGCAGTTGACTTTCATTTCTAAGTTATTTACAAACTGACACCTTGGAAAGCACGAACACTCGTCAGTCAAGGAAATACGACAGACGCATGAATAGAATCAAAATCAGCCCGCTGGCCTCCGTCAGTGCGGACGACATCTCGACTAAAGATTCAATCCCAAACTCGCTCGATCAGTTCGATAAAATAACGAACCGTTCCGATCAGTATTCTTTGTTTGTGCCTCTTCACTACGAAAAAAATTACGCTTACCCACTCATCGTCTGGCTCCACTCTGACGGGTCGCAGTCTGCGGAAATTCAGCGGATCATGCCGCATGCCAGCGTCCGGAATTTTGTTGGTATTGCACCGCAATCTCCGATCGGTAATTTTGAAGCTGGATATTTCTGGGAACAAGAAGTCGACACAATTGATTTAGCCCACGATTCGATCCTTGCCGCCATCGATGCCGCTTCCATGCGATACAATATCGCATCTAATCGGATTTTCATTGGAGGAGCAGGCACCGGTGGAACAATGGCATTTCGCATTGCCTTTGAGCGGCCGGAACTTTTCGCTGGAGTAATTTCCATGAACGGGCCACTACCCGAACGCGAAAAACCGCTTGGCTGTTGGGCGGAAAGTCGACAATTACCAGTTTTTTGGGCACACGGTCGAAACAACAAAGCTTTCGAGCAAAGTCAATTGTGCCAACAACTTCGTCTGCTTCATATTGCTGGTTTTTCCGTCACGCTGCGACAGTACCCCACGGAAACCTGTACCAACGAAAAGACGTTATCGGATATGAATCGCTGGATCATGGAAACGATCGACTCGACCGTGACTTAAATCAACCCTTCTGTTTTTCTATTGCACCGATGCTCCGTCGACACGTTGAGCTCACTTCGCGCCGACCTTTCGCGCCAATCATGCGTTAAAAACCGCGGCCTTCACCAACAGTTTGATCTATTGAAACTAGTGGCGTCTAGTAAAACATGCCTTGACTCTCTCGCTGCGTTTCAGCTAAAAGTCGGACCTGATGTTGCCGATGAATTGCGTTCCTATCGACGCAGTTTCGCACACTTAATCATCAACCGATCGAACGTCCATGCAATTGAACCGCAGACGAGTATTACCAGAGATTGATAACAGCCAGGCTCAAAATATCGGGCAGTTGGTCCACGATATCCTCGAACCTTATCGCCCTCAAATGGCAGATAAAAATATTCTACTCGAAACGGACTTCGACACGGTGGAAGCATTCGTAGCCACTTCCAAAATTCAATCCATCGTAACCTGTCTAATCGAAAATGCACTCGAACCGATGACTCGGGGTGGCGAAATTTCGGTAACGCTAATCGACGGTAAGTACCAATGGGAACTTGAAGTCGCCGATTCGTTTGGCATGGCGTTTGGCAACGTCGATTCAACCACCCACAATGCCGATGAAATGCTTCCCCTCATCATTCCATTCCCCGAATCACAACAACTGAGAGACGCTCACCGCACCGCCATTTCGCAAGGTGCTCAAATCGAGGCGTGGAATTGCCCGCAAGGTGGCACCGCACACGTCCTCACGGTCCCGCGTCGACACAAAAACCAAAACTCAGAAATGCAATTTTCAAAATTCTAAACCAACACGTCACTGTCGCACTTAAGTCTCCTCCAACACACTGACAATTTGATGGACAGCAAGCCAATCACATTCGAAACCGTAATCAGATTTTCCCAGCAGCGCCGCATCCGCGCACTTTTTGTTGGCGTTATCATGCTTGCTGTGCTCGCCGCGGTTCAGGTCCAACAGCACACCAGCGAGTCGCGCCTGTGCGAACTTTACCCCAACGCAAAATTGAGCGAAGGTGAACTATATCGACTCGAAGTAGCCTTAATCCAAGAAGGCCTCGAAGAATTTAAAACGAACGCCGAAGGCAAATTACTCGTTCCAACCAGCAAACGGCTTGAATACATAAAAGCGATTGCAAGACAAAATGAGGAACCGGTTGACTACCGAAAGCCCGAGGACAGTGGCGACACTCCACCTAGCATTTTCCTTCCTAAGTCTGCACGAGATGCAATGACGCTGGAAGCCAAGAAGAAGAAAATCGAAAAGAACATTCTAAGATTGCCCTATATCGTTGAAGCAAGCTTTGAAATGGACCAACCCTCTGGATTTACGACATTTCAAAAACAACAAAACCGAGCTGCCATTTCACTTGCCACTAAAGACAACCTTCCTCTCACAGAGGAACGTGTAAAAACAATCAAGGCAATCATCCAAGTCGCAGCGGGCGTCGCGTCAAAAGACATTGTCATGATCGACCTCAAAACAGGACTGATCCACGACGAACCTCACTCGCCAACTAACAACAATCTCATCAACATCGCCACCGACATTTCCGAAACGCGACGTGATTGTGAGGCTCGAATCGAGGAAGCGCTTGCAATGTATCCTGAGATCAAAGCAACCGTAGCCATTGCCGTGGAACAGGCCCCTTCCATTATTGACCAGAAACAACAAGCATTAGCAGCCAAGCCGCAAGGATTGAAATCGCGCACGCCCTCGATCCTTCAGGCCGGAGCTAACGACGCGGTCAAACTCGAAACTGCAGCCTACCCGGGAACAGTCGCCAAGGTACAAGAGGTTTCGTCACAGCCGATGATGACCAAGGTCGTTTCAATCTGCGTCGATATTCCGGAAAAACTAGTGAGCGAACGCACCCCAACGTCGCAATCCTCTTCAGCTCAGAGTAATCTAAAATCTCGCGATTTGGATCAAGACGCATTCAACGCTCAGTTTCAGAAACTCAAATCCGAAATATCCAAAAAAGTTGAATTAACTCTTTTGTCAACGCCAGACCTCAAATGCGATGACACGATCGCATTTAATTTAATCCCAGCGACCACGACGACCGCAGAACCCTTCGAAATGCGGCTTAAAAAAATTGCCGCTGAAAACTGGCCTTCGGGCATTGTTTTACTCGTGGGTCTAATCCTTTTGGTCTCTATTTCGCGGGGATCTGATCCGCTTCCGAGCAACTCTAACCTCCAGTTCTCAGCAAGCAACCGACATCCCGGGGTGCTCCCTGCAGGCGATGCTGAGTCTTCATCTGACTCTGAAACACGATTGACTCAACTGATCGAAAAAGACCCAGATGCGGCCGCGAGAGTTATTGAATCGTGGATTCGTGACGCTGCCTAATAAGTCGGTCTAAGAAAACACTTTCTAACTCATTCAATCACTTGCGAAGCGAAGCGAGCTTTCCCAAGCTTGGTCAATGCTAGCGTCAATTGACCTTGCGAGCTGCGACAGATTCCGCGAAAAGTCCTGCCCGTGGTTCTCTTGGAAATCAAACCAATCCCAATTGATCACGTTTGTTTTTTGCGTGCAAAGTAAAAAGATTATTTCACAACGCCCCATAATCGTTATCGTCAGACAAGGCGCCTGAGATGAGACAAATTTTCAATTTCAATAAGACAATTTTGTCCCTCGGCAGATTCGCTAAACAATGTAGTCTGTTTGCCTGCCTACTGCTCTCGTTATCTACATGCCTGCTGCCCAACACCCAAGTTTTTGCCCAAACCAATTTTCAAGATGGAGTGGCCAAGATTCCTGTTGAGGTTCCCCCTTTAAAAGCAGACATCGGATTTCCAGATTTCGATCCCGAGTGGGATGGAGCAACAAGAAGCTACACGCCTCCCCTTATCCCTGAAACTCCCGCCCCCAGTCCCTCACAACAATCCATCAAGACCGTTGAAGATTCGCCGCCAACGAGATTGTCGAGCTTCGGTGCCGCATTCGCAGACGCAGCACCCTGGATCGAAAAACTAAAAAATCTCACAGCCTCTTCTGACATCGGGAGAATGATCGGCAGCCTTGCTCTGGTTCTAGGTCTTTACTTCGGGTTCGTCTGGATCATGCGAAAACTAAGTCCATCCGGCAATCAGAACCTTCCGCGAGAAGTCCTTGAGCTAATTGGGCAAATCCCCTTCGGACCAAAGCGAAACCTACAGTTGATTCGCCTAGGTAGCAAACTCTTATTAATTATCAACAGCGCAGAAGGCTCTCAAGCAATTGGGGAAATCACAGACCCGAATGAGGTTGAGCACTTGGTTTCGTTGTGCAGCGGTCGCAGACATCCGTTCCAACCAAAAATGAGATCGGCCCCCACGCCCGCTCCCGTCCCACCCACGCCTCAAACGCCACCAACCCAGTCACAGGCTCAGCAACAACAAAACAATCTTGCCAATATCCTCCGAACCCTCGATTTATCGGCCCAATCAAACAACTCAGTTTTCGAGGCCTAGTCAACACAGGGCCTAATCTGCACGCTGCCAATCCAACAACCTATTTTTTAGTTTTTATCTTGCACACTCTTCAATCCAAAACGATTTCAGCGACTGTGTTGCTTCGGCACTTCGCCTTGGCTCTATTGGGAGTTGGGATAATCTTCAGCCACCAATCGGTCTCAGCTCAATTAACGATCACAGAGTCAACGCCCAAATCGAATCTAGATTCCTCCGATCCCAATGTGGCAGCGAGCGATCAGGATTCACTGAACCAACAAGAAGCTCAATCGTCAGCTTCCTCAGATCAGTTACCCAGTGCAGTCAGAAATCAACTCGGGTTAGCAAACACACATGCTTCCCCAACACCTCCACAGAATTCTTCACCTGACTCCGAGCCAGTTTCCGACCAGCCATCGCTCACGTCGTTTTTGTCTTCACCGACTGACCAGCTAACATCTCCCGAAGGTCTGACGTCATCGATTAAGGTTGCCTTAATCCTGGCAACGTTGAGCCTGGCGCCTGCGATTGTCTTAATGACAACCTGCTATGTAAGAGTCATTGTGGTTTTAACCTTGCTTAAGCAAGCCTTTGGAGCACAGCAACTGCCTCCGACACAAGTTTTGACCGCTCTGTCATTGTTTGTGACGCTTTTGATTATGACGCCCGTTTGGACCGAAGTAAAACAAGAAGCAATTGATCCTTATACCCAAACAGAGAATGGCATTAGCTGGGAAGAAGCCTGGACTCGCGGCATTGCCCCCGTAAAGACATTCATGGCTAAGCAAATCGAAGCCGCTGGAAACGCAGAATCGATTGCGGTGTTTTATAAGTACGTTCCGCAATACTCCGAGGCAGCACCAACCAGCGCACAAGATGTTCCAATCAATGTACTGCTCCCCGCCTTTATGGTGAGTGAACTCAAAGTCGCATTCCTACTTGGATTTCAAATCTTTCTTCCATTCTTAGTCCTCGACCTTGTGGTCTCGTCCGTGACTGTCTCCACGGGGATGTTAATGTTGCCACCGACCATGGTTAGCTTCCCATTAAAATTAATACTATTCGTATTGGTTGATGGCTGGAACCTTGTCGTTGGGATGTTGCTTCAAAGTTTCATTCCCATCACCTGACCGGCACACTCTGAAACAACATCGTTGCCCGAGCTTTTCCCTCGAGTCTTACCATTTAAATTGACGATCTTACTGGATCACAAGATGAACCCCGAAGATGCAATCGACTTCAGTCGCGAAGCCATGAAAACGTGCATGTTAATTGGAGGTCCAATTCTCGTGACAAGCTTGCTCGTTGGCTTAGTCATCGGGATCCTTCAAACCATGACACAGGTTCAGGACCAAACTGTATCATTTGTTCCAAAAATCCTCGTCCTGCTTGCCGTAATTGGGCTTTGCCTTCCTTGGCTTACCGAACGCATGACCGACTTCGCTCGGCTATCATTCGAAAAGCCCATGACTCAATGGTCCAAGTCGCCACCGCCCGCCCTTTTCGCCAGTTCTCCGTTATTAGAAACAGATTCAAACGACGTCACCACTGAAACAATCGCGACAAAAAAAGCTTCCGATCCCAAGCCAGACAATTCAATCTTCTCTCTGATCGGTCAATTTCAACAACTTGAACGATCGATGCAGCAACCGACTGAAAGCGACTCGCAACCGCCCACCGCCGCATCTAAAAATCCATTTTCACTGCCTCATTATCGCGTCTCCGAAATACCCCGGACTGAAAAAGGCGGGTAACGATGGATTCGGCATTGATCTTTTTTCTTGCGTTCTCACGGGTTGCCGCCTTGGTAATGACCGCGCCGATCTTTGGTAGTCGTTCAGTTCCGTTAAAAATTCGCCTTGGAATTGCGGTGCTTTTAAGCCTGGCTGCATTCCCGTTAATCATCCCCCCCAATTTCGAACCAACCAATCTCGAGGCCCTTTTCTCTGCAATCTTCAGCGAAGTGGTCATTGGCTCACTTTTAGGATTGGGCGTGATGATAATGTTTTCAGCCGCTCAATTTGCTGGAACGGTCATCGGGCAAATGGCAGGCATTCAAATTTCTAACACGCTTGATCCACAAACTGGTGAAAACTCTTCAACCATCAGCCAGATGTTTGCCATTCTCTCGCTGGCGGCCTTCGCCTTGGCCGGCGGACCTGAATTAGTCATCTCCGCACTTCTCGATACCTTCATTCATCTTCCACTTGGGACGGAATTAGCCCCCGACCGAGTAAGCGAAGTTTTAGTCACCCTCTTGCAACAGAGCTTTATACTGACGCTCCGCGGAGTTGCACCCGCGGTTGCTGCCATGCTAATTGCTACTATCGCAATTGGATTCGTCAGCCGAACTTACCCGCAAATGAATCTTCTAAGCATGGGGCTAAGCTCCAATCTTATCGTGATGTTTCTCGCGGTGTTTCTGACTTTAGGGGGAAGTGTTTGGTTATTCGTAGACGACTTGGATCACTTCGTCTCAATGATCACAGATTCCATGAAATCTTCGATCCAAGAGGTAGCCAAGAATGAGTGAGTCAATGGAAGACCGCATTCACCAGGCAACACCGAGCCGACGGCAACAAGCTAGACAGGATGGCGATGTCGTCAAGAGCCATGAAATGGCCGCCGCCGTACAGATGCTTGGGGCAATTGCAATCACGTATTACCTGCTCGGAAATGTAAGCCACTGGATTCGCGACTGGACCACTGAAACTTGGACACTGGCTCCAGACAAACTCAGCATGTCCAATCAGGACTTCACTGAACAAATTCAACTCACAATCCTCAGTGCTGTTACCCACCTCGCACCTCTCTTGGGCCTTTTAGTGATTGTGGGAGTCATTTCCCATTGGATTCAATCTGGACCACTCCTTTTACCAGGGCGAGTCTCCATTGACCCATCGCGGTTGGCATCCGGCACGTGGAAAAACATCTTTTCAGTCGGTGGACTCTTTACGATCGTCACCGGGATTCCCAAAACAGTCCTCGCAGGCATCGCAGGCGGAACGAGCATTTGGATTCAACAAGATAGTTTTTTTCAATTAGCAAATTTACCAATCGACATCATGGCCTCCAAAATGCTTGGCCTTGTGCTGAGCGTTTCACTGCACGTTGCAATCACGCTTTTGTTTGCATCAACCTTTGACTTCTTCATGAAATTTGTCAGCCATGAAAATCGCCTCAAGATGACCGACCAGCAATTACGGGACGAAATGAGAATGCAAAACGGCGATCCTCAGATTCACCGGCGGCGTCAAGAATTGAGCCGATCCAGATAAAAGTTCTTCAATGGGTTGCCCTATTTGCATTGGCAACTGCCGCTCAACCCGAACTCCGCTCGGATGGGCTTGAATAACCAAAGACATCCATGTAGCGATGCCAATTGTTATCAATTTCAAGTTCCAGCGAAGATTCAAGCGTGAACGGGTTTTTTTTATGGTTCTTTTTACGCTCAAAATACTCTACGAGTGATGGCTGTAACTCTCCAAACCCATCCATCTCAAGTTGGTCATAAACCCGCTCCATCTCGACCATTGGCTGAGATGTAAGATTCTCAAAATTAACTTCAACCAATTGATTTTTGGGAATCGAGTCGCGCTGATTAAAGTAGGCCGAATACATCAAATCTTTGCATTCAAAAATATAGTTTTTCAGCCAGGTATCATCGTATCTAGGAATCTGAAATCCCTGAAGCGAATCTAACAGTTTCCAAAGCCTCATTGTGGAAGGCACCAGTTTGTGTGGATGCCGCGCCATGTGCACAAACTTCGCCCCGGGAAACCATTCGGCCAGCTGTTCCAACCGCCCCGTGTGGGGCGGTGACTTAAGCACCAGTTGCGAGTCATACCTGACCGTCAGAGCCTTCAGGAAGTAATCCATTGCCCCATGCAATTGTTCCTGCACCTCGTGATCAGCAGCTGACAGCTTGAGATTCAGGTGCTCTCGACTCGGTTGATTGGGAAAAGCAATTCTGCGGTAAGGAGTCGGAGCGCCATACGCACACAACGCGAAGTCATCTTCTTGAGGAGATCCAACTCCCATCGACATATTATCCATCGGCCGCTGGCGGGGCATCAACAGCTTCAGAAACGGATAAAAAAAGAATCGTGAAGCAAGAAAATGATTGGGAATAAACGCGTCAAAATTCGTCGGAAACGCCAGTCGCGAATCCATTGACATCAACTCATGCATCAACGTTGTACCTGAACGCCAGTGCCCAATTATAAAAACCGGCGGCTGTTTGAGTTGAGCAGACTCAATCACACTTCCGTGGGTGACATCCTGAACCTGGGCTAAAATCGAATTCATCAATGCGCACCCACCACCAAGGGCAAACATTGGGTACCTAAGCGGATGGATCTTGAAACGGTTTTCTTTCATCAACCGCAAATAGTCGCCCAAACGCATCCCATTCCAAAACCGTGGCGCCCAGGGCGGATACCAATTAGGTTTCGGTTTTGAATTTGTAGATGTATTTGACATGGCGGTGCCGTGCTATCCCTTTTATCAGACTCTCATCGCAGCCAACTCAACCTCTTAGGAAATTAAAACACGTTAGCAATCATTGCCAACCTCAAGCTGCTTTTCCCAACTCGTCTTCGACCTCGTTAACCGGCGTGATTTTACCCTTGGGAGTCGTTAGATCAAACAGCCCAAAAATTTCATTGCGGGACAACCCTCGCTTGGCAGGTGTATCACCGTCCGACAATATCTCTCGAAACAGCTCTCGCTTTTCTTCCAAAATCTGATGAATTCGCTGCTCGATTGTGCCCGCCATGATCATTCTGGTAATCGTCACGCTTCCCGCCGCTCCAATTCGGTGTGCTCGATTGATCGCCTGATCCTCGATTGCCGGATTCCACCAACGGTCAAACAAAAATACATAACGGCAAAACTGAAGATTTAAACCAACCGCTCCCGCTCCGTAACTCATCAAAAGAACCTTGCGTTCTGGATTTTCCTTAAATTCTTTTAGAATCGGATCGCGTTGCTTAGAAGGAATCCGACCATGGTATTCCAGCGGTCTGTGAACCGTCAGTTGCTTCCCAATCACTTCAAGGGAATCCACCCACTGACTAAATACGATTGCCTTTTGACCACTAGCCGCCACCTCTTCCATGTCCGCCTTGAGTCGTTCAATTTTGCTGCTCATGCCAGTAGCCGGATCAAAATTACAAATCTGTTTTAATCGCAGAACCAATTCGAAGACATGCTTAATGGTCAATTCATCTCCCATGTCATTGAGCCTTAGGACACCGTCTTTCTCAGCGCCGTCGTAGCTAATTTGCTGCTCTGGCGAAAGCTCCAACTCCGCATCACGCATCAATCGAGGAGGCATATCTTTCATGACCACGTCTTTTGTACGGCGAAGAATCAAGTCTTTCACTCGCACTCGCATCTCCCGGGCCGTCATCCCACTCGACACAGTTCCCTTGGCTGCAAATTCGCAAATTCCAACAAGATCCTCCACACCGTTTTCGATGGGGGTTCCCGTCAATGCCCAACTTCTTTTTCGATTGATCCGATGCACTACCTCACTCGTTGCATTCGCTTTATTCTTGATTCGTTGAGCTTCATCAAGAATCACTAAGTCGAATTCATTCTCCGGAGCAGTGACCAACGCCTCGTCGCGCGTCAAAAGTTCATAATTGGCAAGCTTGACCATCGCCGACTCAGTTTTCCAATGCCAAGCACGCTGATGCTGGTTCCCCTTAATGGCAGCAACGGTAATTTCCGGCGCCCACGATTTAAATTCTCGCTGCCAGTTAGTCACTAATGGCTTCGGGCAAATGATCAAGACGCTCTTAATGAATCCGGCTCGAAGTAACATCCGAACCGTCGCGATCGCCTGCATTGTCTTGCCAAGCCCCATTTCGTCAGCCAAAATTGCGCTGTTGCGGGGGAATAAGAACGCGATCCCCGCATACTGAAATGGAAAGGGTTCAAATGGAAACTCCATCGTTTTACCGTCGAGGAGATTTTCTAACGGAGGTTGTAAAAGATAAAACAAGCGATCTTCTAGCTTGATTACATCCGCAGGTGCTTTCATGCGAGTTCGCGTGGCTACCTTTTTCTCCTTCGACTTAGCTCCAGACTTGCGCTCCTCATTGACAGGGTCCGCCACACGCTCCGGCGCGTAGGGATCAAACAGATCAGCAGCGATGGATGATCGATTACCGCGTTTCGCCGGTCCAGTCTCAGAAAAGTAATAGCTACTGGTTTTAATCCGCCGCCCTTTGAATCGAGCAGAAACGACTGGTGGTTTATCCGGTGACTCTGCTTGCCAACTGCTTAGAAGCTCAGGCAACTGAGATTCAATGGCCTGATTCCACGAAGTCGTATCCAAAACAATTGGTTTTATTTTAGGCGGGCCGGTATCTGCTCGCAGCACATGATCCCGAGGATCCTCCGAAGAAGGACTCGGATGGTTGAGCGATTCGGTTAATTTAAAATATTGATCCATCGAGACCGCTTCTTAAGATTTGACAGAAACCTTTTCACGCCGCGCGAAGCACTGAGTGAGCTTCCTCAATTGCCTGCCGAATTCTTTCGAATGGCTCGTCCAATGGCAGTCGACTTGCGAATTCCTGCACGCCCTGAGAGATCGAAGTGGCATCGGCACCACGATGATTGACGCAATAAACTGATTGTCCTGAGAGATCAAAATGCTTTAAACCCGAGCCATCGAATTCCGTCTTAGAATCCACAGGTTCGGCAAACACCAAAGGGTTATCAATCAACTCCGTTAGTGGCAGCATCTCGGAACAGTCCGTAATGAAGACCGACGGTCGTTCCCTGGCCTTATCAATTAATGCCATCCCGATCTGATCTGAAAATAGAAAACCACTATAGGTTTCACCATACATGATTTGCTGAGCACGGTTGGTTGCCACCGGCGCGGTGCAATGAAATTCAATCGGCCTTCCAATTCTTGAAACAACCAATAGTCCGCCGCAATGCCCTAATGAAGGCAATTCAACAACGGTCATAAAACCGAAGGATTGAAGTGAATGGGTAGTCGCTTGGGTCAAAAGCTCTGTCCTTGTGAATTATAAAAATTCATGCTGCAACTATGAATTTCAGCTGAAATCCGCGGCATACAGAATTTGTTTTTTTGTCAACAACCAAAATATTTTTTTTCGCCAAATAGCTGCTCTACAATCTTTGGTCGGCGCGTGCACGCTCAAGTGACATCGGCGGATTCGGGTTTTTCACTTTAGATTACCAACGTCTTACCGAGGGCTTGCTCCAAACCGAATTAATGGCACACATAGATTCTCTTAACAGCCAAATGAAAAACTTTTCGGGTCAGTCCATTTTTTCACTCAAGTGGTTTTTCAAAAAGAATGAATACTCAAGCAAAAGCTCGACACTTTCCATGGCGCGGTTTATACTATCGAGGTATTCATAAAAAACTTCTCGGAGTGTTGATCATATGCCTCACGATTCACAAGATATTTCCCCAGTTTTCCGGATTGACGTCGCTCAAAGTGCTAGCGATTCTGCGGCTCCACATTCGGGAGCGGGACAGAATGACATCGCGGCCATCCTTCAGCAGCTTGTGGCCGGTCAGGACCGCCAAAATGAACTGATGGAGGAAATGATCGACCAAATGCATGCCAGCCAACGGCAACGCTCGAACGAGTTGTCTCAATGGAAAGACGCCAATCCTTTGCTGGCTCGACGATGCCGAGCCGCTGCCGAGGCATTATCGCAGGTCCAGACCGAATTCCTGCAAACACTGACAATCGACGTCAACGATAACCATGAAGAAATGATGGACAGCGAATTCGTATTAAACGAATTTGTAGATCGTTACGGACCGCGTCTAGCTCACCTCAACGGGGTTTTGCAATTGCTTTCCCAGTTGAGCCTGCACCCTGGTGACAACCACTAGAAAACGACTACCGCAGGGTAGCCACACTCCAATACAAATCATGCCTCTGCCAGACCGGTTGAGGCTTTTTTTGTGTAACGGAAAACTGGTGGCAATAAAATTAAGAACGCGTAGAGATAACAATCTTTGTCGGCGACCTGTTCCGCAAAACTGGCGAAATAGATCGAACCCAGCTTTTTCAATTCTTTTAAGCCGAGGATTTTGATGCACGGCGAACTGGTTCATACCATCACTTCTGACTTCGTAAGGCTCCATGGATTTTACCGCGAGTCCAAGGAAACCCTTGTCTCCAATGCAGAAACTGGCGGGATTAATGCCGCTATTTTGACACATGGCCTCGGAGGTAACTTTTATTCCTCGAGGCTCCTATTTCATCTCGCTGGGGTGCTTGAGTCGATTGGAATCCATGTCGTCATCGCTAATACGCGAGGCCATGACATGATCAACTCATCTACATGGGCGGGAAAGACACGATCTGTGGGTGCTGCTTTCGAAGACGTAGCTGACTCCAAAATGGACATCAATGCGTGGGCTGACTTTCTGGTAAAACGTGGCCATACGAACATTGCCGCTGTCGGGCACTCACTCGGTGCTATTAAATCAATTTACGCTCAAGCTTTCGCACCGCACCCAAACATCAAAAACATTGTCGCCTTATCGGCGACCCGGCTAAGCTATGCCAAGTTAAGCGATTCTCCTCGTGGCGAATTGTTTCGAGAGACAATTAAAAAATGCGAATCATTGGTGGAACAGAATCTGGGACACAATCCAATTCAGGTACCTTTTCCATTTCCTACCTGGATGAGCCCTCAGGGTTACCTTGATAAATATGGGCCTACAGAGGCTTTCAACTGGCTCGATTTTATCGATCGAATAGAAATCCCAACTCTAATGCTATTCGGCGAGAAAGAGCTTAATGAAAACGTTGCCTTCGAAGGGCTTCGCGACAACCTCGCACTGTTGAACGATGGGTGGAACTCTCTAACTATCCAAGAAATCGAAGAGGCCGATCACTTTTATACTTCTAGATTCAATGAAGTAGGCGAAAATATCATTCGCTGGCTGGCTTAAACAACCACCTTCGCCAATCAAAAAATACGGTGCAGGGTAGGGCGTGAGGCCCAAAGCACCAACACTCGAAGTGACGGCACTAGGAAGATTGCCGGTCGTCAGCCAATTCATCGTCAGAAAGTCCATCAACTTCGGGAACGTTCTGCCTTAAACGGACAATCGTCGTCACCCAGCAAGACAAAATGACAAAGGGCATTCCCATCATAAACAGGATGCTCATAGCGTAGGCTGCCGCAGAGCCATCCGCGTGCAGGCCGTCTTTGCAGGTAGGACAAGCAAGTACGCTGCTAGAGAACACTAGCTGCAGAAGCAAAGCCTGCAAACCACAAACGGCCAACCGGAAGAAACGTTTTAGATTGAAGTCGATCATCATTCCTCTACTGTCCGTAATAAGGTTGCAGCATGAGATAGCAAATCGGCCCGGTCAGTGCGACATACAACCAGACAGGAAATACAAGTTTCGCCATTTTTCGGTGTTTGTCAAACTGATTGGTGAATCCGTAAATCCACGTTTGCAGAATAAACGGAAGGCTCAAAGCCGCCAAAACGATATGGCTAATCAATAAAACGAAATAGGCAGTCCTTGCAAACCCTTCGCCGCCAAATTTCGTTTCTTCATTAGTAAAATGATAAGCCACATAGCAAAGCAAAAATAACGCCGAACAGACCATCGCGGCTGAAATCGACAACCGATGCAATTGGATTTTTCGCTGTTTAACAAAGACTAATGCCAAGATTAAAAACAGCGCAACGAGGCAATTCAATCCCGCGTGCACCGATGGTAAAAAATCCAAAGTAACACCCTCGGGCAACGGAATTTTCGTCGGGCCTCTCATTAGACCAACCAATGCCCAAACTGCGACAGTTACAATTAAACTGACAATCGTTAGCTTCTTACCCAATGCTGGGTTTGGCTCAAGCTTAAAAAACTCTTCTCCGCTCATTCTCTTTCCTCGGCTTTCGCTGTTTCTTTTATTTCGCCACCACGCGGGTTGGGCCGATCTTCACCTTCAAGCACCTTGACCAACTTTATCATTTCCACCTCATCCGCGGCATTTTCCCAGTCAAATTTTCCACGGACTTGTCCCCACCGGTCAACTACGTACAACAGGGATGAGTGATGCTCCGCACCCGAATCCGCCTTGAAAAACTCACTTCCAATCCTTTTGATTAACACTGGGTTTCCCGTCAAAAACAACCAGTTTTCCGGGTCTGCTTCCAGCGTATCGGCAAATTCTCTGAGATGCTCTACAGTGTCTCGCGCAGGATCAGTTGTGATACTAACTATCCGGGGGCACTCGTCTCCAAGCCGCTTCTGCAAATTGCGCAGGTATTGATTCTGAGCCTTACACACGCCGGGGCAATTACTGAAGAAAAAGTTCGCAATCCAAACCTCGCCCGTCAAATCGCGAGAAAAGAACTTCTCGCCAGTCCGCTCTGTCAGAAAAAAATCACGAACCCAACGGATATCGTTTAACTCTTCCCGCTCAACTCCAGCCAAGACATTTCTAGTTTCTACCTTTTCTCCTAGCGGAGGTTTTGTTTCGGCAGCAACTTCCTTCGCAACCTTGATAAACCGCTTCATATCGTAGGGCTGATCCCACTTAAACCGATCGCGATAACGTCCCCATTTATCAACCAAAAGAAT
Source organism: Mariniblastus sp. (assembly GCA_029251085.1). Taxonomy (GTDB): domain Bacteria; phylum Planctomycetota; class Planctomycetia; order Pirellulales; family Pirellulaceae; genus Mariniblastus. The sequence goes on from JAQXDZ010000081.1 coordinate 198,670, forward strand.
GTTGTCGGTGTGCGTCTCCGGATTCACGGGAACATTGAACATATTCTCGCCAATCTCAACTAATTGATAATTCTGCCCGGTTAAAAATGCCCAGCGATCAGGTTTCGCACCAAAGCCATCTGCATATTTGTTCAAAACTTCGGGCGTATCGTTTTTAGGATCGACCGTCAGCGTGAGGAACCGAATATCTGTACCCTTCAGTGCCGAATTCACTCGGTCGATTTCTTTATTCAGATCCATGCAAAACGTCGGACAGCTCGCGAAAAAGAAACTAACGACATAGGCCTGACCCGCTAAATCGGCAGAGTCGAATTTATTCCCTTCCTGATCGATCAGTTCAAAGCGATCGACATTCGGCAAATACTCCCATGGAACCTCTGCAAAAGCTCTCCCGGTACTGTCCAGTTGAAGATTTGTACCGTCGCTCTCATCTTTGTCGATGGATGCAACCATTGGAGATTCAACGACACGACGGTCACCTGACCGCAGATAAATTACCCCCGCGGCAGACAGAACTACCAGCACCCATAAAAAAACTCTAACTCGTGCAAACATGTTTCTCTTCGCCACTATAGTACGTCTTAATCTAATATTGGAACTGCGGAATTGCCTACAACCGGTTCGCTGACAACAGGCTTGGGAGCATTCTCACGGCGTTCTTTTGAGTAAGTCATGTATCGATAGCCAACATCCGGAACCAACAACAAAACCAACAAAACACCCATGAACAAAGCCGGTATCGTCAGCACGTATTTCCAGGCTCTCTCCCACCACAGGTGCATAAAAAACAAAATCACTAACAATGCCTTGGCAACAGAAACCAACATCATTGCCGCCCAGCCAACAACCTTGTTCTCCATCAAATAGGAGTTAGCGACCCAAAATGAAAGCCCTGTCAACACACACAACATTAGGAATACAAACAAGAACACTCTCGTGTTTGAATTCTCCGATGGGTCTTGGTTTGTGGCGTCTATTTCATTCATGGAATTAAAATAAGTAAAGCAAAGGGAACAAGAATATCCAAACGATATCGACGAAATGCCAGTACAAACCAACGTTCTCCATCAAACCCGCTCGTGTGCGGTCTAACCGAAACATCAACAAAACGAGAAAAGCTACCAGCCCCCCCAATACGTGCAAGGCGTGAAAACCGGTCATCAAAAAATAAGTGTTCGCCCATGTGTTTCCACTTGGAATCACCATTGGAAGCTTCAAATGAAAATGCTCATTCAGCCCATCATGAATCCCACTGAACTGCTCAAAAGCATTAACTCGATCCGTTAGGGGTTTGAGCAAATCCACGACCTCGGTTGCCTTTGTTGCAGCCTTCCTGGATGCTTCGGTAGCGGCGGCCAACTTACTCTCGATATCCGATTTCCTAGAATCATCCTGCTCCAACTTCAATTCTTCCGATAATGCATTGACTCGATTTTGCATTTCTCGAACGTCTTCGTCTATGATCTCCTGTTGCCCCATCAACTCAGCAATTCGATTTTTCACATCGGCAATTTCACTCGCCAAATAAGCGTCCACTCGCGGGTTGGAGCCGCGGGGATTGATCTGATGAGCCAAACTTTCAAGAGCCAACTCTCGCATCATTGGACTCTCAGTTTCCCCGACCGTTTTTTGAGTCCACTGAACTAAACCAGCCCGAATCAAAATCAGGTTCTCCAGTCCGCCACCGTGATCGTGGGCCGCTGCCGATTCGGAAACCAAGGCCGTCTTCTCTTTTTCGATGCTCAGGATCTCAGCATCTAAATTTGATTTTACGGCAGAAAGGTAATTCAAGTCGGCACGATCGTAGAGCAAACTCCGAGGCGCCCCGGGATGAATCCCATGCTCAAATTTAGAGTTATATTCATACGCTTTAATTCCGAGGAAAACGCACCCAAGAACAAAAGTACCAAGTAGCCATTTCTTGGCCTTAGCTGGCCTGTCCTGCTTGGCAGCCTCCATCCCAAACACGATCGTGACACTGGAACAAATCAAAACAAACGTGTTAACAGCGCCTAGCCATTCAAGAACACGAACGTCTGCCGGAGTCGGCCAAGAGCCTTCGGGAGCACCAAAACGAAGCACAATGTAGGTGCCGATCAAGGCTGTAAAAAACATGATTTCGGTGGATAGAAACAACCAAACGGCTAGTTTCCCTTTGGGAACCGGCACTGCAGGTTGATACTTCAGCTTAATATGTCCATGCGAACCCTCATCCCCACCACCTTCGGTGGTGCCTGTTACTTCGGATGGGTTCGCTTTTGAATTCATTTTTCTTCAAAAATAGAGAGGCTAAACTTCACTAACTCGACACGCACCTACACAACACTCGAACCGACTATGTCAAACACGCAAGAATCAGAACCAGCATGTAAGCAGGCAGATAAAGTAACGAGGCACGCAACAACTGTCTCGCCACTGGATCGCTACGCTCAAGACGGAATGCCCAAGCTGCCTTGAAATAGTAACCCCCGAGAAATAAGGACGCGATTGCAAAAATCCAAATATGAATTTGCGTTCTCAAAACCAAAATCGGAAGCAGGCTAACGGCAACCAACATTACGGCCGTAATCACCGATTTCAAACCTGCGACTCGACCGGTTGGCTCGGTTACCGTAATCATTTTCAAACCACCCTTGCGATATTGATCGCGATACATCCAGGCAATTGCCATAAAATGAGGGAACTGCCAGAGCACTAAAACTCCAAAGAAGGCCCAACACACCAACCCAACCGTTTCGGTGGCAGCCAGCGAACCCATAATAATCGGCATCGCACCGGCAACCGCACCAATCTCAGTGTTCAGCGGTGTCTTTAATTTTAAGGGAGTGTAGATAGCTACGTAGAGCACCCAATTCGCAACACCACAAACCGCCGTCTGCCAATTTACCATCCCGTAGAGAAACGCGACTCCAACACCAAAAGTGACGGCACCAAACATCGCAACTTCCGTCGACGACAATCGCTGTGAAGGGAGTGGACGCGATGCAGTTCTGGGCATCAGGAAATCGGTGTAGCGTTCGAGGTACATATTCATGGCGTTGCCACTCGAGGCAATCATCAACATTCCTACCAGTGCACCGAACATGGTTCCAATGCCCATTACCTCACCCGCGGCATGCGCGGCGAGTACAGCAGCGACTACGAATGTGATTAACACCATTACCGAAATTCGCAATTTCGTCAGCGCTACGTAGGTTTGCAACCTAGTGGTTTCTTTGGCTGTCGTAATTTCTGGATTCGTTGACATTGCTGACATGCGAGCTAACTCGTCTTTTCAGAGTTTGGAGGAATGGAGGGTGAACTGAGTTCACTCAACTCGTTTTGGTTTGTGGGAAAAAATCGCATTCGGTGTCCGGATGACTGTATTCGTAAGGACCTCGACGAACGATCGGTTGGACGTCAAAGTTCCCGTGCGGCGGCGGACTAGCAGTTGTCCATTCCAGCGTATTTGCATTCCAGGGGTTTCGACCAGCCTTGGCCCCGAAAAACATACTGCCAAAAAAGTTAGCCACAAAGATAAGCTGCGTCAGCCCCATCCCGATCGCACAGATTGTCATAAACTGGTTAAGCGGCAACAAGTCCTTCAGGCCCTCGTAAATGTAGGGATCAGCTACACGCCTTGGCATCCGACTTAAAAAATGCATCGGAAAAAATGTGCCATTCAAGAAGATAAAGGTGAGAAAGAAATGAATTTTCCCTAGCCTTTCATTCATCATCCGGCCAAACATTTTGGGAAACCAAAAATAGATCGCTCCCAAGACGCCCAGAACGCTACTGGCGAACAGAACATAGTGAAGGTGAGCCACGATGTAGTAGGTGTCATGGATAACGATATCCACTGGAGGCGCTGACATCACGATTCCGGACAAACCACCGATCACAAACATGGAAACAAACCCGACACAAAATAACATTGGCGTGGTCAGTTGCAGCTTCCCGCCCCATAAGGTTCCGATCCAGTTAAACACCTTGATCCCACTCGGCAACGCAATCAGCATCGTTGAAACCATAAAACTCATCGCCAAAGTATGGTTCATACCGGAGATAAACATATGGTGCCCCCAGACGATAAAGCCAAGTCCAGCGATTGCGGTGATGGAGTAAACCATGGGGCGATAACCGAATAACGGCTTTCTCGAAAAGCAAGAAATAATGTCTGAGACCATTCCCATTGCCGGCAAAATCATGATGTAAACCGCGGGATGCGAGTAGAACCAGAACAAGTGTTGCCAAAGCAAAACTTGCCCGCCGCCGCTGGTCGCCACGCCATTGTTCACTGCGATATTCTCAGGAAGAAAAAAACCAGTCATTAGCAATCGATCCGACAACTGCATGAGGAGTGCAGCAGTTAAAACCGGCAATGCGAAGGCTTGCATGATTGCTGTAATGAACATGCCCCAAACGGTCATTGGCATTCGGAACATAGTCATCCCCGGTGCCCGCATCTGAATGATTGTCGTCAGGTAATTGATCGAACCCATCATGGATGAAATCCCAACAAAGACCATTGCCAACAGCCATAATGACTGCGCATCCCCCTGGAAAACGCTCAGCGGGGGATAGGAAGTCCACCCGGCAGATGCCCCGTATTCGGGCATAAAAAAGCTGAGAATGATACACGCAAAGGCTGGCCACATGAACCAATAACTCAACATGTTTAATCGCGGAAATGCCATATCCTCCGCACCGACCATCAGCGGTATCAAATAGTTTCCAAACGCACCCGCAAGAATGGGGATGATCACAAAAAAGATCATGATGGTCGCGTGCATGGTGAACAACATATTATAGAACCCGGGTGACATTTGTCCTCCCGATTCAGCAAACAGCATGTGTCCAAAAATTGGCATGTCCGACCACGGCCAAGCCAGTTGCCAGCGAACGGCTAGTGCCAAAAATCCGCCGACGAAAAACCAGATCAATGAGGAAAAAAGGAACTGTAGACCAATAACCTTATGATCCGTTGCAAAAACGTAGGTCCAGACAAACCGAGAAACTGCATTCCCCTTGCGGTCTGGTGCAATCGAATTTTCAACAGAAGCTTCCGCCATTTACAGATCCAACCCAATCATGATCTTAATTAATTTTCAATTCCAACTGCGGTCTGGGCAGCACCCAACAGTTCCGCAGAAGGCAAGACATTTGTAGTTCGCAGTGACGCCGTTGGCTCCGCCGCTTTTTTAAATTCCGGCGAATAAGCAGATTTTTGATCAGCAATCCACGCGTCGAACTCAGCCCGCGAAACAAAATTCAAATCCGCCTTCATCATGTAATGTCCCCAGCCACATAGCTCGGTGCACATAATTTCAATCTCTTTTTCTTCACGGGCATTGAACCAAACAAACTGAGTCATTCCTGGAACAATGTCCTGCTTCAACCTCAGTTCAGGAACATAAAAGCTGTGGATAACATCACGACTTTCCATCTGCAGGACAATCTCTTCGCCCGCCGGAAGAACAAGGAGGTTTTCAACAAAAATATCATCTTCGGTCTCAACGATCCCGTCATCGCCCGCGTAATAGAACTCCCACCCAAACCGCTTGGCTTTTACCATGACCATCGGTGGCTTAAATGAAGAGACTCCATCGACCGTCACAGTCGGGCGATTCATTTTGTTTTCAGCCCAGGACTTCATTTGAAAAAAGGCGAGAAACACGAGTATCAGAGCAGGAATTACCGTCCACGTAATCTCTAACTTCGTGTTATGAGTGATATAAAGGGCTTTCGCATCTGAGTTACCCCGGTCACTGAACCGCCACAGTGCCCAGCCAATGGTGAACACGGTCCCTGCCAGAATGAACGCCGCCAGAAGGTGGATTCCATTGAACAGTTGATCGATCGTATCTCCAGCCTGACTCAAAGACTTTGGCAACCAAGCCGACTCTAGAGGCGCAACTCCGTACATCGCCATCAAAACGGAAGCAATTCCGAGGACAGGAACCAGCAGAAACAAGACGCTCCAGAAACGGTTCATTATCGCATCACCTGCTTTTCGTTCACAGGCTTTACCGACCGCTTCTTTTTTGAATCCTGGTAAGGCATTGCCCGAACATAGGCGACCACTGCCCAAATCTCATCGGATGTCATTGCTGTAGACGCAGGCATTGGAGTTCCCTCGATGCCGTTCCGCAATCGCAGGTACAAATCATCAGGATGATCGCCGCCCCGGTAATAATGACGTGTCAAGTTTCTCGGCTTTACTGGACGAGGTGGAAGGGCACCTACCGCAGAAAAATCAGAGTAACTCGCCGGATTATCAGGATCGACCTCCGCCGATTTAATCCAGTCGTTCGTCCAGTCATCGAAGTTGTTCAACTGGCCATCGCCAATCCCAGTGTCTCCATGACACTGCATACAATTACCCTTGGCAAAGAACAGCTCTCGCCCCTGTTGGACAAACTCCGAGTGCCCCTCATGCTTTAAATCAAACTCAGGAGGCGCGGCCTCCACCTTAGTAACCTTCCGCTCAGGCCTTAGCCAGCGATCAATAATTCGCTCCTGTAAACCTTCTCCAATCACCGTGTACATTTGATCTTCGAATTCTTCGATATCGTCTTCCGACGGTTCTTCTCCGTTGGGCTTGTTCACCAAACTGAGATCGATCAACGGTTCCCCGTCCAAGGCCGCCAACTCGCCTAAAAGAAAACGCTCGAACTGTCCTCGCATCGTCAGGTATTTGACGTACTCAACTAACGACTGAATTTCACCTTCGGGCAAGGTCCTAAACGAAGGCATCGCAGATCCAGGAATCCCGTTAACTAAAATTTCCGTTAGATCATGATCGGTTGGTGGTGAACGCAGAGGTGTCGATTTGAATTTAAATTTCCCCAACCGGAAGTCGCGTGGGTAAGGCTCAAGCGAAGCGGCCGTATCACCGGCGCCGTTCCCCGTAATCCCATGGCAATGAGCACAGTGCTCGCGATACAAACCAGACGCCAGTTCGCGTTTATCGACTCGAGTTGGGCCTGCCGCCATTTTTAAATTTTCAAGTGAAATGATGTCGTGAGCAGGGTCTTCGTCACCAAGAAAGAAAGGAAATTTCGGATCATCCGGCGTACCAAACAAAGCCGTCATGATGGTGCCGATTTCGGTTTTGTACTCCTCGGGAAAGTGCTCACCCTCGCCAAGGTGTGTTTTTTCCTGTTTCACCCATTCGACTGCATTGAACCGGAATACGGGTGGTTCAGATTTTTCACAACCGGCCATTCCCAGCAATGCGGTACTGATAATTATGAGATGGAAAGACAGTCGAAACACGAAATCCCCAATCCTTAAGATTGGCCTAGCAGTTTTGAGCGTAAGGTCGCGAAATTTAACGGCCGAGTAACACTGTATTTTGTCTGATTTTAGCAATTTGTCGACCGGACAAATTGTCACAGAACCAATATTAAACCCGTTCTCAGCCGATTTCCTTAACCTGAGCAACCCGATTCGCCCAAAACAGGGACTGAACGACTAGTCCCACTCCATTTTTTTAATTTCACTATCGAGAGTTTCGGCATTTTTTTGATCAAAAGTCAACGCAGGTGCCACCGTACGCTGATAACAACCAACAAAACAGCCCATTAAAACGATCAATACGATCAGAAACCACGAATTGCGGAGCACCATCAAAAATCCATTCCCTTCAAAATTGACCGTTTCTTTAAATCAGCCCGAGTTGGGCGGCGTGTCTGGCTTCCACATTAACAAAAACACCCCTTTGCCGAATCAGGGCAAAAGGGTGTGGATTCAACTGGGTTCCATCTCAAAAGGAACCGGCAACCGGCCAACAACCGAAACAGGCAAACTGCTGCCAGTCAAAATATTCTCAACAAATTGCTTGAGTGAACTATTTAGTCAACGCTTCCCCGGGCAAAGAAAGAGTGCCGAGATCAAGAGTTTCGCCCGCTTTAATCGTCGCTTCGATTGTACCGCGTCGATCCGGTTCGTACCCTTTTACCTCAATGGTCTTTAGGTAACCTCCCTTTTTATGCCAAAACTGGAACTTCCAGTCACCTGCAGGAATGTTCTCAATCTTAAACTTTCCGTCTTTGTCAGAAATGGAGACGTAAGGATTATCCCGGATCAGAATGATCGCATCCATCCACTGATGAATGTCACATTTAACTTCACCCGGAATCTTGTCGCTCTCTTCGCCCAGCACAATTTCAGACGCCGCATTCTTTACAATGTTGACGTTATGCTCATGCTCCATCGTCGCAATGCGACAGTTATGCCCGACGTTATCACTGTTCTTGAGGATTAAAGTTTGCCCCGGTCTAGCAAAACTAGCCTTGGGAACAAACCGACACTTGACATTGTCCAAGGTCAACTTGACTTCTTTTTGAGCGTCATAAGACGGGTGATAAGTATCTGGAGTATCCGCCCCCCGTCCTGTGTACATCATCACATACACGTCACGCAGTTGGTTCTTATCATTGACCACGACACCGTCATCAAGTGGAACCTTACCGTCGACTAAGCAAACCGCTTTATCTGGGTTATCCTTGACAGCCTCAGGCTGATTTACGGGCACGTCCCCCGAAATTACGATCTGACCGGTCAGATTTCCCCAACCATCCTGTGCCGACGCCGTGGAGTTCATCGAAACGCAAAAAACAAACAACAGTGTGCAGAAAAAAACTCGCTTCATTATCGATTCCTGAATGTGGATTAGGACCTTCATATATTATTTAGACGCTTTAAGTACCGACCCTATTGTAACAAATTTGCCCATTGATTTCATGAACTAGGCTCGGAACTCCATTGTTGCCCCTGTCATTCATCTTTCAATCCCTTAAAATCGTCCTTCAGCTAAATGACGCCTGTTTGAAGTCAACCATTTCAAGAAAATCGTAACATCATGAAAGTTCTCGTTGTTGGTAACGGAGGGCGTGAACACGCCATCGCATGGAAAATATCGCAAAGCCCTCGGGCAGATCGTGTTTTCGTCGCCCCTGGTAATGCCGGTACTGCGAAAGATGTGGAAAACATCGAAATTGCGGCCGACAACATCACCGAACTGGTCGCTTTCGCCAAACAAAACCAAATTGGACTGACCGTCGTCGGCCCGGAAATCCCTCTCTGCAATGGAATCGTAGACGCATTCGAAGAGGCGGGTTTGAAAGTTTTTGGCCCCTCGCGAGCCGCAGCCCAACTCGAAGGCAGCAAAGTTTTCTGCAAAAACGTTCTCAGGGCCGCGGACGTGCCGACCGCTGATTTCCAAGAATTTCACAGTGCCGAACCCGCCGAGCGGTTCATCAATGAGAGATACAGCGAAACCCCTGATGACTGCCCCGTCGTTATCAAAGCAGACGGATTGGCCGCGGGTAAAGGCGCCATCGTCTGCAGCACTCGCGATGAAGCACTTGAAGCGATCGACATTATCGCCCGGCAGAAACAATTTGGCGACGCCGGCAATAAGATGATTATCGAAGACCGGCTTCAAGGGATCGAAGCCAGTATTCTAGCGATCACCGACGGACAAACAATTCTGACACTCCCGCCCGCAGAAGACCACAAACGTGCTCACGACGGAGACACTGGTCCTAACACGGGTGGCATGGGCGCTTACTGCCCAACCCCGTCAATCGACGACAAAACGCTTCGCTGGGTCGAATCGAACGTACTGGTCCAAACCGTACATGTCATGAAACGAAAGCGAAATCCATTCCGAGGCATTTTATACGCCGGTATGATGATGACACCTCAGGGGCCGAAAGTTCTCGAATACAACGTTCGATTTGGTGACCCCGAATGCCAGCCTTTATTACTGCGTCTAAAAACTGACTTCCTCGACCTGCTCGAGGCAACCGTCGATCGCAGACTTGGCGAAATTGGCCCCCTGCAATGGGATGAACGCCCCAGTGTCTGTGTCGTAATGGCGTCCGATGGCTATCCGGGGAAATACGAAACGGGAAAAGTCATCCGTGGACTCGAAGACGCTGCAGCCATCGAAGACGTCAAAGTCTTCCACGCCGGCACCCGACTGGACGACGAACAAAACGTGGTCACCAACGGCGGTCGTGTCCTTGGTGTCACCGCCCTCGGAGACTCCGTCGCCACCGCAAAACTCCAAGCCTATAAAGCAATTAAATGCATCCGCTGGGATGGAGCCTGGTGTCGAAAAGACATTTCCGACAAAGCGATTACCCACAGCCGCTAGGCGATCACTCCCGACGACCAGCGGAACCATGACCAGTGTTTTGCCGGCTGGCGATGACAATTAACCTCAGCGGTCATCTTAGATCGTTGCCGTCAACTAAGATCCTCGCGATTAATTAAGATCCTCGCGATCAACATAAATCGACGCGATTTAACCACCCCCGAGCAAACCGCTCCTGGGTCGAATCTCGGTTCATGACATCGAGATAATGCGCAGCCTGCATCAAATTCAAAAGCTTCAATAAATAGTCCGGGCGCCCTTTCTCCAATTTGAGAAACGCCCCAATTGTCGCTAACGTACGATCTCCAAATTTTCCATCGACTTCAATATCTGCATAATCTTTCTCATTCCGATTGAGACGATTCAACCCAACCTGAAGATAGCGTACGGATCGCGCGACCCCCTGATTCACCCCCGTATCAAACACCTTGTTTGCGATGTGCTGATCTGGAATCTCATCCCCACGAACGGGCAGCCAATACCTTACGCGAAACAGTTCCTTTGCCAATAAACTAAGCTCTACATTTTCATTGATTACTGCCTTAAAATCCTGAGGATTCTCTCGCTTAAGGCGATCCACTAACGCCCACCCCTCCCAGTCTGGATTGAACTTTCTCGCGACTCCACGATGGGTTTCACCACCGCGGTCGACAGGATCATTGACGTACCCGCCCTCCCGCAACTCCGTCTCTCCATACGCAATATCAAAATCAGCCATTGCTACTCCCCAATTTGCCACATCGAAAAACCACGCTCCAACTGACCCACCGTTGCAACACAACACCCGCTACGACTGGTCACCGTCCAGCAAATCATCCGCGTAACCAGGCGGAAAAGGATCATAATTAGACGGCGCTTCTGACTCAGGTCGTCCATCAGAACTTTGATTTTCGCCGGACGATTCTTGCGATAATCCGAATTCCGCCATCCAATCGACGTCATCGAGACCCTCCACTGGCGGCTTGCCCTCTACCTCGACTGGCCTGTTTGGCCTTTGCTTTGGCGATCCACTGATAATTTGATCGAACCATTGGTCGCTATCAACCGGAGTTGATTTCCTTCGAATCGCCGCCTTGTGAAGCCGGTGGTCACTTGAAACAACCGTCAATTTTTTAGGCGTGGAATTCTTTTGAATCAATAACTCAATCAGCGTATCCGCATCTTCATGGTCCAGCGCATAAATTATTGTCAAACCATCCTCAATTCGTATCGCCTGAGACTCTCCGACAGGCAACCGAGTCGCATCAAAGATAATTGCCGTGCGTTGCAGTACCGGCCCAGCCAAGTTTACCTTTAACTCCCCAGCCAGCCGGCGCCTCGCCCGTTGCAGTGACGCCGGTGTCCGTGACCTGCCTTCCAGCCCACACTGGAAAATCAGATTGTATCCGTCAATCAAAATCAAATAGTCATTTACCAATCTAAATCTCAACTAACAAAACTAAAGAGAGCGCATAAAAAAAGCGACCATCCGATGGATGGCCGCTCCGTGTGTATTTGTCAAAGATGGTGCCTCAGTTTCTTCGGCGACGGGCTAGACCAGCAAAGCCAACCATTCCGAGAACGAAAAGACTGCTCGGCTCTGGAACCGCACTGAAGGTAACGACGTCAGCAAAAGTCGAACCAACGATCAAGTCGTCCACGACAGTCGTTTCGTTGACCGTTGAACTTGATTCTCGAAAATAGAATCCCTCTACGTTGTTAGTGTCCGAAGTCGTCGTGACAATCGATGTATCCGATTCGAGTGAAGCATCAATCCACAGATTGGCAAGCCCTGAGTCTCGGTCGTACCCGATGATTGCCCTGTAAACGGTGTCGTAATCCAAAGTTGAACCCCAACTCGCTTGAGCGGTGCTCGTATGACTGATTCCAACTAAAAAACCATTGGCATCGGCAGTGTTGATGTCCATTCTAGCGGTAAAATCTGAGGTGCCATTTCCAAAGTGAGCGAAGTACTCAAAATCAGTTCCGCCGGGGTTAGACGCCGAAACAGAGAAATCAAATCCAGCAAAGACAGTCCCTGTCGTGACCGTGGTACCGATCAAGCGATTGACGTCTTCCGTCTGGGAATCGGTCAGAGTGATTTTTCCACCAGACACTTGGATCTGCCCTTCGGTTCCGCTGTGTCTCGTCCAGTCCGATGAAACAGACGTCAAAGCGCCGTCCGCGTAATCGAAGCCTTCGGTGAAATAAACATCAGCTTGGAGAACGCTCGATAACGCTCCGATAGCGATGACGGCGGAAGCCGCGACGGCAAATAACTTATTATTCATTAATAAAATCCAATTTTGAGGCATCAAAGTGCTTAAAATCTAAGTTGTTGGGGCATAGTTTAATCACATCAAATTTAGAATTCAAGGACTAAACCTCCTAATCTCTAAAGATTAACAATGCGGAAAAATCCGTAAATCTCTAACCAAATGTCTCGCAAGGGGCGATATACGCCCGTTAAAGAACTCTTGTGTTTTGCATCGAATACAAACGGGTAACTGTCCTTTAATTCGCGGATAGAGCCGATAATCAACATGCCATACAATTCGAAGCCAACCCCGGGCTAAACACGACTCCCGCCTACGTCGCTTTGTTTTGCCCTAAGAATTCTAACAAGGAATGCAAATTGAGCGTCCAATCTTTGAGCAACGCACGAACGAAAACCGTCGCGACGGTAGGTCCAGCATCGATTACACCCGACATTTTAAAAAAACTCCTCCATGCGGGCGTCGACGTCTTTCGAATAAACATGGCTCACGGCTCTCGGGAATCCCATGAACTGGCCGTCGCGAATATTAGATCCGCCTCGGAAACGACAGGACTTCCCGCAGGAATCCTCGTTGACCTGGCTGGCCCGAAAATTCGTCTGGGGCAATTAACTCAAAATCCTTTGGTGCTCAACAACGGGGATGAGATCAAGTTCGTCCGCGGGACAGAATCCAAATCGGACAACGAGCTAACGAGTATTTACGAACCTCTTATTGACGAGGTCAAAATTGGTGACGCTATCGTCTTGGCAGACGGCCTGGCACGGCTGTCGGTCATTACCAAAGAAAAAGACCATTTGGTGTGCCGAGTGAACGATGGCGGGGCGATCCGCTCGAGACAAGGGGTGAATCTCCCCGGTACCCACTTAAGCGTGCCCGCGCTTGGCCCCGTCGACCGCGACAACGCAAAATGGGCGGCAGGGCAGGGCGTTGAATTTGTGAGCCTCAGCTTTGTCCGCAACGCCGAGGAAATCAAGGAACTCCAAAGCCTCCTAGCGGCAGAGAACAGCCTCGCCATGGTGATCGCAAAAATCGAAAAAAGAGAAGCGCTCGATGCCCTCGATTCCATTGTCGAAGCGACTGACGGTGTTATGGTCGCAAGAGGTGACTTAGGTGTTGAAATTGACATTGAAAAAACCCCGGCCGCTCAAAAACGAATCATTAAAACTTGCCTCCGCTTTCGCAAACCGGTGATTGTCGCCACCCAAATGCTTGAGAGCATGCACGCCTCCAAACAACCAACCCGGGCTGAAGTAACCGATGTCGCCAATGCCATTCACGATGGAGCAGATGCCTGCATGCTTTCCGGCGAAACAGCCATTGGAGAATACCCGGTCGAAGCAGTGCAAATGATGAACAAGATCATGACCGAAACTGAAAAATCACTGTCCCAGCAACGCGCCCGGATGAGAAGTGAAGACTACGCGTCGGCCTGGGAAATTTCCGATGCGGTTATTTTTGGCGCAGCTCATATTGCCAAAAGAATTCATGCCAAAATGGTAGTGATCGCGAGTCGCGAATCTGAAATCGCCCGCATCAAGTCCAAACAACGTGATCTAATCCCCACGATTTGCATCACCGACCATCCCAATTGCTACCGAAGAATGTCTCTTTTTTGGGGCGTTACCCCCGTGCTCTGCTCGTCGCCGTTTCAACAAGACGAACTTCTCAGTTTTGTTAACCAATGGGCTTCATCCAATGAAGACTTGCAAACGGGAGATCATTTCGTCGTTGTCACCGACACAGACCTCCTACCAGGCGTGCACGATTCCGTACTCGTCGCCCAGATAGATTAGGTTCTACGCGCGACATGCACCCCAAACGGGGCCTCCATCTTGACCTTTAATCTTCGCCAGCAAAACAAAAAAAGCCTTCGCATTTTATTTCAAATGGAAGGCGATACCGCTTAGAAAAATTGGCGGGTGCTACGTACTGAGTCAGCCCCGAAGTTCATCGTTTTGGATGGGATTGCCTTAGATTCAAAGCGTCACGTAAGTGAGACTCGCTCCACTACGCCATTAATTTAGATTCAGTTCGCTTATTCCGAACGGGCCTCCGGTTCGATTGCAACCAACCGATGAGTTCCCCAAAGTTTAATTGCAAACAGAAATCCTTATTGAAAGTTCTGCATCGCAATTGCCATGCCAATCTAACGCAATCGCCAAACCGCAGATTTCCCCAAGCAAATCCCCGCTCCAACACCAACTCGCCCTAAAAAAAATTCACTCCACTTGTAACTCTTACACAATTTCAGATCAAACTTGGCGAACCAATCCTGAACGCAACCGGCGAACGCCAGGCTTAATTAGCCTTGAGAGACTGCAACAAACTAAAAGTGATCGCCTTGAAAACTAAATTCTGTTTGTCGTAGTCGCGATCCTCCGCCTGAGTCCAAAACATCAAACACTTTTCATCGGTCTTTACAACTTTCAATTCGGCGCGAATTAAGAAGTCAAGGCAATAAAACAACGCCTCAACACCACCTTCTGAAGCGTCGTCAGCAGAACTCTCGCAAGGTGAGATTTCAATATCCTCATAGGTTTGTTGCAACGAATCAATTGCCTCTTTAAGCACCGAGTCTATATCGGTTTCCAGAGGATAAAGATGGACAGACCAGGTCGTACTACCGTCTGGCGTCTCCAAAGTAATTACTTGCGGTGATCCAGAAACGTCATCGATTAGCTTCCAGTTTTCAGGGTACAAAAACTCAAGCCCCAATTTGTCATACTTCGCCGTCATCTAACAAAAGCTCCCAAAACCAATCACAAACAAAATTCACACTGGAAAAAACTGCTTCACTTCCAAACAAAACTCAATTACTGAGCCATTCTCCGCCTTCCCGCTAGCAACCTAGTGATAGCAGAACGCAGTTAATCCTTCACATGTTTGACTTTACGCGTCGAATCGAATAATCACAACCGCCCGAATGTTCCGATATGGTAAACAATCGGCAATTTTTGTAGAGTCCGCACTCGCTCCGACAGACCCAATCAATTGCGGAAACCAAGGTAGTAGAAAGAAATTCAATTGCAGCCCATGATTCCCGATCAACGAACACTAAGACAATGGCGAATCTTCGCGATTGTTTTAGGTCTTGGAATCCTTTCCTTTCAGATTGGCTGCTCGACTCTCACTGGGCTAAGGGATAACTCTTCACGACTTTCGCTTGGAAACAATGCGTTGGAAGCAAGGCAGCTAACCCGAAATGGTAATCTTAATTGCCAAACAGGCGAGCTTCGCAAAGCCGAACTCAATCAACGTGAGGCGATTAGAAAAAATGAAAATGATCCATGGCTCTGGGAGCGTTTGGCCCACACTCTAAAAAAGAGTGGGAAATCACGCGAGGCGATTGAAGCGATGGAGTGGGCGGTCAAACTTTCCGACGATGACCCACGTTTATTCGTCGAGTTGGGCAACCTCTATCTCGACACCGGAGAAATCCATGCAGCGACAAAGCAAGCCCAACTGGCACTGGATCAAGAACACCGCTGCGGATCGGCACTCTTACTTTTGGGTCGAATCGCGATCGCAGAACAAGCCTACACAGACGCACTGCATTTATTCCAGCGGGCCGCGGCATGCTCCCCACCACCTACTGGAATTCGGCTAAAAATTGCCGAAGCTTACCAACTCGATAAGAAGTGGCGATTGGCCAACAATACGATTGACAATATTTTGCTCGATTACCCGGTGGAAAACTTTCCAGAAAACCTGGTCATTGCCAAAGCGGAAGGCTTGATCGAAATGAACCAACCTTCTGCCGCTGAGAACTTTCTTCTTGAGCGACAGGCGAGTGAAAATTTCACGCCGACCATGGTCTACCTGTTGGCAGCAGCGCAGAAAAGAATGCAGTCTTATAGCGATGCAAGAAATACCCTCGCTTCTGGCGCCAAAGCGTTCCCCAACTACCGGGCTCAGTTTTTGGAAATTCGCAGTAAGATCGAAATTTCTGCAGTCGCTGAGCGAGTGGCCCAAAAGAAATAGCATTTTCTTACGCAAAAAGGGGGCTTCACGGCTCAATTTCTTCCCCCAAAAGAACCGCACTTTGCCCCCACAATCGGTTTAATTGATAACTTAATACCCGATTGAGCCCGCCCCGCTGATTCTTGGCGAGGAATTCTTGCAGGAACTCCGAAAACACAAGTTTGCGACTTATGTTTCACTAGTTCCCACACACCACCTCACTGAAACTCAATCCAATTGCCCGCGGAGCACGCTATGTCTTTTGAAAAAACCACAGTTGAAAACGAAGCTGAAAATACAAATTTCGTGGATCGCCGAGCAGCGAGAAAACAGGACAATGCAGGTGGCTTTGAGCGACGCCAATTCTCAGATGGTCACCAGGGACTTTCTCCCGAAGCAGCCGAATTAGGCATCGCAATCGATCAATACAAATTATCCAACAGTCGACGCTACATTACTCACGAAGAGATGATTCAAGTCATCAAGTCGATCGGTTACGCTAAATCTTAAATGGGATAGCCAACTCTTCGACAGCCAACTCTTCGCAGCTGTCCCGATTGGGCTTGAGAAGAAGTCGATTTAAAACATGAGAGAACGAGCGCAAGCTCGTTCTTTTTTTTGCGCAGACATCGATTCCACGAACTACCGCTTCAAAGACCCTAACGGCCCCTTCAATAAAGGGTCGGTTAGCTGATCTTCAAATAGCAGGCCCACGATTTTCCCCTCGTCGCTGACCACTCGGGCCAACGTCTGCCGGGTCGACTCCATTTGCAAAATGATTTCGCCGAATAGATCGGTTGCATTTACATCCGAAAACGGATGCACCATATCTTCAATCCGGGCGCTTTTATCGGACACCATTAATTCGACCGTTCGCAAATAACCCACGGGCTCACTCTTTTGCGACTTAAAAACCGGAATGTCGGCCATTCGCCGTTGCCGAGCAAACTTTAACGCACGATCCCGACTCGTCTTAATTGAGATCGCCTGAATCCGGCTGACGGGTGTGCAGATTTCACTAATTGTCTTGGATGCCACTAGAAAAAAACTTTGCCCAAGATGCCGCTGGGTTGGATGCAATATCCCCGCCTCCAGGCCATCTTCAAACACTTGTTGCAACTCTTTCCTCGCCAAGGTTAATCTGACTTTATCGGGCGATTGCCCCAGCACCCCTTCAAGCAATCTCCCCATCCCCCACAGCAAAGCCGCGATCGGTGAAAACAACACGGTAAAAAACAAAACCAGAGGCGCCGAAAATCGAAGCAGAAAATTTGGGGCACGATAAAACAGATTTTTAGGTAACAATTCGCCGTACACAAACAATAGCGGCGACAACAGAATCGGTGCCAACATTTCAGCGGCGTTAGAACCAGTCGTTTGCTGGGCAAGTAAAACAATCGCAAGGCTGGTTAAATAATTTGCGACATTGTTGCCGATCAATGTCGTCGCCACAAACAAGGTTGGGTTATTAAACAACTTAATCAGATACTGGGATATTAGATCACCGTCGAGCCCCGCAATGACGAATCGAACGCGACTGGCTCGATAAAAACCGGTCTCACATCCACTAAAAAATGCACTCAGGAAAATCCCAAGCAGAAACAATAGAACCGTCATCAACAAAATCATCGCCCGTCCCCCTCTTCACCAAGGACACGCACCTCAACCTGCAGGACACCGCGTTCCTTCGCCTCAACCACCAAAAATGCAAAAGGTCCCCATTCACACTGGTCTCCAGTTTCTGCCAGCCGCTGCATCGACTCTTGAATGACTCCGCCGACTGTCACACTGATCGTCTCTGGAATCACAACCTCCAGCCTTCTCGCCAACTGCCTCAAACTCATGATCCCCGCAACTCTCCACGTACCGTGGGAGATTTCCTCAAGTGGCGGCATGTCCAACAATCGTTCACTCCGGCTTGGTGAATACACGAAAACCGTTTCAAGAATATCCTCGATTGTCAGCACACCAATCGTGTCTCCAAATTCATTCACGACCACAGTTACCTCGCGATCTCGGTGAGACATTTTTTCCAATGCGTCGGCGACAGTCGCACACCACGGAAGGTACAAGACTGGTTCAGAAAAACGCTCAAGATTGTCCTGATCCAAATGATACTGATTATCTAGCCGAATCGCCTTTTCTATTTCACGACTATCGGGTTCTGTAATTAATAGATACCCACTCGCAGGAATTTCACCTCGCAAATCAGACAGCTTGACTGGAGGCGAAAATGAAACAAATTGTGTCCGCGGGCGCATCCATTCCTCCACGCGAATCGTTGACAACTGAACGATATTTTTCAACACCGCCTGCTCTTGCTTAATGACCGCTGCATCCTTTCCCGAATGTTCAATCGCCCGTTCAAGATCGCTCACCTCCATGAACGGTTCCGTCTTAAAACTGGGCCAAACGAGACGGCGAGAAATCAGATTGACCGAACGTAACAGCGGCATCAAAGGATCCACTAGCCGTACAGCGAACGTCAACGGCACACTCACGAGTGTCGCCAATTCTCTCGGCTTCAAAACCGCGATGCTCTTGGGCAACATTTCGCTGAAGAAAATAATCGAGAGCAACGAAATCGCTGCAAATGAAATAGCCGGCGCCTGCCCCCCATCAGGGCTTTCCTCGATCTTGATTGCACAGATTGACGCAATCGAAAAATAGGCAATGTTGATGACCAAATTCCAAAACAAAACCGCCGACAATAGCCGATCTGGTTTCAACAGCAGAGCCGCGGCGGCCTGCTCAGCGAGTGTGCCATTTCTCAAATGCCGGCGATCACGTGCCTGAATATAGAATAGCGCTGCTTCACTGGCTGAAAAAAAACCAGAGCAAGCCATCAACACCACCATGGTAATCAGCCATGGTAACAATTGAATAATGCTATCCATTCTCCGCCGTTTTCGAACGTCCCGTAGAAACGAGGAATTCACTCAATCGCGGGATCATCATCGCGGTTGTGGCAAATCCATAGGTAAAACTGACAACCAACAAGACTGATAGGAAGTTACCCAGCAACAAGCTGGTGATTGAATAAAACATCGCGATCGGGAGAATACCGCACGCGAGAACCAGGGCAGGGGAGGGCGTATGCCACCCTAGAGCTACATACAAACCAATCGCACCTCCAACGATGCAAGCCAGGAACGGGCTCAGTTGCGCTTCAACATTTCCTGTGAACGACACCATCATCACCATGACGGTCACAACGCCAAGAAAGAGAAAGAAGACGGTCCCCAAACTCACGCCAATCGCTTGGCGACTGCCGCCGTAGGACATTCCGCAATGAACGCCCAGCATGGTCACGAAAAAGAACAAAACGCATAGACCAATCGATAGATAAATCAGATTTTCACCTGACAAAGCTCCGTTGAACCATAGGTAAGCGCTAATCAAAATTGGCAATATGATCATATCGGAAACGACGTACAGCACGCCTCCAATTTTACCGAACAAAAATTCCCGCGGAGAGATATCGGTCACCATTAACAAATCCAGTGCACGCCCGTCACGTTCGGTGGTAATTGAAGTCACCGCCAACGCATTCACCATGACGATACTCACCAATATAAACGGAGCCAATGGACGTGCCGCCGGGGGAATCGTGACTCCAGCATCCGCAGTGACCCGGGTAGCAACTCCTGAATCTACCAACGAGAAAACGGCAAAAAACACAAAAGCTGCAAGCAGCCAATAAGCGCCTCGGATGAATAATATTTTCCGACCGTAGGCCCACGTCTTCATCTCCCGCCAAAGGACAGGATTATCCCATACTCGCCGACTGTTTTGATTTGCCATTCGGGCGCGGTCATCTACATGCCCTGTCCGCAAACCTTCGGATTGCTCAACAACTTCTTGACCCGTCAAGGATTTCCCCGCTCCGGAATCGCCTAATCCTTGTTGCCCATCAACCACGTTCAATCCATGATTGACCGAGGCTTCCGCCTCTTCGGCTGTAGGCTGGCCACTTCGGACGTCACGGCTAGGATTCCAATGCCTGACCTTCCAAATTGCCACACCGCAAAGCAACACCGAGATAAACGAGGAGAGTAATAAAAAGGGCAACACCGAAAAACTCCACGTCGACGAAACCGTCGGATGACTTGCAGCCATAATGGTTCGGACGGGACTCATCGCACCGGCAATCTCTGCCCCGGTGAATCCAGCAACCACTGGCCCTGCCAGGCCAATCCCCTCACAAAGCCCCAACCAGAAAACGATGCACATCGCGACGAGGGCAAGTGTTTGAAATGTCTTTTCGCGCCATAGAGCAACGATCGCTCCCAAAGATCCTGCGGCAACCGAGGTCATGAGCGTAACAGCAAAGGTCCACCCGACTTGCTCGAATGAGGTTCCACCAAAAAGGACGATCAACATAAAGATTGGCAGACTCGTTATTAGCATGACCCCAATGCTCAAGAGACTTGCAAACAGCTTCCCCAGCACGAGTTCACTATTGGTCAACCGACTCATCAATAACAAGATCAGGGTTTGCCGATCTTTCTCGATTGCAATGTTACTCGCCGCTTGTATTGCAGATAGAAACATCACCAATGCGAGCTGCAGCGGTGCAAGGATCTGAAATAAGATGGCGCCAAATCGCGCCATGTCTCCAACATTTTGGATGATCTGAGTTCCCTTCAAAATCATCCAGGCAGTACAAATCAAGAGAAGCAAAGCGACCGCATAGACCGTTCGCATTACATGGTGTCGAGGACGACGGGGAGCCACTACAGCTTCACGGGTAAATACGGGACCGACTAACAAAATGGACTTTCAATGACGTTTGAAAACTGGGTTCAATGAGCGTGAAACTGTTCTTCGATTATAACGTGAAGCATCTGCAGTACGTAGGCGAGCTCGAAAATACAGCACAATTCTGACGGTTTTCCAATAAGATCACGTTTCAGCCCGTCGGAATCTTCAGATTTTTCACTCCAATCAAATCCGGCCAGACTAGATTTCGATTTCCAGCCCCAGTTGAAGGCTTGGAGAAACACGTCAAAACCACCAAGTTCACCTAAAACTCATATTATCGGTCGACACAATAGCTCTTTTGCCGCATCTCGCGGCGTGTCACAATGTCCAAATCATAGACATCGCTTGGTGAGTTGATTAAAAATGGGTTTTATTGGCGTTTAGCACACGAAAACTCAATAATCTTCCAATCCCCTACATCTAATAGCTGAGCAGAGTGGCTCCGGTTTTTGGTGAACTTTTGAATCTAGATTCCTCAAAACCTGAACCTCCCCTGTTAGGCACTGAAAGAGTTCAGGCGATCTACTCAGAGCATTGCCTGGCACTTGAACGTTTTCTGGTGGGAGTGCTTCGGGACGAGGCGGCGGCGGCCGATGCTTTGCAGACCACTTTTACGCGATTGATCGAGAAGGGCCATTTGGTTCAACAACAGGATTCAATGAAGTCTTGGTTGTTTCGAGTCGCCTTTAACGAAGCGATGTTAATCCGTCGCAAAGAGACAACCAGTAAAAAACATGCAGAGAATGTCGCTTGGAAATTCCAAGGCCAATTAGGGGCGGACCGAGGAGTCGACCATCGACTCAGCCAATCGGTCCACCACGCAATCCAACAAGAAGATATAAAGCAAGTGAGAGCAGCCCTTGATCAACTTCCTCTCCCGCAAAGAGTGGTTGTTAAAAAAAGGATTTACGAGGGATTAAAGTTTCGAGAAATTGCAGACGAATTGAACGTTCCGCTAGGCACGGTTCTTGCGAGGATGCAAGCAGGCCTGAAAAAACTTAAACCAATTTTAAAACCAACAGACGACCAGACATAAATATTCAGACGATCAAATTTACGATCATTGATGGCTTATTGAAATGAATCAATCTAATAACAACCAACCAAAACCGGCTCTGCCCAACCAGGATTCCCACGACCTGAACTGGCTCGCCTTCTGCTATATCGCGAATGAACTCGACCAGACTGAACGAGAAGAATTTGAAACTCGTTTGCTGAAGTGCGAAACTGCTCGCGAGGCAGTGGTCGACGCTGTGAGAGACTCCCAAATCCTCTACAGCGCTCTGCAGGAAGCCCCTCAACCGATTGCCGCTCAAGTCAACTTGGCAAGTGAAAAGTCAAACCTAAGGCACCGCTGGATCGCAACTTTTGTGGCGTCCGCCGCAGCCGTACTGCTCGCTGTCAATAGTTGGTCGTTTATCTTCCCACCCAACCGCCCTGTAGTTGCAACAGAATCAGATGGACTTGCTGCCGCTTGGGTTGAAACGCTTATTACAATGAGCGATGAAGAACTTGATGAATTTATTAATGAGGAAGTCCCACAACCGGAGGTGGCGACTGATGGACTGGACGACTGGATGTTCGTAGCCCTTTCGGATGCCGATTCCTCAGAAAGCATCGATGGTGAAGCACATTAAAAACGTTTTAACCACCATCGCCCTGTTTTGCCTGTTGCCACTGCTTCTAGCCAATTCGGGGTTCGCCCAAAACACTCCAAAGACTCCGTCCGACAAACAGGACAAAGCTAAGACGAGCAAAGTCAAGCCGCCCGTCACTGAGAAAAAACCAGCTCAGCAGCCTTCCAAAAAGACGAAGCCCGCAGCATCCGGCGAAACGAAGGCGCCCGACAAAAAGAAGCCTGCCGTTGTTTTGTCAGAAAAGAGACGTGCTGAGTTATTGGCATTCTGCGAACAACACCATGAGGAACTGCTCCCGTTACTCAAATCACTGCGGAAAAACCGCCCAGCAGAATTTGAAAAAGCGTTGCGGACACTCGACCGCGAAATTAAACAACTCCAAATGGTAAAATCAAAAGAACGCTACGAGAAATTACTTGCCCAATGGGTCCTGCGTTCAAAGATTAAACTTCTCTCCGCGAGACTGGCAGTTCGGACCTCAAAGGAACAGCGTGCCAAGACGACAACCGGTCTTAGTAAATTGATTGGCCAACTTCAGGATCTGAAGATCAAGCACCTGAACGAAGAGCGGCAAGCGTCGCGAGCCCGAGTCGCTAAAATTGGTACGCAAATTGAACAACTCCGATCAACTCGTGATGCTGAAATTAAAAAGCAAATAGACGCTTTCACCAAGAATGCCGAAAGAATCCAGGCTGCGCAAAAAGCGAGAGTCGCTGTTAAGAACAAGTCGAAAAACCCTGGCAAGCAGCCAGCAACAACACAAGAAGCGGCCAAGAAAAACCAGCCCAAGAAGACTGAGAAAAACAAAGGCTAGATTTCGATTTTACAAATCTAGTGTAACGCACATGGGAGATACACTGTGCTAACCAAACGCAAAAGACATTTGCTTAAGATTATTCTTCCAGCCACAATCATTTCCTGCTGCTTCGCAGTTGCGATCAACACCATTGATCGAGCCAATGGCGCCGCGTCGAATTCCGACCGCTTTTCCGTGGCCTCAACGTCGACTGACAACCTTTCGCAACCAATCGAAAGTGTGGACGTCCGGTTCAAGAATTCGGGACACAACGAATTACCCGACTTTCAAAAACACGTCGCCCCCCTTCTTGGACGCCTAGGCTGCAACGGACGATCCTGCCATGGATCGTTTCAGGGGCAAGGCGGGCTTCAACTTTCCTTGTTTGGCTATGACTTCGAATCTGACCATCAGGCGTTGTTGGAAGATGGAGCCGACCGGGTCAATTTAAAGAACCCACTGGAAAGCTTAATCCTTACAAAACCAACCGATGAAGACGAACACGAAGGTGGACTTCGATACGATAAAGACAGCTGGCAATACAATCTCCTGCAGTCCTGGATTGCAGGCGGGGGAACTAACGCCGATTCAATTCACAAACTCGACCGGTTAGTCATCGAACCAAGTGAACTAATATTCAGCTCGCCTTCCACGAAGTTTGAACTCAAGGCAATCGCACACTGGAAAGACGGCACCGTCGAAGATGTGACTCC
This sequence comes from Mariniblastus sp., assembly GCA_029251085.1. Taxonomy (GTDB): domain Bacteria; phylum Planctomycetota; class Planctomycetia; order Pirellulales; family Pirellulaceae; genus Mariniblastus. The sequence goes on from JAQXDZ010000081.1 coordinate 222,945, forward strand.
GTTGTGTCGCTTTCATTCCAACAACGATTCCATCGCGAAGATCACGGAAACAGGCGCCGTTTCAACCAACTCAATCTCAGGTGATACTCATGTTGTTGTTTCATACGACAAGGCCGTCGTTCCCGTTCCCGCCATCCATCCCTTTGCCGGCAAACCGTTGGATACCACTCCCGCTTTTCGTGACGCATCAAAGATAGACTTGCTCACCCAAAAGAAATGGAAAAAACTGAACCTGCAGCCTTCGCAATTGTCCGACGACACGATGTTCCTGAGACGGGTCAGCATTGACATCACAGGAACATTGCCAACGTCTGATGAAATCCGAGAATTTGTCGCCGCGACAGATCCACAAAAACGAAAAAAGAAGATCGACGAACTCTTGCAGTCACCAGCTTACGCATCATGGTGGACTACTTTTTTCTGTGACATGACAGAGAACAATACAAACCAGTTACGCAACATTGCTTTTGACAACAATCTTCCGAGCCAGCAATGGTATGACTGGATTCATAAACGTGTTGAAGCCAACACGCCTTACGATGAAATAATTGAAGGAATCGTTCTTGGCATTAGTCGCAATAGCGGCGAAAGCTATATCGATTTCTGTGACCGCATGAAGGAGGAGGCTGCGAACGAATCGTTCAGTGAAAACGAAACGATGCCCTACTACTGGATGCGGAGAGAGTTCAGAGACCGAGAAACCATTGCCATCAGTTTTGCTCACGCTTTCTTGGGCCTGAGAATTCAGTGCGCACAATGCCACAAGCACCCGTTCGATCGATGGAGCCAGAAGGACTTCAAAGATTTCTCTAAATTCTTCAGTGGAATCAACATTCGGCCGTACTCCGGCGGAACTACCCCAGAAGACAAAAAAGACTACATTGCCATTCTTGAAAACCTCGATATCGATCCCGATCGTAAGAAAAACCAAAATCTCCAACGTCAACTTCGGGACGCCTATCGCAAAGGCGAGACAACTCCTTTTGGATTCCTCACCATTGACTCTCCCAAACTGACACGGGAAGAACTTCGCGAACTGCAGAAACAATTGCAAGCCAACAAGAAGTCAAAGAAAAAGAAGAAAAACAAAAAGCCAACTATCACCGAAGCAACATTGCTGGGAAGCGACACGATCGACCTCACCGACCATGAGGACGTCCGCACACCTGTGATGGAATGGATGAAACAGCGTGACAATCCATTTTTCGCCAGAGCTCTGGTTAATCGGGTATGGGCTCGATATTTCGGCGTCGGTATTGTTGATCCCGTTGACGACCTAAACCTTGCCAATCCGCCAAGCAATGCCGCACTACTCGATCACCTTACCCAGGAGTTCATCGCTCACGACTTCGACCTCAAATGGTTGCATCGAGAAATTGCCAACAGCCAAACCTATCAATTGAGCTGGGTTCCTAATTCAACGAACGAAGATGATCGTCGAAACTTTAGTCGAGCGATCCCTAGAAGACTGCCAGCTGAAGTGATTTTCGATTCGATTACCTTTGCATCCTCGAACGCCGAAACCAATCGAACGTTTAGAAATACTGTTCAAAACCGGGCAATCTCGATCCCGGGGACGGTAACAAATGTGAAACGCGCCAAAAACGCAACGGACGCCTCATTCGCTCTGAAAGTCTTTGGTCGATCCGAGCGCGCCAGCAGCTGCGACTGTGACCGGTCAGAAGAAACTAGCCTGATTCAAACGGTGTACATGCAAAATGATCGCGACATCCATCTCATGCTCACCCAAAAGGATAGCTGGCTAAATCGAATGGCGCAGCAAAACACAGCCAAGATTCAAGCTGTGAACGCTCAAAAATCAATCGATGTACTGAACGATCGAATTGAGAAAATGGAGCTAAAAAAAGCAAACCTGAAAAAATCGGACGACAAGAAACCGCTTCAGAATCTGACCAAACAAATCAAGAGTTTGGAAAAAACTAAACGCGGCTGGGCAGCGAAACTGGCGACCGCCCAAAAGTCAACAGGCGAATTAAATGTTCAACAAATTGTAGAAGAAGCATACTTAAGGACACTCAGCCGTTTCCCAACTGAGGAGGAATTGGCACGTTGTGAACAACACATCGAGGAAGAAGAAGATCTTGTGAAAGGCGTTACTGGTGTGCTCTGGGCACTAGTGAACACAAAAGAATTTATCGTAAATCACTAATACAACTTCTATTAGATTCAACCGACAAAAAGCAGGTTTAAAAATGGGTTTTCATCGACAATGTGACGGCGTTACACGTCGCGATGCAATCAAGGTCGGCGTTCTCGGTTCTGCCACAGGACTGACCATGAGCAATTTTTTGAAAATGGCCGAGGCAGGGCAGGTCAATTCAAAAGCAACCTCAAAAGCAGCAATTTTTATCGAGCTACCCGGTGGCCCATCGCACATGGATACGTTTGATCTTAAACCAAACGCGCCGTCAGAGTTCCGGGGAAAGTTCAACCCAATTAAGACGAACGCGTCGGGTGTTGAAATCTGTGAACACCTTCCAAAACTGGCAAAGTGTGCTGACAAATTTGCAATTCTCCGGGGAGTCTCACACTCCCTCGGAGCACACCCACTTGGACAACAGTTTGTTTTCACCGGCAACCGGCCTAACCCCTCACTCGATTACCCCGGTTATGGAAGCGTCGTTGCAAAAGAAATTCAAGGGGATGATGATTTACCCGCCTACGTTGCAATTCCCAAATCGAAACAGGGACCGGGGCATCTTGGTGTGAAATATGCGTCGCTTCAAACTAATGCAACCCCCAGATTTGGCTTGCCTTTTAGCGTCCGTGGAATCACGCTTGGAAACGGCGTCACGATGGATGAAATGCGGCGACGATCTAGCCTTCTCAAAGACCTCGATCGCACTTTCGACACAATTAAAGACCGCGATGACCTGCTCAGTGGCCTTGATAAATTTAGCCAAAAAGCATTCTCAATGATCACCTCCAACCGGGCGCGTGATGCATTTGACCTGAGCAAAGAAGCTCCAAATTACACCAAATTATTCGGAGAAGACGATTTCAGCCAAAGCTGCATGCTCGCCTCCCGTCTCGTTGAGTCCGGCGTCAAGTTCGTAACCGTTTCTCTTGGCGGCTGGGACACACACTCCGACAACTTTTCGAAACTTCAAAACAACCTCCTACCAAAGCTCGACGCTGGCCTTTCTGGGCTGTTCAATGGCTTAGCCGCCAAAGGACTTCTCGATTCCACAACCGTGTTTGTCTCAGGGGAGTTTGGAAGAACGCCAAAAATCAACGCACGCTCAGCCGATGGCGGGCGCGACCACTATCCTCGCTGCATGTTCATGCTAATGGGAGGCGGTCCGATCAACGGTGGTCAAGTAATCGGCGAAAGTGATGCTACCGCAGCTGGGCCGAAACACGAAGGAATTAATCCCGAGGATGCCGCCGCTTCATTCTTTAGAACGCTAGGCATCGACCATCGCAAAGAGTACGACACATCCATTGGCCGACCCATCTCGATTGTACGCGATGGAAATTTAATTCCGGGCCTTATTGGCTAACACGAGTACTGACGATTTCCAGCAGCAAAATGGAGACCGAGGGCTTATTAGTCACAAGAAATCCAACTCGGCATCCTATTCGTAGGGCCAAGCTTTTTTAAGATTGCCACGTTTTGATGCTTTTTCAAAGCAGTTCATCGCGAAAGCAATTTCTGATCTGGCCTCATTGGTCAATTCGAAACCGGCGTCGCAACTCACCCAATGTGTTAATCGAGGGATCTCCCAAAATCTCAATAACCCCCGACTGTTCAGTAACGTCAACGAACTTCTTTCCACCTTGGTTTTCAAAAACTTGCCGGTTGGACAACAAATCCATAAAACCATCGGCGTTGTAATCGAAAAATGCGGTGATCGGCCGAGTCACTTGTGAATCTCGCACCTCTTGATCTACCAAGCCCATCGCGGTCGTTGCGTTCTCGTACGCTCCATCTTTAAACAAAAATAGAAATCGACGGCCGTCTTTGGTGGTCACGGCTATGTCTAAATCTTGATCTTGATCGACATCCTCCAAATCCATGGAGTAAAAACTACGATCGTCGATCTCGACTCCCTTCTCAGCGAGTAGGTTTTGTAATTGTTCTTTAACAGGCGCTTGACTCACTCTTTCCAACTCGGTTTCGATCTGCCACAACCTAATCGATGGTGGCACGTCCGAGGATTTGGGAGGAATAGAACTGACTAGCTCATTTTCTGAACGGTACTGACTAATGCCGCCGTCTTCATTAAACCCGGTCGCTGCCAACAGCAATCGTATCGACCAAAAACTTTTCCGATTCTCTGAAAAATTCATCGACCGAATGATGCTGAACTCCGTGCTGACAACATCGACCCCCGCTAACTGATCAAGCAACCTGCCAAAAAAGATATCAAAATCATCAGTCTGCTCTCGGTGCTCCACTTCAGTCGAGATACGTTGCTTCGTCTTAAAAGGTGGTAACTCCCCTCGTTCCCAGGGAACGAGTTCGGGAAGCGCTCCTTCAAACTCCCCCCGTAGGAGATTTTTCAACGACGGTACGTCTCGACTAACCCAAGCGGAAATGAAAGGGATACCGATTTCAGACACAGTCACCTCCGTTGCCTGCTGAGCATCGGTCACGCTCCCATCGTCACCGGGAGCGAATGCTAACGAATACAAAAAAACCACCGCCACCAACAGCAAAACAAAGATGACGAGGGCAGCGAGTATGTTAAAGAGTCTTTTCATTTTGGAATTCTGCGACTGGACGTTTACATTTTACTTTAATTAAAACAAATCGAACTAGCGAGTGAAACGGGAAAACGGCGGTTCCGATTCATTAAGCTCCCATTTTCGCTCAACAAAATCGCTAGTAATCACGCCGCAAACCGCGACGCTTGGGCATATAAATTTACGTCCACAACGTACATTTCGCACTTCAAGCAGTTAAAATCGTCAATATTATCTTCAATTCGTTGAATAAAGATATAATCGCCGATTCTAATAGGTGTTAGTCGTCCCATTCGCCGCAACGCAGTCCACTCCCTATGAAACTCAGCCAGTCCATTTCAGGAGCCCTGCTCATCGTCGTCGCGGCGTTCCTCGGACTGGCGCTTGTCTATCTCCCGGGCTGGGTTCTGCTCAATTACGAAAGAGCCGCCCAGCTTGGGCTCGGGTGGCTATATCTCACCGTTGTCCTGCTCGGAACATGCCTCCTCATCGGCAGTGCAGGGTGGACATTCTGGAAGCTCTGGGGGGCATCGGCCGCAAAAAAGAAACGGAAACTGCGAAGAAATAAAAACCCAAGTCAACTTACAAAAGGACAGCAAGAGTCAGAGATCGATGAAAATCTTGAGCAAGTCGAGCGACTTTCTCAGGAGGCTGATACGGAGGCTCAACTGAAAACTCAGCTCGCACCACTCGTCAAAGAAATTGAACAAAAGCGGGAGGCACAGACCTTGGAGATCGTGTCGTTCGGCACCATCTCGAGTGGAAAATCATCCGTCATGAACCTCCTTGCCGGGCGTGACGTTTTTGCCACCGATGCACGCGGGGGAACGACCGTTACCCGCAATGAGATTCCCTGGCCAGGCATTGACGAGGTTACGTTAGTGGATACCCCTGGGCTTGGCGAAGTTGATGGAGCTGAGCACGTCAATATTGCTGCGGAATCAGCCAAGGATGCAGACCTTGTAATCGTGGTGGTGGATGGCCCCGTCAGACAAAGCGAACACGAACTTCTCACCAAATTGGGGCAAATGGAAAAACGGGTGATTATCTGCCTCAACAAGTCAGATTGGTATTCCCCGGCTGATCAAGAAAAACTCGTGAATCAGATCTCTCAACAAACAGGAGATTTCGTAAATCAAAAAGACATTGTCTGTATCCAAGCTCAAATGGGACATCGCACGCGTCGAAAAATTCTCGCCAACGGCACTGAGATAGACGAAACGATCGAGGTCGAACCAAATATTGAACCGCTTGCATCTCGCATGCTTCAAATCGTCAAAGAAGATGGTAAAGACCTGTTGGTTGCTAATCTGCTCCTCAGATCCCGCGGACTCGTCGAGAAGGCACGAAACAGCGTACAGGAAGCAATTGACCAAAAAGCTTGGAAGGTTGTTGATAAATACATGTGGGGCGCCGGAGGCGTCGCGGCCCTTAGCCCATTCCCAGTAATTGATCTAATTGCCGGCTCTGCGATTTCTACCAAGATGATCATTGATCTCGCCGAGGTTTACCAGCAAAAAGTCGATCTCGAAACAGCTTCCAAATGGCTTGGGGAAATGGGCAAAAATCTGATCGGCGTTCTTGGAGCTCAGGGAGCGACCGTTGCGATCAGTGCCGTCGTTGCCTCGCTCATCAAGACCGTTCCATTCGCGGGAACCATTGCCGGAGGAGCTCTTCAGGGAGCCACCCAGGCTTTGATAACGAAGTGGATTGGTGCGGTGTTTATCGAATATTTCAGTAATGAAATGAAGGCACCGGAGGGTGGCCTTGCCGGCCTCGCTCGACGAAAATGGGAGCACGTGACCACCGTCGATGAGTTGCGAAAACTCGTTCAAACTGCAAGAGAAAAACTCAGTGATTGATCGCTTCGGCTCAACAACGTACAGGATCTAAGTAACCTTGAACGACACTCCCTCCACCCAGGACCTGAACTATCAGGACGCAGTCACAGCCGTTGAAAAAACGCTCGCGGACCTTCGAGGTTGTCCGCCCAAAGAACGTGAACAACTGCAAGCCGACATCGCTCAACTAAATGAGATGCATGACAAGTTAACCTCGGGCCGTATCGAAATTGTAATTTTCGGTGAAATCAGCACAGGCAAGTCCGCGTTAGTCAATGCGCTTATCGGACGCCAAGTTGCCGAGGTCGATGTACAAGGTGGATGGACGCAGCAAGTCTGGGGAACAGTCTGGAACGGCGCGGGTTACCGATTACCCAGCCTTGAAAAATCTGAAATCGTAATCATTGATACGCCTGGAATTAACGAAGTTGGCGGTGCAGACCGAGCCCAATTGGCCGAAGTAACAGCAAGACAAGCCGATCTTATCTTGTTCGTTACCGATTCCGACCTGAACGATACTGAATACGCAGCATTGGTCGAACTCGCTGCTATTCAAAAACCGATCCTCTTCGTGTTCAACAAAACGGATCTTTACACACCAGAAGTCAAAGCCACGCTAATTGAAACGCTAAAAGGCCGAATTGACGGCCTGATCCCACCCGATCACCTCGTTCTAACGGCGGCTGATCCGCGTGAAATAGAGTATGCAACCGAGCAACCCGATGGCAGCACGCAATCCGTTTGGAAAAAACCAGAATCCGAGATAAGCGAACTGAAGCTGTTAATCCTCCAGACACTTGAAAACGAAGGACTTGGGCTAATCGCATTAAATGCCGCAATGTACGCGGCGGATAAAAGCGATCGAATTTCCAGTCTCCGAGTTGAATTGCGTAATCGACAAGCCGATCAAGTCATTTGGACAATGGCTGCCACCAAAGCAGTCGTCGTGGCGGCCAACCCCATCCCCGTGGTCGATCTCCTGGGCGGCCTTGCTGTCGATGCCGTCATGATTGCCACTCTCTCTAAGGTCTACGGACTGACGTTTACCATGAGCCAAGCCCGTGGCCTAGCAAAGACCATCAGCGCTGCAGGAGGAATCTACGCGCTCGGAGAACTCGCTAATTACGGAGCAAGTTTTTTCAAGCTGGTGACCGGCACACTCGGTACCGCTTTGACCTTGATCCCTCAAGGAGCAGCTGTCGGATTTGGCTCCTACATAATTGGTAAATCAGCAAAACACTATTTTGAACACGGAGGGAGCTGGGGAGCGGGGTCCGCCAAAAGTGTGGTCAAAGAAATCTTGGCAACGACCGACAAAAGTTCGGTCATGAACCATTTGAAAGACGAGATAAGGCAAAAACTCAAATCGAATCGACATTCAAAACTCGGTCGCTCCGATCGATAAAATTTGATATCCAGCCAAAACATTACGATCCGAACAATCGTTAAATTTCGTTTTTTTAAAATTCCCACAAATCGAATTTTGGGTCGCTTCCTATTTTTTTCCGTGCCCATAGTGCCGCTGGACGTACCCTTGGGGAAGCAAGGAAAGAACCCTAATCCCCAATCGAAATATGTTAAAAAAAATCAAGCGTTTGTTTTACCGCCCCTTCAGAGAGGAGGAAGGTGCAGCTACTACCGAGTATGCCGTGCTTCTTGCCTTAATTATTTTATTTGGTATCGGGGCAATCCTCGGAACTGGCCAAATACAAAAAATCCTATGGGAAGACGCTGCGGTTGAGATGCAAGTGCTGGAGTAGAGGTCATTTGCAGGCTCTACGCTCCCCGCAAAATCACCTGCAAGCCCTCCGACCGACTACACCTTTGAAATTCCAGTTTGTTCTGAGGCCCAGGCTCCGTTGAAAACAACGAAGTCTTCCCGATGGACGACTTGCTCTGTTTGAGATTATCATTAATCACCGGGAAACTGGCAGATGATCAGATGATTGAACGGAGGATGAATTCGGTGCCCAACGCTAACTCTTTTTCGATATTGTTCGTGTGCCTTGGCAATATCTGCCGCTCCCCGGCTGGCGAAGGCCTGCTACAGCACTCAATCGACGCCCTCGAACCGCAAAACAGTATAGAAATCGACTCTGCCGGTACAATTGGTTTTCACACCGGTAAACCTGCTGATCATCGCATGCGCAGTGCGGCACTTAATCGCGGGGTTCAACTGCTGAGTCAATCAAGGAAAATCACGATCAAAGACCTTCACTCATTCGACCTGGTGATTGCGATGGATCGGGAAAACCTCGCGGACATTCAAAGAATGACCCCCGAGCCAACTGCAGAATTAAAACTGTTAAGCGATTTTCTGGGAGACGATTGGCCATCTGATGTCCCGGACCCCTACTACGGAGGGGACGAAGGATTCGAGTATGTTCTGGACATGATCGAAGCAGCGTGCCCCTCAATCATCAATTCCATCTCTGTATGAGAAGATTCCGGAGAATTGGCACGTCAGGTTCTCATGACCAATCTTGAATCACAGCCCACTTTGCGCAAGGCCGTTGAAAATGCCCTCACTGCCAGCGAGGGGGCTCACCTTGATCTGTCCCGCAACCATCCTTGCACCATTGCCTCATCGAAACAATTGACTGGCGGCTGTATCAGCGACGCCGCTCTTGTGACACTCGAAGATGGAAGGCAATATTTTGTAAAATCAAGCCTTCATGATTTAGCCGTCTACGAAGCCGAACAAAACGGCTTGGAGGCAATTCGAGCCACGCAAACCCTGCGAGTGCCTGAATTCATTGGATTAGGAAAAACTGATTGCGGCATCTCATTTTTCATTCTTGAAGCGATTGAGTCAGGAAATGCCACTGCGACCTCGGAAATTGAATTCGGTCGGCGACTCGCCCAAATGCATCGCAAAACGCGAGCCGCTCGTTTTGGCTACCCCCAATCCAACTTCATCGGCAGCACGACTCAATTGAATACCTGGGCTACCGATTGGCAGACGTTCTTTGTCGAAAGCCGATTACGCCCCCAAATAAGAATGGCTCAAAACCGAGAACTCACTACTCCACTATTCAACCGCCATGCGGATCAATTGCTTTCGAAAATGGGAAATCTCCTACCCAATTCGTCTTCGCCAGTACTCATTCATGGCGACCTCTGGGCAGGCAACATCATCATTGCAAAAGGGGGAGTGCCTGTACTGATTGACCCGGCGGTCTCCTATTCGGAACGGGAATTTGAATTTGGGATGACGACATTGTTTGGGGGATTCGGGGCCGATTTTTACGAAGCCTATCACGAATGCTGGCCGCTTGGTGAGGGCTGGCAAGAGCGAGTGAAGATTTACCAGCTCTACCACCTTTTAAACCACCTCAACCTCTTCGGCGATTCCTATTTCCAAGCCTGCATGAGTACGCTGAAGCAATTCTCCTAGGTTTCGAAACTACGCCCCCAAGTGCCCGCAGGCCTTTTCTGTTCGTTTTCGTCTTGGAGCCACTGCGTCATTTTGCGTAAAATCTCGCAACGCCTCTTACTTGGCACGCCCTTGGGCTCCAAGGAGCCATCCGTCAAACCAATTTGCAACCTGCGCCCCTCTATATTGGTCACTAAATATGCAATTAATTCAACGACATTTATTACTCGCCTTCCTTGCATTTCTCTCGTTAACAACTCTCCAAGCTGAAATCAAACAAGGCGTTGCTCAGACCTCTGAGGGCGCTCAAAACTCAGATGGAGAAACAATTCGATTCGCCTCGTTCAATATCTCTTTCTATCGATCTGAGGCAGGGCAACTTGAGCAAGAGTTGTCAGATGGAAATTCGGAAAGACCAAAAAAGATCGCTGAAATAATTCAACGTGTTCGGCCTGATGTAATTCTTCTCAATGAGTTTGACTATGACTCAACTGGAAAGGGGATAGAGGGCTTTCAAAAAAACTATCTAGCGATCTCACAAAACGGAAACCTACCGATCCATTACCGTTTTTCATTTTCCGCTGCGGTCAACACTGGTGTTGATTCTAAACAAGACCTCAACGGTGATGGTGCCTTGGGAACTGCAAACGATGCATTCGGCTTCGGGAAATTCCCGGGACAGTACGGAATGGTTGTCTTGTCCAAATACAAAATAGCCGAACCTGAAGTCAGGACTTTTCAAAATTTCCTTTGGAAGGACATGCCTGCACGGCTTGTCCCACGAAATAAGGATCAACAGCCTTTCTACACTCCTGAAATAATGGAGCAGTTCAGACTCTCGTCGAAAAGCCATTGGGACATCCCAATTCGAGCCAAAGGAAAAACGGTTCACTTCCTAGTCACCCATCCTACTCCGCCGGTATTCGACGGACCTGAAGACCGTAACGGATGCCGCAACCACGACGAAATCAGATTTTTCTCTGACTATATTACTGAGGGTAAGTCTGACTATATCTATGACGACAACGGTCGTAATGGCGGCCTATCTCAAACTGAGCTATTCGTTCTCGCCGGTGACATGAACGCGGACGCAAATGACGGGGACAGTACCGGTAACGCAGCAAGGCTGCTCACGGACAATCCTCGAATCAACGACACCGCTCCACCGATGAGCACCGGTGGAAAATACTATTCGCAGATCCAAGGAGGCGTTAACTTAAATCAAAAAGGAAACGCAGCGTGGGACACAAGCGATTTTGGAGATAGCAAGGTTGGCAACTTACGCCTCGACTATTGTCTTCCCTCGGCAAACCTGAATCTGAAATCAAGCGGAATCTTCTGGCCTAAGCCGGATGAAAACGGGGCGAACCTAATTGATGCGACGGACCATCGCTTAGTCTGGATCGACCTCCAAGTCGAATAGTTCCACTTAACATTCGCGCACTTTTGAGACAACGGAACCGCACGAATTCCACACCGCCGTCGGTTTCCCCGTTTAATAACACTCGTTTAATAACAGTCGGTTAATAACACTCGGTTAAATACACTCGGTTAAATACACTCGGTTTAATCGCAACCGATAAATCATTTTACGGGGGACCAGCACTCGCCCCCGATTAATTAGGCCGACAAAAAAAGCCTCGCGGTAAACCGCGAGGCTTTTGTTTATCATCAATTAGTTTTTACTAATTAAAACTCTCTACACTCCAGTTTTACATTGCCGGAGCTTCCATAGCCTGTCCCTTGTCACCAGCTTTTTTACCGACTTTACTTTCGGCTTCAACTTCGCTGGCTTTCGTCTTCTTGAATTCTGGGTCCTCTTTTGGGCCATTTTCACAGCCACAAGCGATTGCCAGGAGGAAACAAGTCATTAATAAAAAACACTTCTGCATCGTAAAACCTTTCGTGGTTTTCAAGTTTTTAGAAATCAGTGCTGATCAGAACTTCACCGTCTGCTTTACCAGATAACTGAATCAAGAGATCAGGGTTGATCGACTCAGAGATTGAGTGTGACGAACCGTCGCCGAACGCCCAGTTGATAAAGTTACCAGCGTGACGTGAACCGAATACGTACCACCGACCATCGTAGTCAGGGTAAGGTGTTCCGCCCAAGTTCTTAGTGTTCCAGTGAGTACACTGAGGAGTGGTTGTCCATGCGAAGCATGCATTAGTACCGAATCCAGTGACTTCACCGTAAGAGATTGTGTTAGAAGTACCATCGGTGATTGAACCGATCTTACATCCACGGTTCCACGTGCCGAAGATACCGTAGTAAGGTGACCAACGAGCGTCAGTTCCGCCAACTGGATCGTAATCCAATCGACCTGAGCAACCTGTGTAGTTAGTGATCTGGTGATGGCTAGCGATTGGATCGCCACCAGCATCATTCATCCACCAACCGTTTCCACGACCACTTAGCAAGAAGAAGGTCGAGAAGTCACCGCTGCCACCGACTTTACGTCGTGTTTCAGCTTGGTCAGAAGGACACTCAAATGTCGGGATCTTCTGTGAAGCAGCAAACTCGTTGATGTTAGCTGAAGTCCAGTAAACATCCGCAACTTTGTACTCTTCAAAGTAACGAGAAACGTTGTTCTGCTCCATGAAAGCAAGAACAGGAACCAACATTCCACCCCACTGGTGACCAGTAGTAGATGACTGAAGACCTTGAACGTTCGCATCGTAATCGTCGCCACCGTTCCAAGCTTTAGGGAACCGCTGGAAGGCCGACTCGTAGTTGAGCGTTGCCAAAGCAATTTGTCGCAAGTTGTTCATACAAGTTGTACGACGAGCTGCTTCACGAACCTGCTGGACAGCAGGAAGCAGCATCCCGATGAGAATACCAATGATGGCAATCACAACGAGAAGTTCCACCAAGGTGAAACCAGAGTTTCTTCGATTTTTCATAAATCACTCCAAAAACATAAAAAAGAAAAATTACCAAATTTTAGAACGATGCCGTCGTAAAATATGACCTTATTAAACGGCGTCGATTGTTCATCTTAATAAGAAAACTTAATTTCTAAGTCGTCATGATAGTGTGCGAGGCCTCCGATTGTCAAGCATCGAACAGTTTAAATCAGTGCTCAAACCAGTTTTTTTGAAACTCAACAACCGACGGGAACAGCACTAATGCACTCGTTTCATAGCGAGAATAACCGGCATGAACGGTCTCTAACGAAGCGATACCGGCCATTAAACGACTCAAAACAGTAGTCTTTTTTCTGAGAAGCGGCGTCCGGATAACCGCAAAGCGACTGCAAAACCCCTAAAGTAACAAATACGAGGTGGTTTCATGACAAATAAAACGACATTAATTGCCCCATTTGTCAGCCGATGTGCGTCAAAGCCAGAATTGCCCCCGGATAAAATTTATCGGCAGCACCGTTTGGCCGCTCCAACCGTTTTCTAGATAAGAAATGCCCAACCAAAAAAGGTGACGGTCCAACGTCACTGGTTGGACTCTCTGGCGGCAACGGCAGTAGACACTAGTTGGCCGACGCCATTTCCATATCCTCGCCCCGCTTTGCCTTTTCTATCCATGGATCCATATCCACGAAAACCTTGCCTGGGTTTCCTTCGAAAACACGTCCAATCAAAAGGTTGGTGACGTTTTTTGCATGCTCTGGGTGCGCCTTCATGAAAGCCCCGAAACTAAATTCCTTGGTGTAGAAGGCGCGGACCAGTTTCCGAATCCATTTCACACCCGACTCGTATTCACGCGTCCACTTTCCAAGTTGTTTTGCGGAGGTGTCGCCGGCGTGGAGGCCCTCGGCAACCGCCTCACCTGCCATTACTCCTGATTTCAAAGCAAGAAAGACACCTGACGAATAGCAGGGATCGATGAAACCACCGGCATCGCCAACTAGAACCCATCCATCGCCGGACTGTTCCTTGACGGTGTAAGAAAACTCCTTCGCGACCGCAAACTTGCCGCGCAGTTTCGCATCAAGCAACCGTCGTTTTACACCCGGGCAATTGTTTATTTCTGTTTCGAAAGTCTTCGCAGGCGAGCCGCCTCGCTTGAGCAAGAAATCGTTATCCCCCACGAGTCCCACGCTGACCGTGCCATCGCTAAGCGGGATGTACCAGAACCAAGCGTCTTTGCTCTGCGTGTGAAGGATGCAGGTGACTTCCGGGTTGTCGCCCCCCGCCCTCACCGCCCCGTCATAATATCCCCAAATTGCTGCCTTCCGTAAATCGTCGTAATACTCCTTTGTCTCCAACCGGTTAGCGAGTAGCGACGACTGTCCAGAGGCGTCAATGATAACTTTGGCCGAAACTTCTTGTTGTTTGCCGTTCTCACCTTGGAGGGTCACCAAATGGGGGGACTTTTTCCGGATATCGATATCTAAAACGCGGGTGCCGTCGACGCAAGTCGCACCGCGATTGAATGCCGTCTCAAACAACAAGTGATCAAACTTCGCCCGGTCAACGTGCCAAGTCTCATTACACGGTCGCGAGTCGTGATCAGCAAACACGAACGGTTTAGTCTCACGGTCATTGCTGCTGACAAACTGAACGCCATATTTCTTAGTGAACCCGACTCGGTCGAGTTCGTTCACAATCCCCAGCCGCTCAAAAAGCCAGTAAGTCTCAGGCATCAACGACTCACCGACGTGGAAACGCGGCATTTTATCGCGTTCTACGAGTAAAACCGACAATCCCTGCTCAGCTACGATAGTCGCCGCAGACGAACCTCCCGGTCCAGCGCCGAGCACCACGCAGTCATAGCTTCGATTAGCAATCATCGTAATTATCCCATTTCTCGAGCAGTTGCCGCAAAAGTGAGGCTCCGGCCATTTTCGGTATTCTCAGCCATCACGGCGTTAAAACGTAAAACGCACATGTTTTATTATCGTCATCAGAAACGCTGAGACTAGATTGAACAACCGACAAACAACGATTTACCGTGAGATGTGACGAACAAATCGTCACGAACCCCCGTTTTCCTATATGGATTGCCCATTGCGGATTGACCGCCGCACGCCCCAACCTTTCGGAAACCGACTTTTGGTCAAATCGTTTAACCGTTTCGCAACAAATTCACGGTCAAATCCACATCAACCTGTCTATCTGGACGTTTTATAGGGTGTGATAATCTACAAAACCTAAATCAAATCCAAGATTCTCAATTCTGCGTCTTATTGGATAAAACAAACTCAAATACAATCGGACGCACCGCTGGATTGCGTTTTACTGAGCCATCCCGTGAATTTTTGGCTGGCTGCACCACAGCTTCCACTGATCAGTCCTTTAAATCTTTACTACCGGAAACTGTAAATGATCACTTTCATTCGCCCCATTGCGAATCAGCAATCCGCTCTTGCCCTCATTCTGGCTGGGCTACTCAGCCTCAGTTTTTTAAGCTGCGCTCCCGCACCGGCGCAAGAGGTCGGTTCTGATTCTTCCGAAGCAAAAGGCGTTCAGGAAACCAAGTTCATCTCAAATGCTAGGCAGCTGACGTTTGAAGGCAAACGGGCCGGTGAAGGTTACTTTAGCCCCGATGGCTCATTGCTCGCCTTTCAAAGTGAGCGACGAATCGACAATCCATTTTTCCAGATTTACCTACTCGACTTTGAATCAGGCGATGTGGAACCAATTTCCCCAGGCTACGGCAAGACAACCTGTGCATGGGTACATCCCAACAACAACCTTGTCCTCTATTCTTCGACCCAAGCCGACCCCAAAGCCAAAGCCAAACAAAAAGAGGAAATCGAATTTCGGGAATCCGGTCAAGCCCGACGTTACTCTTGGGATTACGATGAAACCTATGAGATCTTTTCCTACGACCGCAATTCAAAGGAATACCAAAAACTAACCAACGAGCTTGGCTACGACGCCGAGGGCTCCTACTCTCCGGACGGAAAGTTGATTGCGTTTGCGTCCAATCGCAACGGCTATTCCCAGCCACTTACGGCAGAACAAAAAAAGAATTTCGAAACGGACCCGGCCTACATGATGGATATTTTCATTATGAATTCCGACGGCTCCAATGTGCGGCAGCTGACAGATGTCCCCGGGTACGATGGCGGCCCCTTCTTCTCTCCAGATGGTAAACGTATTTGCTGGCGACGTTTTTCAGAATCTGGTGCGACGGCGGAGATCATGACAATGAATATCGATGGGAGCGATCAAAAACAACTCACCAACATTGGAGCGATGAGTTGGGCGCCCTTTTACCACCCGTCGGGAGAGTACCTGATCTTCACAACCAACCGACATGGATTTGGCAATTTCGAACTTTACCTCGTAGCCACAGACGGCAAATCGCCGCCTGTGCGTGTCACAGACACCGACGGTTTTGACGGCCTTGCAAGCTTCACTCCTGATGGAAAAAAACTGACTTGGACTTCCACGCGAAACTCGAAAAAGGAATCTCAGATTTATCTGGCCGACTGGAATCACGAGACGGCATCCGAGGCACTTTCGGCCAATCGGACCTCAGATAACCAATGGTCTCCCGAAGAGAAATCAGCTTTTGACACAGGACTCAATGCCGCCCAACAAGCGAGTGCTGGCTTCGATCCACGAGATATTATGCGGCATGTCGACTATCTCTGCCGTAAGGAACTGGGCGGCCGAATGACTGGCTCAGCAGGCGAGCGCAAAGCAACCGCATACGTCGCGGCCTATCTTGATCACTTGGGACTGAAACCCGCCGGTGACAATGGCACCTGGTTTCAAAAGTTCGACTTTCCCAATGGCGTCGAAATGGGGCCTAAAAACCAACTGGAACTCACCCTTGGCGAGAACACCGAATCACTCAAAGTCAATCAAGACTGGAGACCGCTCTCGTTTTCTGGCAATCTCCAGATCGATCCCACTGAAATCGTCTTTGCTGGCTACGGGATCGTCGCCCCGCAACAAGGCGAAGAAGAAGAATACGACTCCTACGTCCACCTCGATGTAAAGGACAAATGGGTTTTTGTTTACCGATTCCTACCTGAAAATGTCTCCCCTGAGCGGCGGCGATTTTTCAAAACACACGCTGAACTTCACAAAAAGATTTTTCATGCCAGGCAGCAAGGCGCAAAAGGTGTGATCGTTGTCAGCGGTCCTAATTCACAGGTTCGCGAGCAATTGGTCCCTCTGCGAAATGATTTCTCCCCCAGCGGATCCAGCATTGCAGCGATCAGCGTCACTGATGAGGTCGGGCAAAAAATCCTTGAAGCGGCAGGCAAAGACATCCAAAAACTCCAAAACCGATTAGATGACGGATCACCGGTAATGGGCTTCAACCTCGAAGGCAGCAAGCTCAAAACAGAGATCGATATCGAAAAAATCACAGGCCAAGGACGCAATGTAGTAGGCCGACTCCTCGCCGGGGATACTCCAAGCGAGGACGCGGTAATCGTCGGAGCACACATTGACCATCTCGGCGCTGGTAAATCTGGCAGCAGCCTTGCGAAACAAGACGAGCAAAACAACATCCACTTCGGCGCAGATGACAATGCATCGGGTGTCGCCGCAATGCTTGAAATTGCCGAGTACCTAGTCTCCCAACAGCGATCTGGAAAACTAAAACTTAAACGAGACGTAATTTTTGCTGGCTGGTCCGGCGAAGAACTCGGGCTTTATGGGTCTGCCAATTATGTCAAATCACTCCAACCTACCGAAACTCCCGCTACTCAGGATGCCTCCCATGACTTCGTGCTCGGAGTGGATGCTAATGGTGCAATCTTGCTAAATGGAGAAACCGCGAAAACTGATGAAATCAGTGAGTCCTTAAAGTTCATCGCCAAAAACTATCCTGATTTTGAAATTCAAATCGAGGCTCATCCGGAAGCAAAGACGAAAGTCGTTACTGAACTCTCCGAAATGGTCAAAAGTCTCGGAGCCAAAAAAGTCACCCTCAACAGCAAAGATCCCAAAGCGGGAGCTTCACGGCCAAGCACGGGGATCATCGCTGCTCTCAACATGGACATGGTTGGTCGCCTAACCGATCAGCTTGTTCTTCAAGGCGTCAGCAGCAGCAGTTTCTGGCCTTCGGTCATCGAATCTAAAAATGCGGTCGTCGGACTTCCCGTTACGCTCAGTAACGAAACTGACCTCCCCACCGATGCCAGTTCATTTTATCGCGGTGGCATTCCTATCCTATCCGCCTTCACAGGATCGCATACCGACTACCACACGCCTCGCGACACCCCTGAAAAACTTAACTATCCCGACGCTGCAAGAATTGCTCGCCTGATGGGACTCATCACCAGATCACTTGCGACTACCGATCAAGCCCCCGACTACATCGAACAATCTTCGGCATCACAAGATGCCCCCAAAGGTGGGCTCCGCGCCTATCTTGGAAGTGTCCCAGCCTATGGCGAGGACGTCGTCGGAGTCAAACTTTCAGATGTAACCAAAGGTGCTCCAGCAGATAAAGCAGGAATCAAAGGCGGCGACATTATCGTTGAACTTGCTGGTAAAAGCATTGAAAACATCTACGACTATACCGCGATCATCGATGCCATAAAAATCGGAGAAGAAACATCCGTCACCGTTCTCCGGAACGGCAAACGGATTGAATTAAAAATCACTCCCGGTTCACGGCAATAGAGAAACCTTTGGCTTGCGTTCCACCAATGGGTAACCAACGGCTAAGAAATGATGCTGCTAAACTTTCAACACGTTTTTTGAAAACTGCTTGTCGTCAGTGCTTTGAGACATCTGCGATTGGCAACATGATGGGTCACTCGCTGCAAATATACACGCAACTCGAAAACTACTGATGAGCAAAAAGAAACGAAAACCCAAGCCCAGCCCCGCTAGTCCCAAACCGAAATCAAATACTGACAAACGGACCAATGCAGGATCGGCTGAACGGTCCGAATCCAATGTCTCAAGGTACATTTCGTTTGGATTGTTGCTTGGTGTAATTGCGATCGTTGGCCTTCTGTTTTACGAGGTCATGGCTCACTTTCTAATCCCGCTGTTCCTCTCGGCGATTCTTGTGGTTGTATTTCGACCGCTGCATCGCTGGATTATCAATAAGTCGGGTGGGCGGGAAAAACTAGCCGCTGCGTTGACGACTCTTAGCGTGTTACTCACCGTACTGGCCCCGCTGACAGTCATATTTTTCATGGCAGCGATCGAAGGGAAGCAAGTCTACAACGACTTCAACGCAACAAAAATCACCGACGGCTTTTACCAAGTTCGATCCGATTTAAAACTGGACATGCCTTGCAAGAATGAATTGCGAAAAATCGGAACAGAACTAACTGCTTTAAAATCGTCGACGTCGTTTTCCCCGACCGACGAAGATCGATTCCAAATTAGCCTTTTTGAAATTGAAGAGGCTGGAAAAAAGCTGGCTCGCGTGACGGGACGAGACTGGCCAATTCGAGGTGAACTCGATGAAACTCCACTCGAATCCCGCTCAACCTGGGATTTGTTCGCCGCAGATCTAATTGAAGCGCGGACCCTGCACGAAGCGATCCCAGCAGCTTCAATCGAGACCGGCCAAAGTCGCAATCAGGCAATCGTCAACTATCACGAAAAAATCAATCAGACCGTCACTCATTTCAATCTATTTGAATCCGAACTACTCGGCGGAAAGGCAAGAGCTTGGCTAATTAAACTGGTTAATCCCTCCGACGAGGAATCAAAATCTTACGCCAACTCAGTGGTTGGATTCCTCCAAGATAAATTACTTCAATTAACGGGAGCTGGTGTTAGCTACGCAGGCAATCTGCTTGTCGGCGCCGCGATCATGGTCATTGGGCTCTACTTTTTCCTGCTGGACGGACCGCGACTGATTGAAGCCTTCAAAGGCCTTTCCCCAATCGATGACGCACACGAACAAGAACTTGTCGCCGAGTTCGGAACGGTCAGTCGGGCCGTCGTTGTCGCGACACTCGCCTCGGCACTGGCTCAAGGACTGCTGGCTGGAATTGGCTTTTACTTCACTGGCTTCGATTCAGTTTTTCTGCTGACCGTCGTCTCTGCCATGTTAGCAATGGTTCCCTTCGTGGGCGCAGCTGCTGTTTGGATCCCATGCTGCTTTTATTTACTCTTTTTCGATAGCAACGTCACAGCCGCAATCGGTTTAGGGATTTATGGGATCGCTTTCATTTCGATGGCTGACAACGTGATCAAACCCTACATCTTGCACGGCCAATCTAACATCCATCCGCTCTTCGCTCTGCTGAGTGTTCTCGGCGGAGTTTCCACTCTCGGCCCCATCGGGATCGTTATTGGGCCAATGGTGGTCGCCTTCCTGCAGACGCTCCTCAAGATTCTTCAACGTGAGATGACTCATCTCGATCAAATCACAAGCCCGCCAGTGCTGTCTTCGGAACCGTCAGGGAACTTGCCCAACGAAACCCAAAAAAGCAACTAAAATCGGCTTCACCCAAACCTACAAGGGCACAGAGGTGCATCCCTTGGGTCGTGAGCAGAGAGAAGACGCCAGGCTTCTGCCTTAATGAGTTTGTTTACTGGGAAGATTCCCAATACTGAATCACACTTGAACGATTAATTAAATAGGGAACGATTGGATCAAATCGACGCCCACACTGACTGATGCCATTACAAATCTCATCCGACGTCACCCAAAAATTGTCGCCCTGACGTTCGAGTTTTGAAACAACGTCTTTACGGTACACTTCCACGTTAAAGAACGAGACCGCAACGCGACTCTTTTGGAAGTGACCAGGAACCCGGTCGACAAACTCCAGATTCATCTGAGCCATATTGGAAACAAGAAAGTCCCGTTTTCGATCCAACCAAAGCGACCATGCCACTTCGCGAACCGTCGTCTCACGAAATGACTCGTTTTCGAGTCTTTCACCGATAATAAAATTCAATTGTTTGGTTGCCGGATCTAGCCGCGCAAGCCACTTAAGTTTTTCGTTATAAGTCTTGCGAATTAACGCAACCGACAAACAAACATCAATCATAAATCCACCCCATTGCTTCCTGCGCTCCCAAAATCCTGTTTACATCTTAATTTGGTAAACCGATTTTTGTAAAGAGAACGTCACGGTGAAACGATTGTGAATTCGCCAATAAAACGACGGGTAATCGATCGCAGCGCTGTTAGTTAGAAGACATTGGTAGTCTGCCTTTTGTTCAACCGTTCAGTGCTACGACCGTACCGAGGAAGTTGGTCGACTAACCGCCGCCCGAATGAATATAACTAAGCTAAAAATAAATGCCTCTAACCATTTCTAATCGATCGACGGAAGCAGACGTTCGGTCTTGGCTGAACAACAACGGCTTTGTTGGAAAGACCGCTAAATTTGAAGAACTAGAGCTTCACGCGATCCAACGGCCAGGTTGGGTTCAGGTTTTCAGATTCTGCGCAAGGGTCAAATACCGCCCACTCGACAATGCCAGCATTGAACCGGACGGCGACGAGGTTGCCGACTGGCAGGAGGTATTCGGCGTGGCATTAGATGATGAACGTGAGAGAAAGCAAAACAAGAAAACACAGATTTGGCTTTTCAATGATCCGATTGAGCAAAAAGAAAAACTCAATTTAATTTCGACTGACTTTCTAATTTGTAAAAAAGGGCAGAATGGGGAACTGCTTGGAACCGTTCTCTTTCTTTTAGTTGTTGTGTCGGTGGCAATCTTCTTATTAAGTTGGTTCCAGTAACGATTCGGATAAATTATCTTTTTCGTACCATAAGAACTCATTTTATTTACCCCGAAACACCGCCAAGATGAATTCAAGCGCCGATCCGCCAGCGAAAAAGAAAACTCGCGTTCGCTTTTCTTTATCCCGAATCACTCGTAATCTTCTTACGGTGATGGTTTTGTCTTTAATCGGTCTATTCGCCATTAGCATGACTTCTAAACAACCCGACAACTTAGGTGTCACCGCCGGCCAACTCGCCGCTTGTCCAGATACCCCCAACTGTGTGTCGACTCAAGCGGCAGACCCTGGAAAGAGAATGGACCCGATTGCGTTCAGCGGCACTCCCTCCGAAGCAATTTCCAAAATTAAACAAGCAATCAAATTAAATTGGCCTAGAGCTACGCTAATTAGTGAGACGGAATACTATTTGCATTATGAATTCAAATCATTAATCTTTCGGTTCATTGACGATGTGGAGTTCTTCGTTGATGATGAAACTTCAGTCATCCAATTTCGCTCAGCCTCGCGAGTCGGTCACTCAGATCTCGGAGTCAATCGCAAGCGAATGAACCAGTTAGTCAAGAGTATAAAGCCATGACCCAAAATAAAATCATCGGAACCGGATTCTTAGTCTCCCTGCTCATCGCGTTGGTCTTCTATTTAACTAATCAACCGGTCAAGAAAGAAGAAACCGGAACCGTGAGTGTGACTAAAACTCCCGTCACGGCGAATCCTGATACTGCGAATCCAGATACCGCAACTCCTAAAACAGAGGTTGTCGAGAAAGAGAAAAAAATGCCTGCTGAGTACAACAAACTTACCGCTTTCGAAGCAAGTGTGATTCTTGACAAAGGAACGGAGCGCCCGAATACGGGAGAATACAACGCGACGACCGAATCAGGTGTGTACGCCTGCCGCAGATGCAACGCCAAACTTTACCGCTCTGGTGACAAATTTGAGGCACACTGTGGATGGCCAAGTTTTGACGACGAGATCCCGGGAGCCGTCCGAAGAGAAGTTGACGCCGATGGATATCGAGTGGAAATTTTATGTCAAAATTGCGACGGCCATCTTGGTCACGTTTTTGAAGGCGAGCGGAAGACTGAGAAAAACATTCGGCATTGCGTGAACTCGGTTTCTTTGAAATTTTTCCCAGAAGGCACTGAACCACCAGCGATGATCGTAAAAGCAAAGTGACTTTACCGCTCGTTGGTCGCTTCGGCCAGGCACTTTACCGAGTCACCACAATGTATCGTGCCGTCCTGAATAACGGTTGCGGTAACTCCGCCATGACCACGCATTGCGTTGTATCCACCACCTCCAAGGTTTTCTTCCATGCGACTGCAGGGGGGGCAGTTTCCCGTGACTTCAAGAATCGCCCCGCCGATTTGAATTCGCCTCTTTTTGAGAGCTTGTAAATTGATGCCCGAGACGACAACATTACGTCTCAGCATTCCAGGGTCGATCGCTTCGATTTTCAAAATACTTTCAACGGTCGCGATGTGTTCTTGCTGGATCAAGGTCACCATTCTTGGCCCGCCGGCCTTACCTCGGTAACGATCTCCAACAAGGCCTTCCATACTTACGTCTACTGATGGCAGAACATTCAAGGGCTCGCGACGCCCTGGTCGCACACCGATCCACTCCACTTTCCCCACCTGCGGCATCGTCGCCAACAACTGTTTCATTTCCAGGCTCACAGCATTTCCTACATTTCGCTTTTTGATCTTCAAAAGATCGCAATTCACAAGACCGCACTTCAAACGTTTGATCTACCTGCTCCCATGATAAAGAAATTCGGAGCTCGGCAACAGCAGCAAGACAAACGCCGCAATCGCTGATTAGCCCCCCTCAAGCAGCATTCGAGCAATCCAATCTTTGATCCACATCGTGGTTCAAAGGGACTGCGGCAAGAATTTTCGAAAGTGAAACTTGTGCCGTTTGACCGGAATTGCGACAATTTGAAAAATCGAACGCAACACTGGTAAATACTATGAAAAACAGCAAGTACATCTGGATGAACGGCGAGATGGTTCCGTGGGAAAACGCTACCGTTCATGTCATGTCACACGCACTCCATTATGGCTCAAGCGTGTTTGAAGGAATTCGCTGCTACGCGACCCCCAACGGGCGATGCATCTTCCGACTCAACGCTCACATCAAACGTTTTTTTAATTCTGCCAAATTATATCGCTACCCCCTCTCTTTTTCTATTTCCGAAATCGAAATGGGGTGTCGCGATTCCATCACTAAAAACGATCTTGAGACAGCCTACATTCGTCCGCTCGCATTTCTGGGAGCAGGCTCTCTCGGTGTAGTGCCCAACGAAGACGTCCCGACTGAGGTCATCATCGCGGCGATGGAATTTGGAACTTATCTTGGCGAAGAAGGGCTGAAAAACGGAATCGATGTTTGCGTTTCTTCCTGGGCCAGAACCACCAGTGCAGCATTGCCAGTCTTATCAAAAGCTGGTGGACATTATCTCAACGCACAACTCATCGGAGGTGAAGCGAGGAGAAATGGTTTTGCCGAAGGCATCTCGGTAACCGCGCGGGGGACGGTCAGCGAAGGGTCAGCTGAGAATATTTTTGTTGTCCGAGATGGTAAAATTTTCACGCCGCCACTCTCCGCTGCGATTCTCGACGGAATCACTCGCGACGCCGTTATAACGCTGGCGCGACACCTCAATTTCGAAGTGATCGAACAAGAAATTCCACGGGAACTACTCTACGTCGCTGACGAAATTTTCTTGACAGGAACTGCTGCCGAAGTCACCCCCGTAAGGAGCGTGGATCGCATGGAAATTGGCTGCGGCTCCCGTGGACCAATCACTGAAGCACTGCAAAATGCCTTCTTTGGCCTATTTGACGGGACCACGCAGGACCAATGGAACTGGCTGGACTCGGTCGAATCTTAACCGGCGGCTCAGCCTTTCAACGGGTCCCGATCAGGCAGCAAATCGGCGTGGGTAATTCCTCTCTGCATCGCTGGCCAAGTCTTGAATGGTTGGTCGGCGCTGGCGTTGTGTCTTCGCAGGAATCATCGATCGCATCGATTCCAGTTTCCCAAAACACAACATCCGATCTCCCGCTTCCAACCGGCGTTTCAATCGCGGATTGGGAATCACCGTCGTACCACGGTAAAGAGTTAACACGTTAATGTCTTGCTCCAATAACCCTGATTCGTCAATGGTCTTTCCAACGAACTCTGACCCTTCGGGAACGTGTATCTCGGTAACGCCATACCCCTGGCTAACGGTCAACCGTTGTCGAATATCGATTTCGGGGAAGTCAACTTGTGCAGCCAAATAATCGATGACCGCTCCTGCGATATCGAGCTGTGTACAGCGCTCAATTCCTTCCAAACCAGGCGATGAATTAACCTCCATGATTTGCGGTCCGCAAGCCGATTCGAGCATATCCACTCCAGCTACCCGCAGGCCCATTATTTGAGCCGCTCGAACCGCAGTTCTCTCTTGTTCCGGTGTCAAATCGACAGCTTCGGTTCTCCCCCCGCGATGGACATTACTGCGAAACTCATTTCCCATTGCAATTCGGCGCATTGCGGCGACTACACGATCTCCGACAACAAACGCTCGAATGTCTTGCCCACGACTTTCAGAAACAAATTTCTGAACCAAGACGTTTTGCCGCGTGCTCTGCATCGTTTCGATGATTGCTTCGGCAACCTTTTCTGTTTCCGCAAGAATCACTCCGACCCCTTGCGTACCTTCCAGCAACTTGATGACCACCGGAGCTCCGCCGATCCGCTCGATAGCCGGAAGCACATCCGTGCGGTTTTTCACAAACGTTGTTTGCGGCATCCCGATCTGATGCCTGCTTAAAATTTGCAACGCTCTTAATTTATCTCTCGAATTGGCGATTCCATGAGAACTATTGGCGGAAAAAACATCCATCTGTTCAAACTGCCTGACCACCGCCGTTCCAAATCGAGTGATCGAAGCAGCGATCCGGGGAATGATCGCATCAAATTCGCCTAAACGCTGAGATTGATAAAACAACTGTGGGTTGCATTCAGCTAAATCAATGGAAAACTTGAGCGTGTCGAGAATCTCTATCTCGTGCGCTCTCGCTTTGGCGGATTCGACCAATCTTCGCGTGCTATAACAGGTTGGCTGGCGTGAGATTATCGCGAGCTTCATTCGAGAAAGCGTCCGGAAAGTTCGAAATTGCAACGGAAACAGGCTGGGAAATCACGCAACGGAAAGACTCTTGGCTTGGTTCAAATACAAATCATGTCCTTGATTTCCTTTATCCTGTTCGTCTGCCAAATGGCCTATTCTTGAACGGAATACTCAAAACGTTTTATCAATCAAAAAAAATTGGCATCGCCTAAATACTCAAACCAAAAGATCAATAGTGAGGAGGCACTTCATCCTCCGCTTTCCGTTCCGACTCAGACTCCGAACTAGCCCGCAGACGACTCTCCAAACGCTCGATGATTAGTCTCATTTTTTCTAGTCGCTGAACATTTTCCAGCACCACTTCGTTCAACGATTCGTAATCATTTTGCAAGTGCATCATCGAACTTTCCAATTCGGTAATGCGTTTTCTATTCCTCTCACTCTGGTCCATTCTATTTCACTTCCCTTGAAGTTGGTTCGTCGTTCGAAACCCTAACCGTTCAACACAATCAATTACCTCGCTCGGATTCGGATCCCCCCAAATGGTTGCCGTTTCCGATTTTAAATCAACTACCACCTTCTGAACTCCATCTACCTGCTGCAACGAGGTTTCGACCCGCTGCACGCAATTACCACACGTCATTCCGGTGACATCTAAGGTCATTTCTCTAACATCTCCGTCGACTATTCGGTTTGCGGTGAAAAATCTTTTCAGATCAGCCGCCACAAATTTGCCGACCAAAAACAAAAGTACAATCCCGCTAGCTATCTCCCAGACCGACAAAACGTGGTGATTCGCAACCATGCCCTGACTAACATCGGATAACAAAAACCCATCAAACAGCCAAGCGACTCCGATACTGCCAACCAAAATGGTAACCAAATAAACAATTACCGATCTCCATCCAAACCGACCATAAATAACGCCAATCGTCGAGACATTCGTAGCTGGCCCAGCCATCAAAAAAACTAATGCTGCCGCCGGAGAGAGACCGCTTGAAACCAATGCCGCAGCAATTGGAACTGACGCAGTTGCACAAACATACAGCGGAATCGATAGCAGCAATACGACCAAAATCGAAGGAAGCCAGCCCAAAGACTCCAGGTTTTGCACCCAAACCACTGGAAGGTATTGATTGATTAATGCCGAAACCAACACGCCGACAACCAGCCAAATCCATATTGACCGAAGAATTTCGACACTCGATTCTTTAAACCGATCCAACCAGCTACGCCGTTGGGTTGGTCGATCAATAGAAACACACGGAAGAGCCCCCGCTTTGTCTACCGTCTCTGGCGAGAACGGAACCTCAGGTTCAACAAGATCCAATAAACAACCACCGGCTAAACCAGTCACCGCAGCGGCAAGCATCTTTACTATTGCAAATGGCCAACCAAAAAAGGAAACGCTCACTAATACTGAGTCGACCCCCGTCTGCGGGGTGCTGATAAGAAAACCAAGAGCAGCGCCCTTGCTAGCTCCTTGCTGGCGTAAACCAACTCCAGCCGGAATGACACCGCATGAGCAAAGCGGTAGAGGAACCCCGAGCAGGACCGCTCGGAAGACTCCCGAATATCCGTGAAAACGCCTCCGAATCCAATCACTAGGAAGTAGAGCTCCCATGAGTCCAGAAATTAACATTCCCAAAAGAAGCCACGGAGCCAGTCTCGCCCAAATTGTCCAACAGTCTAAAAGCATTTACTTATCTTAGCGGAATAAATCTCATCACCTAGCTAAGCCAGCAAGAAACCGCTATCGCTCTGCTGGACAACCCAACTTCGGCCCAGAGCACTTCGAGAACTATCGGACGTTGCGGCAATTTTAAACAAAACACAACGATTTATCGAGTTTCGGAGAGTTAGTGACGAATCGAACCAAATCCAAGGGACGACAGTGACGATAAATTCGTAAAGGCGTTGAACCAATAGATTTACTGAGGACTCGTGTTTGAAATCAGTCCCCAGCCGTTAAACTTACCCTGAGATCCTAGATTCCAATGAACGCAAATCCAAGTCCTTTCCCAACTAATCATGGAATCTCACCGGGGACATTGCATAGTTCGACGACACCCACTCGCAGGATCGCCGCAGCCTATCGAAATTCTTCCACGGAAACTTTTTTCATTTCGAATTATATGAAACCGCAATCTCCATCAGACAATCAAAACTCTGAGCAAACCCTTGATAAGGTTGCTGCGGAAATCCACGGATCGCTTGTATTTCCAAAATCATCTCACGTAGCGCCCATTCCCGAATTCGATTCTTTGGTTGACCTAATTTTGCGATTAAAAGCAATCGTCTACCCGGGATTCCGCTCAAATGAATCCTCCAGTGAAAAAGTGCTGGTTGGATTAAGATCGCAAATTGACGAAACGCATCAACTGATTTCTCGACAAATCGCCATTGCAATTGCTCGTCATTTTGAAGCTTGCGAGGATATGACCCTTCAGGATTGTGGGGGCAGTTCCTCTGGCAAACTCACGATGCCGGAAAACATCATAGAATTCAGCCAACGAATCTCGACCGATTATATTCTTAAAATGCCGCAAATCCGGGCGTCTTTGTTGACCGATGTGAAAGCAGCATACGTCGGCGACCCCGCCTGCAAGAATTACGACGAAGTAATCCTTTGCTACCCCGGATTAAGTGCGATTACCGTCCATCGACTCGCCCATGAACTTTACAAATTAAACGTCCCCTTCATCCCCAGGATGATGGCAGAGTGGGTCCACGGAGAAACAGGAGTCGACATCCACCCGGGAGCAACAATCGGCAACCACTTCTTCATTGACCACGGTACCGGGGTTGTGATTGGTGAAACCTGCGTCATTGGCGAGCACGTCAAAATCTATCAAGGGGTTACGCTGGGTGCCTTGAGTTTCCCACAGGACGAAATGGGCCAACTAGTACGCGATTCAAAGCGTCACCCCACGATCGAAGACAATGTCGTTATCTACGCGAATGCGACCGTTTTAGGCGGCGAGACGGTCGTTGGCCGCGATTCTGTCGTCGGCTCGAGTGTTTGGCTGACCGAAAGCGTTGCCCCATCGACAACGGTCACCATGGAAAAACCCAAACTGAAGATCCGTAATCAGGTAGACAGCTAAAGCAGACGCGTCTCAAAATCTCTACCATGCGATCCAACAGGTTGATATTGTCTACGAGCAAGAGTCGTGAGACAATTGCGCCAACCGAATGCGTGCGATTCAGATTAGCGTCATTCGTATGATTCGAATCAATTTCCCAATTGTTATCTCTCTGGATTCTGAAATGACCGATGCCATTTCCTCAACCGGTACTGAACGACTTCGGCAATGCTGGCTACATGTCCATGTACCCAAAGCTGGAGGATCGACATTAAGACAATTGATGAATCGAAACTTTGGAAAAGGGTTTTACAACTCCAATTCTTTACTGGAAACAAAACAATACACCCGTGACGATGTGAGCGAAATTATCCGCTGCCATCCCGGGGTTCAATGTCTGAGTGATCACAAACTCTCGCTCGACCTCCCATTTGAACATGAACATGCGGAAGTTTTTGCACTTAGCTATGTCCGCAATCCAGTGGATCGATTTATCTCAAGATATTTCTTCCATCGACATTTCGAAGAAGTAAATTGCATTGCCCAGCGAATGAGCTTCCGTGAATTTGCCACCGCTGAATTAGTTCAACAGGAGGTTCACCCGCAAACCAATAGCCAGATCTACTTTCTCAATGGAGGCAAATCGTTCGACTCAATGGAGGTCATTGATCGGGCCATCGCCACTGGCAGAGCGTTTGTCTTTCCGATCGAGCGATTTGATGAATCCTGCATTTGCCTAGAGCAATTATACCCCACTGTTTTTTCCGACCTATCCTACGTTCGGGCGAATGTCTCCAAACGCGACGCAGACATCTCCCCAGCAGATCGAGAATTCGCATATCGCTATCTAAAAATGGACGATGCTGTATTCGAAAGGGCAAATCAATTCCTCGATAATACACTTAACCAGGCGTTCTCAACCAAAGACCTTCGCGATTCGGCACTCGCGAGCTTTAAAGATCGATGCGCTCGACGATTCCACAATTTTTATCCGCCAGTCGCTCCCGGCGAACCCGTGCCACCCATTGGAACGATTCCCAAATTTCCAGCAGCAACGAAACCTTCGCCAGAGGTACCGCATGATCCCAACCATCCGGATAAGAAGGTCGAGCCCAAGGAAACCGTCGCCACGCTTCCAACTCAGCCCACTGAATAAGAGCCACTGAATAAGTCCAACCAGCCGGTTTCTAACTTCCAACCAACGCAACAAGCCCACCACCGGCAACTGCCACAATAAATTGAATATCGGCTAGAACCCCAAACCTTTAGTTTTTGTTTGCACGCGACAAATCCGATCGCTTGATGTGATGAACAGAGTGGATCCATCGCCCCCAAACGCACAGTTCGCCGTTGGCTTGCCCATCATTAACCGCCCCAATAGCTTTCCGGTCGGTGAAATTACGAGTATCCCGCCCGGCCCCGATGCCCAGAGATTTCCCTGCACATCAACGCACATGCCATCCGGCATGCCCGGATCTCCTTGATTCGCATACTTGATGCTATTCAGAATCGTCTTTCCTTTTGCTGCCGTCGTCCCATCAGGTTTAATCGCGTAAGCGTTATAAATCGGAGCAGGGCGGTGCGATTGGGCCACGTACAAAGTCTTTTCATCGGGAGACAACGCAATCCCGTTAGGACGTTCCAGCTCTTTGGTCAACAGCGTCACCTCACCATCGACGCCAAGTCGGTACACCCCGCAATAATCAAGCTCCCGTTTGGACTCATCTCGCAATCCATACGGTGGATCGGTAAAGTAAATTGCACCGCTGGAATGAATGACCAAATCGTTAGGGCTGTTAAACCGTTTGCCTTCAAATTTATCTGCCAAGGTCGTTTTTGAACCATCCGCTTCAACACGGTAAATTCGCCGATTACCATGATCGCAAACAACCAACCGGCCTTTTGCATCTGTCATCAGCCCGTTTGAGCCTGGCTCCTTTTCTCCATTCTTCCCCTCGTAACCACTGGGATCCATGAAAATCGAATGTCCGTTTTTGGGACTCCAACAGTGGATCTTATTTTGAGGTACATCTGAAAAAAGCAAGACACTTTTGTCTTTGATCCAGACCGGACCTTCCGACCACTGATACCCAGTCGTAAGGACTTCAATCGGACTTGTCGGATCGATCAAGTCTTTCAATGAAGGATCGAGCACTTCGATACTTCCTACCGTCACTTGCTCGACAGCACCGTCCTGCGCATTGAGCAGCAAAGAAAGCGGCAGCGAACCTAACGCACAAACCAGAACCCCTACACCAATTGAAAAACGCAACATCGAACCACCTCGACAATAAAACATTCGTAAGTCAAACGAAATAAAATTCAACACTGTTAGTCTAACGACTCTAATTACGCATCGCATCCTTCCAATGGTTTTTCTCAAATTCCCGCCGCCAGAGATGCAAAACCAGCAGGATCCTACTCTTCTACAATCCGGCGCAACTCCCAAAAACGACGGCCCGCATAGAGACATAAAGAGACCCAACCCAAGAGACTCAAGGCAGCTCCCATCCAAAATGACTTTGGTTGGTAGCGAAATTCAACCACAAATTCGCCCGCTTGATTAAAGGGCAGTAGAGATAAATTTTCAAATCCGGCGTTCGGATCAGGTAAATATTCCGAGGCCAACAATAAATCAGGAGAGATAACCTGCTCCCGCCCAACCTCACAAATAGTCACATTCCAACCTTCGACGGGGGGAGCGTAGAACCCCAAAACACGTGGGCGATCTGTCACTACCTTGGCGACAAATCGATTGCTGCTGAATTCAGTTATCTCAATCTCAGGACGATTGGTGGCGGCCTCCCAGTCAATCAACTTAATTCCCTCGCCCCGTTCAGAAATTGGAACCAAAGGGAAAAGCACCGCCCCGTTTTCAAACTCAAACATCCATTCAATGGGCAACGCCGACGATTCGTGAGCAGGGGAGGGGAGCGGCTTGATTAAGACATCCCCCTGGTCCGATCTTTTAATGAGGCCATGAATTCGCGAATCCTGCATCCACCCCGTTCCCTTCGGATCGTAATCCCCAGCAACAACGGCTTCCCAGCGATCGATCAAGCCCTGGTAGGATTGCGGCCAGATTGAACTGAAACTACCTAACAGGACAACGTCCTCACCTAAGTGTTGCTTGGGAAACATTGACCGTCGCTGCCAATTCACGACTTCCTCAAGCCGTTGGTCCGAGCTCACTTCGGCCCACTCAACCGGTGGTAAAGCCTCCTTTTCGCTTCGGAAAATCCTAATTGGTTCAACACCAACTCGTTGCTGTAATTCTTTTAGTCCGGCAAGTCCCTCCGTTTCTTCTGTAAATGCTGCAACAGGAACAGTTGAAACCAACCAGTGATTTGCGAGCGAAGTTTCAACGATCGAAATTAGAAGCACCGCTCCGAGAAGCCAGTTGGTCGAATTCCGGCCCAACCTCCCCGAGGCCCCCAACCAACCCCCTGCGAACAGCACGAATGCGACAATGCAGGTATGGAGCAGCGCCGTCTTGATCTCGATAAGCGATCCCTCAAAATCAAACGGGCCAAAAAATGGATCTGAAATCGCCAACGGAAACCAAGCTTCGCTTCCTTGGTTCACCGCAACCCACCCGGCAAAACTGATACAAGCCAGGACTAAACTGACCGCTGCCACACCACGCGTACGTAACTTATGAAAGTTCATCGCCGCCAGTGCCACGATCGCAAAACTGGAAATCACAAACAACTTAGCTGGATAACGAAACAAAAAATATTTTGGCAAAGTCATTACCATCCACCAATAAACACCTCCTACTTGAGGTCCGAGCGAACTTCGAAAAGAAGGGTCAGGGTGAAATTCATTAATGAACCAAACAAGTCCATACCAACCGAACGAGCCAATAGTGAATATGCAAAAAATCCAGGAGAGCCAAACTTGTTTCTTGCTTCGCCCCCAAAATCGCAAACTGAGAATCCCTAAAATAAAAACAGC
This sequence comes from Mariniblastus sp., assembly GCA_029251085.1. Taxonomy (GTDB): domain Bacteria; phylum Planctomycetota; class Planctomycetia; order Pirellulales; family Pirellulaceae; genus Mariniblastus. Next base: position 255,634 of record JAQXDZ010000081.1, read on the forward strand.
CAAACCAGCGTAGAGCGATGGCACCCACATCCGATCGGCGCCTGCAAGATTAGCAGTCCACCGTCGATTGACGGGAAATGGCCTCCCAGAAACATTCGGCCAAACCAATTCCATCATCGACCAGGGAGGCTGGCTGAATTGGTAAGCATGCCCGGCAACTCCACTGGCATCATCCAACAGTGACTGACCGCCTGACTCGGGGGCGGTCTGACTTAATTCACTTCCGACTGCTTGGTAAAAATTCATCGCCCGGGAGGTACTTGAACGCTCGCTCAATCGCGACCACTCCATCGTTGGCAATAACTGCACTGCCGAAAGCAAACTGGTGGCTCCGACTAAAACAGCCATTAAGATCAACGCCTGCCACCCACCCAAGCGACGCTGCAAATCAAGCCGCTTACGTGTCCGAACCCACTGAACTCCGAGGGTCACCACCGAGATCAGGCCAACGTGATAGACCATTTGCGGATCTCCGCCAAGGATCATCATCGCGCAAACCATAGCCAAACCAAGCGCCCACTTTAGATGTTTAGTTTGGACCATCTGTAAAACACAAATCATGGCCCACGGAAACCAAGCCGCGCTTACCAGATAGATCACATTGGTCACCTGAAACAACACGACTCCACCAAACGGATAGGCGAACGCTGCCAGCGTCGCGCCTATCTTCTTCGCGCCAATCAACCGGGAAAATTTATACGCACCGACCGCAGCCAAAGGGACGTGCATTGCTAGATAAATCCCGTAACGCGACGGATAACTTAGAAAACGGCAAAAGAAAACTAGTTTGCCTGGATAAAAAACACTCGAAGAACCATCTCCGACCACCGGCATCCCGAAATTACAAAACGGATTCCAAAGCGGGATTTCGCCAGCCGCCCACTGCGCATCAATCCATTCGAACAACGGATAATAGAGATAAGCAGAATCGCGAAATCCAACGACTTCGCGGCCCATCATCATCGGACCAAAAAACCAGATCCAGATCCCACCAATCAAGAGCGCAGGCCAAAACCGAAACAGAGGTGTTTTGAGTTTTTTTACGAAAGATTTCACGCGTCTATCCTAGTCACTCACGGAAGCCAAGATAACCGCTCGGCTCTGCTTCCATTGGATTTCCACATACAAAAATCAGTTCTCCATAGATAATTGATTACCGTTCGGAGTAGCTAACAGCACCCACCGAGGGTTAAACTGGAAAGGGTTCATTCAAACGAGATTGAGGTGCATAGTGACGGGCTACATAATACTGGGTGTAATCTTTTTTGTCGTGCTCATGATTGCAGTGCACGATCTAACACAAAAAAAACATCCGATCCTCCGCAACTTTCCCGTGCTCGGACACGGACGTTACCTGCTCGAAGAACTCGGCCCCAAACTACGCCAATACATTGTCGCGGGCAACAACGAAGAACGTCCCTTCACCCGCGACCAACGACACTGGATCTATCGCTCTGCAAGCAAAGGTAACAATTACTTCGGCTTCGGAACCGATAACGACCTGGAACAAACCTCGGGCTACTTGATCGTTAAACAATCGACGTTCCCCATTCACGACATTCAACCGGATGATCCTAACTATGATCCGGATTATCGCATTCCTGTCGCCAAAATTTTAGGTGGCCCGCGAAATCGAAAACTCGCCTTCCGCCCCGATTCTATTATCAACGTTTCAGCGATGAGTTATGGCTCACTTTCGGCGCCGGCAGTCCAGGCCATTAACCGAGGGTGTGCGATAGCCGAATGCCTGCACAATACGGGGGAAGGGGGGATCTCGCCACACCACGATTTGGGAGGTGGTCTGATCTGGCAACTTGGCACCGGATATTATGGAGCCAGACGAAACGATGGAGGACTCGATGAAAACAAATTCGTCGAAGCTTGCGATCAATATCAAGTCAAAGCAATTGAAATCAAACTGAGTCAAGGTGCAAAACCTGGTCGCGGTGGCGTTCTACCGGCGAGTAAAGTAACCGCTGAGATTGCAGATATTCGCGGAATTGAAATTGGAAAAAGCTGCCTCTCACCGAACTCCCACCTTGAATTCTCTAACGCTGATGAACTTCTCGACTTTGTCGAACGGCTCGCCGAAAAGTCTGGTCTACCCGTTGGAATTAAGTCCGCCGTAGGGGAACTTAATTTCTGGCAAGAACTTGCCAGGCTAATGGAGACGCGCACCCGCGGAGTCGATTTTATCTGCATTGACGGCGGGGAAGGCGGAACCGGCGCCGCACCGCTTACTTTTTCCGACCACGTGTCTCTGCCTTTTAAACTTGGATTTTCGCGAGTCTTCCGTGAGTTTGCTGAACTTAATCTCCAGGAAAACATCACGTTCATCGGTGCTGGAAAACTAGGATTCCCGCATGAGTCTCTCGCAGCAATGGCGATGGGATGCGACATGATAAACATTGCCCGAGAAGCCATGCTTGCCATTGGCTGCATTCAAGCCCAAGTTTGCCACACAGGCAAATGTCCGACTGGCGTCGCAACGCAAAACCCATGGCTCATGCGAGGCCTCGACCCAACTGATAAATCGGCAAAACTTGCCAATTTCATTCTCACCCTCAGAAAAGAAATTCTTCAGCTAAGCCATGCCTGTGGAGTGGAACACCCCGGCCTGACCACTCCCCATAGCTTTGAAATCCTCAACGAAGGATTCCAGTCACAAAGCCTTAGTGAGTGTTTCCAGTTACAAGATACGTCGACCACTCCCTCCCCAAAAGATCGTTCGTCAATTATTGATCTCATGAACAATCTGCCAACCGTCAAGAACCACTAACCTGCCACAAACCTGAATCGTCACCTATTAAATTCGCGACGCTTAAACACTATCACAAATAAGACCTCCGCAAACATGACATCTGAAAACACGCCCTCGTCTGAGCTGACAGTAGCAATCAATGCCGCAAGAAAGGCCGAACAGATACTGTCGTCTTATTTCTCAGACCTTGCGTCGGCAGAAATTCGCACAAAATATACAAACGAAGAATTTCAAGGCGTTGTCACCAAAGCTGATATCGAAGCAGAGCGGGCGATTGTAGATGACATCCGAAGACAGCTACCTGACCACCAGTTCCTTGCAGAAGAAGAGCATACAGCGACGCTCGAGAGCGAACACCTTTGGGTAATCGATCCGCTCGATGGAACGAACAATTTCGCGCACGGCATCCCTCATTTCGCGATCTCAATCGCCTACTACCGGAAGGGAGCCCCCCAATGTGGTGTGATTCTTAATCCGACCACCGGTGACCTCTTTACCACTCAGCGCGGGAAGGGCTCGTACTGGAATGCCAATCCGGTTTCCGTCAACCAACATCAGTCTCTTGAAAACACGATGATTGCCGTAGGATTTTACTACGATCGCGGAGCCATGATGAAAGCCACGCTCAATGCCGTCGAAGCGCTCTTTCACCAAAAGATTCATGGAATTCGCCGGTTCGGAACGGCCGCACTTGATCTTGTCCAAGTTGGCCTTGGTCGATTCGGTGGTTACTTTGAATACGAACTCTCCCCCTGGGATTTCGCAGCCGCCCGATTATTTGTCGAAGAAGCTGGAGGTACCGTTACTACTTGCAAAGGAACACCTCTCCCTTTGGAGAAAAGTTCAGTTCTGGCCACCAATTCAAAACTCCACCCACTGATCCTGGAAATTGTTTCTCAGCACGCCGATTTCCAACAGCCCGGGATCTAACTCTTTTTTCTTATCGCGGTTCCAGTTACCACTTTATAATCTATGATGCCACCTTGAGGTTTCAGTGAGCTCTCTTAAACGCTGCCCATTTCCATTGACCCAAAACTGACAACACCGATGAAGAAAAACCTAGTTGCCATATTCCTCACTCTGGCACTAACGCATTATGCCGTCGCACAGTCGGAGCCACAGGACCCTCACGACTCATCGCGATGGCAGGCTGACATCGCCAAATTTGAAGCCGCTGACAAGAAGAAAATGCCACCTAAAAACGCCATTTTGTTCGTTGGCAGTTCCAGTATTCGCCTGTGGAACCTAAGCAAATCTTTTCCCAACTTAGTGACCATCAATCGCGGATTTGGAGGGTCACAACTCGCCGACTCCGTTCAATTCCTCGACCGAATTGTTCTCAACTACGAACCTCAATCGATTGTCATGTATGCAGGCGACAATGACATCAACGCTGGAAAATCTCCTCAACGAGTATTCGCTGATTTTGCGGAATTCGTAGCCATCGTTCGAAAAAAACTACCCTCAACCAAAATCCATTTCGTGGCGATTAAGCCCAGCATCAAGCGGTGGAAACTAGTAACACAAATGAGAGAGACTAACGAACTTATTAAATCTTACTGCGAGGCAGATGATCAACTCTTCTTTGTCGATATCGATCAACCAATGATGGGAGCCGACCAAAAACCTCGGCCTAAGTTGTTCGCGAAAGATGGCCTCCACCTCAACGTCACTGGATACATCCTGTGGAATGAGGTGCTAACCGACAGTTTCCGCCAGTCCGGTTGCCTTGAGAATGCCAAGAAAACTTCCCAGTAGCTGACCAACCGAAAGCTTAGGCTTTGGAGGCGATTCGAATTTTCGCCTGAGCCTGAGCGATCGCCTTTTGCTTCATTTCAGCCAACGCTGGTGATGACGCCGATTCCGCCTCAGCGGCCTCAAGTGCTGCCTTCGCCGCCGCAAGATCAATCTCAGCGACGTCCATGCTTTGCCCTGTCAAAACCGAAACCACGTTGTTCTCAACCTGGACGTTGCCGCCCTCAACGTAATATCTCGATTCCTCAGAACCAACACGTGCCCGAAGTTCCCCCGGCCCGAGTCTACCAATCATCGGGGCGTGCCCCGGCAAAAAACCAGCTTCGCCATCGAAGAGCGTGAGTGTCACAGCATCGACCATCTGATCAAGCGTCGTTTTTTCAGGTGTGACGATTACAAGTTGTATCTGTGCCATAACATTGCTCTAAATACGCACGAAAACTTTTTAAAAAGCCGGACTCAATCTACCGCTCAACGAACAAAACCGAGAAGCAGCCGAGTCTTTCGATCGGCTGCCCTCAAAACTACTTAGCCATTTTCTTAGCTTGCTCTTCTGCCTGCTCAATCGAACCGACATACATGAACGCGTTCTCTGGAAGATGATCCCACTTACCGTCACACAACTCTTCGAAGCTGCGAATGGTGTCTTCGAGTGAAGTAAATTCACCTGACTTACCAGTGAACACCTCGGCAACGAAGAACGGTTGAGAAAGGAATCTCTCAATTCGTCGTGCTCGGTGAACGATCAACTTGTCTTCTTCAGAAAGCTCATCGACACCCAGAATCGCAATGATGTCCTGAAGCTCGCGGTATCGCTGTAGAGTCGTCTGGACTCGGCGGGCAATCGCGTAATGGCGATCACCAACATAGGCGGGATCAAGAATTCGGGAAGACGAAGCCAACGGATCAACCGCAGGGTAAATACCTTTTTCCGAAATCGATCTTTCCAGGTACAAGAACGCATCCAGCTGACCAAACGCTGTCGCCGGAGCCGGATCCGTCGGATCATCCGCAGGGACGTAAACCGCCTGAACTGATGTAATCGCACCCTTGTTCGTCGAAGCAATCCGCTCTTGCAATGCACCCATCTCAGTCGCCAGTGTTGGCTGGTAACCCACCGCAGACGGCATCCGTCCGAGCAACGCAGAAACTTCCGATCCAGCTTGCGAGAATCGGAAAATGTTATCAACAAACAACAACGTGTCTTTTCCGGACTGATCGCGGAAGTGCTCCGCCATCGTCAAAGCCGACAAAGCGACACGAAGTCGAGCACCCGGCGGCTCATTCATCTGGCCGAATACCATCGCTGTTTTCTCAATCACCATTTGCCCTGTCGAGCCGATCGGTGTTTCCTGCATCTCCAACCAAAGGTCAGTACCTTCACGCGTTCGCTCTCCAACTCCCGCGAACACAGAATAACCACCGTGATTCGATGCAATACGAGCGATCAATTCGGTAAGGATAACGGTCTTTCCAAGACCCGCACCACCAAACAATCCAGCCTTACCACCACGCACAAACGGGGTTAACAAGTCGACCACTTTGATACCAGTCTCGAACAACTCGGTACTCGTGGACAATTCATCAATCCCAGGTGCCGCTCGGTGAATCGACCGTCGCTCCTCGGTTCCAACTGGACCGCGTCCATCAACCGTCTCTCCAAGCATGTTGAAAACGCGTCCAAGTGTTTCCTCGCCAACCGGCACAGAAACGGGAGCACCCGTATCAACACAGTCCGCCCCACGTCGCAATCCTTCAGTGGAACCTAACGCGACACAACGAACACGTCCGCCGCCAAGGTGTTTTGAAATTTCGCCGAACAGGGTTCTTTGCTGCCCACCCGCATCAATCTCAGCGGTTACCGCATTGTAGATCGCCGGCATAGCCGATTCACTAAATTCAGCATCAAAGGTCGAACCGATCACCTGAGTGATTTTACCGATATTTGCCATAGAATTATCTTCAGTTAACAGTGTTCAATTTTCAGTTTGATTTAGCTTCTATACTCAGCAAGCCGAAGCACCGACTCACATTCTCTTTATCTATCCCTCTAACGCCTCGACACCACCAATGACTTCCATAATCTCACCCGTAATCTGGGATTGTCGAGCACGGTTGTAAGTTCTTGAAAGCATCTTGATCATGTCATTTGCATTTTCAGTCGCACTCTTCATCGCAACCATTCGAGCAACTTGCTCACTAACAGCCGCATCGAGAAAGCATTTAAATAACTTGATCTTAAAACTTGTTGGGACGACCTCTTCTAAAATACTCTCTGCCGAAGGCACGAACTCGTAAAGCGACGTCTTACCAGAGGCGTCAGAGTCATCGTCCACCACCTCAGCACCTTCAATTTTCCCTAGCGGCAGCAAGGTCTCGTTAATAATTTCTTGCTTCGCGACCGAAATAAATTTTGTGTAGGTTACGTCGAGTCGATCCAGGGTTCCCTCTGCGTAGGCTCGAAGATACCGGTTGGCGATCATTTCAACTTCAGCGTACAACGGTTGGTCGTCGAAATTTGTAAACGACTCAGCCACTGCCATGTCACGGAAATTAAAACCCGAAATCCCTCGCTTGCCACTCACCTCGAGACTAACGTTTCCGATCTCGCTCGACAGCGCTTCGTAGGTCTTTGCACCCAGACGAATTGCGTTTCCGTTGTAACCACCGCAAAGGCCACGGTTTCCAGTCAACACCAACAACGTCGCGGATTTCGTTTCCTCAGGCGCTTCCAACAGCGGATGCGAAACCTCAAGACCAGCACGTGCCAAATCAGCGACGACAGAAGTGATACGTTTCGTGTAATCACTTGCCGAGGTCGCACGATCCATCGCTTTTTTAAATCTTGCAGTCGCAATCAACTCCATCGTTCTCGTAATCTTTTTAATATTACGGATCGACTTGCGACGTTTATCAAGTGCTCGGGCGTTGGCCATTTATATTTATGGGAAATTTCCGGTTGTCTGCAGCTCGAGATCGAGCTCGATTTCTAACCTTCAGTTTCCGTCCTTCCTTCGTGCCTTACTTCTTAGTTAACCAGAGATCGGCTCAAGTGACTCCTCGGAGCAACCTGAGAACCTCTGCACTACTTAAACGATTGATTAAATTCGTCGATGGCAGCGACCACCATTTGGGTGACCTCATTGTCAGCCTTCTTCATCACAGCACTGACATCTTTATTTTCGTTCAGGCTATCCCAAACATTTTGTTTTTTCGTGTGGATGTGTTCCAGGAACTCTTCTTCCCACCGGCGAACGTCAGCCACAGCAACGCCGTCCAGCTTTCCAGATGTACCCGCGTAAATAACCATGATCTGGTCACAAACGTGAAGCGGCTTGTATTGCGGCTGCTTCAGCAATTCAACCATCCGGTATCCACGGTCCAAGTCAGCTTGAGTCGCCGCGTCGAGATCCGTTCCCAACTGAGCGAAGGCTTCTAACGCTCGGAAAGCCGCCAACTGGAGACGCAAACCACCCGCCACATTTTTCATCGCTGAAACCTGGGCATTACCTCCAACGCGGGAAACCGAAATACCGGCGTTCATCGCAGGTCGAACACCCGAGAAGAACAAGTCGGGTTGAAGGTAAATCTGACCGTCGGTAATCGAAATTACGTTGGTTGGAATGTAGGCGGAAACCTCGCCTTCTTGTGTTTCAATAATCGGAAGCGATGTGATCGAACCACCACCCAGTTCGTCGCTGAGCTTTACACTCCGCTCTAACAAACGAGAGTGACAGTAAAACACGTCGCCCGGGTAGGCTTCACGTCCCGGAGGACGTCGCATTAGCAAGGAAAGTTCGCGATAAGCAACCGCCTGCTTCGAAAGGTCATCGTAAACAATCAAGCAGTGACCGCCAGCGTACATGAAATGCTCAGCCATCGCCGTTCCGGCGTAAGGAGCGATGTACTGCATTGGTGCGGGTGAACTTGCACCAGAGACGATCACCGTGGTGTAGTCCATGGCTCCATTCTCTTCAAGCTCTTTGATGACGCCAGCAACCGACGAATCCTTCTGACCGACAGCAATGTAGAAACATTGAACGCCAGTCCCTTTTTGGTTGATGATCGCATCAATACCGATGGCAGTCTTACCGGTCTTACGATCGCCAATGATCAATTCGCGTTGTCCGCGACCAACCGGAGTCATCGCATCAACCGCCTTGATACCAGTTGGCATCGACTCGGTTACCGGCTTTCGCTCAGCAACACCCGCCGCAATGATTTCAACAGGACGAGTCGCATCTGAATTGACAGGCCCTTTTCCATCGAGTGGATTTCCAAGCGGATCAACAACGCGACCAACAACCGCATCACCAACCGGAACGGAGAGCAAGGTTCCCAACGACTTAACCTGGTCACCTTCATTGATCTTGAGGTAATCACCGAGAATGATAATACCGACCGAGTTCTCTTCAAGGTTAAACGCAAGACCAATGATTCCCCCAGGGAATTCAACCATCTCACCGGCGGCAACATTCGTAAGGCCATGAACACGGGCAATACCGTCGCCGACTTCCAGCACGGTTCCTACTTCGCGAACATCAATCTCGCTCTCAAAGTTAGTGATTTCCTGTTGAATCACCGAGGCGATTTCGTCAGCACTGATTTTCATTGATTTCCTCGTTATTTTTAAAAGACAACCTCTCGGCCATCCTTGCTTCAACCAATTGAAGTTTGTTTTATTTTTAAAGCCCCAGGATCTACTCAGTCATTATTCTGACGTCGTGAAACGATCCAATTTTTCACGAATGGCATCCGAAGCACGCTTAACCGCTCGCGCCCGAACCTGAGACAACTGGTTTACAACACTCCCGTCATAAACCGTATCACCCACCCGCACTACAATTCCGCCAAGTATTTCAGGATCGACTAAAACCTGAAGGCTGACATCTTTACCAAGCGTCTTGGACAACTGGTCCGTGATTCGCCCGACCACCTCACTGTCCATTGGAGACGCCGATGTCACAACCGCTTGAACACGACCCGACATCTCATCACGCAAAGTTTTCGCCGACGAAGCAATTGCACCGAGACAGTCAAAACGACCTTTGTTACCCACGACCTTAAGGAAGTGAAGCAAGCCTTTTTCGACTTTCCCCGCGAATGCTTTATCGAGTAGATTCACTTTAGATTCCACTCCGACTCTTGGAGACTCCAAGGCGTCCCGCAACCCTGCAACACCGTTAATCGCTTCGACAACTTCGCCGAGTTCGTCGACCAGTTGGTCAACATTCCCAGCATCCGCTGCGAACGCCAAAAGCGCCCGAGCATACACATCGCCCAACTGCTGTTGGTCGCTATCGAAAACCGTTGGTTGTTTCGCTTCTACCATCGAAAGTGACTACCTAATCAGTCGTTGATTGATCTAAACGGCAACTATGCCCCGGTGGTGAACTGCTCGAGTGATTTCTCGATTAAAGCGGAGTGATCCGATTTGTCGAGCGATCGCCCTACGATACTGCCAGCCAGACTAACGGCCGAGTCCACACTCGATTCCGCCAAATCCCGTACTGCGGCGGTCTTCGCCGCTTCAATCTCAGCCAACGCACGCTCTCGAGTTTTCTGAGCTTCGGCTGCCGCCTCCGCCATGATCTTCTCTTTCGCGTCGTTTGCTGTTGATTTCGCCTCGGCAATTAAAGCCGACGCCTCTCCGTCTGCACCAGCCATCTTTTCTTGATAGGCGGTGAGCTGTGCCTCCGCCTGCTCTTTTGCGATCCGGGCGGCTTCGATGTCATCCACCATCCGCTTTTCACGCGCGTCCAAACCCTCGACAATAGGCGTCCAAGCAAACTTGAACAGCACTGCCAAAAGCCCGGCAAAGATTAAGAGAGAGAAAATTAGCGTATCGACTCTAAGCTCCAAGGGAGGGCTGGCCGCCCCGGAAGCAATCAAGCCTGCTAGACTTTGGTTCAACATCATCAATCTTCACCAAGTAAGAAAATCAAACTGAACAATTACCTCAGGTCTGCTCAAAAACACACAATTGGCTTTTGAGCTAATACCCAAGATTTAGAATACAAGACAAAGAAGGATGGCAGCAAAAGCAGCACCTTCAATAAGAGCAGCAAAGATAATACCAGCGCTCTGAACGCTCGATGCCATCTCAGGCTGTCGTGCGATGCTTTCACAAGCTGCACCACCGATTTTCCCAATTCCAAGAGCGGCACCAATTACGGCCAGTCCAGCACCAATCGCTTTGAACTTCCATTCAACGCCTTGGCCCAACAACAAATCGCCCGCAAAACCACCTTCTTGTGCGAAAGTTGGCGAACAGAAGAGGAAACCCCCCATAACGAACACTAACGCAAACAAAAACCTATACATTCAAAAGTTCTCCAAATTCAAAGAGCAACAAAATTTTCTAAAATATTCAAATCAGTGAGGATGAATTGCCGCACCGATAAACAACGAAGTCAAAAACGCAAACACGTAAGCCTGAATGAAAGCCACCAACAATTCGAGGACGTTGACTGCAATCGTGGCGACAATTACCGCCGGACCTACACCCCAAATCAACTGGGTGTGCCAAGTCACGCCAATAAAGGCAACGAAAACGCCGACTACCAAGTGGCCGGCAAACATGTTCGCAAACAATCGAACCGCCAAGACAGCATGCTTGATAAACAAGCCAAAAACCTCGATACCCCAAATCATGGGAACGAGGATTATCTTCACAACCGGGTTGATGTCGAGGTGGGGTGCCTGAGCTTTTACAAAACCCGCAAATCCCATCTTCTTAATGCCGGTCGCCATCACAACGAAGAACACTGAAATCGCCAGAGCCGCCGTCACTGATATTGAACCAGTCGCCGCTCCCAATCCAGGAACCATCCCTAAAAGATTCAAGGTGAGCACAAAGAAGAAAATCGTCCAAATAAACGGCAAAAACCGCTTGGCGTCCGCAGAACCAATCCCTGGAACAGCGACCTCATCCCGAATGTAACAAACCATAACGTCAATCACATTCCAGAAACGACCAACCGGGCGATTCCCGCTTTTGATTCGCTTCGCATAGGGAATAAAGATTGCCGCTACAATTAACGCCCCGATCAACTCCAGCACAACGAACTTAGTCGGCTGGAAAGTGACAGGGCCAACAAAATCATTTTTCTGATAAGCCCAAACAGAACCATTCTCACCCATCATCGGACTTTCGTCGGTGTACGGAGAAATCTGCGGGATGGACAACTTGCCCTTTGACATGCCCTCGCCCCAAGGCGGAAAGGCTGGCAACTCAAAGTGATCCGAGTCCTGAACGTGGCCAATGAGACTATCTGGGCTCAAATAATACCCCATCGCGAGGTCTACGCCATCATTCCACTGATCCGTGGTCGCCGTGTCGCCACCATGATCGTGACCGCCTTCATCGTGACCGCCTTCATCGTGACCGCCTTCATCGTGATCGTGACCATCTTCGTCGTGATCGTGACCATCTTCGTCGTGGTCATGCCCGTCTTTATCGTGACCGCCATCATCGTGGTCTGCGTCACTTTCGTCATGCCCATGCGACTCTTGAGACGTTTGTTGTTCGTCATCCTGAGGAGCAACGTTCGAGCGTAAGCTGTTATTTTTCATCGAGCAGCAACTGCCTATTAATTTCTACTTTGACTTGCGCCGAATTAGTTTATCCAGAAATCTAATCTTCGCTAGCACCAACTGGACCAAGTTTCTTTAAAGCAACCTGAACGTCCGCGATCATACCCACGAAATAAAAGAAAATTATATAAAAAACCAAACTCAAATCGAGCGGCGGATCCTTCAAATAAATCCCCCAAACCGCAACCAACCCGGGAACACTTACCCGAATGGCCATCTGCATTGCCATGCGAGCCATCAATAACTCGTGTCCCCTCGGGTACTCACTTGCAACGTGAGCCGCAAGCGTCGAAACGAGACAAACACCGAGCGCCAACAACCCCGTGAAAACGTTGATTTCCAAAAACCAACAAACCGAGATCGCCACAACGCCCGCCAACAACTCGACAACCGTCAGAAAAATCAACCGGACAAATATCGACTGCAAGGCCAACTGCTGAAACATAATGGCCCCTATCCCTGTTGAGATTCTTCGTCTGAGTCAACTTTTGAGACTCGCCCCGCATCAATAGGATTCGACACCAGAAGCATGAGTTGCCTGACGGCAACCCCCATCCCCAACGCCAATCCCAAAAGGGTAAACACCAGAACCGAACCAACCTTTTGGTCAATCCAATACCCCACCAAACCGGGAACGATCATCATGATACTGATGGACGTTACCTCCGAAGCCTTAGAGAAAGACTTCGCTATGGGAGATCGGTCATCAACCGTATTAACCAACGTTTCTGACCTACCACGACTGTAAGATTGTTGGTTTTTTCCGAGTGAAAAACCCTTTTGAGGTAATGTAATCACTGGTATCTCGCCCCACAAGCCCGCACTCTGAAAGATTGAGAAAGTTTTCACAATGTCGCCACAAACCACTACCTGTCAAGTGTTTACAGAAATCCATCCATCGTGAAGATTTGCGAAAGTAATTTACCTCACCGTGGATACTCATTCAGAAATCTGAATCACAGCTACGTCAAAAGCGTAAGCTCTTACGATTAAAACACTTAGGCTAACCCCAAAAGCAACGAAAGCGCTCGAAGGAACGCCAAAACGTTTGCTTTTTGGTCATTTTTCAACTAAACTTCACAAAGGCGATGTGGACGTTTCGAGACGATGGGCAGATTTCAAGACTTCAGCGTTAATCGCGGTAGCTTTTCCTTCCCCAGTTTTAAAACAACGCTCCAACGCCGAGGATCCGCGAACTTTTCAACTTGAATTGCTCGACGCAAGCCGGCGACCGCGAGGGATACGGTCGATTACCAATTTACTTCCTTCTTCGGATTGGACTCCGCAAAGCCGGGACTATGTATTGGCAACTTCCAATACACAAATTCGACGCCCCCAGGGTCGCGTCGCGGAGTACGAAACTTGATTACTGCAGCGAACCTAGAGTCTCAAAAATCTAAAGAACTCGCCCAAATGGCCAAGGAAAAGGGCGTTGCTGGCTGGCATTCCATGCGAAAGGACGAGTTGGTCAAGGCTCTTTTGAAGGTCGCAAAACAGAAAGCCAAGGCTAAGTCCGGGGCGACCCGAAAAAAGGCAAAGATTACCACCAAACCGACTCGGGCGACCAAGTCGACCGCAGCAAGTAAAAAACCAAAACAATCTGATTCGGCAATTGCAAAGAAGATTCGAACCGAACGCGAAAAGCAGGAGAATCTCAAAAACCTGTCTTCCGGAGTTGGCATGGCCCGACGCAACACTCCGCCAGAAAAGGACCGCGTCATATTGATCGTCCGGGACTCATTCTGGTTGCAGGCGTACTGGGAAGTTACCCGAGCAACTGTTCAGCGAGCCAAAGTGGCGATGACCGGACTCTGGCACAACGCCAAACCCGTTCTCAGGCTCTTGGAAATCACCAGCGACGGCAACACCAACTCGGTTGAAAAAGTTGTCCAAGAAATTGAAATTCACAGCGGTGTTAACAATTGGTACGTCAACATTACCGAACCCTGCAAAAACTATCGCATCGCAATCGGCTATACAGCACCGGGTGAAAAATTTCACCTGATTTCGAAAAGCAATCAGGTGTGCCCCCCTCCGGGAAGCTCCCCCGAAAGCGAACACTGGACCGATATCACTAACGATGTTGAAAAGTACTACGCCTTAAGCGGCGGGCATGACCCGAGAACAGTCTCAGCAGATTTACAAGAGGTGTTCGAGGAGAAAGCCCTCCAACCCATGAACGCCCCTGCCTTCGAAAGGTTAGGGTCAGGCGTCAATGCCAATGGACAGCGATTCAATTTCCAGGTCGACGCCCACATGATTGTGCACGGTGCGACCGACCCCAGAGCGACGGTAACGGTCGCTGGAGAACCAATTCGACTTCAACCAGACGGTTCCTTCGCCCTTCGCCTGGAACTTCCCGATCGCAGACAGGTCCTTCCAGTCGTCGCCTCTAGCCGCGACGGCACGCACCAGCGAACGACCGTTCTCGCGGTCGAGAGAAACACAAAAGTCATGGAACCGATCACCAACGACGACAAAACCTAAATCATAGGTTTAGCCTCGCGACCTGTTTACCCAACACTCTGAGCCACTGCGGGACTTCTCGCCAGTGGCTCATTGCATTCAACAGACTCATTCGCTCACCCATCAAACGTTGCCAACGTTCAATCAGGACCGCCCCCCAACGGGCCTCAATTAATTTGGCACAAGTCAACTGACACACCGCGAAGGAAAAATCACAGACTTTACTTTTTGTGAACAACACGCCCAAGCAAAAGATTTTGCCAACCGCAGAAACAAACAAGCCCATGACGACACCCCCTGAGAACAGAATCCCCCCCGGCCAGCAATTAGTTGCGCCAGGGAAATGGCCAATTATCGGGGAACGCCTACCAACGGAAACCGACACGCCGTGGTCACTCAAAATCAAAGGCGAAGTTGATACCCCAATCACACTAAGTCTCGAGGAACTACGATCGCTTCCTCAGACTACACGCACAATGGACATTCACTGCGTCACCCGATGGTCAATGTTAGACACGACTTTTTCGGGGGTCCTCCTCAAAGATTTACTTGTGGAAGCGGGCGTCAAACCGGATGCCAAATTCGTTTCATTCCTCGCGAGGTCAAAACGAAACCACGCCACTTCCTTGAATATCGACACCGCAATCAACCTTAACACTTTGATTGCGACCGAGGTGAACGGAGAACCGATCACCACGACTCACGGTGGCCCCATTCGAAATATTGTTGAATCAAGATACTTCTACAAAAGCGTGAAATGGCTGGAACAGATTGAACTACTGACCACAGACCGTCTTGGATTCTGGGAAGCCGAATCCGGTTATCACAACCAGGCCGACCCTTGGAAAGAACAGCGCTACATGGCGCCCACGATTGACCGGCGGACCTCCTTACAACTGATTGAAACACGAGACTTCTCCAATCGCGAACTCCGCAGCATCGACGCATCTCAACGCAATCTTGCAGGGCTTAATGCACATAGCGCTTCGCTGAGAGACGCCAATTTCTCGGGAACAGACCTCTCGGGAGCAGATTTCACGAACGCGAATCTTTCAAACGCCCATTTCCACAATGCGAACCTTTCTAATGCCGTTTTTGTGGACGCCGATTTGGAAGGAGCGGATTTTTCGGGAGCAGATTTGAGGGGCGCCGATTTTACGGGCACCTCGTTAATTGGCGCCTCGTTCGTTTCACACCAACAAGGAATCGTAGTCGGCGCAAAAATTGACAAAACAACCCAGCTCCCACCTCCTGCAATCGCTCCCTTATTCCCAGAACAACTTCATTATGTGAACAAAGCGACTGGATAACAGTTTACTCAGGGGTTTCTGGTTCGCCAAAGATGCTCTCGGGTTGCCCGGAACATTCTTTGCCAGTCCAATGCCTGTAACACCGCCAAAAGATCCACGACTTGCTGTTGCAACACAGAGCTCTGGACATTTACCCCTGAGTATTCACCTCAGCTTTCTGGAGAAATCTATGTCGTCAGACGCAAGAACCAATCAAATGAAAACGTTGTCGCCAAAACGCAACACATCCGACGCGACCACAGCAGCCGAACTAACAGCAGAGCAGCTGAAACATTTTCACATCGAACCCGACACCGAATACGGCCAAACGCTTTCGCGAGTCGTTGAGCGAATGTACGAGTCTCAAGGCGATATCTCGCACCTCTGGCAGCTCACCCTCGAATCGATGAACTCGCTGGATCAGAATGATCGCATCCAACGCTTCAACGCGAAAAAATTCCTTTCATTCCAACTTGCGAAAATTCTTGACACGCTTCAGCATCCATTTCGAAAGAGTTATCAATCTCTGGGCTACAAATCGGAAACCATGGCAGCCAAAGGGCCCTATCCAGTTTTTGATAACGTCACCGCTCTCTTCTCTGCGACTCCCGTGATCACCCGCACGGCCACCTACATTTATGCGTGTGCCGAGTGGATTGAGGACGCTTTCCGTGGCAAAGAACTCATGCTGGAGATCTACTCGCGACTCCTCAACCCCACAAGCGTCTGTCTTGCCAACCACATCGTCGATCTCGAAGCAGGGGACTACGCACCGGAGTACATGGCGTGGAACTTCAATAGCGGCATGGCGGCAATCGACTCAGCCCTTGCCCATCTCCTTGGACGCGATGATATCCTCATCACCAGCCGGAATATTTATGGCGGGGCCTACCAGCTGATTCACGATTGGTACGCCAAGGACGGCAATCTCGAAATTTCAGTAGAGACCTTCGACGGCTACACCGCAGAAGAATTTGCCCCCTTCCTGGCGTCCGTCCAGGAAAAATACGCCGACCGAATCTCTGAGGGCAGGAAGATTTACATCTACCTTGAATCCCCCAGTAACCCTCAGGGATACGTACTTGACGTGGCTGGCATTTCAAAGATAGCCCACCAACAGGAACTCAAAGTCATTCTTGATGCGACCGTTGGCACACCCTTCCTCTACCGCCCCCTGAATCGCAAGGATCCAGACGAAAGACCTGACTTTGTCATTCACAGCTACACGAAAGATCTGAGCGGGTGTGGCGCTGTGATCGCCGGCTGCGTGATTGGAAAAAATAACGACATGTTCATCCCCAAAGGCCAATCGATGGACGGTCGGTCGTGGGACGAAACAATGTTCTGGAATGTCTACTACATCAAAGGCGCGTTCCTTAACGCTGATGCCGCATTCGAAGTAATGCAAGGAATGAAAACACTAACCGTTCGCATGCTGAGAAAGTGCATCAACACCCAAATTCTCGCAGACTTCCTGAATTCCCATGCAGACATCCAGGTCAACTGCAACGGTGTTCAAGGCAACGCTAATGCAAACCTAAGAGAAGAAAACCTTTACCTCGGCCTACCGGCACCTTTATTCACTTTTGACATGGGCGATATCGAACGAGATGCCTTTCAGAGATTCTTTGACTCTCTCTCGCCCACCTTCGGCCACATGATTAGCCTCGGACAATCCAACACCATCGTGAGCTGCCCATCGCTGACCACGCATTCTGAATTAAATGAAGAAGCACTAAAAGATTCAGGTTTAACACCGACTACGGTTCGCTGTGCTGTCGGAGACGAAGACCCAATCGACTTAATCAGGCATTTTGTCCACGCCGCCCGAGGCACGATCGATCTTGCTTGCCCTGGATACTCCGATGGGTTCATGAACGAAGCCGACACGCGGCAGATGATTCGTGACAGATATACCGCCACCCACCTCGCCCATGTTGAGTCACAACTTGAGCGATCCGGCGGAGAGCCTTGGTTTTAACCATCCTCAATCGCTGCCGCAGGTCAACCAAAACCACAAATTCACCCAATTAGAGGTGGCGATTCACGGCCAACACTTGTCTAATTTAGCTTGTTGATTCGAAACTTACCGCAAGTTTTTGAGTGAACGAATTTAGACGTGCTTACGTATTACTGACGGCGTTTTGTCGCGTAAGAAACTAACCTACTCCTATTTCTGTTTTGCAAGAGGATCGCTATGTCTCCCAATGAAAGCTCGGAAGAACTTACATCCTTAATCCACGTGCCAACCGAAACCGAGGCCGCTCCAATTGTCGACGCCTTAAAAGAGGCCGGCATCACCGCGACCATGACGGGCGGCTTCACCGCTGGCTTCATTGCCGAAGCCCCCGGAGACATCTCGATTCAAATTTTTAAGCGAGATGAGGCAGCGGCCACCGAGATCCTCAAAAAATTCAAAGCGGACAATGCTGCAATCGACTGGGATAAAGTCGATGTCGGCGAACCAGAAGACGAATAACACCGCCTGCAAGCCTGGATCGACTCCAGAGCAGGGCAGGGAACCGGACAGCAGAAGACAGCGAAAAGTTTCAGCCGTGACCTCACGGCAGCAAAGCTTAGGCAAATTTCAGGAAACTACTCGCTGAACTTCCGGACAATGATCGATGCATTGTGACCGCCGAACCCGAAGCTATTGCTCATAGCGTAGGTGATTTCGCGTTGCTTGGGCACGTTTGGCGTGTAATCAAGATCGCAGTCCGGATCAGGATTCGTCAAGTTAATTGTCGGTGGAATGATCCCTTCGAGAATTGCCTTAATCGAGACGATTAATTCGATTCCGCCACTCGCCCCTAACGAGTGTCCCAACTGACTTTTTGTGCTGCTAATACTCAGATCGTACGCGTGCTCTCCAAAAATCGTCTTCACCGCACGAGTCTCAGCCTTGTCGCCCAACGGAGTACTCGTCCCGTGTGCGTTGATATAGTCAATCTCATTTGGCTCTAGCCCTGCATCTTGCAACGCCATTTTCATAGCCATCGCCGCCCCCGACCCTGTATCGTCGGGCGAAGTAATATGGCCGGCATCGCAAGAGGTCCCAAATCCAACCACCTCAGCGAGAATGTTAGCGCCACGGTCTTTCGCATGCTCCAACTCTTCAAAAATGAGCACTCCGGCGCCTTCAGAAAACACAAACCCATCTCGACCTGCATCGAAGGGACGGCTTACCGTCGCCGGGTCTTCCTTAGAGTAAGACAGCGCTTTCATATTGGCGAACGCCGACATTGCCAACCGACTTAAAGCCGCCTCGGTTCCGCCCGTAACTGCAAGATCACAAACGTTGGATCGAACTAGTTCCCACGCATTGCCCATCGCATTGGTGGCGCTCGCGCAAGCCGTCGCAACACTGTAGTTTGGCCCCCGCAACCCGTGGCGGATTGCAATATTCCCACCACCAGCGTTGAGCATTAATTTTGGAATGGTCATAGGAGAAACGCGGCTTGGTCCCTTTTGAACCAGACGGGTCATCTGTTCCGATATCGTGGTCATTCCACCGATGCCAGAACCGAGAATGCAACCATAGCGAGCTGCATTCTCACTACCCACCGGATCAAAACCCGAATTCTCAAACGCGCTGGCGGCAGCGACCATCGCAAACTGGGAATACCGATCAATCTTGTTGGCTTCTTTTTGGCCAATGACTTCGTTCGCGCTCCAGTCGTAGACATCGCCACCAATTTGAACTTTGATGTCGTCAACTTCAAACAGTTTGATTCGATGAATTCCACTCTCACCGTTCAAAATTCTGTTCCAACAATCGTCTACATCACAACTGAGTGAATTGACTAATCCCCATCCAGTAATGACCACACGTCGCGCCATGAAACTAACCCCGAATTCCCTGCTGTTATTTTCGTTTTCAAACTCAAACCTCCAGTTCGGATGAGTTCATTTAGTTCATCGATCATCCCGACAAACTCGCCGCTACCTTCGCTTCGAGAAGACTCAATTTGAATCCGTCACTCGTTTTTTCCGAAACGCAAAACCTAAAAAAGAACCGCAGGATAACGAAGTGCCATCCTGCGGATTGTTTTAAAGACCGTTTTGCAACGAATCAATTCGATTTCAGCATCTGTAACTAAGCAGTTGCAGAAGAGCCCTCGATATGACTAATTGCTTCACCGACCGTCTGAATTTTTTCTGCAGATTCGTCAGGAATGTTGATATCAAATTCCTCTTCTAGCTCCATTACTAGCTCGACAGTGTCAAGCGAGTCTGCTCCGAGGTCATTGACGAAATTTGACTCTCGTTTGATTTTGTCTTTCTCGACGCCAAGTTGCTCAGCAACGATGTTGACGACGCGATCTTCGACCGATGACATATATCGGCCTCCTTCTAAAAAATTACCTTGCGGAAAACTGTTAACGTTGATTACTCATCTCAGCCCTCAACAGTTCGCAATGACAGCGAAAACGTCTTGGTGGCAACATGAACAACGGCAATAAGATAGAGGATTCCGACAAAAAGGGTCAAGGCAACATCACCAGAATCCCACTTTTTTAGCCTTAAAAATGGTTATTTTCGCCGAGTTTAGGCTGTCATTCCTCCATCGACAGTCAGAACTTGCCCAGTTACGTACGATGCAGCAGGGCTCGCTAAAAATAGAACGCAAGCGGCAACGTCATCCGGAGTCCCAATTCGATTGGCTGGAATCTTCTTTTTTACCTCGCCCAGTATTACATCTCCGAGTTTTTCGGTCATTTCACTCTCGATAAAACCTGGGGCAACAGCGTTTACAGTGACCTTTCGTTTGCCTAGCTCTTTGGCGAGACTACGCGTCATTCCAATCACACCGGCCTTGGAGGCTGAGTAATTGGTTTGCCCCGCGTTTCCAATCAAGCCGGAAACGCTAGAGATATTGATAATTCGACCATAGCGAGAACGCATCATGCGTTGCGACGCGGCTCGGGTGAACAAGAAAGTTCCCCGTAAATTTACGGCGATCACATCATCCCACTGCTCATCCGACATCATCGGCATCAGCGTGTCACGCGTAATTCCAGCGTTATTTACCAAAATATCGAGCTTGCCCCACTCAGTCGAAACTTTTTCGACGATCTCCTCAATTGCCTCTTTTTCGCTCACGTCGGCAGCCATTACCTCTGCAGCACCGCCAGCCTCTTCAATTAAACGTGCTGTCTCGGCGAGCTTTTCAGCATTTCTTGCCACCAAAGCCACACGAGCCCCAGCTCCCGCCAAAGCAATAGCCATCGAGCGGCCTAAACCCTGAGAAGCTCCCGTAACGATGGCATTTTGCCCAGAAAGATCAACCTTCATCGATTCCAAACTCATTTGTTCCTCAAATTTCTCTTACAAAAATTTATCGTGTCTGCCAAACGCGCTGAAGCAACTTAATCCAGCACGCCATAACATTTAGTCTTTCGGTTAATCCGTTTCATTAGGCTTCTCAGAACGCGGCCTACACCAACTTCATAAAACTCATCGAATCCATCTTCCAGCATCCGTTCGATCGAATCCTGCCATAAAACCGGAGCACAAACTTGTTTTACCAATTGCTCCTTGAACTCAGCCGGATCGGTGTGAGGACAGGCATCGACATTAGAATATACCGGCAAACGTGTCGGTTGTATTTCGACTTGCGTTAGTGCTTCAGAGATTTTCCCAACTGCCGATTCCATTACCGGAGTGTGGAACGCCCCAGCAACTGCCAGAGGGACTGATTTCATGGCACCTGCCGCGTCTGCCACTGCGGGGACTCGCTCGCAACTGGCAAGTCCACCGGAAACGGCAATATTTCCTTTGCACAGGAGATTCGCAATTTGCAAAACTTCTCCGTCAACCCGCGCTTCATCACACACCTTTTGCGTTTGTTCCCGATCTAGCCCCAGGATGCTAACCATCGAGCTCGGAGTCTCGTCCGCAGCCTCCTGCATGGCCTGGCCACGCCTTTGAACCAACTGAAGACCCTCCTCGAAGCTCATCCCACCCGCGAACGCCAAAGCCGTATACTCGCCAAGGCTTAAACCAGCCGCGCCTTCACAATTTTGATAAACATCCGGCTTTTCAAGCTTTAGCTTCTCTAAAACAGCCATACTGCTAACGTACAAAGCAGGTTGACTGATAACGGTCGAATTGAGTTTCTCCGCCGGCCCATTAAAACAAATATCGGCCAAATCGTAGCCTAACAGATCAGCCGCTCGCTTGAATAAATCACTAGCCGCAGGCAACTCATCACAGAGTTCCCTTGCCATCCCAACGGTCTGCGCTCCCTGCCCGGGAAATAAAAAAGCAATCTTGGTCAATGCATCACCTCGTTAAGTTTTTGTTGACCCGTCAATCTAAGAACCGTCGATTTTGGTGTCAACGACGGGCGAGCAATCAATTCCCCCCCACCGCCAAACTTTCCTTCTTGATGGTAAAAATTTCCGAATAAAACAGGCAAGACACCAAAATCGCTTGCTAACGCGGCCGTCCTGTCCAAAAACTCAAAGCCAGCACCTAAAAAATACGCTTCCGCTGGAAATTTACCATCGAATGCTGATCTTAGCCCAGAAACGATAATCGCAATCAACTAAAAAAACCGTTCTCAGGGGGTATCTCATGTTTCATATGCGCGAATGCCTTCGCCGTCGCCACTCTGCCACGCGGGGTTCTTAAAATCAATTCACTACGTAATAAAAATGGCTCGACCTCATCGGCCAGCGTATCCGAAACGGTATTCATTGTCGCAGCGATCGTACCGATGCCTGTTGGCCCTCCCATGCAAACACGAATCAACGTATCGAGGTATCTCCGATCCTGACGATCCAAACCAAGCGTATCAATCTCGGCCATCTGCAATGCCGCCCGAGCCACTTCAACAGTAATCTCTCCAGCGGCTCGACTCTGAGCAAAATCTCGAACCCATCGCAGACGGTTATTGGCAACCCGCGGCGTGCTTCGACTTCGCAACGCTACTTCGCTCGCCGCATCATCCGAAATGACAACGTTTAACTTGCTTGCGTTACGACGAACAATTTCTGTTAAATCTTCGTCGTTATAAAATTCCAGATGCTCTCGTATTTGAAAACGATCACGCAATGGGCCGGTTAACATCCCCGCCCGCGTGGTCGCGCCGATTAAAGTAAACGGTTGCAATTTCATATTGTGAGTTCGCGCATTGATCCCCTCGCCAAGGATTAGATCAATGCGAAAGTCTTCCATTGCCGTGTAGAGATACTCCTCCACTGACTTGGGAATCCGGTGAATCTCGTCGATAAACAAAACCTGCTTTGCCTGGAGGTTCGTTAAGCTCGGAACAAGGTCCTTGGGAGCCTTCAAACTCGGGCCTGATAAAAAATCAACCGGCACTTCCATTTCCATGGGAATGCAATGGGCGAACGTCGTCTTGCCAAGTCCAGGCGGACCATCGAACAAAACATGACCAAGGACATCACTCCGCTGACGAGCTGCCTGAATTGCAATCTGCAATCTCGCAATTACATCTCGCTGCCCGACCATGTCGGCCATTCGCGAGGGCCGCAGACTCGGGTCATCCTCTTCAGGCACTGGACTGTTTGAAAGAATAGGTTCTCGGGTCATGCATTTCGGTTGGGTAAAATGTTCAAAACAGTGCGACCAATCTCTACCGATTCTACAAGATCAGGCCACGCTAAATATAACGGTCAGGTGACGTTTTCTATAGTTCAATCGGCCTGCACGAATCACACATTCGAATTTAATCATCGGTTTCCCGAGAAAACGCTGGCAGGGCGACCTGAAATTTGAATCCACCCCTCAGTTTAAGCTAAATTATAAACAGTCATGCCAACCGCTGACTGCCCAGACTGGGCTCAAAATTTCACGACTAACAACCATTCCTATGGCCAACCCCAAATCTTCACCTCGCGTTCTCAACCGGGCGTTTGACCGCTCCGCCTCACCGGTCTACCTCGTCAGCACAGACTTTGAGATCACCTATGCCAATCCAGCCTGCGGGCAATGGTGCGAAACCACCCTCGAGCAGCTCCTCGGTGTAAAATGTGTATTTTCGAGCCTGCCTTCAAACGCCATACTGGACAAGATCAATGGACTCTGCCCGCCTCCGACTCACTTCGAGCCAGACGCCCCCTCGTCAACTGCCCCCCGATCTTTTACTGCCTCCGCCATTACCGCTAACGGTAATACAAGCTGGAAATCAGCCTGGACCTTTCAACTGCTTGACGCTGATGAAAAACTCTTAGGCCTGCTCGTACTCTGCGACCCACTCACCCTTGAATCCCCCCCCGAACCGAAACCAGAGTCAGCCAATCTCTTACCAGAAACACTTCACACCCAATTAGCCGAGATCCACGCGATCTCCAATCATACCCACTCTCTTGAGAGCCTGGCTGGCTCCAGTTCGTTCTCAGTACAATGCCTCAAACGAGTAACCGCCGCAATTCAATGCGAGGCAGATTTACTGATCACGGGACCGCCTGGAAGTGGTAAGGAACACTTTGCGAGAGTCATCCACTCAGCTCGCAAGCCCGAACGCAACATCGACCTCCTGCCGATCCATTGTGCAATTGCAGATCAAAAGCTAATCCAGCAACGCATCAAAGAAATAACCAACGAGATCTCCAGTAGCGGAAAAATCCCCCATGCACCAATCTGGCTCCTCCTGCTCGACATCGACCGCCT
Organism: Mariniblastus sp.; assembly: GCA_029251085.1. Classification (GTDB taxonomy): domain Bacteria; phylum Planctomycetota; class Planctomycetia; order Pirellulales; family Pirellulaceae; genus Mariniblastus. The sequence continues at coordinate 280,141 of JAQXDZ010000081.1, forward strand.
CGCCCCCGCAGCTCAGAGCGAATTACTGGGCTTCCTGAAACTACCAGAATTCCCGTTAAGAACCATCGGCACGTCAACATTGTCACAAGATGAGCTAATCACTTCCTCCCAATTCTCAACCGAATTAGCAAACCACCTCGGCGTCATGGTCATCAACATGGTTCCCCTGATCGAAAGAATTGAAGATATCCCTCTGCTTTCTCAGGCACTACTCGAACGAGACAACAACCATCGCAAAAAACAACTCTCAGGGTTTGCCGACGAAACACTGCAACTGTTTCTCGAATTCAACTGGCCTGAAAATATTGACCAACTCAATCGAACCATACAACTTGCTGGCCTCAACGCTGACTCCACTCTCATTCAACCTAAAGATCTGCCCGATGAATTTCAACAATCGCTAAAAGCGATGCGGATTGGCACATCCAAGGAAACAAAGATTAACCTCGACGAGTTCCTGAGAGGCGTCGAAGAAGAGCTGATCGCTCGGGCAATGAGAGAATCAAAAGGGAACAAAGCCAAGGCTGCATCGCTGCTTGGGATAAGTCGCCCCAAACTGCTTCGCCGATTGCAGAACTTCGCCACCCCTCTGCAACGTCCCGATCAGCAGGCAAGCCCAACCGACGAAATCGACTCCTCCGCATTTGAGGAGCTCGAATGAATCCTACCGTCATTGTCTGGGCCCGCTCTCCCCAGTGGTGCTCTGCGATCTCCCGTCAACTCGGCCAATTCCGGCTTTCCTGGGTTCTCAATTTTGAGTCCGTTTGGTCCGAAGTGCTAAAAATCGACGCGTCTGCTGTTGTGATTGAGATACCAGACAGATCACTCGATTCGTTTCCCGGCAACCTAGCCCGACTAAACAACAATTCTTTCCAAATTAAGTCGTTTACAGTTGGCAAACTACCTAACCCATTGTGGGACCGAGAATTAAGAAAACTTGGCAATTGCGGTCACTACAGTACATCGGTTGAATTCGCCGCTCTCGCAACTGCGATCCAGCGACACCATCAATCTAGGATTCTCGCTGAGAAATCTATCGAACAAAATGTCTGGGCAAATCTCCCTTGGCCCACTCCCTAAAATCAGTTGCAGACGTAAAATCGATCTCTGGTAACAACTTCAATCCATGAACAGCGAAACATGACAGATTCAAATACCCTCGAAACGCGAGCCCGCCAACTACTTGGTACAGTCAAGGATCCTGAAACAGGTCGCAAACTCGCGAAACAAATCCACTCGGTCTCCGCAGACAATGGCCAACTTAAGGTCCAAGTTGGTTTGACGACTTTTGCCGCCCCTCTGAAGGCGGATTTTGAAAATGAAATCACAACACTCCTGAATGAAAACCTATCGAGTGAAGCTGAAAACATTTCAGTTGAAATAACCGAACACGTTCGCCCCGCTCAACCCGTTGGCCAAGTAGGCCTCACAGCCAAAGCGGTGATCGCCGTCGCGGCAGGGAAGGGTGGTGTTGGTAAGAGCACAGTGGCAACCAGTCTCGCCCTAGCTCTCAAAAATGCCGGTTGCAAAACTGGCATCCTCGACGCAGACGTTTACGGTCCCAGCGTCCCACAACTCACAGGGGTTCGAGGCCAAGTTCAAAAAGTAGGCGAGAAAATTCAACCGCTTGACTTTAATGGTATCCCCTTGATGAGCATTGGCTTCATGGTTCCACCAGACCAAGCGGTCATTTGGCGAGGCCCCATGCTTCATTCCGCAATCAAGACGTTTGTCCAAGGAACGGACTGGGGCGACCTTGATTACCTCATCATCGACATGCCACCAGGAACCGGCGACATCGCACTAAGCTTATCACAGATGCTACCGTTAACCGGAACCGTCATCGTCTGCACGCCACAGGAAGTTGCTCTGATCGACGCCATCAAAGCAGTCGGAATGTTTCGCAAAGTTAAAATCCCCATCCTCGGTTTAATTGAAAACATGAGCAGTTTCATTTGTCCCGACAATGGCAAGGAGTACGACATCTTTGGCAAAGGCGGTGCACAGAAATACGCGGCCGAAGACAACATCGAATTCCTCGGGGATATCCCGATCAACATTCAATTACGCGAACGCGGCGATGCAGGGGAAATGGCAGCCAATTTCGACGATGAAGAGGTCGCTCCACATTTGGTAGCGATCGCGCACAATCTCGTCAAAACGCTGGCAAAAAATGCCGCCGAAACCCCGGTGCAGGCACAACTTCCTGTGCTTGGCTAACTGCAGCTCCACAAAATCGGTTTACCAGCAGCGCAAAAATTAGGGCCACTTTTTAAATAAAGTGGCCCTTTCTCGTTGTTTCAATTAATCAGTTGCTTCACTCGAAAAACGAGTTACTTCTTCTTTGCAACTTTTTTCTTAGCAGCTTTTTTCTTAGCAGGCTTTTTAGCAACCTTCTTCTTGGCTACTTTTTTCTTAGCTACTTTTTTCTTTGCAGGCTTTTTCTTTGCTGCTTTCTTTTTGGCCACAGGACGTCCTCCGTTAATAGACCGTGGCGAGTCGCCCCCTGGCAAACATATGCCAGTCTTAAAGCAAACTCACCATTCGAAATAAACCACTTCTAGAAATGGCTCGAATGTCAGCTCGTTTCCAACCTTCGATGGTCAGAGCTTAATTTCAAATTTCAATTTCGAAAAAACAATCTGTTCTCGTCGACATCAAAATTTGAACTCAAGTTACCGAGCGTCTTTGATGCGTAAGTTTTAAAAAACATAAAAAACTTTTCAATATTGTTTTTGAAGTTTTCGGATTTTTTTTACTCAACATTGAACCTGTTTTTTTCATTCAATCTAATCGACGTTAAAAAACAAACGTGAACACTTCGTTTTAAAACCAATGCCTTCCATTTTCAACTGCAACCAGTTGTTAAAGTTGTTTTCACAAGTCACGGGAAACAACAATCGGTCATTCAAAGTAACTTTGAACAAGATAATGTTTCTCAACATGAGACAAACTGCCCAGTCGACCAAACAAGCAATTGCATTGAGACAGTTTTAAAAAAGCGTTTTCGACATAAAACACTTGAAAAAGAACAAAAAACAAAACTTCCCTCTGAACGGTTGAGTTTTCCTGCAACAGAAAACAGTTTGCACATCAATTGGAACTGAAATATTCAAGGCAGTGATTCCGATCCAAACATTCAAGCAAAAACAAACGCAAACACGCACTGCAAGATTTTGATCTAATCAATTGATGCGAAACCGACGCACTCCAGTCGATAAAACAATTGCCATTGGTGCGATGAAAAACAGTGCGGAAAAAAAATTGAAAAAAAAT
>JAQXDZ010000162.1 GCA_029251085.1 Mariniblastus sp.
GGGCCGCCTGAAATTTCCTTTGCGGAAATTGTGTTCAATGACGATCCCAATCGCGATGCCAGTCTTCCTTCCCTCGACGCCAATCTGAAATTGGAAAAATATCAATACTTGATGGAAGGCCGATATGGCCAAAGCGGAACTCCTGGCTATTACAACGATCCTGAACCGGACACGCTGCGGAAGCTGTTTGGCTATCCTCGCGGGGTTGTGAATTGGCCAGTCGCTGTTGGGACCGTGAATCGAGATTCGGCAGACAATGGATCGCTGTTTGCATCGAGCGCGATGGACATTCATGGTCGCTTTAGTTTTGGTTTTCCCCAAACTGCCGTTGTTATCAATGGTAATCCGATTGACGATTTTCGCGATCCGAATGTGGCTGATTTCCCTAGTGGCCTGCCCGTCATTGATATGGTCGCTTCGGAGTTTGGGAACGATTTTGAATTTGCCAATAACCCGTACGAGATGACGTTCGACTACCAGTCGGGTTCAAGTCATTCCAACACGCCGTTCTCACCTGCGGATTTGGAGCGGCATTTGCGACCATTCGATGTCGACACGAACGTCCTGCCCCGAACAATCCCGTTTGATAGCGAAACTGACAGCGAGACAGACGCAAACAACGGTATTGTTGGAGGGATTCCGAGATCGAAACGTAATTTGATTACGACTGAGAGTTGGGATGTCCCAATGATTCCCGACAATTTTAAGGCGAAATTGATTTCTCGGTTGCCAACTCTGGCAGCCGACCTCGGGCCTACCGCAACGCTGCCTGCTGTTAACGCGCGGGCAGACCAGTTGATCAATGCAGGCTTGTTTGCCCCCGAGCTGTTGGCGGGTTTGAAAATGAATGTGAATCGGCCACTGGGAAATGGTTGGGACGATAACGGTAACGGGGTTGTCGATGAGCCAGGAGAGGCGAATCTCGAATCAAATCGCGATTTTACCAAATTCAAAAACCCCGGGTTCGACCTCGATCGAGATTTTAATGCCAACAGTGGTTGGAACAGTGAATCGAAGGCTCGTGTTTTATTCGCCCGCCATCTCTACATGCTTGCCATGCTGCTGTCGGATGAAGTCAATGTTGATCTCGATGGAGATACGAATACTTCCGAGTATGCACAGGTGATTGCGCAATGGGCGGTTAACGTCGTTGATTTTAGAGACCCCGATTCTATCATGACCCGGTTTCAGTTCGATCCTAACCCGTGGGTTGATTCGGACAATGATGGTAATCCGTGGGATGTCAACAATGCCAATGTCGTTTGGGGCTGTGAGCGGCCTGAACTTTTAATCACTGAAACCTTCGCGTTTCACGATCGCCGAGTCGAGGATGTTGGTGCGGGTGGTGGAACGGTTGGAAACGCCAATGGCAATGCAAACGGTAATGGAAACGGGAATGCCAATGGCAACGCCAACGGGAACGCCAATGGTAACGGGACTGACAACGATTACGACAATCGTTTGCGACCGGAAGCTGGAGCGTTTATCGAACTGTACAATCCATGGACACAAAACAGCCTGAATCAACGTCAGGACCCAAGTCTCTATGTTTCGAGTAACGACAATTCCAATCAGGGAGTCGACCTAGCTCGAAAATCCAACGCAACTGGTGGCAACGATAATCGAACCCCCGTTTGGAGGCTTTCGGTTGACCGTCCCGAGCGCGATGCCAACGCAGATCCTGAAAACACGATTCCCCGTCGTTTCGTTTACTTTACCGATCCGACCGATGGCGGCAACGATCCTGTCGACGACGATAACGGAAATGATGTCGAAGTGTTTTACACTGATTTTGATGCGACGGTTGTCCGACCGGGTAGCCAGACCGTGATCGGCTCACTTGGGCACGATATTGGTGGTGGCGAGTACGTCGTTCCCATGGGGCGATTAAGTAACAAGACAGCGACTGACGAGCAGCCTGACAACCTTGATCTGGCCAATACGCACGCTCTGATTCTTGATCCAGACAATGGAATCATTAAGACATTTCCTGAGGATAATGATGTACCCAACGGTGAACGACAGACTAGGATTTTACCAATTAATCTACCGCGTTCCTTTAACGTGAGTGATAAGTTCGGTGGTTACAACACCGGGGCTGGGATTGCGGTCGAAACGCAAATAGCCGACGGCGTTGTTTACACGCCTCCATTTGATACACCCCTGGACGCGAATACCGATGCGAATCGCGATGATGACGATTTGCGATACATCTGGACGGATGATGGAAGCACCAGTCAGCAGTTTAGAATTGTCAAACTTCAGCGACTGGCCAATCCGTTAATACCGTTTGATAGCCAATCCAATCCCTACATTACGGTCGATCAATTGGATATGGATTTAACTGGATTTAATGGGCTGGAGAGCAATAACAATATCAACGACGATGTTGGTCTGAACCTGACGGGTAATTTTCCTGTGGCTTCGCAAGAAGGGAATATTTCGCTCGAGCGAGGTCAGAGTGACCAAAAGCGACTTTTGTTTCAGTCGTCACGATCTGGAATCGCGGCGGGTCAGCCCGAAGCAGCTCCTGTCGTCCATAATTTTGCTCAGTACATGGTTGAATCCCTAGGCAAGACTAATAATGCCTACGTTAACGCTGCTCAGTCTCAAGCATTTGCGTGGTTGACTTGGAATAACCGACCGTTTGTAAGTCATCTTGAACTTGCAAATGTACCGTTTGCTGAATCCGATTGGCTGACTCGGAATTTCACGGAAAAGCAGGATAACTACGATCCATATTCGGGTGACGATGATATCATTCGTGGCCGTTTCCACCATTTGTTAAATTTCTTTGCCAACGATAGCGATGCAGGTGGCGGCGATCGTGCTAATCTCCATCGGATCATGGATTACATCGAGGTCCCTTCCCGGTTTGTTGGAACCAAAGATTACCTCAACACGGATAATTATCCGCAGCCCTTCAACTTTCTGTCGCGCTATCGTGTGCCTGGAAAAGTCAATCTCAACACGATCTATTCTGACAGCCCTTTAACCTCCAATCAGTCGACGATCTGGAACGGTCTACAGGGTGGATTTGCTAGTTTAGGTGGCGGAGTGAACTACCAGAATTTTGCTGATTCTCGGGAGAATGGGAATCCATCGGCAATGCCGACTGATTTTGGAAATCCGTTCCGTCCTTCGGATGAGAATGTTAATGTTCCGCAGAACGTTCCTCTGGTTACCGAAGTTGGCAGCACGCTGTTGCGGAATAGCGCATCTACCAGCATTGGTCCCGCGCCGGAGACTAAGCCGTTGTTCGACTTTGATAATACAGCGCCGATTTACAACGCGGATCGCAATGCCTATTTCCGAAATCTTCAGCGGCAACGATTGGGGAACTTGGTCACCTCAAAATCGAGCGTGTTTGCGGTATGGGTGACCGTGGGTTACTTCGAGGTCGATGAAAACGGACTCGTTGGTGCTGAGATTGGCGCTGATACCGGCGATGTCCAACGCAACCGTGGTTTCTTTATGTTCGACCGTTCGATTCCGATGGCGTTCGAGCCAGGTAAGAATCACAACATCGAAAAAGGAATTCTTGTCGAGACGATCATCGAATAGCGTTCGCCGTGAACACTATCGCTGACTTGGTTCACCGTCCCGCCGTTCGCATCACGAACGGTTGGGGACGCTAGTCTATATCCGTTGATTCGATCTGCTGATCATTCAGCAGATCTTCCGGCAGACCTGGACGACGAATTAGGTGAGCGTCGTTTGTAGAAACCATCACCTCTGCTGGCGTCGGATGGCTGAGGAACCCAAGTGGACTGGCTGCCCGGGCGTAGGCTCCTGATTGAAAGACACCCACCAAGTCCCCTGCTTCGATAGGCGGTAAGGAAATGGAACGGCCGAGGGTGTCGAGGGGCGTGCACAGGGGGCCGACAATTTCAACCAAGTCCGCAGAGTGAAGCTCATCAATTTTATTGAGCACTGCTAAAGGATAGTTCCGCTTGATGGTTTGTCCAAGATTTCCCGATGCTGCGAGGTGGTGATGCATGCCACCGTCGATGACCGCATAGGTTTTTCCCCGCGAGTGTTTTACGCGTGTGACGCGGGAAACATAGATACCGGCTTCATTTACCAGGAACCGGCCGGGTTCGATGATGGCTTTGGTGTTGGTGAGCCACGGGGACGAGGCCATGGCTTCGTCGATCTCAATCAGACCTCGCTGAAAGGCGTCGAGATCGAGTTCAGTTTCGTGGGCAAAGTAGGGAGTTCCCAGTCCGCCGCCAAAATCGAGAGTTGTTAATGGAGCATCTACTTGCTGGGCAACGGCGTTCGCAATGGAAATACCGCGGTGGTACTGCGCCAGCAAAATTTCAGCGTCGAGAATTTGGGTGCCCATGTACAAATGGACGCCGGTGATTTTTGTGTTTTCTTGTTGTTGGATTTCAGCGACGACTGCTTCCAGAATTTCCTCATCAATTCCAAACGGAGAGGGTTTACCGCCCATCTGCATTGCTCCGCCCGCGGTGTCGACGGGATTGACCCGCAGTGAAATAGATTCGACTGATTTCTTTTGGCCAGCGAGCTGATTGATCCATCTCGCTTCCTCGATCGACTCGACATGGATTTCACCGATTTCGGCATCGAGGGCAGCGGATAGCTCCGTTTTAGTTTTTCCCGGTCCGGCAAACAGAATTTGTTCGGGTTTGCAACCAGCGGAAAGCGCCTGTTGCAATTCACCGTTGGAGGCTATCTCGAGGCCGCATCCCTCCGCAAGAATGGTTCGCAGAATAGCCGCATTCGGATTGGCTTTGATCGAATAGTAAAGTTGGAACCGATCGGGAAGGCGAGATTGCAAATCTCTGATGGTGTTGGTGATCGTGTCCTGGTGGTAAATAAATAGCGGCGTGCCAAACTGATTCGTCAACTCTTCTATTGAGATGTCACCAATGCACAGTTGGTGTTCACAGATTCCAAAATGTTTCTCTGCGAGTCGTGCTGCGTGATTCAATTGAGGTCGTTTGGATTTCATCAGTTATCAATTGGGTAAAACCAAAAGAGGTCAATTCACCTGAGAAGCAACTCACTTAGAATGCCGTTGCCTAAACCGAGTTTTAATTTTCAATGAAATCAAAGCGTCTGTCGACGGGGGTGTTCGACTGCGGCTAGTTTGAGGAAGCTTCGTCTCGAAGCGCTGGATAATTAACTTTCCCACTGGAAGTCATAGGAAGTTCAGTGACGAAGTGGATTTCTTTCGGAACCATGTGACGGGGCATTTTTGCAGTGCAATCGGCCAGAACCGTAGCGGAGTTCAGTTCCCCTGCATTTTCCTGCGGAATTGCGAAGGCGACCAGATGTTGTCCGAGTACTGTGTCGGGCACGCCGATCACGGCAACCTGTCGCAGGGGTGCGACCTGACACAGAACGTCTTCCACTTCGTTGGGACTAATTCGGAATCCAGCGGATTTAATTTGATTATCCCGGCGGCCAACGAAATATAAAAATCCGTCCTCATCTTGTCGAACGAGGTCACCTGAATAGCAAACCAAAGCATCTTTGGGATGACCGGGTAAGGGATCGGGGTGGGGGCGAAGGACATTGGCGGTCAGGTCAGGATGCCCCCAATAGCCCATAGAAACGGTGGGACCATGGTGAACCAATTCCCCTGTTTCGCCCGGTCTGCATCGTTTACCGGTATCGTCGATCACGAGAATCTCTGTGTTGGGAATCGATTTCCCCATCGACGTCGGACGCAATTCAAGTTGTTCCGGTGGTAGATAGGTCGATCGAAACGCTTCGGTCAAACCGTACATCAGAACGATATCAGTCGATGGGATTTGCTCTTGGAGTTGACGCAACAATGTTTGCGGCATTGCGCCGCCGGTGTTGGTGATGTACCGTAAATTCGGAAGTGATTGTTTTCCAAGGCCTGAACTTGGTTGGGCGAGTAAACTCCACAACGATGGGACTCCCGCCAATCCGGTAATTTTTTCCTCGATTACCTGGCTAACAATCTCGCGGCCAAACCGGAATGAAATCATGACCGTCGTTGCCCCTTGCAGAACAGCGGTCGTAAGTTGGTTAAGGCCTGCGTCAAAGCTAAGGGGGAGTGCCGCTAATAAACGGTCGGTATTAGAAAGTTTGAGATAATCCGAGACGATCTCTGCGCCGGCTAAGACGTTAGCATGACTCAACATTACACCTTTCGGTCGACCCGTGGATCCTGAGGTGTAGAGAATTGCTGCGAGATCTTTTTCAATACACTGGTCGGTTGGCGATGATGGATGATTGCCAAGCGAATCCCACGAATAAGTTTTCAGGGAATTCTGTGCATCGTCTGGAGAGTCAACAATGGTGAGTTTGAGAGTTGGGACGTTCGGAAGGACACTTTGAATTCGTTCCAATCGCACGGCATCAGTAATGAGAGCGACGGCTCCACAGTCGTTGAGAATGTGTAAAACCTGATCTGGGAACAGACCGTGGTGAATGGGGACAAAGACTGCCGATGCTTGTGCAGTCGCAAAAATGGCGAGCGGCAGCGTTGCACTTGGAGGAAGAAAGATCGCGATGCGATCGCCGCGGTTGACCCCCAGCTCTCTCAAGTTTCCAGCTGCATTAGCGACTTGAGCGGCCATGTCCTCGTAGCTGAGGCGTTGGTTTTTCGCCACCAAGGCTTCACTGGAAGGATACTTCGCAGCGCTCTCAGAGAGCATGTGATGAATGAGGTACTGCATGCTCAGTTGGATTCAGACTGCGGGTGAATCGGATCTGATTTGAGAGCTACGAGTTTCGCAATCGACCGCGCAGTCTCGAAATACTCAGGGGTCATTTCTTCGTCGGTAACAATCAATTCAAATTCCGATTCAAGAAAGTGAACGACTTCCAGAGTTCCCAGCGAATCGACGATACCGCTTTCTAACAGAGAATCATCGGCACCGATTTCTCGCTGTTGTGCTAATGGGAAGGTCTCAATTAACCACTCAAGGATTCGAGTTGTGGTTTCGTCTGCAGGTCTCATGGGGAGGTTCTTCAACTGGCGGTCCAAATTTCGAACCTGATTGTATCTTAAGAATCGGTTTTTACCGAGGTGCCAAACAGCCCTCCCCCCGTTGTTGAGGGGATTCAATACAAGAGGGGGACTGAAATCAATGAAGGCTTATTTGATTCGTCCAAATAATGAGACAATCCAGAGTTACCACTCGTCTTTTCAGAGGTTCCGCAGGTGCGGAGGGGCCGTGGCTCGGCGACGAGAGTGTTTTGGGCTAAGTGTGACTAACTGGCATTCAGATCAAGTGAATTTGAATCTTCCCTTAGCGGGCCACACGTCTGCCATCAACGATTTTGTGGCAGGTGCACTCTTTTCCATAAAGGCCGATCCGGTGCAAATATCGTTTTGCATATTCTCGTGGTTTGTCGCGAAGAAAACTCATCCACCCGGTCCCAAAATTATTCACGCTAATCGATGGAGAAAGTGAGCGGACGTAATGCCAGCAACCCCGCGGAATAAACATCATATCGCCAGGGTTAAGGAAGGCGTATTGAGCTTGAACTTTTGAGAAATTGGGATGACGATTGCTATCGAAATCATCCGCGTTGACTGAGCTCATGAGTGTGTTGGAGTCATATTTTCGACTTGGGTACATGTTTGAACGTTGATCCCACGAAACCAGTTTGACAAATTTCTGGCCGACGACCTGTGCAAATATGTTATCGGCCCAATCGATGTGGTATCCGGTTACTGTCCCCCCAGGACCGATCCAGCCAGTCAAGTGGTTTCGGACTTTATGTTTGGACATGATGCTAAAGTCCACGTCCTCACTAAGATGCGGGAATTGTTTAAACAGTTCAAACACGGACAAGTATGGAATTTTTCCATCTGTAGATTTAGGAGATTGAATTTCGTTTAGGTATTCCTGAAAGCTGACGGTGCGAAAAGAAGTGGTTTCCTGCATGACGTTGCCCTCTTCGAGAGTGATCGAACAATCGCTTTCGAAACTACGGAAGTAGTCGAAAGACCATGTCTGCAGAGCTTTCCAGTTTCGAGCACCTTGGTGGATAATGACTGGTTTTGATGTTTTTAAGAAGTCATTGAGGAATTGTTTTTCTGTGATCGAGTCTACTCGTTGAACTTCGGTTAGCGATCCTTCGGGATGTTCACCGCTGAGGATGTTTGCTTTGTTTTGGTCAAATTGAATCATTGAAAGCTCGCTGTTTGAAAGAATGCAAAATTGCGTTTTAAATAGATCAAGCTCAGTTTGCCAGGATGGCTTTCTTAGAACTGAGTTGGTCTCGATGCCGCCACCATTGCGAGACGGTTTGAGGAGTTGCGTGCCAGTATTCTCCGGCGTCTCTAACATGTTCGAGAAATTTGAGATAGATTTCAGTTTCTCGATGCCCGGTAAGGTAATCCGGATGTGTCAACATCATTGCCATTCCCTGATGTTTTCGAATGTAGTTCAGTTTATCCATCCAGATTCGTCCACTTCGTTCGCCGAGTTTGATGAATAGCGTATGGTCTTGCGGCATGGTGTAGGGGAGCTCGATAAATTTTCCAGCGACAAAGGGCCAGATCATTCCTACCCCACCGGGCGCTGCTTGAAACGGGTCGATGTCGAAACACGAACTGTCATACTCGATGTCCAAATCTTGCAACCAATTCAAATTTCGGTGGACCATCGGTGAACGAAATCCGACGGCGTTGTATTTATCAATCGCTTGATTAATTGCGGATGCTCTTTTTTTGAATACTCGTTTTGACGAGTACAGTTGTCCGTCATGGTTATAGCCATGGATTCCAATTTCGAAACCGCGAGACTGTAAGTCACTGATCAGTCCAGCGTCGATTTTGTATTTGTAAGGGACTAAATTCCAGCTTGAGCGAAACCCAAGTTCTTCTTCGGCATCTGCGATTCGAGAAATGTGTTGCATGCCCTCGGAGGTTTCGACATCATGCGTCAGGACAAACGCGTATTTGGCAGATTCTGGCCAAAAGCCAGTGGCTCCTGTCGGGTTAGTGCCAACGCAGCCTTGTTGAATCTGATCCATCAAACTTAACGGCAGATACCATTGTTCATCCACTTCGTGCGATTGCGATTTTTGGAGCCACTGTCGAACCTTGATTGGCATCACTGGTCGAAGGAATCGATAATAAAACCGAAATTTCTTGCTCAGTGAAAACTGACAGGCGTCCGCTTCGACGCGTTCACTGGCGAGTTGAACGGACGGAGGATCGTTAAATAAAAAGCTGAGTTCCATTGCTGATATATTATTGGCTGTATTTGTAGAGTACCTTGCCGAGTGTTTTGCAGACGATTGTTGGCGTCCGCTTGATCACTTCTCCGGCAGCGCGAACTACGGTGGATGGTTCTGTATCAGGGTCAGGCGAGCCGGCAAGATAATTGTGGAAGATGTCCCTTTCTTGAGCTCCCCATTTCTTTTTAAACCGGCGCAGTCCCTCTTGAGATTTTTCAGAAATTCCAAAATCAAAATATCTGCATTCGCTATCGACTGCCATTTTGATGCAGTGGTAAACGAGCCAGTCGTTCGGTCGATCGGCGAGTGCAGTGGGATCTGAAGCGGCGTACTTATAAATCAACCGTCGGCTGGAAGCCAGCAAAACTCCCGCAGCAATGGGGCGGTTTTGCTTGGTAACAATGCCAATGTTCCCCATTCCCCTTTCGATGATTTCTGTTTGCAGTCGGTCAAAATAGCTGCGAGGTTGGACAGGCACGCCGAGTTTTCGACGAGTGAGGGTGTGCAGCTGAAAGAATGTATCCATTGCTTTCCGGTCGGTGTGGATGTCAAAATTCAAGCCGCGGCGTTTTGCTTTTCTTAGATTGACCCGGATTGGATTTGCAAAATCACTTTCGACCTCCTCAAGTGGGCGGTCTGTCCGGAGGACGTGTACCACTTGATGACTTTGGTTTTTAGCAGCTGGGATTGAGCCATCTGTTTTAAGAATGATGGCGTTAAATTGATTCTTGAAGTGGTTCTGTATCTTTTGAGCGAGTTTGTTTGAGTCAGCAGGAGACTTGGACAAAACAGGTAGGTAATCCGTGAAAGGCAGCGAGATTAATTTCCGTTTTCCACTTAGGCTGCGGGTTTGAAAGAAGGGGATGGCGGCGAGGGTCTTATCATCTTTGACTAAGGCTGGGATGTGCAATTTGAAGCCGTACTGGTTTTGAATCAATTCGATCCACCGCCGGTCGTGAAAGCTTGAATGTTCCACAAAGGTTTCAACGAATCCTTCCCATTGCTCAAGTGTAAGCCAGTTGAGGTTGTAGGTTGATTCTGATTGGATGGGGCTAGACGCGATTGACATTTAAAAATATTTCTACGGATTCTTTTTGATTTAGCCTGTTCGAAAACGCCCTGCTGTTTTTTGCATGAGCTGAGTCCGGGCTAGGCGTGACCCAATTCGTGAGTACAGAGAGTGAAGCAGAGGGTTGGTGAAAAAGCAGAAAGCGGTAGGGAGGATTGTGACTTTACCGCCTAGTCGAATTTTGTACTGAGTTGGCCCAGCGAGCGATGAGTAGTCAATCTGATCGGATTGAACGATCGATTCGGCATCTGTTCGGCTGATACCCTCAAGATCGTAAAACTCGTACCCCTGTTGTTTCGCCCATTGGATCGTATACCAATCGAGTGCTTCGTTGGGGTGCCGTTTTGAATGACCGCCGGACCAGCCAATTTGTTTAGCAATAATCGTGTTCCCGCGATTGATGCAGAATTGCGCTGCGACTGGTTCGCCTTGATATTCAGCAACGAATAACTGCATGGAATTCGTGGGTGAGAATGTGTCCCACATATGCTCAAAGTAATCTAAATCGAAGATTGTAAAACCGCGTCGTTGAGCGGTTTTCATTAGCAGTTGATGGAAAACGGGAAGATCTATTTTACCGCCTTGTCGACACTCGATACCTCTGGTCTGACCTCGGCGGATTTTGTTTCTCATGCCTTTTGACATTTTGGCAAGAATGTCATCGAGTTCGCATCGGATGTCGAGAATCACAGTAGCCGTGGGGGAGGTCTCGATCGGACAATTTCGAAATCCGTGATTTACGAGTGATTCAGTAATGATTCCTGGTTCGAATGGCTGGACGATCAGCCCGTTAATCCGCTCCGTTTTTGCTAAGTTTTTTAATTGCTGAATGAGCGAATCAATGATCTGCGGATTATCTTTTCGATAGACCGGCCCCTTGGGGATGTAGGCGATTTTGCCAAAGTAACGGACGTTGCGAATGAGAATTTGAGCGCCGCCAACGACCGATTGAGAATTGGAAAGAGTGATTCGTTTGGAACTCCAACCGTTCGCCTTCTTAACGGCCGCCCACTGGCTGCATTGCAAATGATGATTGCCGCCCTGTTCAGCCAGAAATGCATCCCAAGCAGGGTCTTGCTCGAGACAGGAAATTGCAGTCGTCACTTGGTTGGAAATTGGTGAAATCGGAGGGGCGGTGAGTTTCATTAATTCTTGGTAACGGGATTCTCTCGCTACTGGTTCGAGGCCTCAGAGCGTTTTTTTGCAGAAGGTTTTAAGTATGCGTTTTCAGCATTTTTTAACTCTTGCGTATTTTGAAGACGGAAAATTTCGTGCACAGAAATCACTTGTTTTTCAGTTTCCGCGATGGATTCTTGTCCATGAATTAGGGAAGCCGTTTTTTGCATCGCAGTGATCGCCGACCTCATGATTTGGTTTGCCCAAATTGCAACACTAAATTGATTTTCTCTAAAAACAGACGTAGGTGTGGCGTGATACATGGTGGGAACGATGATTAGCGGGCATCGATTGTCCCATTCTGATTGAAAGTCAAGGACCTGCTCAGCGGTGTTTTTTTTGCTGTGAATTAAGATGGCATCCGCGCCCGCTTCTAAATAAATTTCGGCTCGCCGTAATGCTTCGCTCAATCCCCATCCGGCAATGAAAGATTCAACTCTAGCGACGACACTAAAGTCAGGATCTTTTTGAGTATCTTTGGCTGCTTTGATTTTTCCAGCAAATTCATGCGGATCAGCGAGTGTCTGTTGCTCACCGTCAATAAACGAGTTCGTTTTGGGAAACAATTTGTCTTCGATGCACAATCCAGCCACGTCAATTTGCTCAAGTTTTTTCACGAGCCTTCGCACGTTATTGAAA
Source organism: Mariniblastus sp. (assembly GCA_029251085.1). Lineage (GTDB taxonomy): Bacteria > Planctomycetota > Planctomycetia > Pirellulales > Pirellulaceae > Mariniblastus. The sequence continues at coordinate 12,086 of JAQXDZ010000162.1, forward strand.
TTTCCAAATCCCGTGTCGGCATCGAGCAGGATTGGAATGGAAGTGGCATCGCTCATGTATTCAGCTGTCTGAAGCGTTTGCGTCCAGCTTATCTCATTGCAGTCGCGGACTCCTTTTGAAGCTGCAATCGATAAACCGCTTCCCCAAATCCCTTGAAAGCCTGCTTCTTCGACAATTTTTGCGCTAATGCCATTATGGGCCTCCATCAAAAATTCAAGTTTCTTGGAGTTAATTAACTTTCTCAGTTGCGCTGCTTTAGAATTCATTGGAAGGTTGTTTAATCAGGAAGGAGTGTAGCAGGAGTGTTGTAGGAGGGGAGTTACTGATCATCAGATCATGGTTGGCGAGCTAAGCTTGGGAGGCCTTTCAGAGCAATCGTAGGAAAAAGAATCGATCGTTGTGATGATTCGATTGCCAATTTCTCGCATCGTGTCTACCGTAGTTGCACCTATATGAGGAGTCAAAAGAATATTGGGAAGTTCTGCCAAAGGTGAAATTGCGCCCCCACCTTCATGCTGATGGACATCGAGCGCCGCACCGATCGGACCTCCATCACTTTGCAGTGCGTCGTAAAGTGCCTTTTCGTCGAGCACGCCGCCTCTCGCTAGATTTACTAGAAAAGACCCAGGCTTCATCCAGGAGAGCGCCTCTCGGTCGATAAGGTTGAGAGTAGACTTGGTTTTGGGAACATGAATCGTCAAAAAATCTGCACTGGAAACGACCTCCCTGAGGTTGGAAAGGCGAATGCCGTATCGTTGCAGTTGTTCGGCGTCGGCTTGATCAGCGTGTTGAACACACCCCACGACTTTCATCCCCCATGCTGTTGCCATTTCCCCGACTCGCGAGCCGATGTTGCCAACGCCGACGATTCCGAGAGTTTTTTGGTGGAGGGTATATCCGGTTGTTTGTTGCTTGACCCAATTTCCATTTCTCAATTCACGATCAACAAATCGGATTTCGCGAGCGAGATTAAGCATCAATCCAAACGCGAGTTCGGCAACCGCCTGTGCTCCCGGTTCGGGAATGCGAACTAGTTCAATTCCTAGTTCAGTGGCGAATGGAAGGTCGAGGTTGTCCAGGCCCGAACCTGCGCGAATCATTAATTTTAGGTGAGTAGCGTGAGTTAATACGGTTTGGTTGATCTGGACGCCGCTCCGGAAAATGAGCACGTCACAGTCCCTGATTGCTTCGCATAGTTCATCTTCCGCAGCGTTGATACGCTCTTTGACTTCGTGAGTTAGCTGGAGTTTTGCTACTGTCTCGGGGTGTATTTTACTTGCAATTAAAATCTTCATCGTCAATTTCTTAATAAATTCCCAGCCGTCGCAGGCTGAGGTGAGTAAGGTGGTAGAGTTTTCTCGCGCGGCCCCGCACGGCGTTTTTCAGTTTGCTTTTAGATCGCTGGGATCGTGAGATAAAGGGTTTAGGCAGCCTAATCAAATCGGCAGCAAATAGAGTTTGGATCCTGTCTACGAACTGCTCAAATAACTCATCGGTAGGGTGACAATATTCCGGGGAATGGCAGATGATGATTTGCTGCGGTGATTTGGTGAAATCACGATCAAAGAACATTTCAATTCGCGCAGCAATAGAATCAACTGAATATTCTTTTGCAGCAAAAAAATCCCAGTCGATGTCGAGGATTTCATCCGGTTGAATCTGATCCCATTGATTGGCGAGGTAGGTTTCCAGTCGATAAGAGGTTTGGGGGGTTCTGTTAAATAGACGGAATAGGCGGTGGACGATCGCTGAAATGTCCGTGTGGTACTTCAGCGTTTTGATGTCATGCTGTCTGCCGCCGGGAAGATCGTGAACCCACCGAACGGAGCTAATGATTCCGTCGACGACGGCATGTTTGAGGAAATTTCCCTCATCCACTTTTTGGAACCGAGTCCAAATTGGATAGGCCAGATTTTTCTTCCGGTTTACTAATAAACCGCGTTGGTCGCAATGAAAGTCAACATGGAGCAATTTGGCATTGGTTAATTGTTGTTCGCGCCAAATGCCGAGTGCCTGTTCGTGTGAGTCGATAACGTAGAGCTTGATCGTCACGAGATTTCTTTTTCAGCAGGTTTGGTTTTCATGGGAGTGGAGTTTCGATGTTGAAGCTTGAACTAGCGTTGGCCAGATTGGGTTCCACAAACGCGGTTGGATCGGTGTGAAAGACAGACGGTTGATTAGTATTGAGAGCGTAGAACACCTAAGCAATACTCTTTTTCACACAATGGTCATCGAGGATTTGGTTGATCTCGGCCACGATGTCGTTAATTGATTTCGTGCAATCGACAATGAAGAAGTTGTGAGAATAGGATTTTCGTTTTTTTAACTGGATGCGATCGCTTTCAAGATGTTCCAGAGGGATTTCTTGCTTGCGGGCAAATAGGGTTTGCGGCGGCGCGTCGAGAAGAATTGCGATATCCGGCCGGGGGTATAGGTTTTTGAGAAACCAAAAGTGGATTCGGTCGGTTAGGCGGTGAGCGGACAGGCGACGTTCGGAAAAGTCATCCGGTGGTGGACATGCATCAAATAGAAAATGCCGATCGTACAAAACCACATTCCCCCTGCACTGGTAACCCCAGGAAATGATTTGCCGGTAGATTTCTTCCGAGACACGTCGGAATAGCCGAAGTCCTCCGCCAATTTTTCCCCGTTTATCAACACGGTGTTCGGCGCCGTGAAGCGTTATTTGCTTGGGAATCGCCGCTCCCTTTTTTTGAAGTGATTTCTTGTGTTGATGTACCTTCCAGCGGTGGGCAAGTCGCGATGTGAATAATGCGTGGTTGCTGGATTCGACACTGGTTCCCATATAAAGATATTTGAGTGGCAGAACGGATTGTGACATCAGAGCTGCAGCCACGGTCGATTTTCCCGATCCGTCTGGACCGATAAGTGCAATCGTTGAACAATGTGGTTTGGTCATTTGTTGAGAATTACTGCGTGGTGTTGCCGTGGGGTGATCGTTTCTTTTTGCAAAAGAAAACGTGCTCATTTTCAATGATTCCAAATCTCTCTTGAGTGGAGTTTGGGGTGTCTTCGGCTCGATTCAATTCCACGTCAAAGCCTGCGGTGGTAAGTCGATCGATGAAATCGTTTCCATAGATTCGCCAGTGCTGTTCTTCTCCAAAGTGCAGTTTCCTGGCTTCGGCGGATTGAATCGCGGGGTCTTCATAAGTCTTTCGTTGGAAATCGATGGGGACGGTGATCAAGGCCCAGCCCCCTTGTTTGAGAACCCGATGCAATTCATGGATTGCCGCCCGGTCATCAACGACATGTTCTAAAACATGGATGCAAATAATCGCGTCGAACTTATTTGTTTGGAATGGTAGATCGGAGACATCAATTGGATGTTCGGCAAAGGGCCTCCCTTCAAGATCAATTCCGGTGAATTCAATGTTAGCCATTTTTGCGAATCGCCGTGCCAAGGCATATTTGGGTGACACGTGCAATAATTGAGTTGGCTTCTTAAATAAATCGGTATGGTTTTTCAGGAACAACCAATTTCGTCGATGCCGAGCCTTCGAGTTGCAGCGGGGGCAGTATCCTTTTTTTCGCATTTTGAGTGAGGTGTTCCCCTCGGTGAATGAGCGTAATTTCCAACCACAGCAGGGGCAGCTAACGCGGCGGCCGGCAAATAAAATTGCGCGGCCAGCCAGCATCGCTTCGATCCAAAATCGATGGCTTTGTTTTTGTGCGGATTGGAAAAAAAAACTAATCATTAGAGGTTGGTGTTACTTGCCGCTTTTTTCTTCTTCTTGACGAGGAAATTAAGCTGACTGCCTGCCAGCAATCAAAGATAAAAGGTAAAGGATCTCTCCATGAAGCAACGGCGTATGCTTTCTTTCCACGAATAGATTTGAACCAGTCAATGAACTGTAGTTCACCTCGCCGCCAATAGACAAACGAGGACTGCAGGTCTTTGCGCAAATGAATCCACTTAACTCCGTTGTAAGTTTGAGTCCTATTTTTGGGTAGAGAGAGTCCGAGTGCATCGCAATAAGCGGTGAACAGAATGTCAACTCCTCCCGCTTCGGCTATCGTTCCCCTGCCCGTTGGACGGCCAATGTTTGGTTCAACAATGAGTAGTTGATTGGTGGATTGGTCGTATTTCATTTCTAGGTAACCAAGGCCGTGGTAGTTGACGGACTGGAACATTTGGATCGCAGTTTCCAATACCTCGTCATTGCGGACTTCTTCTCCGAGGCAGCTGACTCCAGTTTCCGGTGGCCATTGCCTAATTTTGCGAGCGATGAAGGTAGCCAATGGTTTTGAGTTTTTGTCAAAGTAACCATTGAATGAATAAAGATCAGAGTCTTTGCCTTCGATCCATTGCTGAGCGATAAAGCAATCAGAGTACGATTGGTAGTCTTGATATAAACGTTTTAAGGATGCAGCATCTTCTACCTTGAAGGCTTTGTGGATGGTTTTATTTTCCCAAAGATGGGCGGCGCTATCTCGAGGTTTAAAAATACACGGATAGGTCAATTCCCGAGCGGCCGTTTCCAGTTGTTCAGCGGATTCAATATAAAATGTTTTTGGAACGGGAAGCGAGTTTCGCTCAGCGTAAGAATAGAAACTGACCTTGTCCATTAACATTTCGACCGTCTTCGGGTCGGGTAATAGAATGTGAAAAAATGGCTCGAGGCGACTTCGGTGTTGGGAAATCAAGGAGACATTGGTGTCGGCGCAAGGGAACAGTACTGGTTTGTTTGGTAAGGTTTGGCCAAGTTCAACGAGATGGTCAATCAGGCTTGGTTCGTCCGTTGGAGTAAACCTGATTTCTCGACAGACATTTGTTTTTGTTTGCGAATTGTTTGGGTGGGCGGCGATCCCAATGATGGGAACCCCGTGGCGTGCGAGGACCCGCGCCGCGGGTAGGCCTTGCATGCTATCAAACCCCACCAGAACTGCGGGTGGTAATTTGGAGTTCGATGTAGAATGCGGAAGTTTTTCGGTGGAGGGTCGAATCATTTTGAAGCTAGTTCGGTCGGAGAGGCAGTGTTGGGGGGAATTGAGTTGGTGGGTGAGATTTTGGCGGGAACGTCGAATCCGATATTGGCATACGCTTTTAAGAGTTGATTTTCTTGGTGATGCCATGCAAATTGTTCAATCATTCTCTGACGCCCAGTTTCTCCCATCTTATTTTGGAGGTCTGGATTCTCGATGAGTTCAACAATTGTCTTGGCAAGGTCGTGAATATCATTTCGGATTGAGTAGAGTGCCGCTGGGCCGGCGGATGCGCGATGTTCGGTAAGATCAAATGCAACAATGGGTTTGGCCATCGCCATGTAGTCCATCATCTTCACCATCGTGGAACGGTCGTTGTAAGGATTGTGAGGGTCGGGGTCGACGCAGATATCACAGGCTGAGACGTAGCGAGGTAGATCGTTGTAGGGGATTGATCCAGTAAATGAAATGTATTGTTCGAGTTCAAGTTGGGCGGTGAGTTTTTTAAGGCTTGGAACTGCTGATCCACTTCCCATAATGATCGCATGGATATCCGTAATGCCGAGTTCTTTCACGATGTGTTCGAGCGAGCGAATCAGGTAATCGACACCGTCTTGTTGCCCAATGACTCCGAGGTAACCCAAATTGATGGTTGCTTTGGCTCTGATCGTGGGGTCTGGTTCAACAGGTTTCATTTTTGAAATGTCAGGGCCATTCCGGACAATCGAGACTCTGCTGGCGGGGATCCCTGCTCTTTCCATTTCGACCTTTTTATAGGACTCATTAGTGGCAATGACTTGGTGAGCCATGCGGCACGATAAGATCTCAAAAAATTTCAATGCCCGAAAAACGACTCGGCTTCCTTGATTGTCGAACCTGGCGTAGTACATTTCCGGTGAAAGATCGTGGTGGTCAAAAATAAATTTCTTCCCAATCACTCGAAAGCACATCGCAATTAACACGAAGAGATCGGGTGGATTGTGGGCGTGGATTACATCAAAGCCGCGTCTGAAGAAAACCCAGAATGTCAAAAAGAAGCTAAAGAACAGTGCCCAGCTATATTCCACCAGATAGCTAAAGCACCCTTCCCCGGCAGGTGGTTCTGGGTAGCGATAAACGTGAACGCCATGAATGTTTTCATAAGAAGATTGGGAACGCGTTCCAGGGGCAATGACGGTGACTTGGAATCCTTGGGAGACAAGAGAGTTTGCTTCCTGGCGTACACGAAGATCATTTGGGTACGGATTGTTTTCCAACAACATCAAAACGCGGCAGTTAGGTTTGGATTTCATCAGATTCTAAAATTATTTTTAGTTTTTTGTTTCTGCAGGAAAGGTGGCAATTTTAGACTTTTAATTCGACTGGTTTTTTTCTAGTTCCAAGCCGTTCATAGATGTTGGCAACCGATTGTGCAAAAGTACGGACGCTCATTTCGGTTGCTGAATTGCGGCCATTGGATCGTTTTCCAGTTCTCAGAATTTCAGCGATGGAATTCGCGATCACTTCTGGTTCAGTATCCACAATAGCGCAGTTGTCCGTTGTGCCGATGACGCTGGCGACATCGCCAACATCCACAGAAACAATCGGCAGGTTGCAGGCCATTGCCTCGCGAACGGCGACTGGAGCGCCTTCGGATTGTGATGTCATGACCAGGACATCACAAGCATTCATGTAGAGCGGGATATCTTCATAGGGTCGGTCGTGAATTGCGATTAATTCAATGTTAGGAAATTCAAGTTTCAGTATTTCAACTGCGGCGGTAGCGAGAGAATACCGCTTGATTTTCCTTGCCGGGTCGTAGGGGAAGAGCAAGATCGGAGCATCGCTGGAGAGTGATAGTTTTAGTCGAGATTCGTCGCGAGCCAAGGGTCGAAATCGCTCAAGATCAATTCCATAGGGGATGACTTCTGCAGATTCTTGACCCAGCACCGTTTTCATTTGCTGAGACATGACGATTAAATGGCTTGCCAATCTAGCGGCCCAGCGACTGATGGGGAGTTCGCGATGGTAAAGGATATCGGATCCGCGAAATGTGATGATGGTTGGGCGAGTAAATTGCAGGCAAGCGACCAGTCCGCAGTATTGACCGTAGTGGGCATGCACGATGTCATACTGGCGGCAAACCTGAATTTTCCAAAAGATCAGCCATACGGATTTTAGGTAGTTTAATTTGCTTTTCTGGCTGTCAATGTAAAGGAGATCGATTTCAAAGCCGAAACGCTCGAGGGCTTGGCGCTGTTGTGCAATGCAGGGACTGTCACCGGGGTTTTCGATGGTGGGGTACCGGTTTGAAACGAATAGAATCTTCATTTTGAAAACGAGTGCGTAGTCCTAAACCGCGTTTGCCGATTGTGAGATGGTGCGACTGGAACTGCTAACGTTGAGTTCGCGATCTGCTTTGATTTGACTTAAAAGGTGGTACAGCATCATCGAGAGATTCCGCGGGTAGGAGCGGCGATCTTCCAGGAATCGGTAGTTGTAGCGAGAGAAAAATCGAAAACCACCATCGGCGCGTTGAAAACTCAAGGCGCGTCGAAAGGCTCTTTGAATTTCTTCCGTGCAAGTCGTGAAAGCCATTTGCTGACTATGGCTCAATGCCCTCGCAAGGGAAAATGTGTAGTAGTTGACCTCGGGCGTGGCCTGTTGGCAGTTGTATCGACAGGCTCCCTGACCTGTGAAACCATTTTTTAAATAGCATGAAAGCTGTTCCATGATGGAAAGCACGGCCTTGTTGCCAGTTCGCTGATAGTAATGAGCGAGATCCAGGTATTCAAAAGCGTTGTATTGGTAACAGAGAAAGTGAACCCTATCTTTATCCGCGGTGTTGCCCAAGGCATAGGGAAGTTCTCCCGAGGGGAGTTGGACGTGTTCGAGCCAGTTAATCATTGGTTGGCAATGTTCTAGATACTCTTGTCTGCCAGTCGCATCAAAAAGTTCGCCGAGCATCCAGAGTAACAAGGTTGAATTGTTGGGAACTCCACCGCCATCTCCGGCCGTTCCGGCAAAATAATTGACCGCCAGCATGGACGGGGCGGGTTGTTTGCGAAACCCAATATCGCTCAACAGGAATTGATAGAACTTGTCGGCACCTTCGAGGTAGGTCTCCTGACCAGTTCGGCGATAGCTTTCCACTAGTGCAAGTGACCCAATGCATCCCTCTACTGTCGCGATTCGATCTTTCCATTCCGGGTTAGGGTATTTCCAATAACCCTTTGACGTCTGCTGTGTTTTTACATAGTCAGTGCCCTGCACCGCCAGAGTTTCGAATCGAGGATCGCCAGTGAGGTCGTGCATTAGCCAGTTGCTGAAAATCCAATAGGCTTGCGATTGGATGTAGGCGTAGTTGTCGGACCACGGTAAGGCAGTTAGGTAACCTTTGATGAATCGGCCAATTCGAGCATTGAAACGAACCCCTGAGTCCGGGCCGTAAACCGCGCCAGTTCGCCAGTGTTGTTGTAGCAAATACGCATGCAACCGTTCGGCTGAATCGAGCATCGACTCAGATGTCAGCGGTGCGCTTGTGGTTATTCGTGACTTTGGTTTAGACATCAGGAAAACACAGAGAGTGAAGTGGAATCGTCACACTTGGCCGACCTGTTTTGTCAGCGGGATTCCGTTGCAGTTCATTGATCTGTTGAGAGCCAAGAAAGACATCTGTTTGCTGGCTATCGTCGACGTAAAAAGTAATGCCTTGAAGTTCTTCAACGGAAGGCATGCGCCTACCTTCGATGGCATCTTCAAATCCATGAATCGTGATTTGCTCGCGTTCATTCTGTGGAACTTGAGTGGCAACCATCGACTGGTGTGCGAATTTGTACTTTAGAATTTTTGCCGTTGTCGATACGTAAATATCACCCTGTTCATTGAGCATTGCGAGGTGTCTCAAAGCCGCCTGTGACTCAGGTGCGATGGCCGGACTGCGATCTTCATTTTTTCCCAGATGAGCGTAGGCGATCATGTAGCCTTCCCTCGAGATGAGGTTCGCTAAGTTTCGCTTGGAAATGACATAGGCTAAACCTCTGGACGTCGCCCCGATGGGCACACCTTCAGGGTGGTTGCAGTAACGAATGAACTCATACACTTGCCCGCCGTCAGCCAGCTTTAATGGACGCAATAAATCATTGCTGCGATGGAGAGCGAATCTTTCATCATTGCGTCCCAAGAATTGTTTGCGAACTTCCTTCATGACGTTGCTGGTCGAAACCAATGGATAGCGAGGGTCGAATGCGGTTGCTAATTTTGGCCGGGATGATTGCCCCACGATTCGAGTGGTTGCGCCTACCCATGCGAATCGAATGCCGTGGGCAAGGGTGAGATCGGTGTGATAGGCATTGGCTTGAGGGTCGTCGCCTTCACAATGTTGGAACATGTATTCAAATTTTTTACAGATGTCATTGCTGACCCCGTAATGATTGATCCAAACTTCGAGCTGGCAATTCGAAGATTCCAGTGAGTCGAGTGCTCTGGCGATGTCGTCTCGGTTGTCGGTGTCGCCATAGGAATGTAAGCAATCGATGTATCCCGACTGGATCATCGCTTGCGTAATTTGTTTTGCCCTATCGTCTTGGTCAAAGTAAGAGAATTCTTTTTTGTGATTATAAAAAAAGAAGCTGTTTCCAATTTCCAGACCGATTCCATTTCCCATAGAGGTCATTGATCGAGTATTTAAGAATCTTTGGATTTCTAAAAACTCATCGGACGATCTTGTTTCATCAATGTCACTGCAAATCGTCATTGCCGCTTGAAAGGGGAATGGGAATTTCCGTAGGCTGACGGGTTTTCCGGCCATTGGATTTGGCTCTGCCAACAATACATTGTTGTTAGCGTGCGGGTCTGATTGTTTGACTTTTTCAATCACGGGTTAAACGAAAGCTGGCTTTAGGGCTCGGTGTTGTCACTGGATGATTAGGCTGACCATCGATGCAGCCAGTGTGCGTAGTTGTCTCCGATGCGATCCCATGCAAATTCTGATTCTGCAAGTTCGCGTCCACGCATGCCCATTTCTATTTTCTCACTTAGGCTTAATTGAGCGGCGTTATCTAGTGTTTTAGTCCAAGATTCAATCGACGGTTCGGCTACTAATCCACAGTCGAATTGGTTGATTAAGTCAGCGGTTTCATCGACGTTTGAGACGATTACTGGTTTCCCTATCGCAAGATATTCCGCGAATTTAGTCGGGAGGGCGACGCGAAGTGCTGGATGCGATTGGCGTGGAATTGCGAGGACATCGGCGTTTGCCAATGTTTTAACCAACTCGTCCTGACTCATCCGGTTAAACAATCGAAGGCGATCTCCAAGTTGAGATTTAAATTTGGAGGCGAGGTCGCGGTCTGATTCTTGAAGTCCGATTAAGTGAAGTTCGATATTCTGGTTGGAGGTTTGAGACACGGCCTTCACGAGGTTGTCGACACCCTGCCAGCCTACAAACCCTCCAGCATACCCCACGATAAATTTACTGTTATTCGCGGATGGTAACGGTCGAAAGACGTTTAGATCGACGCCATTGCGAATCAAAGCACTATTATCAAGACTTCCTTTGCATCTTTTGTTTAGCCAACTTTGCATGGGTCGTGAGACGACGAGAAATTTTCCTGATTTGCGGAATTCGATAAAATTAGCAATGTAAGATTGAATCATTTGGTGCATTGCAGAGAGGTTGCGTTGGTGCATCCATTTGAATCGAGCTTCATTGAATGTGTCGCCGTGGACATCGTGAATGATTTTGGCAGATAAAAAGGGGCTCCACAGTTTTGCCACATAGGCTGCATCTCCTCCAGCGTGGATGAAGTCAGCTTGCAACAGTTTGTCTCGGGCTGCTGGATAGTTTAGCGGGTGCAGCAATATTGGTCGGTGAATTCGCGCATCCCGAAGGCTGAACTCATCTGATTCAAACCCTTGTGCTTCAATTGCCAGACGCAGTTTATCAAGGCGGTGCCCGTACGCGCTGCGTGTTTGTTCACGATTACTTTCGGTAGATAAAAATAGTACTTTCACCGTTGTTCTGTCATCCGCATTTTAAAATGAAGTAGGTTTCCCATTTAGAGGTATCTTGCGCGAAGGTTGCGAAATCCACCGGCCACCCAAGATTCAATCAATAAATACATGATGGCATAAACACCTGCAGCTGAAATTACTAAAATCACTGGATGCCATTGGCTGACGGTGGTTAGGTAAATTGCCATGACCGCGCTGGCCAGGGCCGGTTTCCACAATAAGTGGGAGAGACTGATTTGTTCCATCAACTGGGAAACGGGTTTCCAGTGCTGTACAAAGTCGATCACCCGAGTTAACAGTGCGGCCAAAGCGGCGCCAGTTAGCCCAAAATTGCTAATCAGAGCCCAGCCCAGAATCAAAGCAGAGATAAGGTCTACCAACACGATCCTCAGTGTCGTGCGTTCGCGGTTGCCAGCTAACAGTAATTGTCCCATTACTCCACTCAGTGAAGTTAGAAGTACGACAGCCACAATGATTCTTAGAACACTCGCCGAGGCCGCGTAGGCTTCCGATCCATATACTAATATTAGAAGTGGATCTGCGAGCATAAATAGGCCAACCGATCCTGGGATTACAATGACAAACAGCAACTCCATTAAGTGGTTTGAAATTTCGTGCATGTTGTCTACATCCCGGGCAAAACGTCGACACATCAGAGGGTAAGAAGATGTCATGACGCATTGAATGAAAATTGCGAGCGGAATCAGTAATTGAACCGCAGCGTTGTAGATTCCAACTTCGACTTCACTCGTGATTTTTGAAAGTAAGATTAGGTTGAGACTTGTCCACCAGGCAACTGCCGCATCGATCCCCATAAAGGTCGCAGAGCGTTTGGCCATATCCCAGGCAAATTGAAAGGAAATTGCATTCCAGTGGAATCCGCGTAAGTGGATTGCGACAATGGAGAATAAGATTGCAGCGATGAGGAATTGGGTGCCCGCGAGGATTGCAATTACCTCAAGCACGCCCCCGCCGGAATAAATGACAACGGTCGTTGCTACGACTTTGATCGCATTGGCTGGGATTTGGGCACAAGCAATCAAGTGCATCTTCTCCCACCCTCGAACTATGGAGTCACAAATTGAGCCGATCACAAATGGGATGATTCCCAACGAAATCACTAAGATTAAGTTTTGGGTTCCCGGCGAGTAATCGAGCAAGACGGTCATGGCCATCATTAGGGCCGTCCCGAGGGTCGATGTTATTAAACCGATGATCAACGCGTTGGTGAAGTAGCGTTGGCTTTCGCCAGTTTCTTTGGCGACTTCGCGAGTGATAAATTGTTGCAAGCCAAAGGCAGCCACGGTCTGGAAGCTGTAGAACAATGCCAACGCAAGAGAAAGCTGACCAAACGCGAGTGTTCCCAGTTCTCGCGAAACCAAGATGTAGATCACAAAGGTCGTACCTCGGTTGACCACATCACTGGAGAAAATTGAAATGAGATTGCCCGCAAATCTACGGGTTTCGCGGCTGTTTTCGGGTTTGCTATTCAAGGAGATTCAATTTCAATTGAACTCGACTTTGGTGCCGTTATATTGTCGATCGCAAAGATTAATGCGGCGGCTAGTAAAAGCAGTTGGACTTGAGAGCGACTATTGAAAATCTCACCCATCATGTGGATTTGCTGCCCACAAATTCCAGCCGTCAGCCCCAAAGCAATTGGGGTTAGCAGGCGATCAGAACGACTGATAATCCTCCAACCGCTACGGATGGTCGTCAGGATAAATGCACCGAAGGCTAGGAAGCCAACGATTCCAACTTCGGTTAGGATAAGCAGATATTTGTTGTGGACTGTGTAAAACCATTCCTCGCGAAAATTAGTCCGGTCAGCATAATGTTGTCCAGCGACTGCCCAGTTGTTCGCTCCTACTCCGAATGGATGATCGGCAATTATTAGGGTCGAAATTTGCATGAGCGAGATTCTAGACTGGGCTGATCCGTTATCATCACCAAAGATTCGTTCCGCAAGTAGCGGCAGACACGCGATAATTAATAAGCCACACCCGAGTGAGAGTTTTATAAATAATGCGGGCGACAACCACTTTTTTTGAAGTGCGATGGCAACGCAAATGCCAATCGAAAAGGTCGTCCCAATCCATCCTCCTCGAGAAAGGGTTAGTACGAGGCCAAGTCCTCCGAGTAAAAGAGCGATCGCGGAAAGTTGGCGAAGTCGTTTCGAGTTGGTAGAGAATAAAAGGCAGCAGCACAGAGGGATCAAAAGGTTGAAGAAACTGGCAGCGACATTCGCAGCGCCCAAGGATCCACTGACACGATTGGTGATTTCGTTGTAATCAAAATAGATTGGGCCAAGCGAGAGTGTCCGGTGCAAACCTTGGGTGAGCAGCATCATCATGCCCTCGCCCGCCAAACACAGAGTCAGGCAAGTAACGATAAATATTACATCGTTCTTCTCGGTGACGGTATTAACGATGTAAATAAACAGGAGGAAAGATTGTCCGAGAAGAAAGGTTTCATAAAGCGCGAGCGAAGGTTGAAGCGCCCAGATCGTTGAGGCTGTGACGATCGCAGTGTAGATGGTTAAGGCAAAATTTCCGCGCAGGGGACGTGATTCGATCACCAGTTTTGGAAGCCATTGGGCGTACAAGAGAATCAAACAAAAAGTCGATATGGAAACGATGAATCCACTCAAAGCTCCGGTGAGTGCTAAATCAATATCGTGCAAGAAGTACTTGTCGATCTGAAGTGGTAGTTCCACGACGACGATTCCAAGCAAAATGCGCCGCCACCAGTAAGCCAAGATATTATTGCTGGACGGCGACTGGCTACCGAGGAGTTCCGCTGTACTTTCGCCGTCCGCGAAAGCACCGTCAACGGTTGTTAGCTGGACTGTGCGGTTTGGCATTAATTGGTAACAGGGTCGAACGATTTGATTGCATCGCTGACGCGGTTGATTTGAGCTTCGGTGATGCCAGGGAACATCGGGAGTGAAAAAATCTGATCGGCAAGCTCAGTGCAAACGGGCAGTTTTTTTGGGGCAGATCGGATATCTAAGTAAGGTGTTGCCTGGTTGAGGGGGTTGGGATAATGGATGCCGCAGAAAATATCTTGTTTATTTAAGTGCTCCATTAATTGGTTTCGCTGTGGATGTTTGACGACGAAGAGGTGGTAGACGTGTCGTGAACCTTCGTTCTCAGTGGGTAAAACCAGTTCAGAATCGGCCAGTAACTCGTGGTACAGAGTTGCCGCTTTGCGTCGCTGGTTATTCCAGTCATCGAGATAAGGAAGTTTTACCAGGAGAACCGCGGCCTGCAGCGTATCGAGTCGGCTGTTGAAAGCGAGCATGCTGTGGACATTTTTCTCACGCTGCCCGTAGTTGCGAAGGAGCCTTAAACGCTCTGCGACTTTTGGGTCTTGCGTCACAACCGCTCCTCCATCTCCAAAGGCTCCCAGATTTTTACCTGGATAAAAACTGAAGCAACCGGCATCGCCAAGTGTACCGGTCCGTTTCCCGAAGTATTCCGAACCGTGGGCCTGGCAAGAATCCTCGACAATTTTAAGACCATGTTTCTCGGCGATTTCCTGAATCGCTTTCATGTTACCCGGTTGGCCATAAAGATGGACAGGAACGATCGCTTTGGTTTTCGGTGAGATCGCCTGCTCGATCAAGTCGACGTTCAAGTTGTGATCGGAATGGTTGATGTCGACTAAAACGGGCGTCGCGCCAGTATGCGATATTGCAAACGTGGTAGCGACAAATGAGTTTCCCGCTGTGATGACTTCATCGCCCGGACCAATGCCAACCGCTCGGAGTGCTAAGTGAATGGCATCGGTCCCGCTGGCAACACTGACGCAGTAGCTGGAATCGCAGTAGTCGGCGAATTTCTCTTCGAATTCGTCAACCTCAGCACCCAAAATAAATGCGCCGCGGCGAATGACATTTTCGATGGCAGGCATGACTTCAGGTGTTAATTCATTGCACTGGGTTTTCAGGTCAACGAAGGGAACTGGGGCGGTTACCGCTTTCATATTTTAAACGCTTTCTTAGGTGTCGTGTCAAAGTTGTGTATCTTGAGTGCGTCGATTAATCATGCAGCATGAAATCGGAGATCGTCGCGTTGCAATTTGGGCAGGTTGGCCCCGTCTTACGAGACGTTTTCAATCCGCAGAAGCAAACAGTCCCGACGCGTCTGGCTGGCGATCCGGCCATTAAGGCATGCGGCTCGACATCACGGGTGACGATGGAGCCTGCGGCAATCATGCTGTACGCGCCAAGGGTAATGCCTGGCATGATGGTAGAGTTCGCGCCGATCGAGCTGCCTTGTTTGACAACGGTCGATTCGAGCCAGGTTTCTTTTTGCTGATATCGATTTGAGGTTCTGCTCATTCTTGGCGAGCGAGGGTATTTATCATTGGTAAACACTACATGGGGTCCGAGAAACACATCATCTTCAATGACAATGCCTTCCCAAATGCAAACGTGATTTTTAATGGTGACGTTGTTGCCAACGTAACTTCCTGTTTCGAGAAAGGCGTGATCACCAACGTTGCAATCTGTCCCTAATGACGCTCCTTCCATTACATGTGCGAACGCCCAGACGCGAGAACCTTTGCCGATGGTCTCGCATTCGACGAGTGCTTGAGGATGCACTTGATTCGAATGCATCATTATTTAACCAGTTTCATTTCTTTTACGGAGTCGCCTCGCTTCAAAGTGGACAGCTGGACATCCCCCAGTTTTTGATTCAAAGACAGGTCAGCGGCTTCCAGCACTTGGACGACATCCCTGCCGTTTCGTCCGTCAGTTTTTGGTTGTTTATTGGCGGTAATGCAGTCAATGAAATCCATTAGCTCGGCTTTCAATGGCTCTACCTCATTGATTCTGGGAGAGTGTATATCGCCGTACCGATAGCTCACGCGAAAGTCTGCATAGGTTGTGTCGTCTTGGTGGGACAGGTCCTCGAATTCAACTCCATTGTCATAGATTTTGATTTTTTCCAGAGACTCAATGTCGTTGTAGATCGCCATTTTTTTGCTTCCGACAACGGTCATTTCTCGTTTCTTATGAGGGTCCAACCAACTGACGTGAATAATTCCCATGCGGTTGTCTTCGAAGTGAATGTTGAGTGTGCAGACGTCATGGTTTGACGGGTTGAGATACGCCAGTCCGGAACAATTGACAGCGACGGGGGAACCCATCAGTTCAAGCATGATTGAAATGTCGTGAGGTGCTAGATCCCAGAGGGCGCTGACGTCATAGCGTACTGGACCAAGGTTTAGGCGAGTTGAACTCATGTAATAGATCTCGCCAAACTCGTCGTTGAGTACCATGTCTTTGAGCTTCGCCACAGGGGCTGAATGAAGAAAAATATGGCCTACAAATAACTTTAGGTTGTTGGTGTCGGCAAGGTGGATTAAGGAATCACATTCAGCGGTTGAAGTTGCCAGCGGCTTTTCAACGAAGGTATGGACTCCATTGGTCAGGGCAAGTTGTGCTAATTGAAAGTGAGTTTTCGTGGGTGTTGAAATGATGATTGCATCGACATGGTCGGTGGTCATGATTTCGGCAGCATCGACGCTGGTGAGAGCCATTGGATATTTTTGGCCGAATGCTTTGAGTCGTTCTGGATCCCGGTCGCAGAGAACTGTCACAACGCAATTGTCTAAACTGTTTAAAACGCGAGCAAGATTGGGCCCCCAGTATCCAAGTCCAACGATACCGATTCTCAATTGATTGGGACTGTGAGGATGAATCATGGATTTAACTTTCGATGAGCGGTCAATTTTATGAATTGGGTTGCGTCTCAGAGTAACTCTGAAAAACTAACTGAATAATGGAGGGGATGGTCATTGCAATGATTTTTGTATCCAACCAAAAAGAGCGTCGCTGGACGTAATCGGCATCCAGTTGATTCATTTCGTTGAATGTTGTGTTGTTTTTGCCACTCACCTGCCAGAGACCAGTTAAGCCGGGAAGGACGATGAACCGAATGCGTTGCCATTCGCGATATTGATCAACCGGAATTACGTCGGGGCGGGGACCAACCAGGCTCATCTCGCCCTTAATCACATTGATCAACTGAGGGAGTTCATCAATCGCGGTACACCGCAACCATTTTCCCAGGAAGATTAAATGTGCATCGTTGTTGATCTTTTTCAATTGTGCGTCGTCGCTCGTCAATTCCAAGACATGCTGTTGGTGGACGTCGGGGTCCGTGTGAATGTGCATGGAGCGAAATTTCCATACAAAAATTGGTTGTCCAAGGTAGCCGAATCGTTGGTGCTTAAAAAAAACCGGGCCACGAGATGAAATCTTGATGTGGACGGCAACGACAATTAATAACGGAGAGAGGATGGTTAGACCCAACGCGGCACCACAGAGATCAACCCCGCGCTTCCAGACTGGAATCGGTTTTAACTTAGTCGGAATAACGGTTGGTTTGGCTGTCATTAGACTGCGCGGACTCCGTCCCTCTCGGTGACAGGGCACGTTTGGTTTTCACAGTTGTTCAAATTGTTATTGCAATTACCGGGCTCTCTGACGAGTTCCTTAATTGCGGTCTTTCGGCTCAGCGGGATGAAGACGATTTGCGCCGCGAAAATCGTTTTCGACATCGATTGAGAACAACGCCAGTAAGTATTCCGCCGCGTTGCTGGATCGCTCGTAAGCTCTTTTGAGTTGTCCAATCGGTAGTTTGTTCTGCCTGAATTACGAATAAATTTCCGTCAAGAGACGCAAGATTTATGTTGTTTTTTTCTGGCGAGAGAATCGGAGGCAGATCAACAATGACCATGTCGAATTCGGATTGAACCGTTTCGATGAAATCGTGTTCGACACCTAAGACTCGAACTGCATCTTGATTTGGTTCACCGGCAGGCAAAATGGAAAGGCCGAGAGTTGATGAAGCACGGTTACTCAAAAGCGGGTTGCGGGGGTTTGTCGAAAGTCGCCTGATTCTTCGGCGAAGACCGCGTGGAAGCGATCTCGAATCATCGGCTGATAGCTCATGAATGCACTCGGACTCCATCGCTGTCTCGGCTAACAGATCAGTAAGACCTGGTTTTGAGCCAATGCCAAAAATTCGATGAAGACGCGGTGACGAATAGTTGGCGTCAACGAGGATCACACGGCAGTCAGTGAAAAACGCAAGATGCAACGCCAGGTTACAGGCAATCGTAGTGACCCCTTCGCCTGAGTTAGCGCTGGTAATTCCAAGTACCTTTTTGTCGTTTAAACCAAACCCCTGTTGCGTAAGGTGGTCGGCTATTTCAATGTATTGAGAGCTGGCGATATGCTCACGATCTCTCAGGGTGAGTGATCGGGGTGGAGCATCCTGCAGTGAGGAAGAGGAAACCATGATTAATTCACCTCCACAGTTTCGCGGCGATCTTGAGGAATGGCGGCGATTACCGGAATGGAAAGTGATTGCTCTACTTGTTCCGGTGTCGCGTAAGAGCGATCAAAATACTCACAGGTGAATATGAAAAAGAATGCTGCGAATATCGCCAATGCGGTTCCCATCACGAGTTTATTAAGCCGACCCATGCCAGCCGCTTGCGAGCTGTAGCTTGCCTTTTGCAGTAGGCTAACGCTAGAAATGTTGGCAAGCTCAAGGCCTTCGAGAATCGCAGACTGCTCGCGACTTGCGACACTGGCAAGATAAATAGTTTCGAGACTAAGACTCTGACGTTCTAGTTCCTGAATGATAACTTCGTTGGCATTAAGCTGATCGATTTCCAATAAATTCGCTGAGGCTTGTTGTTCGAGAGCTTTAGTTTCGGCTTTAAGGGCCGATGCCAGTGCTTGCTCATTAAGTTGTGATTGTCGAAATAGTACTAGTGTCGGATTGGGACTGCTCGTTGATTCCGAGGTGACCTGAGTCATGTTCTCAAGAATCTTTTCGAGGGCTTTTCGCTGTCCCGTGATCGCGATGACTTCTGGGTGTAAATCAGATTTGTTTGCTTTTAATCCGTTTTCTACATTTTCCAGTTCAAACAGTTTGTTTCGCAGTTCATACCAGCCATTAGGAATAGCTGTTTTTTCGTCATTCTCTATCCGTTCCGGCTCGGTTTTTAGAATTAGTTCGATGGATTTGAGTTTGGCTTCGGACGAGGCAAGAGAAGCGAGACTGGTTGAAAGCCGAGTCTTGATAGAGGTGGCCTGGTCTTCCAGGATTTTTCTCTGCCCTTCTATGGAAACTAACCCCGCTTTGGATTTGGCATCCCGAAGTTCGCGTTGGACTGAACTCAACCTCAATTTATTTTTTTCAACTTGATTCGAAAAGAATGACAAAGATCCATTGGTTCGGGTGACGCGGAGATGTTCCTCTACAAAGGCTGAGGCCCAGGACGCGGAAATTTTTCTAGCAAGTTCAGGGTGACCAGCCTGGCAAATTATTTTAAGGACATTGGAGTCTTTGGGAGCGCTGAAGCTAGAGCGTTCGCGAAGCAGCTTAATCGCGGTTTCTGTTTTAGTTGGTGAAAATTCATTCTTGATAATTGTGCTTTTTAGATCTGAAATCCAGTCTCTCAAACTCCAGCTCGGCGTTTCCTTCTTGGCAGGTGCTCCACTCGAAGAAATGGAGTTGGCGATGATTACGTCTGGCCCAATGTCATTGACGACCCGCTTGACGGTTTCGTGGCTTCCAAGGATTTGAAGCATTGAGTTGATTTCAGAATCAAGCGATTTCTGAATGTTGACGGTTTGTCCTGTCGTTGCAGAGGGATCGAGGGTCGTGCTTTCGCGACCGAGGCGAACGTAAATTTTCGCGACCGATTCGTATTTTTTGGGAGTCAGAATGATCCATGCGATGGTTGCAGAAACGATTAACAAAAATACGATAATCGCCTTAAAAGCGTGACGAGACAGGACTCGCAACACATCTGTTGGGCCAAGTGTTGAGTGTTCCTCAAACATGGAATTACTTTTTGCTGGAGAAAATCAAAGTTGAAAATAGAAAAGCGCTGACGGAGAAATCAATTTCCATGCTAGTTAGAGCGTTCGAATCAGGGCGCTAATTTTGCGAGGAAATTCGGTTTTATCGATTTCAACCTAAGTTGGTTTCGTAGATGTCTAGCGGGTTGTAACGATTTTGACGATTGTCGGGATTGGCAAGATGCAATCCTGGTTTTGACTTTTCGTGGCGGCTACTTCTATGGCATTTCCTGAAAACGGTGGTCTCGATAAATCGTGACGACAGAGCCTGACAATGGGTTTCACTCACCCCCCGCAATGGCTGGTCGATTGCTGTTTTGGGAGGTGACCGAATACAGACGTTGAGAAATACTCTGGGCTTTCGTCTCTGTTTAACAGCGTTGAGACGTGGTTTTCTCACATTAGAAGTCATTGGTTAGGCAGCGATGTTTGCCTTTAATTAAGGCTTTGGAAATAATTGACGGGTTGGCTAACCAATTTTGATACGAACCTCGTAATAAGAGAGTCGTTTGTTCCGCTGCGGTGCTATCGGTGTTTAGATTGCCGAAAGTATTGGTTAGCTAAAAGAACGGGGTCGTGTGAGGTGAATTCAGCTGACTCAATCAGGCTTTGCAAATAATGCCGCCTCCAGACCCTTTGAGTTCCGATACTGAGATTAGACCCACGCCGAAAATGTCTTTGCGTTAATAACTATCATGAGACTTGATTCGTCCAAAATCTCCAGCTCGCCACGCCGCGGGATCACTTTGATCTTTGTGGTGACCATGATCGTGTTGTTTTTGTTAATGGGAACAACGTTTGTCTTGGTTTCCAACGATTATTTCCGCGCGGCCCGAAAACGATCGACAAAGCATATCCACGACAAAGATCGTCAAGCGACGCTCGAGCGGGCGCTTTATGATTTGGTGAGAGGCCCTGCATTAGCAGATTCAAGTTCGCCACTTCGAGGACACAGTTTACTTGCCGACATGTACGGCTATGGGATTTCGGCCACTGTTGCGACCGCCAAGGCTGACAGTAGCGAGCATTTCGTTGTGTTGACTTTGAACGGTGACGCGACGCGGTTGATCGACGGGGAGACATTTGTTCCAGAAGCGGTAAGCGGATCGATGACAGGATTGTTAATCGGAGTTGTCTCCGGGCCTGCCCGAGGTCTTACGGCGCGAATCGTTGACCATCAAGTTACTGACGATGAGCACACTTTTATTGTTTTGCCAAGTCAAATCGATTCACGGTTTAATGTGACCGATGCTAAATCCCAGTTGGTCAATCGTCGGGTTGTTATTAACGGTCGTCCATTTTCAGGGACGGGGGCGGGGCAATTCAAATCGCACGTACGTGTTGGTGCTCCAGCTCTTGGTGGAAACGCGTTGCAGCCTAATCAAGTTGGCCGCTCGCAGGCTCAGTTGATTGGGAAAACTGGAGGTGGCTATCTCGCTGTTCAAGACAATCCTTCTGCTGGGTGGGATGCAAACTCAAGAGCTCCCAATGAACCGTATGATACCTTTGATTTCCAGAACATGTTTCTTGCCGGTGTTAATCCTGACGGCTCGCTAAAGCATGCTAGTTTCCATCGCCCAAATTTATTGTCCAATGCTCGCGGCGATTTTCGTGCCCTCAAAAATGGAGGCCCTAATGGCGACGGGGTGTCAGTTGATAATAACAACGACGGCGAGGTCGACGGAATTTGGATGGATATTGGTCTGCCCAAAGAATCCCGAGATGACGGTGTTGTGGTCAAACCGTTGGTTTCTTATTTAGTGGTCGATCTTGATGGCAGAATCAATCTTAATGCCCATGGTAATCTGACGCAGCTTCCGGGGCGGGAACAGATGCGATCCATTCCATTACTGCCTGATGTGAGTGAGCCCAAAAGAGGACAGGGGTATGGGCCTCCAGAGGTTCGGATCGATAATCTCATTTCTAATGCTGAGTCGGTCATGCTTAATCGGTATGGGAATGATGGCCTGCCGGGAGATGCCAACAGTCGCGATCGCTGGTCGGAGTATAAATTGTTTGGATACCCCAATGTTGGATTTGGGGCTGAAATCCCAGGCACAGTTGATGGGCATTTTGGTTCAGCGATGGATGTGTTTGGGCGATTTGCGGTGGGCTATCCAGAAATTCGCGATGTCTCAGATCCCGAGGTCGCGATTGGTTTGCCAGTTTCCGATGTCGCTTTTTCGTTTCTAAAGACAGAGGTGCTTGATTCTCCTTATGAGATGTCTTTTTCTGCAACGGATTCAACAGGCGCGAGTACGGGAAGTGCTGACTTTCCTTATTCGGCAAAAGACCTCGAAAGATTACTGCGTCCGTTCGATGTTGATTCAAACACCCTGTCGCCTCGATTGATTAATCTCGGCCTGTCTCCGACTGGCAGGCAGCGTCATTCCGTGGGAACCCACAGCTATGAGGTTCCGGCCAGTTTTGAGAATCTGCCAATCAAGCTTGCAAAAATTCTTGGGAATGATGACCAGCTATCTTTGATGCTGCCGCCGGAAGTTTTTCGCGGGTTGCCGATGAACGTGAACCGTCCATTTGGAGACGGGATTGATAATAATGGCAATGGTGTGACCGATGAGATGGGTGAAGTTGATTCTTTAGTGCATCCCAACGGGGCGACTTTCCTGTTCGATCACGACAACGACTCGGTCGTCACGGGGGATCCGGACAGTCTGTTTGCACGGATTCGATTTGCTCGACATCTCTATGTGGTCACGTTGTTGAATACCGAAAAGATCGATCGCAACGGAGATGGGCTGAGCAATGTGTCGGATTGGTACGACTTCAATGAAGACGGGAAAAGGGACGCGAACGATTTAAAAGATTTTAGGAAAGTCATCGCTCAATGGGTTGCCAATGTCGTTGATTTTCGCGATCGGGATTCCATCATGACCCCCTTTGTTTTTGACTTGAATCCATGGGACGGGTGGGATGTCGATGGGAGTATCTTTGAGTCGGACGATGGCATTGCGCCAGACATGCGATTGGTTGTTTGGGGCGCTGAACGCCCCGAGTTGCTAATTACGGAAACGCTCGCGACTCATGATCGCAGGACTCAAAATCTCGCTCAGGAAGATGTCGTTGACGGTGAGACCGCGGCCTACACTCAGGATCAGCCAGGGGAAGATTTTGACAGTCATCTTGTGCCAAAAGTATCTGCATTTTTCGAGCTTTATAACCCGTGGGTCATGAATGACGCGAACCAAGTTCGACCGCGGGAACTTTACGACGCGGGCTTGAACGGTGTCGATCTGCAAAAAACTTCCCCGGATGGTACCAGTCCCGTGTGGCGACTGGTTGTCACAGAGACGGATGAGGAAACGCTTGATCCTGACGATGCGTCCCGTAATCCCAACGGTAAGTCGATTACTCCCGTGCGGAGGATTTATTTCAGCCGCCCATCGTTTACCGTTGACGTTGGCCCGGAGGTGTATTTTCCTGAAGACGACATCAAAGCTGGTTTTGTAGGGCCCGGTCGTTATGCGGTCGTCGGAACCGCAGGGCAAAAAGTCGGGCAGCGGTTTGATAATTATATCGGGAGGAGAGTCACCCCCGAAGCGCTCGAGGCCAATGAGCTTCAGAATATGACTCGCCGAATCAGTTTGGATCCAGCGAATGAGCAGATCGAAATTGTGCAATGGGATCCTGATGCTTCTGAGATGAAGAAGTTTACTCGTTCAGCGGTTAACTTGCCCATCGGACTCAACGATGGTGGCTGGGAACGGGAGCTTGGTGTGAGCGATCCCATCGATGGTTACGCAGGACTGACCGGAGTTGGGACGATTGCGGGCGGGGCGCCTATTAGTCTTGAGCCGATCGCCGACGGATTAAAATTTACCGAGAATGTGACGACTCCAGGTACGCCAATCGATTACGCGTTTGACGAGCCCATTGATAAACGGCTCGATCCAGATCATTACGAAAAATATCTACAGCACGATGGCCTTGCCGATGCGGATGCTGATCAGCGTAAGCCCTATCGCGTCGTCCACTTGCAGCGATTGGCCAATCCGTTACTTGCTTTCAATAAAATTTCGAATCCTTATCGAACAATCGATACTTGCTCCATCGATCTGTTTGCCTTCAATGGTGTGAATGTCAATTCAGCGAACGCAGACCCCAATATGAATGAGAATCTTGGCGCGATGCGGTTTGGGACTCACGAGCGCAGGGGAAGCGCGGGCGATTACGGACAATCCTCTGAACGTAATCGACTGCTGTTTAAAAGTGATCACGATGGATTGCAGGGGCTAGATAAATATCCCAAGCCTGAAGACTGTGATAACTTTTTCGATCTCCTCGACAGTCATGTGCTGAGTTGGAATTTGCTCGAATCGCTTGGTGGCTTGAATTCTGCGTACCGCGTTGCTGAAGATTTTGAATTTGATGGTAACAAAGAGCCTTTTTGCTGGTTAACGTGGAGCAACCGGCCTTACGTTAGTCAGCTTGAGTTGGTCAATGTTCCTTTCACTTCAAGTTATTGGATGACACGGGTCTTTGATATGCCGGTTGATGCTTATGACGGAAACAGGCGAGATGTTTTCAAGCCAATGCAACAGGATGATTTTCAGTCCGACTTTCCTAACGTCGAGTGTCAAAGTTACGCTTCTCAATATCCGCATTTATTAAATTTCTACGCAGACCAAGTGAAGGGAAGTTTCTCTGGTCCTGGTTTGCATCGAGTCCTCGATTTTGTTGAAGTTCCATCGCGGTTTACCGGAACAGAAACCTTTGTTAATCCGGCGACTTTCAATGATGATGATCATGAAATTTCGTTTGGATTGGCTGCGCCATTTGATCGCATTTCCAATTACCGTTATCCCGGTAAAGTAAATATTAACACTGTTTTAGATCCGGAAGTTTGGAATAGTGTGATGGGCGGGTATTCGACCGATTTCAAATTTGTTGATTGGGCAAGGACGCGAGATGGCGGGATGACGGACCAGTTTCGAAACCCTTATCGACCTGCGGTTGCAGCGAATCACGCTCCCAATGGGTACGAGGTGATGCCAAGCCAATCTGGTTTGTTTCGTTTGCCAAGTGGTAATTATTCAAATTCTGATTCGGAATTGCCTGCGTTTGATTTTTTCAATTCTAATTTTGATCAACGTTCTGCCTATTTTAGAAATGATATGCGTCAGCGACTGGGAAACCTCGTGACAACTCGGTCGAGCGTGTTCGCCATCTGGATTACTGTTGGTTATTTTGAGACCAACGCCGAAGGCGATCTGAAATCAAACAAGGGGAGAGGTGTTGAGGCGGGGAGTCAGATCGGTGATGTCTATCGGTCTCGCGGCTTTTTTCTGCTTGATCGATCGATCCCAGTTTCGTTTGAACCCGGGAAGAATCACAATGTTGATCGGGCTGTACTGCTGAAAAGTTTCATCGAGTAACGGTCAGGACTTCATTGGTTTTCGGCGGGAAGTGAAATTTGTCCATCGATCCCTCCAACGGCGGCAAATGCTTTGAGTGCTCGAACGGTCTCTGCTACTTCGTGAACACGCACAATTTGAATTTTTTTTCGCGCTAGCATTAGTGTAATGGCCATTGTTGCCGAGTCGCGATTCGCATTGGGGTCGCCAATTATTTTTCCGATCATGCCTTTTCGAGAATGTCCGATGAGGATGGGGCAATCAAGATCAAGGTACTGTTCGCAGTGGTTAAGTAGTTCAAGGTTGTGACGATGGGATTTGCCGAATCCGATTCCAGGATCCAAGCAAATTTTTTCAACTGGAATACCCGCGTCGAGTAAGTGAATTTTTCGTTTTACCAGATAGGCGTGAATTTCTCGGACAACGTCCTGGTAAGAGGGATTGTCTTGCATGGTTTGTGGCGTTCCCTGCATGTGCATCGCACACACACCTGCCCCCGAGTTGACTGCGACATCGATCATTTCAGGATCGCCTTCGAGCCCCGTGACGTCATTAATAATTTGAGCCCCTTCGTCGATGGCCGCTCTGGCAACATCCGCTTTCGTCGTGTCGATAGAAATCGGAACATTCGTTTGTTTGGCTAGACCGCGAATGACAGGGATCACTCGTTCTAGTTCATCTTTATGATCGACAGTTTGGCTGTAAGGTCGCGTGCTTTCACCACCAATGTCGAGAATTCCCGCGCCATCGGAGGCCAGTTGAAGTGCGTGGTCGATCGCTCGCTCTGCTTCGATGAACAACCCGCCGTCAGAAAAACTATCGGGCGTCACATTGACAATGCCCATCACGGTAGGCGTTTGGGCGAATTGGATGGTGGTTGATTTGAGTGACCAATGTTTGGCAGGTGAATTATTTAGGGGCGGGTGCATGGAGCTCCAAGTGTGGCACGAGAATCTTTATTTGCTTTCTGAGTTTAGCTCGATGGGGTCAAACAGGGGAAGGTGGCGGTAATAAACTTCCAACGTACAAACGGCGAGTGCCGTGGTGTAAATTCGACCTCCCTGAGTGCCCCACTCGAATTTTCCTGGATCCCAGCTGCCTGAATTTGAGCCGCGCGTGTTTTGTGTTGAGATAAGCAGTTCGCGCATCTTGCGATTCCAGGTCTCCCATGAATTGCCTCCATAGTGGTGCATGACCTGGGTGCCGTAATACCAATAGTAAAGGTTAGGGCTTCGTTGACTGGGAAGGTGGTCATCAATCAGCCATTTTACGGCGACCGAAAGTCTGGGGTCGTCTTTTTTCCAGCCAAGATACATCCGGCAGAGGATTGCTTCGGCCGTCATTGCCGGAGTGGCAGACTTCCCCGGTAGGTAAGCATAGGCGGAGCCCGTGGGTAACCGCTTGTTCCGCCGGCGAGCAAAACTAGCTGGAGCCGAGACTTGATCGAGAAAATAGTCGGCAAGTTTGAGTGTGGAAGCGTTAATCTCGAGATCGATATTAGGTGCTTGAGCACTTTGAAGTGCCATCATCTGCCATCCGAAAACGCTGGTGTCCCCCGGTTGCCCCGGTTGGTACCGCCAACCTCCTTTGCCATGTTGAGCTGACTCGATGAACTGAATTGCATTCTGCGCGGGTTGCTGAAATGCTTGGTCGCCGGTCATCGCGTAGGCTTCGCAAAGTACAATTGAGGCTTGCCCGTGGGCGTACATCCCGGCCTGTCCTGAGAATCCGGCTCTGAGGTCGCCATTGGTTTTTTGACGTTTAATCAGCCATGCCAGTCCAGCTGCGACGTTGGATTTGTAAAGGCCAAATTCGTGTGTCTGGCCGGCTCCGAGCAGCGGCAGTAATGCGAGTGAGGTTGCCATGATATCGCTGGCGTTGTTCGGTTTTTTATGATTGGCGTAATTTTTTAAGCTCCAACCTCCATCGCTGTTTTGTACTGAAACCAGCCAGCGCAAGCCTCTTGCCACGGCCGCTTCCGTGAGAGTTGTTCCCCCTTCTTTGCGAACGATTTCAGATCGAATCCGAGGGTCTCGCGCTTCAAACGACATGCGGCGATCCGGGTTCGTGGTGATGTTTTTTCTGACGCGCTCGAGGTCTTTTAAGGGGGCCAGTGGAATCGGATCGGTTTGGAGTGATTTCGCGTCTCGATTTGCCTTTTCCATGAATTGTCTTAATTCATTTTCGCCCTTGGTCATCTCGCTGGCCATTTTGAAATCGTCCCGCAACTCATTGGCCGGGTTTTCAAATCGAATTTCACCCCCAAGGCGATCGTCTGAGCTAAGAGAAGTGGATAGCGTGATAGTCGGTTGTGGAGCCGGCTGATCGCGAAACACGATTAAACCTAAAATCAGAATAACAATCACATGAAGGATGAGGCTGACGAGCCAAGCAGGTGTGCCTACGAACCCATTGCGAACAAAGTGGGCGAGGGAAGAAGTTCGGCTAAGTGACTCCAGTTCATCTTCTGACCAACGTGCCACGGGGGTAGGTTGGGGCGAGTGTGTCGTTGGCTGAGGCTTGAGCTCAACCGTCTTCCTCGCCGGTGGCGGGACGGGGAGAGCTGCAGGAGAGCGTGCAGGTTTTGCTTTTTGAGTGAGTTGATTGACGGCGTGGATTTGTTCTTCGGTGAGAGAGAGGCTCGTTGGGCAGCGCCAGCAATCTGCGAGTCCCAGCCAGACACGAATGGTCATGGGAGCGTTGCAATCCGGGCAGCTGCATAGCAAAGCGGAACCAGCCAGCCAGATGTCACCGTCTTTACAGGAAACGCGATGGGTGAGCGTTGGGCTGATGTCCTGGCCTAAATTTACACTCGCAGCCTCTCGCGGAAGTTTTGATTCAGACAGGGTGTTGCTGTCTGTGTTTAGCAAAAGCCGTGGAATTGAGTGTTCAAAATCAACGCGTCCCGGAGAGGGGGTGCTGTGCTGCCCAGATTCCGCTGGATATCCTTCGATCTGCTCGAATCGATAGAGAATACTCTCGTTCAAGATTCGGAGATTGATTTTTGAATTGGGCATTGGGAATCCGGTCAATGGGCGAGCCATGGAAACCCATTGTTGGTAGATGACTATCGAATCGTCAAGTTTATACCGAGAAAGGCCCCGTTCTTAGGTCGGAAAAGTAATTAAAAAACCGTGGTTTTTTAAGAGCTGAAATCGATCTTGGCACGTTGTTAAAAGTGGTCGATTTTGGTAAGATCTGGTTGATAAATTGGCCGCCAGAAAAAGCGGTGAAAACAGTGGTTTTTGAGGGGTTTTCCTCATTTATTTGCTGGTCATGTAAAGTAGGTTTTTGCGGTTGGCTTCCGGTTTTTTGGGGTTTCAACCATCTGGTGGAAAAGAGACGTCAAGTGGCTCGAAATGCTACCTGGGTTTCATTTTTGAATTCTGCTCGACGAAGCAAGCATCTGCGTAGCTTAAAATGTTTGAAAGGCGGATAAATTGTCGACTGATTCACAAGAGCCGGATGAAGACGGCGGTGGCAGCGGTTTAAATAGCAATGAATCGTTTCTTGAAATGCCGATTGAGGACGAGCTTAAGTCTAGTTATCTGACCTATGCGATGAGTGTCATTGTTTCGCGGGCATTGCCAGATGTGCGCGATGGATTGAAGCCGTCTCAACGACGTATTCTTGTGGCGATGAATGACCTTAGCTTGACGCCTGGTTCTTCGCGGGTGAAGTGCGCGAAAATTTCCGGTGACACTAGTGGTAACTATCACCCCCACGGTGAGTCTATTGTTTATCCAACGTTGGTTCGGATGGCTCAAGAGTGGAATATGCGGCATGTGTTGGTGGATAAGCAGGGTAATTTTGGTTCGATTGCCGGTCTTCCTCCTGCGGCGATGCGATATACCGAGGCGAGAATGTCGCCCGTTGCAGCGTTGATGCTGGAAGATCTCAAGCTGGACACTGTCGACTTTACGCCAACCTATGATGAGCGGCGGATGGAGCCCTCGGTCTTGCCGAGCAAGTTCCCTAATTTGCTCGTCAATGGTTCGAGTGGAATCGCTGTCAGTATGGCGACGTCGATTCCGCCTCACAATTTAGGCGAAGTGTGTGAAGCACTGAAAATCGTGATTGCTAACCCTGAATGCACCATCAGCGAAATAATGGGCGTTTTGCCGGGGCCGGATTTTCCAACTGGCGGTACGATTTGCGGTACGGCCGGAGTAATTAAAGCGTACCGAACAGGCCGCAGTACAATCATCGTGCGAGCTGAATGTGAAATTCAACCAGTTTCGAAAAAGAAGAACCGTTTCAAAATCGTAGTCTCCGAGTTGCCGTTCCAGCAGACTCGTGATGGAGTGGTGGATAAGATCGCCACGCTGGTCAAAACCGACAAAGTCAAAGGTATTTCCGGGATTAAGGATCTTAGTGATCTGAAAGAACCGGTGAAGCTTGAGATTGAAATAAAGAGCGATGCTGATCCGGAAGTGGTTTTGAATCAGCTGTACCAGTTTTCGCCATTGCAAACATCTTTTTCCATGAACTTCATGGCATTGGTGGATGGAAAGCCGCGAGAGCTTTCTATCAAAGACTTCCTTACTGAATTCTTGCGGCATCGCGTTCAGGTGATCCGCCGTCGAACTCAGTTCTTGCTTAGTCGTGCCCGCCGCCAGAAGCACACGATTGAAGGTTTGTTGTTGGCGCTGGCTGATATCGATCAAATCATCAAGATCATACGCAGTTCAAAGACCCAAGCGGAAGCCAAGGCGGGGTTGATGGGCATTGAGTGCCCAGCCTCAATGATGCAAAGAGCGTTGGGTGAAGATGGGTTTAAGGTGTTCCAGGAAGAACGCGGTGAATCCGATGTTTATCATCTGACGGGGATTCAGGCGGACGCGATTCTAAAAATGACACTCGGGCAGTTGGTTAATCTTGAGCAGGAAAAGCTCGGTGGTCAGCATGCAAAGTTGTTGGAAGAGATCAAAGAGTATCTCAGGATTCTCTCCGACGATGCAAACGTTTACCTGATAATTCGTGAAGATCTTGAAGAGATTCAGCGGAAGCTTGCCGACACGCGGCGAACCGTTTTGTCGCACGAAGAAGTTCGCAATATCGACCTTGAAGATTTGATTGAAGAAGAAAATATGGTCGTTTCGATTAGCCATCGCGGTTATATCAAGCGAACGCCAGTCAGCACTTATCGGGCTCAGCGACGAGGTGGTAAGGGGATCAAGGGAGCGAAGAGCGAAGACGAAGATCCAATCGAACACATTTTTGCTGCCAGTACTCACGATTACCTGTTGTTCTTTACCACTAAAGGGATCGTCCATTGGCGGAAAGTTCATCAGTTGCCCCAGTTAAGTCGGGAGAGTCGTGGGCGTGCGATTGTGAACATCGTTCAACTCGATGAGGGAGAGGCAATTGCGTCTTGCCGGGCAATTCGAGATTTTGATGCAGCGGAACACTATCTTGTCATGGCAACGAAGAACGGGCTTGTTAAGAAAACTCCGCTCTCGGCCTATGGCCGGCCAAGGAATGGTGGCATTATCGCTGTCAAGCTGAGAGAAGATGATGAGATCATTGACGTACTTGTTGCCAAGGCTGGAGATGAGATTGTGCTTTCGACGGAAACGGGGATGGCGATCCGTTTCCGGGAATCGGATGCACGACCAATGGGACGGAATACCAGCGGTGTCAAAGGGATTTCGCTGACACCAGGCGACAAAGTTGTTGGAATGGTGGTCGCAGATCCTGAAGCAACGTTACTGACTGCGTGCGAAAAGGGGTATGGCAAACGAACCATGTTTGGGGCGAACTCAAAGACCGGCGAAGAATCCGAAGAAGTCGAAGGCGATTCCGTCAATGGTAGCTCGCGATACCGCACTCAAAAGCGTGGTGGAAAAGGGCTTCGCGATATTAAAACAACAGAACGAAATGGACGGGTGATTGGTGTTAAATCGGTCAATGATGACGATGAGTTGTTGTTGATGACATCTCGCGGGAAGATCCAAAGGATTAAGTGTGCGGATGTGAGTACTATCGGTCGAAACACGCAAGGTGTTCGAATCATGGGGCTGGATGAAGAAGATTCCCTGGCCGTCATAGCGGTAGTGCCTCGAGATGAATTGGGTGACGAACCGGAGAGTGGGTCTCCAGAGTCGGCTTCGCCTTCACCGGCCATTGAGACGGATTCTGCGGCTACCGAACCTGAGAGCGGTTCCCAGGAAAGCGAAAATTAATGGTTTGATGTGGAGCAATTCGATTGGTGAGCCAGTAGGTTTTCTAAGTTGATTGTGGTGATGACTTTTCAGTGAATGGGTCTTTGACTACTATCAAATTCGATGTTTTCAAAAGTGCAGCGAGTATTTTTGTTGTCTAAACGGTCAAGTTTTTAAAGCGGCGATTCTATGGATATTGCAATGATTGGGACGGGCTATGTCGGGCTTGTCTCGGG
>JAQXDZ010000001.1 GCA_029251085.1 Mariniblastus sp.
CCCCGTGTTACAATTCGTTCACGCGACAATCTTTTAGCAACTTAAAAAGAAATAACTCGGAACTTACATGAGCGAAAACGGAAGCGCGGGGCCTGACGACGTCGCAGCGATTAAGAAGTTAGGAGAAACACGCGATGCGATTGTTTCTGAATTACGAAAAACAATCGTGGGAATGGACGATGTTATCGATGAGATGATGATCGCCATCTTCGCTCGCGGACATTGCCTGCTGGTTGGCGTCCCCGGATTGGCCAAAACTTTATTGGTCAGCTCTCTGGCAAAAACCATGTCACTGTCGTTTAAGCGAATCCAGTTCACCCCTGACTTGATGCCCTCCGACATCACTGGAACCGAACTCCTTCAGGAAGATCCGGAAACGCACGAGCGGCGATTTAAATTCCAAAAAGGGCCCGTCTTTACCAATCTTTTACTAGCCGACGAAATCAATCGAACGCCTCCCAAAACACAAGCAGCACTCCTGGAAGCGATGCAGGAAAAACGTGTTTCTTCCGGTGGCGAAGACTTTAAGCTAGACGCTCCTTTCTTTGTGCTTGCTACCCAAAATCCAATCGAACAAGAGGGAACCTACCCTCTACCGGAAGCTCAACTCGATCGATTCCTATTTAACATCATGGTGAAATACCCAACTCGCAGTGAAGAACTGGATATCATGCGAAGTGTGACCAGTGACGAGGAACCGGTAACGAATCAAGTCGTCGATGGTGCGAGCATCCTTGAGTTACAGCATGTCGTTCGGAGAATACCCGTCGCAGATCACGTGTTGGAGTACGCGGCAGCCTTAGTCCGGGCAACTCGCCCGGAAGAACCGGAAGCTCCGGAATTTGTGAAAAAACTAATGTCATGGGGAGCTGGGCCGCGAGCCTCTCTCAACCTCATTCTTGCAGGAAAAGCGAGAGCAGCTTTACGGGGTCGTTGTCACGTTTCTGTCGACGATATCAAAGCCGTTTGCTTGCCAATCCTGAGACATCGAATTATCCCAAGTTTTGCCGCGCGTTCGGAAGGAATGAACTCTGACTCTTTGATTGAATTGTTGTTGGAGAAAATTCCAAGCGACGAAAAACTACTGTCTCAAACGACAGGCTAAGCAAATGACCGAACATTTGCCGGACAATAATTATCTCGCCCCCGAGTTATTGCAAAAACTGGGGGACCTTGAACTCATCGCCCGCGAGGTGGTAGAAGGACTGCGTGTAGGAACGCACCGTAGCCCGCTCCGCGGTTGCAGTACTGAATTTGCACACCACCGCCAGTACGCGCCTGGCGATCCAATTCGCAGTATCGATTGGCGAGTGTATGGGCGCTCCGATCGCTACTACACCAAACTATACGAAGCCGAGACAAATTTTGATTGCTACCTTTTAGTCGACGCCAGTTCCTCCATGAACTACGCCTCTGGAAAAGTCAGCAAACTCGAATACGCTAAATTCCTCGCCGCTTCACTCGCCCATATCGTGCTCAAACAACGCGATTCGGTAGGACTCTCGATTTTTGATTCTGAGGTTCGTGCTCATCTGCCGCCACGTTCCACGATGAGTATCATCCTGCAGATTGACCAACTACTGCGAAACATCAAGCCCGTCCCAAGAAGCAGCATTGCTAAACAGCTCCACGATATCGCGATTATGATGAAACGCCGCTCTGTCGTGGTGGTCATCTCTGATCTATTGTCGGATGTTGACGATATCCTCGCAGGACTCGACCACCTCCGATTCGATGGACATAGCGTTGTTGTCTTACACACCCTCGACCCTTACGAACTCGAATTCCCTTTTCAAGGTGCTTGGTGTTTTGAAGGTCTCGAGCTCGAGGAACCAGTCACGACTCAGGCGGATCGGATTCGGGAAGAATATCTCGCCAACTTTAATCAGTACATGACAAAGTTGCGTGACGGATGTGCTGGAAGTCAGGTCGATTACATGACCGTCGACACTTCGCGACCACCCAACGAAGTCTTGAGTGAATTTTTCTTTCAACGCGAAGCGATGATCAATGGTGCTTCTCCGGGAGCTCGCCCGTGACCTTTCTTCACCCATTAATTTTACTAGCCGGTCTTGGAGTATCCCTTCCGATTCTAGCGCACCTTCTGAATCGCCATCAGGTTAAACATACACCGTGGGCAGCGATGCAGTTTCTGAATCGCAATGTTCGCGTTCGTTCCCGACAGATTCGTTTACGAGATTTATTACTTCTTCTCCTCCGCTGCGCCGCGTTGCTGCTTTTAGTGTTGGCACTCGCAAGGCCCGCCTGGCAAGGAAGCATTGCCAGTTGGTTTCCCGGGGAGTCGCGTTCGGGAGTGGTGATTGGCCTCGATGCCTCATTCAGCATGGCACACGGCGATAAAGATCAAACCCGTTTTCGCCGCGCTCTTGATCAAGTCGAAGTCATTACCGAGAACATCCAGCAAGGCGATCCGGTTTCACTGATCCTGCTCGGAGGCGAGAACAAGATTCTCACTCGGAACATGGCATTTGACCGGGATAGATTTCGCGAACTTCTTGAAACTGCCAAAATTGTCCCAGCGGGATTGGATCTCGATCGCGTCCCCAGTCAGCTCAAAGAACTGGCCGAAGACATGGAGGCACCTAATAAAGAGGTCTACTTCATCACTGACGTTCAGGCTCGCGACTGGGACCAGTCATCGACTAAATTCCAGTCCGCTCTTGCCGATTTACGTGAGAGCGCACAGGTTTTTCTCGTTCCAGTGCCGGGAGTAGAAGCCAATCTAGCTATCACCGAACTCGACCTCGTTTCAGGAGTACTGAGAAAAGGTGCCGTGGGCCGTTACCAGGCCACGGTGCAAAACTGTGGAGCTGATCCCGTAACCAATGTGGAGGTTCAGTGTCGAGTCGAAGGCGTTCAGATCGACACCAAAACCATTCCGCTCATTGCTGCCGGGGCCTCCGAAACAGTTTCTCTGTTCGTTCCCTTTCACAACTCAGGGGCCACCCGGATCACTGCTGAAATCACCGGAGACCTCCTTCCCACCGACAACGTCAGACGTGTGGTTGCCGTTGTGAGAGATCGCGTTTCGGTTCTCTGTGTTGATGGAACCGACGGCACCGCTGGCCGACTCGTCATGGCGGCACTCCTGGCACGAAGCGACGGCTCAACAGACGAGAACTTTCAAGTCAAATCCATCCCATGGCTCTCACTCCCCTCTGAGCCACTGGAGGAAATAGATGTCGTCATACTCGCTGATGTCCCCGAGATCACTGAAGAACAAGCCAAGCAATTATCTCGGTACGTCCGTCAAGGGAACGGGTTAGTTTGGTTTGCAGGCAAAAATGTAAAAGCGAATGTCTGGAACGAACGATCGGCAAGCGGAATTCAACCGCTGCTACCGGCAAAGCTAGGCCTTCCAGTTGACGCCAGCACCGGTAAGGGAGCTGGCCGACCGCTGGACCCTGCCCTGCCCGACCATCCCGTTTGCCTGCCACTTCGCTCTCTCCCTGAAGACCTGTTTAGCGAAACTCGATTTCTAACCAGGCTCGACGCAGATACCCCCGCGTCCAGTTTCCCAATCTTAAAATTAGCTGGTAGTGGTGATCCAATCTTACTCGAACATACTCTTGGCCGCGGCCATGTCTTCATGTTTACGACTTCGGCTGGAACAACTTGGAACAACATGGCATTAACGCCCGTCTTTCCAATGTTGATGCAGCAAATCGTGACCTACCTCGCCGGCCGTGAATTTGAGCAATCCCAAACCGTTGGCGACTCACTCTCACTCGCCTACGTCGAACAACCCGATGCCAGCGATGCGGTATTCGATTCGCCATCGGATGAGACAATTACAGTTCCCGTTCGCGAGCATCGAAAACAATTCGTAGCACTTCTTGAAAATGCCAGAGAAGCTGGGTTCTATGAAGCTCGGGTAAGCGTGCAGGCTCCCGGACTGCCCATCGCCGTTAATGTTGATTCTCGCGAATCGAATGTCGCTTCACTGACCACGCCCCAACTCAACAAAAATCTTGATTCCACCAGTATTATTATTGCTCCTTCCGAAACTGAACTAGCCTCAGCCATTGAAGCGAACCGCGCCCGCAAGTCCTCGTGGCGTCAATTCATGTTCATCGGACTGATGCTCTTGATTGCCGAAAGTCTTTTTGCGGACCGCCTGCGGAAAAGAAAACAAACCAAAGGACAATCGCCCATTCCGTCAGCCAACTCCAATAGTGGAGGCCAGGATGACTGAATTACAAATCCTCTCTGAAATTGAAAGTGTGTTTTGGGCACGACCTCTATCTAATGCCTTACTCGGTGGGATTCTCGTCGGGATCGTTTTACTCAGCATTTACCTTTACCGTCGACCATGGGGCTTGCCTCGCTGGCTTCAGATCTCCCTCGCGGTGACGCGCGTCTTGATCCTCGCTTTGGTGTTAGCCACTTTTCTGGAACCGATGGCGGTGATGACCGAAACCCACACCGAGGTAAAAAACCTGCCAGTGCTCGTCGATGTTTCTGAGAGCATGTCAATGAAGGATCAACGCAAACGACCTGGTGATTTGCTCGACGCTGCAGTCGCCCTGGGAATGGTTTCCTACGACGAAGATACCATCGCCGACCAAGCCGTGACTCAATTAAATACGGACCAACGACAAAAAATTGACACGTCTTCCCGCCTCGATTTAGCGACCGCCGTCATCAACGAATCGGGTCGACCAACACTCGATTCTTTAGGTGAGTCAATGGATCTGCGTTTTCATGCCTTTGGCAAAACTCCTCGTCTGATCAGTGACGGTAAAAATCTGACCAGCGATGATCTAACAAATTTGAAAGCGATTGATTCGAGCACCTCAATTGCGACTTCACTCGAGGCAGTTGCCAACTCCAGTGGTGTGCCGCCGGCGGGGATCGTTCTCCTGTCAGACGGAATCGATAACGAAACTTCCCAACGATCCGAAGCGATCCTCCGAGATCTCGGAGTACGTGGCATTCCCGTGTACACCGTTCCTATCGGCCTCCCCGATCCCGACGACGTTGCGATTCGCAATATCGTTATGCAGGAAGTTGCCTTCCCGGGCGATAGTGTTCCAGTTCGCGTGCAAATCCAATCTAAAGGCTATGAGCGACGGACCGCCCGACTGTCTGTTCTCCTCAATGGCCGGAGAGTCTCCCAACGCACCGTGCGTTTTAAAGGGGGCCTTCAATTTGAAGATATCGATTTCCGTGTCGATGTTTATGAAAAAGGTGCCGCCCAAATCGCGATCGCCATCGAACCATTCGACGATGAAGTTTCTATCGCCAACAACCGCGTGGAGCGAAGTATCCGCGTCGTTAATGAAAAAATTAACGTGCTGTACATCGAAGGTAATTTCCGCTGGGAATATCGCTATCTGCATGCGATCTTGAAACGTGACCCCCGTATTAACGCAACGTTTGTTGCCTCCAACATGGGGCCGGAGTTAGCCCGCAATTCCCCTGAGCATATCGAACGCTTTCCAAGTAAACGAGAAGAAGCGTTTAAATATGACCTGGTCATCTTAGGTGATGTCGACGCAGCCTTTTTCAGCGAAGACGAATTGGCATTGCTCGAGGAACTGGTTCGCGATCGTGGCGGTTCGTTATTGATGCTTTGCGGACCAATGCATTCCCCCAATTCCTACGCAGATACGCCCGTCGAAGCAATGCTCCCGGTTCGGTTTGATCCCGATGAAAAATGGGAAGACGTTTCTGAATCTATTTTCCCCGTGCTGACCCCCGAAGGCCAAAACAGCATGGTGATGACTTTGGAGAACGAACAAGCAGATAACGATTTAACCTGGAGCCGAGTGGCACCGTTGGATCAACTCCCACCGCTGATTGGACCCAAACAAGGGGCGACCGTTTTGGCATCTCTCTCGGATGGAAATTCCAATTCTGAGAGCCGTTACCCACTGGTCGCCTGGCAGCGTTATGGAACAGGCAAATGCTTGTCAATCACGACCGATCGCCTCTGGCGACTACGATTCAAAACGGGCGACAAATACCACTGGCGGGTCTGGTCTCAGTGCATTCAGTTCCTGACCCTTTCAAGGCTGATGGGTGAGCACAAACGCATTCGCCTTGAGACCGACCGATCGATTTACCCAGTGGGAACTCAGGGACGACTTTACGCTCACGTCCTCGACGAAGATTTCGAACCAATCGTCCAGCCTCGTTTTGAAGTCATCGTCAACAACCTGGACGGCACATCGCTACAACAACGGGTCGTTTTGCAGCCAGACCAATCTCAACCGGGGCTCTACGAAGGTTATTTCTCTCCTCCGGCCGCCGGGCGATATCGCGTGGAGGCCAACGAAAACGATCGTAAGCAATCCAACACGACTGAATTTCAAGTTACCGATGTCCGCCAGGAATTGATGGACACCGATGTTCGGCTAGAGCACCTCCAGCGGATCGCAGACCTGACCGGCGGCGAAAACATAAGCGTACGCGAACTTCCGAAACTGGCATCTCTGATTGACGCGGAAAAGGTCACGACAACGGTGCGATCAGAACGTCCACTGTGGGACAATAGCCTCGTCGCTTTCCTACTAGTTGCCTTCCTTGGATTCGAATGGATCATGAGAAGGAGATACGACTTACCATGAGTACTTCTTCTAACACCTCGCAATTCAAACAGCTTGACTCTCGCATCAAATCGGCTTGGCGACGAAACCAAGTATTGCAACTCGTTTCCGGGTTGCTGAACTTCTGCCGCTGGGTCGTGCCGCTCTTTGTTTTGGCAGTGGCGATTGATTGGATGACTTTTTTACCCTCGGCAGGGCGATACGTCGTTCTGGCCGGACTGTTGGCAGTAGGGATTTATAAAGCATGGAATTTTGGGTGGCGGAACCTTCGCCGATTCAATGCCACCCACACTGCCCTACTTCTTGAGAAACACCATGGAGGGATGGAAAGCCTCTTGGTCTCGGCAGTCCAACTTCGAGATTCAAATAGCGGCAACGGCACGTCTTCGGCGATGCGAGAGAGAACGCTTCAATTAGCCGAAGAGTCAGCAACTGCGGTGAACCCTAAACAGGCCGTCCCTTTTGGCAAACTCAAATATCCCGCACTCGCTGTTTTGGGACTGGGAATTTTGATTGCGACCTTCTCGATTCTGAATACTCCCTTTGCGACCGCTGGGATGAAGAGAATTTTGGCACCTTGGCTGGTCGCGGCCTATCCAACCTACACGCACCTTCAGTTCGAGCAGGGAGACTTAATCGTCAAAGAAGGCGAGAGCGCAGAAATCAAAGTCAGTGTCTCGGGAATCGTTCCCAGCCAGGCCAAACTGTTCTTAAGCACCGGCCAGGGGCAACCTCGTGAGATAGAACTCGACATCACCGATGGGAATTGCCAATACACAATCGCATCCGCCTCCCGCGATTTCCGATACCGAATCAAAGCGGGCGATGCGAGAAGCGACTGGAACGAAGTTCGCGTCATCCCTGCCCCACGAATTGAAAATGTCCAGGTTGGGCTCGAATATCCAAAATATCTTCAACGCGACAGCGATACAATCGAAGCGTTAACCTTGACGGTCCCCGAAAGCACGACCGTGCATTGGGACCTGACACTCGATCGCCCTATTCGCGATCCCGTTCTGCACCGCGACGGCGAAACACCGCTGCCGCTAAAGGTCAGTGACGATGGCCTCAAATTAGTGATCGATGAACAGGTCGAAGCTTCTCGTGGCTATAGTTTTTCCTGGGTTGAAAAAGAACATGGTTTTGATTTTGTCAGCCCTCGATACTACCTCCAAGTAGCAGCCGACCAACCACCGCGGGTGGAACTCACTTCTCCAGAGTCCAACGTGAACGCGCTGCTCGGCCGCCAACT
Source organism: Mariniblastus sp. (assembly GCA_029251085.1). GTDB lineage: Bacteria > Planctomycetota > Planctomycetia > Pirellulales > Pirellulaceae > Mariniblastus. The sequence goes on from JAQXDZ010000001.1 coordinate 7,825, forward strand.
CGATCTCGCAGTACGGGCTCGTGATGACCACGGAATTGGTGAAATGAAAATCACCTACGGTGTCAATTTGCGACCGACCAAATCGGTTGCCCTCGCCGTCTCCAACGACAACACTGAAGGTGAGCAGGACATCAATTGGGATTACCGGGACGATTTACCCGATCTCAAAGTTGGTGATACCGTTTCCTTCGTAATTGAAGTGACCGACCGTTACCCAACTCCCGACGGCCCCCACCAAGCAATCTCGGACACGCGACGGATCACTTTCCTTACCCGGGAAGAGTATCTCGCCCAAATCGCTAAAAAAACAGACCGCCTGCTAACCCGTGTTCGCACATCGTATCGACAAGAACGCGCCGCCCACGCGCTGGTCAATCAACTTGACCCGCAAAGCGATACTTACTTGCAAACATGTCAACTCGAAGCAATTCGTCAAGAAATGCTGCGTCAGCAACTCAATGACATTGCCATTGGCGTCCAAGACCTGCTCGACGATTTGAAGGCGAACAATGTTTCCGATGCTGTCGAATCTGACACGCTCGTTCGGGTTCGCGAAGGGCTCACAACGATCGCAGAAAACCGAGTCGCTAAAGCTGCGGCTTTGTTGCGTGAGCAAACGGGTGCTGCCGAGAACGGAACGTTAGATCCGACTCCAGCTACTCAGGTTGTCAATCAAGCTGCTCGCGAGCTGGCCGATCTTGTGCTTCAACGCGGCATTGATTTCGCTCGCGAAGTGCTCGCCCGCGAATCGCGAATGCTTGCTCAGGAACAGGCAGCCCTACGCCTGCTCGCAATTCAATCTAAGCAAAACGATCCAGCCGAAGTGATCGCAAAACGACAAGAGGAACTTGCTGTCTGGACCGACCATCTGATTGAATCTCTTCGAAACGGAATGCGTTACGACAAACGCCCTATTTCCGTGCTCGGATTGACGCGTCGAATCAAAGAACTTCGCTCCAGCGGTGCCGAAGAAAAAATGAAAACTGCAGCCAGCCTAATGCGGGATGGGAAGTCAACCGAACTCGCCCCCCTACCCTCTGAAATTATTGCCGCATTTTTGAGTGCCGAATTCAGCATGAGGACGGGAGCCGAGTACGCAGCCATCACTGAATTTCGCTCGCGGTTAAATTCCTTGCTTCAACGTCAACAGAAACTCCGAAAACAATGCGAAGCGTTGAGCGATGATGATTTCTTCGGTGGGCAAGCTGATATCGTTGCGACTCAGTCCGAAATCCAAGCGGCCTTAGTAACTTCGCTGCTACCTCCAGTCCCGACACCGCGAGCTCGACTGTTTGATTCAACGTTTCCTCAGCCACTTCCCGTCGAAGAACTGCGATCAGAAACCGAACAGACCATTGCAGATGCTCTTGAAAAGTTAAAAGCGGGTGAGCAAAAGGTTGCCATCGAACGCCAGTTAAAGACCGAAGAGAAGATGATCGAATTCGCTGAACTCCTCGAATTCGCTTCGTTGGAATTAAGCCTCCGTGCTCAGGGACTTAATTCACTCGTATCCACGGCGACCGAACGGGTTACGCGAATCGAAGACTTTGAAGAACGACAAATTGACCTCCTCGAACGCACCGAAGAAGCCGCGTTGGATGAAGTCAATTCAAAATCGCTCGCTGAAGAACAGCAATTCCTGATGGAAGAAATCAGCGAATTCAAAAACGAATTGGTTGGAAACGAGGGAGCGGATCAAGACGCGTTACCGCTACTTAGCCAACTCGAAGTCGCAGCCAACATCACTAAGGGTTCGCTCGACCCTCTCAAATCCAACACACCTGAAGAAGCACTCGAACTGCAGGAAGAAGCCGCCGACGCCCTGGCCCTGGCATTAGAGATCGCCCTCGCGCAATCAGATCGCCTATCGATGCTGCAAGATTTGTATTCATTCCAACGGTCGGTTGGAGATGCAAACGGCTGGATGAAAGATATTGTGGACGAACAAACTGACTTAGTTGAGGCCACAAAATCAGCCAAACCCGAAGATGGCCCCAAACTGATTCCTGTCATGACAAATCTTCGACAGTGCTACACTGACATCGCACCCATCCTCGATCTAGTCGCAGGACGCCTCGATGCAGGAACGCCACTCCTATTCGCCGGCACTGACTTGGAAGACGCCATTCTTGGAGTCGAAGATGGTGATTTCATCGACGCTACCGACGCTCAGGAAGTCGCTGCCGAATCACTGGCCGAAGTCAGAGTCCTAGTCGATGCAGTCCAGCGACAAACAGGCTACGTTGCAGAGATTGTGGAGTTCCTGCATGCAACGCAGGCCGATGCTGCCTCGATGGCATTTCAGCAAGAACAGCTTAAAAAGAGATTGGTCTTGGAAAAAGCAGACATCTCGACCGCTCTCACCGAACAACAGCATGCACTTCAGCAACAAGCCGAAATCCATGGTCGAAAATTAGTGACGGCGACCGGGATGATCACTTTCGCAGGCCCGGCAACTCAGATGCTCACTGCCACCGAGATGCTGAAATCCGGAAATGCCGACGCGGCTCTAGGGCAGATGGAGCTTGCCGAAGAGACGCTCAAAATCAATGCGGAAGAATTACTACTCACTATCACTATGCTGCACGGCCTGCCGAGCATTGAAGTCACCAGCGCCTCCGCGGAAGAACTCGTTTTGTTACTCGATGTCCTCTCGCTCGCTAGTGACCAGCGAGACCTTTCTCGAGAATCAGAATCCGCCGAACCGACTGAGCTAAAAAGCTTGTCGAGTCGACAAGACAAATTAATAACCAAGATCAAAAAGGCCATCACAGGCGATACTCCCGATCCAAAATTAATCGCTGCAAACGTGGCTATCACCGAGGCGACCCAAACCATGCAAGACTCCAATCCAGAGGGAACGCGTCGCAATCATGAATTGGCCAACGATGCCTTAAGGCAATTCGTTATCGAACAAGCCCTGATCCTCGAAACGGCCAAGGGAGTCTCGGCTTCCAGCGATGAACCGATTCTAACAGAGGCGGAAACTACTGACTTAAGCCTGTCGGTTGCCAATTTCGTTTCTGATTTTGTCAGCGGAGAGGCTCCCAAGGATAAGAAAACCGAATGGGAAGTTCTCGGCGAACGAGAACGTGCCGCGCTGAATCAGAATTTTGCTCGGGAATTACCTTTAGAGTATCGTGGAACGCTCAAGAATTATTACGAGAGGGTCGCAAAATGAATGCGATGATCTATCTAAAAATCACAGGCCTACTGCTATTTTTATTCGCACCGCTCTCGTTGTCTGCCCAGGATTCCCCCGAGCCAAAAGTGAAATCGGCGACCGAGCAGGAGACAGACGGCGCACCCGAGTTAACCGAAGCCGCCGACAAAGCGATCGAACGGGGCCTGCAGTTTCTCCTCAAATCACAAAACAAAAATGGCTCGTGGACCGGTGAGAACGGAGCGACCGATATCGGTGGCACTTCCCTCGCACTCATGGCTTTCATGGTGAAAGGACATTTCCCCGGATTTGGAAGACATGGTGCCGCACTTGATCGAGCCAAAAACTATTTGCTTCAGCGAGCCGATGATTCACCCAATGGGGCGATGGGAAGCATGTACGAGCACGGGCTATTCACGCTCGCCTTGTCAGAACTTTGGGGCATGACCAAAGACGTCGAAGATAACAAAAGAATTCAAGTCGCTCTGGAACATTCCGTCCAAGTAATCCTGCGAGCACAAAGCCCACTCGGTGGGTGGAGATATGGCGCTCGCCCCGATGCTGGACAAGACACTTCTGTCACCTCAACAGTTTTCGTTTCACTCGCTTCAGCAAGACAGGCTGGCATCCTCGTTCCTACCGAAACAATTAATCGAGTCGTCGACTACTATCGAGAACAGGTCTGGAATGAAGCGACTGGTGGCTTTGGATATCAGGGGAACACGGGAACGACACTTGCCTGTACCGCTGGCGGCGCCTATGCCGCGCAACTCTGCGGCAAACGTGATACAGAATGGGTTGCCGCCGCGATTCGCCATCTCGAAAACAACCCAAAAGCTTTCAATCGAAAAGAACTTGGGCACTTTTACTACGCCCATTATTACGCCATCCAAGCGATGGTTCAGGCCGGAGGAGATCACTACGCCAAATGGTATCCCAAAATTCGTGACTCGCTTATTGGACTTCAGCAGCCGGATGGATCTTGGAACGATTTGGAAAAAGAACCACACCCCCACAAGACACCGATGGCAATCATTACCCTTGGAACCCCCTATCGGTACATCCCGGTATACCAACGATAATCGCCAACGATAATCGCCAAGCAATGACAGCGCTGAGTGAGAGAGACTAAGAGAGGAACTAACAAGGAAATCGATGATGAGATCACGAAAACAGATTGCCTCGATTATCGCCGTTTGCATTTACTGCGTGGGGCTGGCCCAAATAGCTCAGGCACAGAACAGCAAATCTGGAATCCAACTCACCCCCCGCGGCAAAGAACTTTTAACGCAATACACCGACGAGTTAAGTTCGCTGAACTCAGAAATTGAAGCGGCTCTTCCCGCAATTGCCCCTGATCAGAAACAAGCTTTTCTCGACGCGCGATCCGCACTGGCGAATATTAAGCCCCCAGCCGAGGAAGAAAACGCAGTTGCGAAAAAGAATTACGAAAAAGAAAAAGAGCAGGCGGAAGCCACTGCGTTATTTAAAGCGAGAGCGCTTCAAACAGATATTGATAAGTTCCTCGCCTCTGATTCGCTTGACTCCAAACTGCTGAAGGCAGCGATTATTCGAAACGCCACTCCACAGGGACTCGCAGAATTCGCACAGCAAGGACCTGCCGAAGCAAAACTCTTGGAACAGCTCTTCGCTGATGAAGCGTTGATGAAGCAGATCCTAATTGCAGGCGGGGCGAACGGCGGAGAATATGGCGAAGCGATGCAAGTCTACACCGCGATCTTGGAAAAGAGCCAGCGCGCCCGTGAGGTCGGTAGCATTTTTCAACGACTCGCCCTGGGGACCGCGATCCACATGCCCTGGTTAATCGGCAAGGAAAAAGGTGGCGTCCACAACATCGTCTACCGAACTCAAACCACTGTCGATCAGGTAGAACGCTATCTCCATTATGAAAAAGCATTTCTTAACGGGGAATTAGACCCAGCCTTCAAAGACATGAACACTTGGGAATGTCGTTTCATCACCGATGATCCCTACAGCAACGAAGATTTGGCATGGACTCGCAAGATGATGCAGAACTACCGACCGGACCATATCACTAATCCCGATTACAAATGGCGATACGTAAGAATCGTGAAGAGTGACGTTCCCTACGTCAGCCCGACCTCCGACCCCTCCCTTGGCACACCCGCCCAGCAACATATTGCTCTTGGTGGCATTTGCGGCAGGCGAGCATTTTATGGCCGTTTAGCAACTCGAGCGTTTGGAATTCCATCGCGAGCCTCAACCCAAACCGGCCACGGAGCGATGTGTCACTGGACACCTGATGGCTGGGTCGTTTGCCTTGGAGCCTGGTGGTCAAGTGCCTGGTGCGGCCCGCAGGGAGGACTCGACTTCCTTCTTGACTCGCAAGCACGCGAACATACTGACGATTATCTACAAGTTCTACGCGCTCAATGGATCGGCGATTCACTTGGCGAGCCCGATGTTAGCATCCGGCAGTATGGAAGCGGTGGTGGATTTTGGGACGGACTCGCTTTTTATAAAAAGCGGGCGATCGTTGAAGACGCCGAGATCGAAGCCCTTGAACTGGCAGGCGGAATGAAGCTAGGGGAATCGGATGACCTCCTAGGCGATGAAAAGGGCGAAGAAATTGAGATCCCGGAATCAGATAAAACGATCGTGTTTGGCGATGATGGAATCATTACCATCCCGGCCGCCGCCTGCGATCGGCCAACGAACAGCACCGATAAAGTTGCTTTTATGAAAAGTTGGGACGGTGGAACTCAAATTCATTACGGCCGCCTGGGGCAACGCCCGGAACTCATTAGATACTCGGTCGAAGCTCCCGCAGCAGGCGCCTACACACTGGTCGCCGACGTTGCCACAGTATCTCCCAAACAGGAGATCATCCTCCGATTAAATCGGCGAACACTCATCGATATCTCACTCCCCTATACCAAAGGAATGTGGGAGCAATCCAAGCCAGTCACAATCGATCTCAAAGAAGGCAGAAACACACTCATGTTTACCTGCCGAGCGCCCAATCGCGGCGTCACGATGAAAGAAATCAAACTGGTTCCCGCTCAATAACGAAATACGACATGACCAAGCACCTTTTTCAATGTTTCATTTTTGCGGTTTTTGTGAACCTCTGGTTGTCCAGCGCGGTACTCGCGCAAGACAGCGGCACTCCAATCGCAAAGGAAAAAATTGAGACGCTAAAAACCAGTCTCGCAGAACAACAAAAAGATGGAGCCTCCTCGGCTCGCCAACGACTCGCGGTGAAACGCTTGATTCGCGATGCCGGTAAACTAATCGACGCCAATCCAACCGCTCCTAACCGTTTTGAAATCCTTACGATCGTTTTCAAGGCGCAACAACGCCTCTTCGAAATGGACGACTCCTCCCGTAATCGAGAAGCGCTGTTGGAGACCTGTAAGGCGTTAGTCAAAGCCCCCAACAAGTATGCCGACCTCCGATTCGAAGCCGACATTCTGTTAACACAAACAGAATTAGCTCGGCAAGGAGCCGATGCCGAAACTCGACTCGCAGCTCTCGCACCCATGATCGACCGCTATCGTGACACGCCAGCCGATGCCAGGATGCTTCGCACTGCAATGTTAATGGCCCTTGAGCTGGGTGACCCACGCATGATTAAAAACATTCGCGAACAGATGACTGATCGGTTTGCGGGGGATCTCGACATGATCAACTTCCAGCGTGAAAAACTGGGCGGCCAGGTTTTTGGAGCGCCTTTTTGCGGAACGTTCGAGAGAAGTGATGGTCAGATGATCCATCTGCCGGCCGACATTTTGGGACAAACTACCGTTCTCTATTTCTGGACAAAAGAAGAACACGGCAAGAAAGACTTTGACGGACTTGTTGCTCACTGCAAAGCACACAAAGCCGACATGGAGGGACGAATACGGATTATCAGCTTCAATGTCGATCAACTTCCCGACGCCGGTGAGAAAATCCTGCGAGACAATGGTGTCGACTGGCCTGCCCTGCATCTTCCCGAAGGTCGCGAAAACCGGATGTACAAAACCTTCGCCAGGAAAGACACCGCGATGGTCACCCTCACTCCCACAGGCTACGCCGCTTTGGTCATGGCAGGCTCGACACGAAAAAAAGTTGGCGACGATGGCACCCGAGACCACGAACGATGGTTTCAATCTTCTTTGGCCAGGGACTGGAGTAGAGAACGATACGTCAACCAACTCTCCTCTCTTTTTGCCGGTGACTTTTTCATTATCGAGACGGAAGGTGAATTCAACCCCGCTCTTCCTCCCGAACTAAAGTCGATTTCTAAGCCAATCAAACGAACGAATGCCTCAGTTCCAGAGAAAACACTCAAAGAGATTCAGGACTGTTTTATTAAGTCCCCGATGCGCTACCGGGCTACGTTTAAAGAAACTCAATCCGCTTACCAAAAAGCAAGCAAACTCTGCAGCAAAGCGATCGCCGATCATCCCAACGCTCCCGATCTTTGGATCGTGCGCAATCGCCTGATCATTGCACAACTTGGACTTTGGAAACTGACCACCAAACACTCCTACTATCTCAAAGCGGTTGAGGAATCGAAAACGGCATTAGATTCTGAAATGCCCAAAGGGGCAGATATCATTGCTCGATTCTGCCTCGCCAAAGAATCGCTTCGCGACCCACAAGCTGAACCGGAGCCAATCATCCGTGATTTTGTCCAATCATCAGGAGGAAAAAGTGCGCCCGGCATCGCGTTGGCCGCCGCATCGTTACTTGCACTCGACGTCGCAGATCCAGATCTTCATGAAGAGTATCGTGAACTGATTCTCGCGCAACATATCGACGAACCTTCGATGTGGACTTATGCATCTTTTTTGCTCGACCGTTACCACCGGTATTGGATCTTTCGTGTACCTTTCACTGCCGGTTGGTCTTACGGACGCAGGCAGCAGTGGATTCTTGGACAAGGACATCCCGACCAATTCGAGCGACGCTTCCAGGCAGAGCTGAAAACGCTCGATGGGAAAAAGATTCGGATCCCTCAAGACTGCAAGGGAAAATGGACAATCGTTTTGTTCACCCATAGTTGGGTCGAAAATGAAAAATCTCCATTGCCAAGTGCGGTAACCAGATACTTGAATCCCTATATCGATAAGAGAGCACTCGACGACACCCAGGTCATGGTGGCAGTTTTGGACGAGAACACTGGCCCTGTCGAAAAATATCTCGAAGAAAAATCGCTCGGCTGCCAGACATTGGTAGTCCAAGGGGGACTCGAAAATCCTCTCGTTCAGCAGCTTGGAATTCTCGACGAGGATCAACAACCTAATGCACTCGTTTTCCGACCCGATGGCAGCATCGCACTCGTCAACTCCGGACTAACGATGAGCAGGACGCGTTCGCAACTCATCCCGAACCTGATTGACAGGCAAGACGAGGAAGCGGTCGTTGCACTTCTGGAAAGCGGCAAGATCGATCAAGCCAAAAAACTTATCTTTAAAATCGCACCGCCGTTTGACCCCGAAGCAGTCGACGAACGAGGACGAAAGCTCCGAAAACCCGTTTACAACTACATGCACATTCGCGCCCGAGCAAAAACCTATGTTGCTCTCGAGGATTGGGACGCCGCGTTGGCGGATGCCCAAGAGGTCGCTAACTTCCTGACCTCTAAAGGAGGCTGGATGAGCATGCGGCCGGTCGAACTCGATGAAGCTGAGCAGCTCGTTGAAATGATTCGCGCAAAACTAAAACCCACAAAGAAGTAGCGTTAGCAATTCAGCACTTTCAAAATAGATAATTCCCCAGAACGCTCAATGATCAGTATTAAGAATCCAGCCGCGTCTCTATTTTTAGCTATCACAGTGAGCGCCATCCACCTGTTAAGCTCGGCAGCATGGGCTGGTGAAATCACATCCACGGAGGGGAAACATCTGTTTATTCTCTCTGGACAGTCGAACATGGTCGGGATGAATCCCGAATTGTCATTCACCCCCACTGTGTCAAAAGCCTTTGGGAAAGATAACGTGATCATCGTCAAAGACGCGGCGAGCGGTCAGTCGATTCGTAGCTGGTGCAAGTCGAACCACGAATTCCCGCCGCCAACAACTGGCCGTGTTCCTAAAGTTAGAGGTGAACTTTACGGCCGGCTAACCAAAAAAGTGACGACGGCAATCGAAGGACAAACGATCCAATCTGTCACACTGGTCTGGATGCAAGGTGAATCAGACCTCAACAACACAGCCTACGACGCCTATCTCAAAGAACTACGGACTCAACTGGAATCAGATCTAAAAATCAAAGAGCTTCATATGGTCATTGGCCGAATCAGCGACAGTGGGCTCGATGTACAAAAGCGATTGGAAGGTCGGTTGAATATTCGTCGCATCCAGAAAGAGTTTGCCGAATCTCAACCCAAAACCGAATGGGTTGATACGGACGACCTCAACGATCGGAAAGTTGACGGGAAAGTCATCCACGACTTGCATTACCATCCGGAGGGATACCGCATCCTTGGCGAGCGTTTTGCGAAAAAATCGATTGACTTGATTCAGCACCAATCGAATCAAACGTTTAAAAAAACGCCCTAGGATTACATCCCTATCTCGCGCTAACTTAGCCCTCAAAACATCGGGCGACTTGCTTCAGTAACGATTGCATCATTCGCCTCGATAGATATCGCTGTACAACAAAAACAGTCCTCCCATTGAGACTGGCATCAGCAGAATGGCGGGGATGTAACATGCCATCGCGGCCAACACTAAAAGGAAATAGTTGACCAGCATGTACCAAACGATTCCACCAAAGTTCAGTTTCGCACCCGCCCAACTCTGCTTGATCGCTTCGGTGCCGGAGAGCTTTCGATCGGCAATCAACTGAAACGCAAAAACAAATGGTAGGTTAATCAAAGCGCTGACAACCATGAGCGCCACAAAAAAGAGAATGTAAATCAGGATTCCCAAACCGATTCCAACACCTGCCGCAGCATCCCCCTCCATCGTCCCAGCAATCAACGCCATTGCAGCTAAGCCAACAACTAGAAAAAAACCAACCGTCAACAGCGACATGGCGATTGAAAAACCAACCATGATCAAATAAGCAATTAGTCCATCACCAAATTGATCAAACCCCTTAAACAGAGTTCCAAATTCGACCTGCCGTCCCGCCTGGCGGTGCAAAAAGCACAAGTAGATACCGATCAACATTGGCCCCATCACAATCCCAAATGGGACCATCGAGCCAACAAGAATCCCCACCAATGAGATTCCAAGAAACAATCCATATTGATTACCAATCAATTCCTTAGACCGACTCAACAACTCTATTGGCCGGACGTCCACCTTGCGGATCGGTCCGTCCTTGGGGCTATGCTTTGGGCCCAGCGTAGTCGTAGGCATTTGCCCCTGCGGTGTGTAAGGGTTGTTGTGTTGGTTGTCAGTGTTCATGAAAATCTCTCAGCCATTGAAATGGGGCCAGGATCAAAAATGGGATATCTCACAGTCTATCAGTTCATTTAGCCATTGTATCGAGTTCACTCAATTTAAATCGCACACTTAAAATATAAGGCTGCTCGCCCTGCGACCAATGCCCATAGGTAGTCACCACAAACGTATCATCTGGCAGAACCTCGACTCCAGGGTAAGTCGTATCGTATCCTTTTTTATTGTCTTTCAACCGTACGGAATACTGTCCGTCGCTGCCATTTTCTAGGTCTTCCCAGGTTCCAACCCAACCGACCCAGTCCCCTTCGAATGGTCGACTCTTTCGTTTATCTGTGGGAGAGTTGCATCGAAAACTGATAAACAGACGACCGTCGGCTCCATACTTCCCCGTATGTCGATCCCCCGTCAGTGCCAACGGCAGTTCGCGTGGCTTGGACCACGTCTTTCCCTCATCCTCTGAAAAAATGATGTGGGAATTTTTGCGCCGCGCGTTCTCGCGAAGGAGAACTGCTAACTTCTTTCCATCAGGCGAGCGAATACACCCCGGCTCGCAAAGATGAACATCCGAGGACCGGTATACGGATTCGGGAAATGACCAGGTCAGACCGCCGTCAGTCGAGAATGTTTTATACAGGTCAAACGTCCTCGTCTTATTTTTTGCTGGCGTCTTCGCAAAAAATCTTCCATCGTCGTGAAACATCGCCATGTAGTGCCCCGGGCCTGTGTTGAGTTTTTCAACGAAACCCATAACTACGATCCCACCCCAATCTCCAACAGGCTTGAGGTCTCCCCAACTTTTCCCATCATCTTCGGAGACCGCTAATTTAGCGGGATACAACCCAGACCACATGATGATCCGTTTCTTTCCGTCAGCATCCACGACTCGGTGGAGCGTCGGAACCTCCTTCGATGTCGACCAGTTCGCGGGGGTCGGGAGCCGATCACTCCACGTCAAACCTCCATCATTACTCCGTTTGTAGACAATGGAACCTCGCCCGTGACCCTTCGGGTAAACGCAAAGCATCGTCTTGCCATCTTCCAGAAGGCAAGTCGTGGGATGCCCAAGATATTGTCCTGGCTCGTGATCCACGACTACCTGACGATAGGCCTGATCGTCGAGATCAATTAGCTTTGGGTAACTACTACCTGATTCCTGGGCAATGCCCACCGAACCGAGAAGAAAAAACAAGAGAAAGGCGATACGCATCGAAACTCCGAAAATCAGCAAGTTGATTTGTTAAACTGAGACAATGATTTTGAAAAAACAGTTATAACTAATGATGATATTGGTGTCTAAAATGAAAATTGAATG
>JAQXDZ010000015.1 GCA_029251085.1 Mariniblastus sp.
TCAGCATAGTGAGCGGTTTCATTGTAAAACGGGTTGATGCAAACGTGATACGGAATTAGCTCCTCATCGCACATAACATCTTTGGTCAAACTTTCCTCTGGCCAAGTCATTGGTGCGTCAAGATTATAGGTCATGTACGCATCAATTTTTGTTCGCTCCTGCAAAAGATACAGGTAAATAATTTCACCGACCCGCATCCGCCTCCAGACGTTCGCCAATGGATACTCCGGTGGATCTTCGAGAACGCTCCAGGTCTTCGCTGAAGGTGGCATCGCTGGTGTTTTTACAATCGGATCCAAGCCACCCCATGGCGACCAACACCAGCCTCCTTTTTTCCCGACACTTCCAACCAAGCCGTTGAGAAGACCGATTGCGCGATCATTGTAGAACCCGTTTAGATGAGCCGAGGAACCACGATTACACATCGTCGTCGCCGCCGGTGCCGCTGCTGCAAATTCTAACGCAATTCTTTTTATGTCCGCTGCGGGAACACCGGAAACAGACTCGGCCCATTCAGGTGTTGAATCCTTCAGATGCGATTTCAATTCATCAACGCTGCTCGTCGTCCAACCATTGACAAAACTCTCATCGTAAACTCCCTCATTGAGAATTGTCTGGCACATTGCCAAAGCAACGGCGCCATCAGTTCCCGGGAACGGAGCAAACCATTCGTCGCTGGCTCCCGCTGTATTGGAGAGTCGAACATCGAACGTCACCATTTTGGCACCATTGTTGAAGCGACCATTCTGAATGCGATTTGCAAACGGGATATGACCTTGATGTGCTTCGAATGCATTGGAACCAAAATTCAAAATGTACTTTGAATTCTCGACATCATTAAGATCCCAGTCCGACTCCCACAGGTAAGCTAGATTCGCCGCCCGTCGATTACCACTGCATAGACTGCGATGGGACAGTTGTGTTTTGGTACCAAATGCATCTAAGAACCGCTTCAGTGCGTCTTTGGAACGCTGGCGACCCTGATGAAAAGCAAATCTCTCTGGATTCCCTGAATCCCGAATCGGTTTAAGCTTGGTTGAAATTTCGTTTAACGCTTCATCCCAAGTCAATCGTTTCCATTTCCCCTCACCACGCTTACCCACCCGCTTGATCGGATAAAGCAAACGCTCGGGATGGTACTGGTGATTAAGTCCAGCATGGCCACGTGCACACAATCGACCACGACTGTTAGGGTCGTTGGGATTACCCTCCAATTTAATCAGGCGCCCGTCTTTTACATGTCCGACAATCCCGCAAATGGTGCTGCACAACTGACACATGCCAGGAACTTTTTTAGTGCCTTTGTATTTATTTGGATCAGGCCACTGCCGTTTTGCATTGGGCCCCGGCAAAGGACAAACGCCAGGAGTGTTTTCTGTCCCTGCAGGATACGCCTCACCCTTGAGTTTCTTCCACTTTTCAAGATCAATTCCCTGCGGAGGCGCATTGCTTCCGGCTTGCTCTTGAGTCGCCGCAACGGACTGCTTAGCCTGCGGATCTTGAATTACTTCGTCTTGCTTGCAGCCCGACAAAACGGAAGCTGAAACCGTTGCCGCCCCAAGCTGTAAGAACCTACGTCGTGTCTGCACTGAATCGCGGGAAGAATCACTAGTCATTATTCTTTATCTTTTTTATTTTGATACGAAGCCTAAACCCTTAGGCCGTCTGTAAAGCAAGTTGCGGTCGGGTGCACCCTCAAGCAAGAGGTAAAGCCAGGCGAACGGCTTATGGCGAAGCACTCAATCAATTGAAATTACTCTTTCCAGTTGTAAATATTGTAGGCGTCATTGTTGTAAGACTCGCCTTCACGTGGCACTCGCGGTTCAATTTGAGCAGGCGCTGGACCAGCAAACCACATTCTTGGCTTGGTCTCCTTCTCGCCACGCAGTTGCACTAACTCAATATCATTTTCACCAGCCGCTTTCATGGCTAACGAGACTTTGGAGTTTGGATCGTTCAAATCACCAAAGTGAATCGCATCCGAAGGACACGTCGAAGCACAGGCAGGCTCCATCTCTTCATCTATTCGGTGATAGCAATTATGGCACTTGACCGCCTGATTCGCGGAGGGATCAATGTAAATTGCTCCATAGGGACAAACCTCTACACAAGTCGCGTGGCCACAACATTTTTCATAATCAATGACGACGCTTCCTCCCTCTCGTTTATGGAGAGCGCCGCAAGGGCAAGCCTTGATGCAGGGGGCGTCCTCACAATGCTGACACGCCATCGGTAGAAACATTCTTGCTACCTTCGGGTACTCACCAACATCTTGAAAAAAAGTTTGGCGAATATAATTGCCTAGCGGAACGTCGTTCTCGGCTTTACAAGAAACCTCGCAACCATGGCAGCCAAAGCAACGGCGGGTGTCAATAAACCAACCATACTTTTTGCCATCATCGGGGGCTTTGATGCGTTCCTCCCAATAAGACTTGGGCTGGAAATAGGAGCTCGGATCGACAACGCCATCGGCGGCCGCTGGCTCTTGTGTTCCGGATTTTGCCGCTAGGATACCCGAAGCCGCCGCCACACCGGCAACACCGAGGAACTCTCGGCGGTCTTTTTTCTCGTCAGTCATTTAAATCGCAGTGCTTGCAAAAATGGAGCGTAAGAATGCTCCTAAGATAAAAAAATTACCGGTTTAATTCAATTGTAGTCCCGCACCAAAATGCCCAAATGTCTTTTGGTTCACCAAACTTCAAAATTCCCGAAAAGCGATGGTTCAACGGCAAGGCCACCATCGCATTGGGTTTCGGCCAATGCATTGAAATTATTATTTAAATAAAATTCTAAATGTCAGGTCTGCCATCGCTAAATTACGCGTGTCCACAACTGCCGACGGCACAAACCAGACAAATTACCGATCTTTTGAACCCCTTTTGCGTCTCTAGGTCTGGTTTGCTAAAACTGCGGCTAAATAATTTATCGCCAAATTTGTACCCCACACTTGCAATCGAAAGCAAAAAATGACGATCTTTCCACGGCTGATCTGCTTAATCGCGTGTGTCCTCTGCTTCGTCTCGGTCGACCACAACTCCTTTGCTCAAGATGCAAATTCCAATTGGCAACAATTCCGAGGCCCCACTGGAAATGGCGTCTCAACAACGGCCAAACCGCCAGTTGAGTGGAGTGGCGACAGTGAAAACCTAAAGTGGAAAACGCCGATCCCCGGCAAAGGTAGTTCGAGCCCGATTGTCTGGGAGGACAAAGTCTACCTGATGACCGCTGTCGACACCGGCAAGACACCGTCCGGCGAAAAAGAAGCTGCGCCTCCCACCACGCAATCGCAGGGACGCCCAGGCGGCGGACGGTCTCGCGGGCGGTTCGGACGCGGCAAACCACCAACGACCATCAACGAGTTTTACCTTCTTTGCCTCAATCGAGACGATGGCACGATTGAATGGAAAACTAAATTAACCGAAACGGTTCCGCACGAAGGGAAACACAGCACTAACACCTTCTGCTCAGCTTCTCCGGTCACCGACGGAAAGCACATCTATGCTTCGTTCGGTTCCTTCGGTTTATTCTGCGTCGACATGGACGGCAAGCTTGTCTGGAAACGCAATTTTGGAAAAATGTCTACCCGAAACTCCTTCGGTGAAGGCGCGTCGCCGGCCCTCTTTAAAAACAAACTCTGCGTGATCTGGGATCACGAAGGAGATTCATTTATCGAAACCATGGATGCGACTACCGGCAAGACAATCTGGAAAAAAGACCGCGTGGAACCGACGGGATGGGCTACTCCTCGGATTGTCGAACACGGGGGTGGTGTACAGGTGATTGCAAACGCAACCAAAGTGAAGAGCTACGACCTCGCAGATGGATCGCTTTTATGGGAATGCGGAGGCCAAACCGGCAACCCAATCCCGACCCCGATTATCTTGGATGACTTTGCGATCTGCATGACAGGATTCCGCAACTCCGCCTGCTATGCAATTCCTCTGGACAGCCGTGGAGACATTACCGACACCGATAAAATCATTTGGAACACACGCGACATTGGCCCTTACGTCCCGACGGGTGTACTTTACGATGGAACCCTCTACGGTTCCAAATCAAGTTCTGCCGTACTAACGGCAGTCGATGCAAAAACGGGCGAGACCATTATTGAAACTTCCCGCCTCGATGGAATTCGCGCGATTTATTCATCAATGGTGGCCGCCGACGGGCATGTCTTTATCACCGGCAGAAGCGGCAAAACGGTCGTTCTCAACCACGGTAATGAATTAAATATTGCTGCGACCAACGATCTCGGTGAAGCAGTCGACGCCACACCCGCCCTCGCTGGAAATCAAATATTCATTCGTGGCGAAAACAATTTGTACTGCTTCGAAGACTAACCAACGTTTCGCTAGTTCGAGTTTGGCAGACACAATTTCAGTCAACCAAGTGCAGCGTTTGCCAAAGACTAGGGTCTTCCATAATCGGCAATTCAGGCCCCATGGCCAGTGTTTGCCAGCCTAATTCGCGATCGTTCACTGCATAATTAAAACCAACAAATTGATGGTCATCCGTATTCCAACCATGGAGTGCTTTGCCAGGAATAAACGCGGTTAAACTATAACCCTGTTTTGTGATCTTCGATTTCACGTCTATTTTAAACCGGTTAATCGTCGGAGAATCATCTCGACTTCGATTGATCTTCAGCATCGAAGCCATGGGGCTTTCGTTTCGAATTCCCCCGCCGCTAGGCAATAAAACAAACCAATGGCAAAATTTAGAAGCGCGATGAACATTGTGTACATCCCGTGTATCAATCCAGACCTGAAGACCATCACTGTCAAGCAACTGTGTTTCACGACACCAAAGCGATTGCTCTTTTTTGTTTACTTCTAAGCGAAAGAACAATCCCTCCTCACTCCAACCGACCCGCATATCAGCAAAATCGACCTGCCCTTCAAAAGCGCCAAAATTGGGAATCCGGAAAGCCTCGGTAAGCTCAATCTTCCCACCAGGTTTGCCGGGAAACTTTTTGCAAGCGATACGGTATTGAAAAAGGAGGTTCTTAGGAACCTGAGATACGATGGAATTACTCATAGATCACCACTCTTAAAAACGCAAACAATCAACTTAAAAACAAAACTAAATAAACTAAGATCCGAACCCTAGTGTGGGATCGATCCTGCATGTTCGACCAGGTAACTCTTCAACTCTTCGCTGCTTACCTGTTCGATTTGAGAGAAACTCATTTCAACAAAATCAAATCCATCCTCCGTTCTCACCACCGGTTCTTCTTCAAAAACGGTAATCGAATCAATCCCTCCGGCATCGACAGGCCGGGACAACTGCAATTTCACGGCATCGTTTTTCTTCGTCTCGATACTGGCCCATGGCCTCTCTTGACTCGGCAGAAAAATTTCGACGACCTGCTCATCACCCCAGACAAATTTCCCGTCGGGCACCGCAGTTTGAATAACCTGATGAAGCGTTTCAAGCACCTCAGGCTCCCAGTGAATCTCGGTGCCACTGGCAAAACCCTTTCTCATGAAATGCCATTTTTCGCCCAGTTTTGCCCAGGGTGTCTCAGCCTTTACATCGATTGGCTTTGCCTCTGCTTTATTCCGAAAGCTCGCGATGGCATCATCCAGGAAACTCCAAAAACCGGGAATATCGATTTCGGTGAGAGTATGAACCTTGATTTCGATCTCCTGCCAAGAGGCTTTTCCAGCAGCAATTTTCACCCGTGGAGTGTTCCCATAAACCGGAACATCTTCCATATCGTTGGGCCTTAACAACGGGATCTGGTCAACCAACTCCTCTCGCCTAAAGGTCTTAGGTCTCGCTCGGAATTTCATTTTCAAGAACCACGGATCTCCCGTCGATGCTTCCAAAAACGCACCCTGACTTTTCTTGGTTCCCTGAATCGACACCGTTGATCTATCGTTCCAATTGGTTTCGCCAAACCCTTCGTGCTGCTGAATATAATCAACCACGCGAGCAAGAACTTCGCCGTCCCACTTAACAGGCTCTCCAGCTCTGCCAACACGATCCTTGGTGTGCCATTGCCTTCCGTCAGACTCCCAAGGCATCTGTGCATTGGCGCCAACATCTTCGATGTCCATGTCGCCTTTTTTCCACCGATCGTCGGTCGAGGGGTCGTAGACCTTTCGTTTCTTATAAGGATCGGAAGCCAACACTGGCTCGAGGGCTTCTCCAGTCCAGCTCCTCGGCATCGAGGCTTTACTCTTTCCGGATTTCCCAGCCTTTTCCCGGGCCCGCTGTGCGTACTCAACAATCATTTCAGGAGTTCCCTGAATGACAATATTGCCTCCGCCAGCTCCAGCCTCGGGTCCTAAATCGACGACCCAATCCGCAGCTTTGATCATATCTAAATTGTGTTCGATCAGAACCACTGTGTTACCAATGTCGATCAATCGCTGCACCACATCGAGCAGCTTCTGCAAGTCTTCAAAATGCAACCCGGTGGTAGGCTCGTCCAAAAGATACATCGTGCGACCGGTATCGGGCCGGGCCAATTCGGCCGACAACTTAACGCGTTGAGCTTCACCCCCGGAGAGCGTGGGAGCGCTTTGCCCCAACGTAAGATAATCAAGTCCCACATCACACAGCGTCTGCAGAATTCGGCGAATTTTGGGAATATTATGGAAGAGTTTTGCCGCTTCCGCGCAACTCATCTTCAGTACATCATCAATGTTTTTACCATTGTATTTAACGGCGAGCGTTTCTTCGTTGTAGCGACGCCCCTGACAGGTTTCACAGGGCACCCAGACATCTGGAAGGAAATGCATTTCGATGCAAATATGTCCGTTCCCAGTACATTCCTCACAGCGCCCTCCGGGCACATTGAAGCTAAACCTTCGAGCGGTGTAGCCGCGGATTTTTGAATCTGGAAGATGCGCGAACAAATCGCGAATCGAATCAAACGCTCCCGTATAAGTCGCTGGATTCGAAGAAGGAGAATTACCAAGCGGCGTTTGGTCAACGCGAATCACTTTATTGACATTCTCAATTCCACGAATTCCCTTATGGGCACCCGGCGTCTGAGTGGATCGATGGAGCCGACGAGACAGAGCTTTAAACAAAATATCGTTGACCAGTGAACTTTTTCCACAACCACTCGGCCCCGTGACAACGGTCAGCGTTTCCAGTGGGAACTTTACCTCGATGTCTTTTAGGTTGTTGTGTCGAGCGCCAACAACATCGAGCGTCCGCGCTAATGTCTCTGTTTTCTTAGCAACTTTCTTCTTGGTAACTGCCTTTTTCTTTACCTTCTTTTTCACCGTTTTCGCTTTAATTTGTTCCTCAAGATCGAGCGAAAGGGCAGGGCGGCGATTACTCGGAATTGGGATAGCCTTTTTACCGCTCAGGTAAGGACCCGTTACCGAGCCACGCTTTTTGGCCAATTCCGCTGGTGTTCCCGAAGCAACAATTTGGCCACCGCCACTTCCCGCTTTGGGGCCAAAGTCACAGATCGCATCGCTGTTCTCGATTACCTCCTTGTCATGCTCAACAACAATCATCGTGTTGCCTAAGTCACGAAGCCGGTGCAGTGCCTTCAGCAGCCGCTTATTATCACGAGGGTGCAGGCCGATAGTCGGCTCATCCAAAACATAAAGAACCCCGCACAAACCACTCCCTAACTGACTCGCCAACCGAATTCGTTGAGCCTCTCCATTGGAAAGCGATGCCGCAGTTCGATTGAGTGTCAAATACTCCAAACCAACGTCATTCAGGAAATCGACCCGTGCAGCGATCTCCCGGATCAACTCCCCGGCAATTTTCTTCTCGCGAGGATCCAGTTTCCATTTCTTAATCGTTTTCGCAAGCAACCCCATCGGCATCCGGCAAATACCGTCGATCGTAACATCCCGAAAACGGACTGCCGCAGCGTCATCTCGCAAGCGACTTCCACCACATCCGCCACACTCCACTTCCCCAATCAAAGACTGCATCCGCTGCCGCAAATTAGCCGATAATCGCGAGGCCTCTTCCATCGTCGGATAGACCCCTTTGTACTGGAACGAAAACAACATCTCGTCATCACCATTGACCACCTCAAACCATCGATCATCCGTGCCGTAAAAGACCATTCTTCGATGGCGTGCTTCTAACTGATCAAAAGGGACATCGATTGGAATTCCAGTCCCGGTTGTCCAGGATTCCAGCATTTTCTGTGAGACGGCTGAATTTATATTTGGCCACAGCGATATCGCACCTTGGCGGAGGGACAATTCGGCGTCATTCATAATCGCCGCCGGATCCGCTCCCGTTTGCGTACCGATTCCCTCACAATCCCGACACCAACCAAGCTGGCTATTGAATGAAAAATTATGCGGAGTTAACGCGTCGAAACTGCGACCACAACAACCACAGGATAAATGCTGGCTATGCTTGACAGTCGTCCAATGTTGCTCGGAAACCTTATCAACCGGTTCGGCGATCGTTAAAACGCCCTTCCCAATTGCCAATGCCGATTCAACACTCTCGGCAATCCGCCCGCGAGACGCTTTCTTAATCGAAATACGATCCACGACGATCTCAACATTGTGCCGCGAACGGCGATTAAGCAACGGAACTTCATCAATTCCGTAAGTGACTTGATCAATCCGCACTCGCACGAAACCATTGGATCGAATCTCCTCCCACAACTGCTCGTAAGTCTGATTAGCATCCAGTGAAATTGGCGCCATCAGCAACAACCGCGTTCCCTCTTTGTATTGTAGAAGTTTGTCAACAATGTCATCGCTGGTCTGTGTACCAATGGGCACATCGCATCCGGGACAATACGGCGTTCCCAAACGGGCCTGCAAAATCCGGAGATAGTCGTAAACCTCGGTTACCGTCCCCACGGTACTTCGCGGGGTAGAGCCAAGGTTTTTTTGCTCAATGGCAATCGCTGGAGAAAGCCCTTCGATCTGCTCAACACGAGGCTTTTCTAACTGATTTACAAATTGCCTTGCATAAGAACTCAAACTCTCGACATACCGTCGCTGCCCTTCAGCGTAAATCGTATCCATGGCAAGCGAACTTTTGCCGCTTCCACTGGGTCCACAGAACACGGTCATCTTGTCGCGGGCGATATCAACATCCACCGTTCGCAGACTATGCTGCTGGGCGCCACGAACCTTAATTTCCGATGCCTGAACGGGTGTCTTTGCCTTCGAGGTCGCTGGCTTCGCAATCACTGGCCGCGGAGCAAGTGCCTTTTTCAACGCTTTACCCGTGTAGGATTCGGGACACGCCGCGACGTCTTCGGGAGTTCCTGCACAAACGACACGCCCACCGCCTGAACCACCCTCCGGCCCAATATCAATAATCCAGTCCGCTGTCTTGATAACATCAAGATTGTGCTCCACCACCAACACGGTGTTGCCTGCGTCAACAAAGTTCTGCAACACTTTCAACAGCAACGAAATGTCAGCAAAATGCAATCCCGTCGTCGGCTCATCCAGGAGATAAAGCGTTTTACCGGTACTACGTTTCACGAGCTCTCGGGCGAGCTTGATTCGCTGAGCCTCTCCGCCCGATAGCGTTGGTGACGGTTGGCCAATCTTTAGATAGTCGAGCCCAACGGCGTGTAACGTTTCTAGTTTCGTAAGCACTTTGGGAATGTTCTTAAAGAATCCCATCGCTTCTTGAATGTCCATATTCAAAACGTCTGCGATTGATTTCTCGCGAAACTTGACCTGCAAAGTTTCGCGGTTGAATCGTTGTCCCATGCAAACAGGACAGGTGACCCAGACGTCGGCCAAGAAATCCATTTCGAGCTTGTTTGACCCATTTCCTTCACAAGCTTCACAGCGTCCGCCTTTTACGTTAAAGCTAAACCTTCCCGGAGCATAACCTCGCGTTTTGGCTTCGGGTAATTGCGTATAGAGTTTGCGAATCTCATCAAACAATTTTATGTACGTTCCCGGGTTCGAACGCGGCGTTCGCCCAATGGGAGACTGATCGATCGCGATCATCTTATCCATCAGCTCAACGCCCTCGAGTTCGTCAAACTCACCCGCTTCACTGATCCCTCCATTGAGAATCTCTCTCAACTCCTCCTTAACAATGTCGTTGACGAGTGAACTCTTGCCACTACCACTCACGCCAGTGACACAGACAAATTTCCCTAATGGAATTTCCACATCAACATTTTTTAAATTGTTGTGACGTGCGCCTTTGACCCGAAAGACCCGCTCGGAATCAAACGCTCGGCGAGCTTTCGGAATTTCGATTTCAAGATCACCTGACAAATAGCGTGCGGTCAGGCTTTCCTTATTCTTTATAATCTCTGAAGGGTGGCCTTCGACCACAACCTCACCACCACGCACGCCGGGACCGGGGCCAAAATCGATCAGATAGTCGGCAGCCCGCATTGTGTCTTCATCATGCTCAACGACAACAACCGTGTTCCCCAGATCTCTCAAATGCTGCAAGGTGCTTACCAACCGGTCGTTATCCCGCGGATGAAGCCCGATCGATGGTTCATCGAGGATATAAAGCACTCCCACGAGTCCGGCACCAATCTGCCCAGCCAATCGAATCCGCTGACTCTCTCCGCCGGAAAGCGTGGGTGCCGTCCGGTTCAGCATGAGATACTCCAAACCGACGTTAAGCAAAAACCCAAGACGATTCCGGATCTCTTTGAGCGGTTCGGTTGCAACAAACTGCCGCGTTCCGTTTAACACCAGACCGGAGAAAAAATCATGAGCATCTGCGATCGATAAATCGCAAACCTGCGGCAAGGACAAACTTGGTTGCTCTGAAAACTGAGAATTCTGAGTCTCTAACCGAAAGTGGCGAGCCTGCTGGTTGAGCCGGTCACCTTCGCATTCGATGCAGTGAACCTCGGCCATATATTCTTCAAGTTTTCGGATTTTTGCAGCACCGTTGGTATTCCGATATTTTTCGTCGAGTTCAGCAACAATGCCTGCAAACTTGCCACCGTATTTCATCGGCGAACTTCCACCTCGCCAGGTGTAAGTAATGTTTAACTCTCCGGTTCCGTAAAGCCAAATATCCTGTTGCTCTTCGGTCAAATCTTCCCACGCGGTTTCCAGCAGATGCCCCGTCTCAAGCCCCTGCTCTCGTTCGACCGTATCGGCTACGCCCTGATAAATGTGGCATTTCCAACGCCCCAATTCTTTCCACTTCCCAAGCAGATCAAAACATCCTTGCTGAAACGACTTCTGGGAATTGGATACCAACAGATCACGTTCAAACGTAAATACCTCACCAAGGCCGTCACAACTTGGGCACATTCCCTGAGGGCTATTAAAACTAAACATTTGCGGAGTTGGAGGAGCAAAACTAACCCCGCATGCGGCACATGCGTAATCGGCTGAATAGACCCGATCTCCCTCCACCAACTGCGTTCGCTTGGCTCGCGACTTTCGTGCGTTCCCACCACCTAATTCCTGACCGTCTGGAATCTCTGGGTTCACTGGAGCCTCGCCGACCTCCTGTTCCTGAGCAATGATCAGCGTGCCCTTACCAATTTTCAGTGCAGACTCAACCGACTCCGAGAGACGCGATCGAATCCCCGCCTTCGCGGTTAACCGGTCGATCACAACTTCGATATGGTGTCGCTTTGATCGATCAAGATTAATTTCCGATCCCAAAGATACGATCTCGCCGTCAACGCGAGCGCGAACAAATCCTTTTTTAATTAGATCAATAAAAAGATCACGGTGCTCACCTTTTTGCCCACGCACCACCGGCGCCAGAACTAAATACTCCGTTCCCGACTTGAACTGAAGAATACTTCCGATGATTTGATCACGCGTTTGAGCCGAAATTGGCTGGTTGCATTTTGGGCAAAACCCCTCCCCCACCCGCGCATATAAAATTCTTAGGAAGTCATAAATTTCGGTGATCGTTCCTACCGTACTTCGCGGATTATTCCCAGAAGACTTCTGCGAAATTGAGATCGATGGACTTAAACCGGAAATAAGATCGACATCCGGCTTGGGCATTTGCCCCAGGAATTGCCGAGCAAAACTGGAAAGACTTTCGACGTATCTTCGCTGCCCTTCCGCGAACACCGTGTCGAATGCAAACGAACTTTTTCCGCTTCCACTAACACCGGTTAAGCAAATCAATTGATTGCGAGGAAGAACAAGACTGACGTCGCGAAGATTATGTTCACGAGCGCCTTTGACAACAATATCCGAAGCGGGCATATGAGGACGATCTGAATCCGAGGAGCATTAATTTTGAGCAGCCAATTCTATCTTCTTCTCACTAAATCCCCAACCGTCAACTGGAGGATTCAGCCACTAAGATTTGAGTACTTTGACGTTGACAAATGCTTACCGATATGCTTTCAAAACCTTAAATCCAGCCTCTCCCGAAGCACCGCTGAACCGCGTTCCTGTCCACGCCGCGACTCGCTCCAACCGAACAAAACTGGTAGCCCGCTTGCACGCAAGCATCCTCTACCCCCGCCCCTCCCAATCCCTGTAACCGCAATGATCGCTACAACAATCGCAATACAACTCAGGGGTTAGCACAATAATTCAGATACAGGGGAATAATCCAGCAATCGCTTCCATGCGAACACTTGAAAACTTCAATAATTAAGTTTTCAACACAACCCGCGGCAATGCTGACGTAATCTGCCAATACCATTCCCCACCTCCCACACTTACCCATTCCACAGAATCCAATGAAAAACAAGCCCGGATGGTTGATTGTCATCCTCATTTCATCGGTACAACTCGCCCTACTGCTGTTTGCAGTAATGATGCTCTCCTCTTGGTTCCATACACAAACAGAAGAGACGATTGGTAAAAGAACCTGCAACGACAACCGCACCCTCGCACAGCAAGTCACCCGATCCCTCAACCTCCCTGGCCCCCCAAAAAAGTTTGACCCTGACTCCGAGCTTGAAAGACTGAGTAAAAAGATAGAGACCATTACTGTTCCCAACGGTGGCTTTATTGTCGTGATTAATCCACAATCCGCACAAATTTTGTGCAGTGCCCCAGAATCTGCGATCCCTGCCGACTTCGACCCTGCGAACATAAAACTAAAAATGCTCTCCAAGTCTCTGGAGGCGAAAGTCGATCTCCTCCGCTCTGTTGCGCCCAACAATCGTCACCGACATTTTGATGGTCGAGCCGAAATAGCTGGACGCGAGCATTTTGTGAGTGTCGAATTCCTACCTAAGCTCCACGCCATCCTGATGCTCGGCCAACCCGCCAAGCATTCAATGACCGGCCTGACCGACTTAATTGCAAACACACAACAACTCGTCTTCACCGCAATTCTACTGCTGGGTCTGGTCTCAATCAGCTTAATCATGTCCATCCTAAATCGTTCCTACCAGAAAAGCGAAACGATCACCGAGGGCCTTGAAAGCAAAGTGACTCAACGTGAATCAGAATTACTCCGAACAAAAAATGCAGTCATTTTCGGTTTAGCAAAATTAGCGGAGTCACGAGACAACGACACAGGTGAACACCTCGAACGAATCCGATCCTACGTCACGATCATCGCAAAAGATGTAGCTTCAAAACGAGAAGGACTCGATGACGAATGGGTTCGCAATCTTGGACTCGCGTCGTCTCTCCACGACATCGGAAAAGTCGGTGTCCCAGATTCCATCCTGCTCAAACCGGGTCCACTTAGCATGGAAGAGCGAGCAGTCATCGAATTGCATACGGTTATTGGCGGAGAGTGCCTCGAAGCCATTCAAATGCGGCTTGGAAACAACTCGTTCATGCACACGGCTAAACAGGTCGCCTTTTTCCACCACGAACGCTGGGACGGCAGCGGCTATCCTCACGGCCTCAAAGAAGAAGAAACACCCCTCACCGCTCGCATCGTCGCCGTCGCCGATGTCTACGACGCACTCACTTCAAAACGCCCTTACAAGACCTCGTTTGGCCACCTTGAAAGCCGAGCGATCATCATCTCCGGTTCAGGCTCTCAATTCGATCCTGAAATCGTCGACGCATTCCTGCGTCACGAGGATGAATTTAAGAAAATTTCTCAATGCGAGTCCGAAGCCGGAACCCGAATCAATCGGAAGCAATTTGCCAATCCGGAAGAGCTAATGAAAACACTCACGGAACGAAACACGGAAAGCCCTACGAGCGTTTAGCGGACTTCCCGACTCTGACTGAATTGCAATGGCGATGCCTGCTGTGCAACCCAACGTCGCCTTGAAAGCTGGGGCCAACCTGAACTGCCTCAGTTAAAATGAGCCTGTTCCCCACTACTTGCTTTCCCATCTAAGTCAGCGAAAATTACTGGCGACGAGCCCCATCCTCCAAGTTCCAGCGAATGCTCAGCTCATGCATGAAATACTGGTAGAAAAGCCATATCGATTTACCCCGCCTATTACCTGGCACTGGCCTCAACGACTGTTAACTCGGCTTGGTCAGTTTCAACAATTAATCCGCAAAGAACACGGCATTATCGATCACGAATGCCGCCACGTCGACCGACTTCGCGCCTCCGTGGATGCCGGGCATGGGATCATGCTAACCCCCAATCACCCGCGCACGACCGATCCAATTGCGATGTACTTCCTCTGCCGTGAAGCCCCCATTTCAATGTACACGATGGCGAGCTGGCACCTGTTCAACCAGTCGGCTTTTAAGACATTCATGGTCCGGCTAATGGGAGCCTTTAGTGTCAATCGCGAAGGCCTCGACCGTGCTGCAGTAGACTACGCGGTCAAAGTTTTAGTGGAAGCCGAAAGACCACTGCTGATATTCCCTGCCGGAGCTACCAGCCGGACAAACGACCGGCTGATGGCTTTGATGGAAGGACCGGGCTTCATCGCCAGAACTGCGGCGAAGAAAAGAGCTAAAAATGGTCAAAAAGTTGTTGTACATCCCATCGCCATCAAATACCTCTACCAAGGAGATATCGAGAAAACTGGCAATGAGGTTCTTACTGATTTAGAACGCAAGCTCACATGGACTCCCGATCCGACCGTCCCCTTAATGGAACGAATTATAAAACTCGGCAATGCAGTGCTAACGCTTAAGGAACTTGAATTTAACGTTCAATCCATGCCGGGAAAAACGCTCAGAGAACGACAAAACAACATGGTCGATCACTTGATGTTTCCGCTGGAAAAAGAATGGCTTGGAGCAACCGAGCCAATCAGTGGCGGCATTCAATCGAGGGTCAAGAACTTAAGAATGAAAATATTCCCCGAGATGAGTCGGGATGAAATAGACCAAACAGAAAAAGACCGGCGCTGGCAGCAGCTAAGCCAAACTTATCTTGCCCAGCAAATTGACTGCTACCCCGAGAACTATATTGTTGACCTGCCATCGATCGATCGACTCATCGATACTCTTGAAAAATTCGAAGAAGACCTCATTGGCCAATGCCGAATTCATGGCAAAACAAAAGTCATCCTGGACGTCGGAGAAGCAATTGAAGTTTCTCCCAAACGTGACCGCGGTGCGAAATCTGACCCGCTGATGGCAGCGATCCGCGAACAACTCAATGGCAGCCTAGCGGAACTGCAACATGAGTCGCGGATGTACGAAGGAAAGATTTACGGCCAAGATTGACAGAGCCAATTCAAAAATATCAAACCTTGTTATTCATACTTCCATTTGAGTATCCAAGGATCCTCCAACTGACGCTGCTTCGCTTTCAGCTTTCCCTGATAGGTCTTTAGCAACTCAGCAAACTCCGGTTTTCCAGCAAGATTATAAGCCTCATCTGGATCGTTTTTCATATCAAACAATTCAAATTCTGACCGGTGAATATATTGCCCAACGGTCTTCAATCCGTACGGCGACTCCTCTCCTTTAAGAAACTGCGCCTGCCAACTTGAGGCCGCCCAAAGATCTGAAGCAAACGGGTAGTCGAGCTTATAAGCAATATTCCAGATTAACTTGTAACGATCGTCTTGGATGACTCGCATCGGATAGTACATCTGAATCTCATGAAAAGTATGCGATGCAAAAATTGAATCCCAATGCTCAACTTCGGGACCGGCAAGACAATTCAGCCACGACTTTCCTTGATAGCTTCGGAATTTATTGCCGCCGCTCCGATTGTCCTTGGCAAACAGATCTTTTTCCTTCCAGTATTTATCCGGATCTACCCAATCTTTAGGTCCGTTCAAATCAGGATCGAGACCTCCGGCAAAATCAAGCAGTGTGGGCGCAATGTCGATGTGACTGATCATCGCTTCGGATACAAATCCGCGTTGCTTTTCATACGGGTTTCGGACCACAAACGGAACTCGCAAACCTGGCTGGTAGACGGTTGTTTTAGCACCGGCGAACGCCATGCCGTGATCAGCGGTAAACACAATCAGCGTCTTATCATAAACTCCGGCCTCTTTTAATATTTCAACGAGCTTCCCTAAGCCTTGATCAATTCGAGCACAGGATTGGTAGTACTGAGCAATTTCAGAACGCGTTTCGGCCGTATCACTCAGGAACGGCGGTACCGTGACCTTGGCAGGATCGTAAAAAACTTCCTCCACACCGGGATAAGACCCTCGTTCTGGTTTATTCCCAAACAGATCAGGCTTGAGCTTTAACTTAGACGTCTTATCGATCCCACCACCGCGGTGTGGATCCGAGGTTCCGAAATACAAGAAAAATGGCCGATCATCAGAGCGATCTGAAATAAAGTCTCGACACTTTTCTGCCATCTCAACGGCACTTCTCGGGTTGCCACGCAAATAGGTTTCGAATCGATAAACAGCTTCGGGGCCGACATGATATTTCCCAATGTGGCCCGTTCGATAACCCGCATTAGCCAACACTCGTGGCAGGGCAAGCGACACAACGTTGTGGTAAGAATCAAACTTATGAAAATGATGCTGGTGACCGTACTGCCCATTTTTGTGATTATGCAAACCCGACATCACGACCGATCGACTTGCACTGCAACTTGCGGTCGTCGCAAAGGCGCGATTGAACACAACACCGTCCTTGGCCAGTTGATCAATGCAAGGGGTTGCCGCCAAAGAATCACCGTAACAACCAAGCGTCGGCCCCTCATCGTCAGTAATGAAAAATACAATATTTCGTTCGGCCGGATCGGAAGCAACCGCTGGCGAACAAACTAAACCAAGGAACAGAAACGCAATTCCCCAACCGAGACAACTCACAAGACAATTATTTAAATTCATTCCCGATCCCAAAACAAAAATAGCAGGCGCTGCAACGCTAGAAACTTTTTCAAAACGAAGTATAAACGAGTTAACAAACAGATCCAACTTAATTAATTTTGAGAGACTTTCCTTCAAACCGTTGTGAAGGAGTCTGGAACGCCGCGGTCTAACCATGGCAAACATTTATTTCGAGGAGTACTTTTAGATGACGAATGTAGACTGGAGTTACCATCGCCGCGGCTGAAAGACCTGTGTAAAAACGCAAGAGTTTCTTGCGAATGCTGGCATTACCCCCAAGACCGAAATCAATGCCAAGAAAGAAACCTATCAAAAACAACAGGCACTCGAGTTAGTCGAGGCAGCAAACCATCTGTTTGTTGCACGGGGAAAAAAGGTGGTTGAGCTCAATCTCAAAAAAGATGCGCCCACAGAGGCGGAAGTCTTAAAGTTGATTCTTGGACCAACTGGAAATCTTCGCGCGCCAACATTGAGATGCGGTAAGAAACTAATTGTTGGATTTAACGAAGAGATGTACACCGATATATTTTCATAGGCTCGGCACCGACGACTGCAACCATGCAAAAAACCGGCTTTTCATTGGCCAGCGCAACTCACACAACTTCCATGTGCTTGAGTGAAGTGGACCCCATCTTGATCAGAGATCCAAGTAAAATAAGAACTAAGACCACAGTGATGCTGCCCCCCACCAAAGCTATGTAAAAAAGCCCCCAAATTGTGTCGAAGAAAATGCCAACAGCAAGCAAGAAGGTAAATATCGAAAACGTATTTGCAAACGTCAGGATCCAACACACCATCGCAAACTTTGTTGAATTGACCACTGCCTTCGATTTGATATTTTTTCCCATGCGTCTAAAAAACATTAACTGGAAGATGGGATAACCTAATCCCACCAACACAGGTAGAGAAGAGATGGCAAAAGACATGGCTCCTCCAATCGCGTTGTCAGCAACATCCACTTCTCCCGGCGACGGTGCGCCATTCATCAATTCAGCTGTTGACGATAGTATGAACGCAGCAAAATACGCCCCAATGGACAATCCTGCGTATAATCTTTCGTCTTTGCTGGGCGTGAAAATGAGTAAGAACGAGCCAATAAGCCCTGCAATGAAACACAAACTAATGGGGATTGAAAGCAATCCGAGTACAACCGTCGCAACCGAAACCAATCCCTCAAAACCCGACGACATCGCGAACATGATACCGAGAGTGCCTAAAAGAGCAATCGGGATCCCGATCAACTGTGCAATCCAACCAATTAACAATAATTTAATGGCGGTCCGCACAGTACTGTAAGGACGAAGGTCGACAGCTGGAGCCTGACTTTTCCTCTTGAAGCCTCCCTTTAATTTCTTTTCGGTACCGGAGGCGTAAGGATTACCCAAAATCGACTCCATCCCATCCGACTTCACCTCTTCTTCAACTTCCTGTTTAGCAACTTCTAAATCTGCAAACCCTGGATCCTCAATCGAGAAATTTCCAAGCGGATTGCTTCTCGTGGGTGGGGGGGGAGCCGAAAAAATATCGGCCTGCTTTTTGATGGCCCCCTGAATCCCCATCTTTGAAATATCTTGCTGGCTTGGCTGCAAAACCTTGCTGACAGCCGTTTGAGGTTGCGATTTCTTGGTCGACAATTGCTGCGAAGGAGCAGGATTCCCAGCGGTCTGTGGCGGTGCCGCAGTGCGAAAACTGGCACCACACTTTTGGCATTTCACGGGCTTTCCCAAAGCACTGTCGGGGAGACGATACTTCGTTTTACATTTTGGGCAAGCGATGGAGACTGGCATGAAGATTCAGGGGTTTAAATAAATAGTTCGGGGACGAGCTTAAACAACTCCAGTTGGGTAAAACGACGAATAGTCGGTTTTCAAGCTTCTAATTATAGTTCGCCAGACGAGCCCAAGGGGAGTGCCTACAGGGCAAACCCCATCTTATGGTTGCGAACCAGACATTTTAACCGATTCTACCGACAAATGCTCCTCTCAGCAGAATAATATTTCGGTCTCAAATTATGGAAGCGCAGCAACTTCGCGTCCGCTTCGGGTTCCCATTGCCGCCCAAATCGCTCGCGTAATACCGTTGGCGACAAACCCGACTGACCCATCCATGCGGGCTACATTGACTCCCTGTTCGTGGTAAGAACGAGACGTGACTGCAGCATAAGTTGGCTTTACAAGATGCCGCCCCTCCTGTTGAGAATTAAAATCAATGTCATATTGCTCACCCTCAAACTTATAAGAAACGACCGTATTGGGAGAGAACACTGTGGTAAATCCAGTGTGATGCACTCGCCCATCACTCCAGACAGTGTGACCAGTATTACGATCTTTTCCCGCTCCCAACTTGCGTTCAACTGAATTCATCGCTCCAAATGCCTGAGCGTTAACCGGAAAAGTACCATCGAACGAGTCATGGTTGCGGAGGTAACTCGTAAAAGATTTTACGTCTGATATCGCCCAGGTATTGCTCAGTCCATCGGTGAAGTCCGAATGTCGCGTCGGCTTGGAAACACAAAACGATCCATCTCCAGACTCTCGAGACACTGGGTCGTAAATTAGCCAACTTCCAAGATTAAACCCGTAACTGGTCGAGTGAACATAATCTTTCCCATCCTTCGTTCGCGTTCCCGCTTGGTAATCGCTCGGGCATGAATAGACTGGCGCTCCGAAGGCAGGGATACCGGAATCGACCTGCTCATGCCAGTCGACGGAAAAATTGATACCCTGTTGAGCATTCGCCTGTTCAATCATCGGTAGCAATTTCGCATGAATTGACCACGAACCGCGTGTCAAACCACTCTCTGGTATGTCAAAGCTCGTGGGGTACTCAAGAAGTGCAGTTTCATGATTGGCTACCGCCAATGAGATTTGACGCAAATTGTTGGCACAACTAGCCCGCCGTGCCGCACTTCGAACCGATTGAATTGCAGGCAACAGCATCCCGATCAAAATTCCGATGATCGCGATTACAACGAGCAACTCAACGAGCGTAAACCCGCGGTTCGGCGAACCACCAGAGGCCGACGGTTTATTCCGAAGTGTCGCATTCAAAATTCCAATTTTGCGTTTTGCCATACCGTTCTTGTTTTCACTGCACCGCTAAACTCAAGCCACGACCCGACTCACCCTATCCCCTCGCAGGCGATCCGTTTACTGAGGCCACGACCAAGGACACGATTTCCTAGGTTATGACCGGCGAAGCCTAGAGAGTACACTCCGCCAACCCAATTCGGCAACGCGGCGGTCACCCTTTTAACCTACCGCTCAGCAGCAATAATTGTGTCTAAGCTTAGGAAAAACCAGTAAAAAAACTCATTCCGTATAAAACCTCTCCGTTAGATAAGCCCGTTGGCCATACTCGCTGACGAAGCTCTTTTCCCACGCCAACATTCCAACTCAAAAGTCTAAAAAACGCTCCATCTTCTCATGTCAGTGAATCCCAAATTGTCAGACGACCGATTTCCCAAAAAGAATCAGAGAAGCCCTGTCTCCCCTAAGCCGTAAAAACTTGTCGATTCCGAAGAAATTTTCGATTTGTGCAATGGAAACTCCAAGCCTAATTCGATAATCTGAGGTACATTTAACGTCAAAGAAGCAACCCACGGAGGGTTGTCAAAACGAAACCAAATTTTTTAGAAACGAACCAGTTCCAATAATTTTGGTTTCCGACGGAAATCCCGGACAAACTCGATTACGTTATGCGACACTTCTGCATTCTCAAAAGAGTTACTTTGGTACTTCCTTCATGGACGAATCCCGGCCTGTGACGACGATCGGCATTGATTAATGAACGTATTCAGTCGAGCTTACATCGACAGTTTATTTGACGACTACCAACAAGATCCAAGTTCGTTGCCACCCGAATGGCAAACCTATTTTGAGAACTTCGATCCCGACAATAGTGAGATCGACTTTTCGTCGCTTCCAGTAGCCTCAAATTCTTCTGCCTCCTCGCCAGACCACAACACAACGAACAGTCGTAGTGTTGCTCAGCTGCAAGACCGGGTGGATCAACTCATTCGCGGCTTTCGCGTTCGGGGGCACCTCGAGGCAAAAATCGACCCACTCGGTCGGCCTCGCGCGACCAACAACGAACTGAACCCGGAATCCTATGGACTTCTGCCATCTGATTTCCCGAAGAACTTCTCGGCGCGGACCGTTGATGGTCAAAATTTCAGATCGCTGGAAGAGATCGTTGATCTGATGCGGCAAACCTACTGCCGCTCTATTGGCGTTCAGTTCATGCACATCGATGACCACGATGTTCGAAATTGGTTGCAAACGCGAATGGAAGGTTCGCGTAATCGAATGCAACTGCACCGAAAGACGCAATTAAGAATTTTGACTAAACTGACGGACGCCGTCATTTTTGAAGAATTCATGCGGAAAAAATTCCTAGGGGCGAAGACCTTTTCACTCGAAGGCGCCGAAACCCTGATTCCGTTACTCGATCTCGCACTCGAGAAAGCCGGTGACCATGGCGTCAAGCAAGTTGTTCTAGGAATGGCTCACCGCGGCCGCCTCAACGTGCTGGCTAACATCATGGGCAAACGGGCACAAAACATTTTCTGGGGATTCGACGATCCTGATCCCGAAAAACATCGCGGTGGCGGAGACGTGCTCTACCATCTTGGCCACAGTAACGATTGGGGCACCAGCAAAGGCAAAAAGGTTCACATCTCACTTTGCTTTAACCCTAGCCACCTCGAGTTCGTTAACCCGGTTGCCATGGGACGCTGCCGAAGCAAACAAGATCGCACCTCCGATGTCGACCAATCAGAAACCATGACGGTCCTGATCCATGGAGACGCTGCCTTCGCTGGCGAAGGCGTCGTTCAGGAAACACTCAACTTGAGCCAACTCGAAGGCTATAAAGTCGGCGGAACGCTACACGTCATCGTCAACAATCAAGTTGGTTTCACCACGGACTGCCACGACAGTCGTTCGACAACGTATGCAAGCGATGTCGCAAAGATGTTGCAGATCCCAATCTTTCACGTTAACGGCGAAGATCCCGAAGCCGTTGCCCAAGTGGTCAACCTGGCAATGGAATTCCGACGCGCCTTTAATCGAGACGTTGTCATTGACATGTATTGCTACCGAAGGCTTGGGCACAACGAAAGTGATGAACCAAGATTCACGCAACCGTTGATGTACAAATCCATCGACAGCCGCCCGACAATCCGCGACAGCTACCTAAAGCGACTTCTAAAAATGCAGGAAGTTACCCAGGAAGAGGCTGACCTAATTGCGGAGCAGCGCGGCACCAAACTCCAGGACGAATTCGAATCCACCAAAATTGCCGGATTCACACCAGATACGCAAACGCTCGAAGGTTTGTGGTCCGGATACTACGGGGGAAAAGAACGGTCTGATGATGAAGCGGACACCACGGTCTCCGAAGAAGTGTTAACGGAGGTTATTCGCAATACAGCGACTGTCCCCGAGACATTCAATCTGCATCGCAAGTTGAAGCGGGTACTCGAAACCCGCGTTGACTCTGCCAACGGCAAGCGGGCGATCGATTGGGCAACCGCGGAACTGGCAGCCCTTGGCACCCTTGCGATCGAAGGGCATCCAGTCCGTCTTTCGGGGCAGGATTGCGGTCGTGGAACCTTTAGCCAACGCCACGCAGTGCTGCACGACACTCAATCAGCCGAATCCTATACTCCTCTCAACCATCTCGGAGAGTCACAGGCCAAGGTAAATATTATCAACAGCCCTCTCAGCGAGGCTGGTGTTCTCGGATTCGACTACGGCTATAGCCTCGATGCGCCTGACAGCCTGATTATCTGGGAAGCCCAATTTGGTGACTTCTTCAATGCAGCTCAAGTAATTGTCGATCAATTCATCTGCAGTGCGGAAGACAAATGGGATCGACTAAGTGGATTGACGATGTTCTTGCCGCACGGCTTCGAAGGGGCTGGCCCGGAACATTGTAGCGGCCGGCTTGAAAGATTTCTGACTTCAGCAGCCGAACATAATTTCCAGGTCGCAATCCCAACGACTGCCGCACAACACTTTCACTTGCTCCGACGCCAGGTCAAACGGAAATGGCGTAAGCCTCTGGTTGTCTTTACGCCCAAGAGTCTACTTCGTGAGCCGTACGTCGCTTCGCCGATTGAGCAGTTTACCGAAGGACAGTTCCAGCGGGTCATCGCCGACGAGGCAGTTCGCAACGACAGTGCACCACAACGTGTACTTTTGACCGCCGGTAAAATTGGAGTCGAACTACTCAAAGCGAGAGAACTGGCTGAACGCACGGATTTCGCCGTGATTAGAGTCGAGCAGCTTTATCCCCTGCCTCACAAAGAAATTGAGGCATGCCTTAGCCAGTACGCTTCCGGAACGCCGGTATTCTGGGTCCAGGAAGAACCTCGAAACATGGGTGGCTGGTACTTCATGAAAGTTAAATGGGACGAATTTGGACTCGAAGAAAAATGGCCATTAAAAGTCATCTGTCGCCCCGAATCAGCCAGCCCGTCAACCGGATCTAAGAAGTCCCATAAGATTGAGCAAGAAGACATCATGAACACGGCGATGAGTTTCCAACGAACCGCTAACGTCTAGACAACCAGCTCAAAACCAGGCGGAAAACCGTCAGGCAATTTTCGTTTAATCATTTCAGCTCAACACAATCCAACTCAGAATCAGTCGAACATGTTTGAAATCAAAGTCCCCGAATTTGGTGAGTCAATTCAGGAAGTTCAGGTCGCGGCATGGCTAAAGCAGCCGGGCGACTGGATTGAAAAAGACGAAGACATCGTCGAACTTGAATCCGAAAAAGCATCTCAGGCACTCAGCTCCGAACGAGCGGGCGTCTTGCAACAAATCAAAGTTGCCGATGGTGAATTTGCTCATATTGGCGATATCCTGTGTGTCGTCGAAGAAGGCGAGAAACCGACCGGCGCCACCAGCACGGCTTCGGCCGCCGCAGGAGGAAGCACTGCTGTGGTCGCGGATTCTCCTGCTGCAACCACTGAGTGGATCATGCCGGCGGCTGAACGCGTACTCAGCGAGTATCAAATTTCCGCGGATGCCATTACGCCCACGGGACCTGGCGGACGCCTGCTCAAGGAAGACGTTCTCAATTACGTACGCACCAAAGGTCTCAAACCGACCGACTCACAACCTGCTCAACCTGCTCCAGTAGTCACTCCGCCAAAACCGCAGCCTGCTCCGCAGCCGGTTGCCGTTTCAGCAACGGACTCCAATGAACGGGTTGAAAAGTCTGTTCCAATGAGCATGATCCGTCGGACTATCTCGAAGAGACTAGTCGAAGCCCAGCAAACAGCAGCGTTGCTGACCACGTTTAACGAAATCGACATGCTGCCGGTGAAGGAACTTCGTTCAAAATACAAAGACGCTTTCTTAAAAAAGCATGGGGTCAAATTAGGCTTCATGTCCTTCTTTGCGAAAGCAGTCGTCGAAGGGCTCAAGCGTTATCCCGCGATTAATTCTGAAGTTCAAGGCGATCGTGTGATCGTCAAGAATTATCACGATATTGGAATCGCGATTGGTGGCGGTAAAGGATTGGTTGTGCCTATTCTTCGTAACGTCGAAAACATGAGTTTTGCAGTAGTCGAGCGGAAAATCGGCGAATATGCTGCCCTGGCTCAAGCGAACAAAATCGTTCCCGACGATCTAAAAGGCGGTACCTTTACGATTAGTAACGGAGGCGTTTACGGCTCGCTACTCTCCACGCCGATCGTGAACCCGCCTCAAAGTGGAATTCTCGGGCTCCATACAATTCAAGACCGCCCAATCGCTCTCAACGGAGAAGTCGTGATTCGCCCAATGATGTACGTGGCGCTGACTTACGACCACCGAATCGTTGATGGAAAAGAGGCAGTCGGTTTCCTGAAAACAATCAAAGAAGTGCTCGAAGAGCCTGCCCGTTTATTCCTTGAAGTTTAAACGTATCACGCCGATTCTATATCCGAATTTGAAAGTCCGGATAAACCGCATCGGATTTGCTCACGTTATTGCCGCTCATCCCCAAACTCATAGCGATAGATTTCTATTATGGCTGATCAAAAATTTGACCTTATCATTGTCGGAGGTGGTCCCGGTGGGTATGTCGCAGCAATTCGTGCCGCACAATTAGGACTGAAGACAGCTGTCATTGACGAGAACCCGCAATTCGGTGGAACTTGCCTCCGAGTTGGCTGCATTCCCAGTAAAGCCCTACTCGAGTCCAGCCACCTGCTCGTCGAAGCCCGCGATCATATGGTCGAACACGGAATCACCGCGACCAAACTGACCGTCGACCTCTCGGCCATGATGAAGCGGAAGTCGAAGATCGTTGATACGCTTACTGGCGGAATCAATATGCTTCTCAAGCGGAACAAAGTTACCACCTACGTTGGTCGTGGAAAATTAGCAGGAAACGGACAGGTCGTCGTCTCTACTGGCGACACTCTCGTTGCGGAAAACATTATTGTCGCAACTGGCAGTGTCCCAATGCGTCTTCCTGGAATCGAGTTTGACGGCGAATTCATCGGGGACAGTACCACAGCCCTCAGCTATCCCAACGTTCCAAAAAACCTAGTCGTGATCGGTGGAGGGTACATCGGTCTCGAGCTTGGATCGGTTTGGAGCCGACTGGGTTCAAAAGTCATCATCCTCGAAGGCATGGATCACGTTCTGCCCGGCCTGGATCAGGAAATTGCTAGAACAGCAAAACGGACTTTTGAAAAACAGGGGCTCGAATTCCACACCAGCATGTGGGTCGAAAGCGCGAAACGCGAAGGAAACACCTGCGTTGTTAAATGCAAAGATGCTGCACCGATTCAATGTGACCGAGTGCTGGTTTCGGCAGGACGCGTCCCCAATACAGGTGACGTCGGCCTGAAAGAAGCCGGCGTTGAACTTGATCAGCGAGGATTCATTACCGTGAATCAGCACCTCGCCACATCGGCCCCCGGAGTCTTCGCGATCGGAGACTGTATCGGCGGAGCGATGTTGGCGCACAAAGCGTCCGAAGAGGGAGTTGCCTGTGTCGAACGGATTGCCAACGGCGCCGGTCACGTCAACTACGACACCATTCCCGCTGTTGTTTATACCCATCCTGAGATTGCAATGGTCGGGAAGACAGAGGAACAACTCAAAGCCGAAGGAACTGCCTATCGAAAGGGCTCATGCCCCTTCGGAGCGAACGGCCGAGCCAGAGCAATGGGCGAAGCCGAAGGAAAAATTAAAATCCTCGCCGATGCCCAATCTGACCGCATCGTCGGAGTCCATGCGATCGGTGCTCGTGCTGGTGATTTGATCGCTGAAGCGGCCGTAGCAATGAACTTCGGAGCCTCCAGTGAAGATCTGGCAAGATGCTGCCATGCCCATCCGACACTTTCGGAAATCATGCAGGAAGCCGCACTCGCAGTTGATGGCCGCGCTATCCACACTTAATCCGAGCCCACTTTCCTGAAGCTACCATCCCACACCCTGCTCGCAGCGGTGAGGGGAGATCGGCAGATCAGGGAAGTGCCAGCTTAGGTTTTTGCGATTTATCGAGTGCTAGCGTGCTAAACGTCTGGACTTGAATCTAGGGTTTTTCTAACTTTCCCGCTAACGACTCGTTCCTGGAGATTGCGTTAATGAAAAACCGCGCCGTGAAATACGCAAAATTTACTCTGCTACTTGCAATCAGTTGCCTCGTAACACCTCAATGCAAGAACTCAAATTTGCTGGGGCAAGATTTTCGAATCGACTCCCAGGTTTACGTTGACGGAATGAGGTCACCTGTTTCTGAAAACATCACGCTCTTTGCTTCAGGGATAATTTATGACTTTCAACTGTCCGACAACGGAGAAATTGAGACAGAGGAAACTGTAATCTTTGATAGTCGCCAAAAAACATTCACTCTCTTGAATCACGCCAAGCAAACTAAACTTGACTTATCTGACCTGCAACTCATTTCTATCTACGAAGGCGTCCGGAAAGAGACGCGGCAGGATTATCGGTCAAGATTTCTAACGGACGATTCATTCGTCGAGGATCTTGATTCAAGTGCGAACTTAATCACACTTTCAAGCCCCCAGATTGAGTATCGCTACTCCGGTTCACAACCGGCAAAGGTCTCAATTCTTGAGCAATACAATGACTTCCTTCATTACTTCACTTTGCTGAATGTCTCCGACCCAACCAAGGTTCCACCGTTCGCTCGGATGGAACTCAACAAATCAATCAAGAAGCTTGGATGGTTTCCAACAGAAATTCAAATCTCGGTCCAGCAAAACAGCCTATTCCGAGAAGCATTTAAGGCGAAATCGAAACACACTGTGAGGTATCAACTGTCCAAGCAAGATCAGGACAGGATTGAATCTATCAAAAAGCATTGGGCGCAATACAAACCGGTTCACCTCGCGGAGTATCGCGGATTCAAAAAAGAACCCAAATTAAAAATACCTGAAATTAAAACAGCTTCGTTCGAAGAGGAGATCCCCAGCAGCCAGCGGAACAAGAAATAGTCGAGTTGTGTATCCTTTTTCACTTCGATTGCGAACCAATCGCGGTGATCAAGTTAACCGTCCTCGCCGACTTCGGTTACGCCGGAATCAAAATGAGAGCGGACCTCCTAAGTTCAAAAAAAACGGTTTAGAACGAATAGGGGGATTAACAATCTTAAGAAACATGGACAAGGGGGCATTACACGCCTCAATAACCCCATTTATCCGGCTCTTTTGACATTTTGCTTGCGTTGGGTAGGTCGTCATTCGATAATTATTTAACAGAGATCTAAGGCAAGTGATTTATTTTCCAATAATTGGGTGAGTTGTTCGAAACTCAAAACAGTTTTTGGTTTTTCATAGATAACGGAAGACAGTTGGCCGGAGTGGGTTTTCCACTCTAGCAAACGTAGCAGCGAATGCTCATTGCAACTTAAGTTTGCAAGGAGGCTCGATTAGCTTGTTTCTACCTTGGAGATTTCGATGGTCAAAATCCTACACAAAAAGTCTGGAAAAATTTTACTCCGGGCAAAGAACGAGTCCATTCGTGGCCGTTTGCTTTCAGGTCATGATCTTGCGGGCGCCGACTTCTCCGGCCAGGATCTATCGGGGTGCAAATTCACAGGGTGCAATCTTTGCGATGCAAACTTTTCCGGTTGCAACTTATCATTTGCCAAGATTGATAATTGCGTTTTGCGAAGAGCGGATTTCTCCGATGCAACGCTGACCAAAGCAGATCTGTCCGACAGCGTTCTGGATGTCGCTATTTTCACTCGCTGCATCGCGGTTGGCGTGCAATTTCGCCACGCAAAATTAAACGGGGCTGACTTATCCCACGGCAATTTTAATAAAGCTGATTTCTCTTTCTCGGAAGCACGTGCTAAGTTCGATCACGCAACACTGATTGGTGCCAATCTGTTCGGTGCTGATTTCTGTAGTGCAGACTTTACCCAAGCTGATCTTCGTCACGCAGACATGACCGATGCGAAAATCGCAAGAGCGACGTTTACCTATACAAAGCTTGAGGGGAGCATTGGAGCTAACGGACGCCCGTGGGGTTTCTCGGTCAAAGCCCCACACACCAAGAAAGCTTGGTGGAAGGTTTGGGACAGCGCTGCAGTGTAACTCAATCCATAAACCAATTACCAATTACGCCGAGACCCAAGAAGGTTTCGGCTTTTTTTATTGCCCAAATTCCAGTTCAATCCAGATCTCTCCTGCGATTGCTGACCGACACAATTCCACTGTGAAAAAACAGGAACCATCCTCTGGCGACAAACCCGTTTGTGGCAAACTCCCCAATCCTGAATTTTTTGAGACGATTAACGCAGGCTGCTTTAGTTGATGCGGCTGATGCCGAATTTAAGCCAAAAATCCCTTATTTGGCCGCCAGATTAAAAATATCCAAAAAACATCTCTGGCTATTTTGATGCTCAAATTAAGGAGCTAACTCACTTTCCGATGTCATTAAACCGATATTCCCAATAGATCGGCTCATAGTTCAATGGTGCGTCAGAATGGCACGTAGGTAAAACGGGGGCGATAAGGTAAGATTTTAATCTTCAAATCCCTTCAAATTCAGCCTGCGATTGGTTATTCCAACCCAATCTTTCCAGTCCGAAACAGGGATATTTTTTTTCGAACGGTGCTGACGGCAAAGTTCGATCACTAAGAACGGCTGAAGGAAACAGCAGTGGTAAACGGCGAGTCGGATAATTCGAACCAACCTCAATGGCTCGACGTCAGAGTCGAAGGCGTCGGGGCGGATTATCGAAAATCTCACCCCGTGGCTTGGTGGCTGGCCTTAATCGGACCTTTCTTGATAACCGCCGTATTGCTTGGCCTCATTGCTCTCATTCAAGGCCCTGATCTCGCTTACAGCTATGCCACGGCGGCGATCTCTGCATTCCTCTTCTTCGGCCGGTTCATCATCCTGATTGGCCAAAGCGAACCGAACGCGGAGGGGATTTTTTTCCTAAAACACCTATCCGCTTCGAACCTCTTTGTCATGTTAACTTACATGGACACGATGGTTGCGATGTTCGTCGCTTTTCACATAGGAATTATTTTTCGACTTCCCTGGATTGGCCCGCGAATTCAAGGCATTGTCTCGGACAGCCAATTCATTCTCAGGAAACAACCGTGGATACGCCGCACCGCCTTCATCGGATTGGTTGGATTCGTGATTTTCCCAACATCGACAACAGGTAGCGTCGGCGGTTCGATCTTCGGCAGATTGCTCGGCATGAAACGATGGCGAGTTGTCGTCGCAATTTTGGTTGGTAGTATTCTTGGAAACGGGTTGATGCTGATCTTCTCAAAACAAATCGCAAAGTACAGCGATAATTGGACGCTCAAGTTGTTCGGCGTGCTCTTAATGATCGTCGTCCTGTTTGTGGTCGAACGCAAATTCCAGAGCATGAAGGCAGAGTACATTGCTCAGGAAGAATTGAACGAGAAACTGGAACAAGGTGGTGAAGATTCGTCGCCGAGCGCCCCTCCCGCAAACGAAGCAGAACAATCAGAAGTGACAACCGAAGGTATTGAATAAAGCGGGTGGTGATTTTTGAGTAAGTCTCAGTCAATACCGTCTCGCTGGAAGCAACTTCAGTCCGACGTCGTCCACTGCTCCCGCTGCCCACGATTGATCGGCCATTGTAAGACTGTCGCTCAAAAGAAGCGCCGCGCTTATGAAAACGAAAAATATTGGGGCAAACCCGTACCCGACTTTGGCAAACCTCAGGTTGGCTTACTCATTGTCGGCCTTGCGCCCGGAGCACATGGTGCCAATCGCACCGGCCGCATGTTTACTGGAGATCGAAGTGGGGATTGGCTTTACCGAGCGATGCAACGAGCCGGATTCGCGAACCAACAACAATCCACCGACATCAAAGACGGGCTCAAATTAATCAATTGCGCGATCACTAACATTTGTCGGTGTGCACCGCCACAGAATAAACCATCGACGGAAGAGCTTAAAAATTGCTCCCCCTACTTCGCGGAAACTTTGGAACTGTGTGACCCAACGGTGGTGTTAACTCTTGGCGGCCTAGCGTGGAACGCAACGATTCGTGAACTAATTCGAGTTGGCTGGTTCGATCGTCCGCCGCGAAGACCTCGTTTTGGCCATGGCGAAAAGGTTCACCTGAACAACAATCGATTTTTATTGGGAAGCTACCACCCCAGTCAGCAAAACACCTTCACTGGAAAACTCACAAAACCCATGCTCGACCGCGTATTTAAAAATGCAGTCAAATTAATCAACCAAAATCAGCCTGAAACCGAATGACAAAGTTTCAGCAGTGCGGTTTAATAAGAGGTAAATTCAACAACCCAGCCTCGGTCTACCGATTTTTTCTTCGCACGGAAATCCGCCTTTGCGGATCAGTCGAACCTTAAAAATAAGCGCAATCCCAAAATTACTGGCGGTCATCACTGCCTTCCTAAAAAACTGAAAAGTAGCATTGTGACAACAACTCCCCCCGAACCGGATTCAGAGCAAGACCCAAACGATTTAGTCCCTCTTCCCACCACAGACGCTTTATCGGACGGGGATGAAAACGAATTAGTTGAGGCAGCGATCGTTGAGGCAAGTTCGTTCCCACTTTCGAAAACCGGGATCGCAGCCTGGGTTCTCGTGGGCTCCGTTACTTTACTGATGTTCTCCCTGGTCGCCTATTCACAGCTTTTCCCAGAGCAGGAAATCGGCGGAGACGCCAGTCCCAGTGAGCTGATGACTTTGCAAATGCAAGGCAAGCTGATTGTTGGCCAGGAACAGTTGTTAGCACTCGCTGAGGGACCGCCAACCGACACCAGCCAAAGTTTACCCGAACAATTTGACTCCGGAAGCTACGAGCAAAGACTTTGCTATGCCATACTAAAGGGAGAACTCGAAGGAGCTGACGCCGTCAATGAACAATTAATTCAGTTAGATAAAAAAGTCCTTGAAAACAAAGATGTACTCACGTTAACCGAAGATCAAAACAAACTCCGCGAGCTAATCGAAAAACTGAACCAGGAGTACTCGCAGGGAAATCTCGACTCAAGCGACATTCTTCCTTTGACAGATCGTCAATTGATTGAATCACGACTTGGCTGGACCGGCCAACTCGCACTCCTGCCCAAGGAAACGCCATTAACTGCACAACGGGATACA
Organism: Mariniblastus sp.; assembly: GCA_029251085.1. Classification (GTDB taxonomy): domain Bacteria; phylum Planctomycetota; class Planctomycetia; order Pirellulales; family Pirellulaceae; genus Mariniblastus. Next base: position 31,675 of record JAQXDZ010000015.1, read on the forward strand.
CTAGAATCCGAAGCGATCACCATGCTGGTTTTGATTTTCGTTATCGCTATCGCGGGATTATTCATTGGACTTGCAAGCCTGATTTCTTTGATTGTTCTGGGAATAAGATTTCGAAAAAAGAAAATGCAAGCCAACTTTGAAATCCGATTTTATAATCACAACATTTACATTGAGACCTTCGCTCTCTGGATGATATTATTTTTCGGTAGTTCACTCGGCAGCTCCTTTTTACTGGCACAGTTCGAATTGGATCCTGCTAATTCGCTATTTGTCCAGCTGCTGATTTTCTTTGGATCTCTGATTTGTCTCGTGTGGCCAGTTTTCCGCGGAATCCCATTCTCACAAGTCCGCCAAGATATCGGCTGGACTTGCTCCCACCCCTTCAAAGAAATCCTGAGTGCCATTCCAACGTATTTGGCAACACTTTCGTTACTGCTTCCCGGGTTTCTAGCCATGTTTATCTTGGTTGCACTTGTCTCATCCTTTCAAGAATCGCACGAATTCGGAAGCCCCATCGCCCCTGGACATCCGATTCAAGAACTCATCGCCGAGGGGGGCACCAAAATGATTTTGATGATTTTCCTAACTGCGTGCGTCGCGGCACCAATCGTTGAAGAAACTGTTTTTCGAGGCATTTTGTATCGGCACCTCCGAGACGTAAAATCTTTTTCAGCAAGATGGATGAGCGTCCTTTTTGCAGCGGTTATTAACGCGCTTATTTTCGCCGCAATTCACCCGCAAGGAATCTATGGCATACCCGTACTCGCCATGCTCGCGATTGGCTTTTCACTCGCCAGAGAGTGGCGTGGCTCGCTCGTAAGCTCCATGGCGATGCACGCAATACACAATACGCTCGTGACTTGTGTCTCACTCGTAATTTTGTGATCATAACAACCTACCAAGGTGATCAACACAATTGGTTTTGCAACTTTTTGCAAACCACCTTCACGCCCTCTAAAAAGATAAAAAATCAATGGCTCGTATCAACGACAACTATTTGAAGCTTCAGGCAGGCTACTTGTTTCCAGAAATCGCGCGACGCGTGAACACATTCTGCGAAGCTAATCCGGACGCCAACGTGATCAAAATGGGAATCGGTGATGTCACCCAACCACTCTGCTCCGCCGTCGTAGAAGCGATGCACAAAGCCGTTGATGAGATGGCAGTTCGAGAGTCCTTTCGCGGATACGGACCGGAACAAGGCTATGCATTTCTACGGGATGCAATCTCAAAAAATGATTATCAAGATCGCGGCATCGAAATCCAAAGTGACGAGATCTTTATTTCAGATGGCTCAAAATGTGATTCAGGTAACCTGCTGGACATTTTTGGAAGCGACAACGTAATCGCGGTTCTCGACCCCGTGTACCCCGTGTATGTCGACACCAACGTCATGGCTGGGCACACGGGCGAAGCGGATGAAATGGGGCGTTATGGAAAGCTGGTTTACATGCCTGTCACAGCCGAATCAAATTTTGAACCGGCGATCCCAACAGAACACGTTGACCTAATCTACCTCTGCTATCCCAACAATCCGACTGGGACCGTTGCAACACGTGAGATGCTGGAGAAATGGGTGGCCTACGCCAAAGAGCATAATTCCATCATCTTCTATGACGCCGCCTACGAAGCATTCATTTCTGAAGAAAATGTTCCTCGTTCAATTTTTGAAATTGAGGGTGCGAAGGATGTCGCGATTGAACTCCGAAGTTTTAGTAAAACCGCCGGATTCACGGGAACTCGATGTGCATTCACGGTAATTCCGAAGGGGCTTGTCGGTAAAACAGCCACCGGTGACTCCCATTCAATACATGCACTTTGGAATCGAAGACAAAGTACCAAATTCAACGGAGTCTCTTACCCTGTCCAATGCGGAGCAGCCGCTGCCTATTCGCCAGAAGGGCAAGAGCAAATCAGCGAGCTTGTAGCGTTCTACATGAACAACGCAAAATTGCTCCGCGAGGGGCTTACGGCAGCAGGATTCGAGGTCTTTGGCGGAATCAACGCCCCCTACGTTTGGTTAAAAACCCCCGGTGAATTCAGCAGTTGGGATTTCTTTGACCAACTGCTTGAGAAGTCTCACATCGTTGGCACACCCGGTAGCGGCTTTGGAGCCGCCGGAGAAGGTTACTTCCGCCTGAGCGCATTCAACAGCCTTGAAAATACTGTGACTGCTATCGAGCGTATCCAAAAATCCGTATCGACGAGCGTTTAGAATTTTTCACCTAGCCCCTCGGGCGTCCATTTAGCCCCCGAGGGATTTACCAACCGAGCGTTAGGACGTCGTCGCACGGACTGCGCCAACTGAGATACCGCCGTCAACTAACAACGTCTGACCGGTAATGTATTGACTGGCATCCGAGGCAAGTAACAAGAGCGGACCAGCGAGATCACCCGGGGCGCCGGGGCGTCCTAAAGGGATCCGCTCACATAGATAATCAACCCACCCTTCTTGCTCGTACATGACCTTATTCTGTTCAGTCTTGAACCAACCCGGTGCAAGGCAATTGACAGTGATCCCATCCCCACCCCAATCGTGAGCCAAACTCATCGTAAGCTGCTTGGTTCCGCCTCGGCTTGCTCCGTAAGGGCCAAGTCCGGCGTACCCTGCTACACAGGTCACCGAACCAATATTGATAATTCGCCCGTATTGACGCTCCGCCATGTGCTTGGCGACTTCTTGAGCGACGAAGAATACGCCTCTCAAGTTCGTATCGAGAACTAGATTCCACTCCTCCCACTCAACATCTGCTGCGGGCTTACGCACATTGCACCCCGCATTGTTGACCAAAATATCGATTCGGCCAAAAGTATCGATCACCTCTCCGACTGCGTCTTTGATGCTTTGGTGATTTCGTACATCTAATTCTATTTTGGCGGTTCGAACGCCCAACGATTCGACCTCATCACTGGGGCCGTCCAGTGAAGCCAGGGTACGACTCGTCATCGCGACACTCGCTCCGGCTTTTGCCAGTGTTTTGGCAAAACCCAGCCCGAGGCCACGACTCGCACCCGTTACTAAGGCAACTTTATCTGATAAGTCAAATGACACAGTTTACTCCGAAAATTAGGTTGTTTTTCGCACAGATTCTTTTGTTTTCCATCCCCTTCGATAGCACTCAACTCCCTCTTTGGTTATCCTAGGAAACCACTTTAAACCCCTAATTCGTCCTAGAGTTAGGCGCAAACCTGATCCTTACATTTTCGCTCAGAGATTGATATGCAAAAACGATTAATAGTTCTTCTTTTCATTTTCGGATTAGGACTCTGTGGTGTTGGCGGATTTTATTATTGGCTAGATCAACAAGTTCCTAAAGGGGACAAGAACTTTGCCAAAGAGCCAGCCACGCCGGACGAAAACGCAGCCAAAGGGCAGATGATCGCACCTGCTATGTAGTGAATCGCTCACTGAGTGATTAAGCGGAGCGACTGATGATTCCTAGGGCTGGACCACAACTTTTAACAGTTTGGGTTCGTGCTCGTAAAGTCGCTGAAAAAATTCCGGCCCTCTGTCCAGGCTCGTAACCTGACTGATCAGGGGGCTGACTTTGATTTGCTCTGAAGCCATCAGTTCAATGCAGCGGGGATACTCGCCGCTTGATCCGCAGGATCCTACAAGCTTCAGTTCGCGGGTCACCACTTTTTGAAGCGGTAAATCGACATTCGGTTGCAAGTTTCCTACCAGCCCAACTTGCCCACCGAGTCGAACACAGTCGATCGCCGTGCGAAGCGGTGCGGTTTTGCCAACGACCTCCATCGCGATATCGACACCGACTCCTTTGGTAAGCCCGAACACCTCCGCTGCAACATCGGTATCGGTGGCATGAAGGCAATGAGTTGCGCCAAGTTCTTTCGCTAGGTTTAACTTAAACGTATCGATATCAATTGCGATGATTTGTTCGCAACCGGCGACTCTCAATGCCTGAATCACCAGTAGACCAATCATCCCTGTACCAACAACTACCGCAGACGCCCCCGCTGGAACATCGAGTAGGCTGACCGCGTGAACTGCCACCGAAACAGGCTCCACCAACGCTGCATGCTCAAAGGATAGATCATCGGGGATCTCGTAAACGATATGCTCCGGAACCGAAACGAACTCAGCAAAGCAACCTGATTGACGATACGTTTCGCAGGATACTCCCAGTACTCGACGATCAGCACATAGATTAGTGCTGCCCGCTGAACAAAGGTGACAATCGCCACAAGAAATCATCGAGTCAAAAGTCACGCGTTGCCCAATTGAAAATCGAGAAACCTCCGCTCCGATCTCTGTAACGATGCCGGCGGCTTCATGCCCCATGACCAACGGTGGAATTCGACGCCCGCTACTGCCGTCGTAGCCGTGAACGTCGCTACCACAGATCCCGCAAGCCTTGACCGAGACCAAAATATCATGAGCCCCTAAGATTGGTTTTTCAACCTCGACTACATTCAGGTTTTGGTATTCAGATAACAATAAAGCGCGCATTCATACCCTTTTAAAACTTAGCGAGAAACATCAAACGAAAGTGACAACCCGATTGTAAGACGTTCACACGAACAACTCAATCATCCAACGGTCAGAGGAAGCGAATCAACAAATCAAATCACTCAATTCCATTGGCTTTCAAATGCTCCTGAAACCACCTATTAATAGGCTTTTTTTTGGTCGCTGCGTGGTACTTGGCATTTCGCGGAGGAAGTTCCAGTCGGAACCGGAAAATCAATTCTGCTTGATCTGGATCACCTGCGATATTTTCCCATTCTTCCGGATCGAATTGGTGATCATACAGTTCCTCCGCTCCGTTTTCATATCTGATATATCGATATCTCTCGGTGCGAAGCGAGTGGTTCTTGCGAGCATAAGTGGTTAGCGCCGAAAACCTCCACTCCATCAATGGATCTTCCATTAATGGCACCAGACTCCTCCCTTCGTTCGAGGCTTTTGGGGGGAGACCGCACATGTCCGTCAGAGTTGGATACAGGTCTATTAATTCAACTGGCTTAAGCGAGCTCCGACCGGCAACCTTTTTACGAAGCTCAGAATTACCGGGAGGCAAAATCACGAACGGAACGCGTGTCGATTCCTCCCATAGACTATGCTTGCTTACCCGAGCTTTCTCCCCTAGATGATAACCATGATCAGAAAATAAAATCACAAGCGTATTTTCAGCGTACTCGCTCCGCTCCAGCGCACCCAATACCTTTCCAACTTGGTGGTCTACGAAATAATTACACGCCAAATACGCTTGTACGCACTTCTTAAACTGTTCATTGTCATTGGCCTGTAAAAATTCGAGCGAGGGGTATTTTGGCAGTTCATGAATTTCCACACCAATCTTGGGAACATCTTCCAGGTCATCATTCGCGACCGACGGTAATACAATTTTATCAAGAGGGAATGGCGCGAACCATTTTTCAGGTACATACCAAGGCACGTGGGGGCGATTGAATCCAACTGCTAGAAAAAACGGGCGGTCATGTTCTTGATTCAAGACCTCACTCGCCCAAGCTGCTGAACGATAGTCTGGCATTGCCTCATCTCGATCGGGAAACGGCCCCCAATCAGTTTGAGTTCCCGTGTACGGGACGTCTGGCAGGAAATAATTAAACCTCTCGCCTTTCGCCGGTTTTGGACCAGATCCATCGAATTTACCTCCGTAATGATCAAAGGCGGTTTCGGGGCGGTAGCCGTGAGTCACCTTACCCACGCCAAATGTCTCATAGCCGTTGCCGGAGAAATATTCGGGCAATAATTGGCCCTTGAAAAACTTCTTATCGCTCTCTAACAGGTTACTCGCAGGCTGCTGATAAACACCAGTCGTGTGAGGATAGAACCCGGAAAAGATTGATGCCCGCGAGGGACCACAGATCGGGCCCTGACAATGAGCGTTACCAAACAAGACGCCCGCCTTTGCCAAGCGATCGATGTTGGGAGTCATCGCCTGCGGATGCCCATCGAGACAACCAACCCAGTCATTCAAATCATCGACTACGATCATTAGGACGTTCGGGCGGGACTCATCCGCTAGAGCTTTGCCCGGCACCCCGCCGAGCCACAGTACAGAGATAAACAGCGTGATTCGAATCATATTTCCAACTCATTGGATCGAGAACTGTTGCCCCAATTCAATTTGCTGCCGGCGCGACCTCGGAGATCACGCAAACTTCGGTTTCATTTGGAGCCACTACAGTAGTATTGTTACCGCTCGGCCAACGAATTTCCAGTTTCGCAATCGAATCTCCAACCGGAATTCCAATGGAATGAGTCGCTGAGTTCTGGCTCGAAAACCCCTCGCCCGCTTGATTTTGAATCAAAATCTTTTTTCCGGATGAGTAGACCACCAAAACTCGAGCACCAATCCCATCACGATTGCTCAAATTGTCCAAGGCCACGGCGGATGTGTTTCCACCTTTTAACCGAAATTGAAAGGGGCGATTCCCCGTCCGTACGGAAGCCATTTTGTTCTTGAATAATTTGAAGCGGGGAGCGTTAAGCGACATCAAAGCGATATCCTGCCAACCGTCTCGATCAAAATCAAGCGTTGCAAATGAGCGACCGTCAGCAATATCGTCAGCTCCACTGAGTAACGTTACATCCGTGAAGTTATCACCAAGCTGCAAGAACAACCGGTTCCGCTCACGACCGCTAAGTGAATTACTCGTGAATTTCAAACCGTCTTCCGAAAGGTCACCGGACGCTTTAGGCGGCGCCCGGACAATCGTGTCATTGACGTATCGCTGGTGTTGCCAAAGGTCATTCGTTTTAAAGTCCTCTCCCTGTGTTGCATCTTCACGCACGACCGTGCGCCAGAGGCACGATCACAAGTCAACTTCCGTATCGATCTCTGGAGGTGCCGTATAAAAACCAGTCGGCACATAAAGATCCAAACGTCCGTCATTATCAAAGTCAGCCCATTGCCCTCCATATGACCAGCCGACTTGATTTACGTGAAATTGATCATCTCCGGAACCGGCTCGCTGCTCAAATTTCCCATCCGAGTTAACGAATAGAAAACACCCGGCAGCTGCAACTTCAATTCGAGGGTCAACCGAATCAAGTTTTTTTATGATCCGACGACCTGCCTTGGAAAACATATTAGAAACATAAAGATCTAAATCACCGTCAGCATCAAAATCGCCAAATGACGCCCCCATTCCGAATCCGACCCCTTTATTTACCAGAGCGGATTCCGTGATCTCAACAAAAACCGGCTGGGCAGCTCCACGGGGAGTGTCGTTCCGTAACAAAGCGTCGGGAGCAAAGTCATTGCACACGTATAAATCGTCGTCGCCATCATTATCGATGTCCGACCACACAGGCTGGTAAGACCGACGCCACTGCGACAGGACATCGTCAAATGGCACTCGTTCCAAACGCCCATTACCTCGGTTCATCAATAACACGTTAGCTGTGCCCGCAGTCCCTATCCACTTTTCGCTCGCCGCTTGCTTTTCTAGGTAAATCTTTCGCTCTTTTTCGCTTAAAAAGTGGTGCTCGAAAGCCGTGTCCTTGTTACCCAACGGCGGATAACTGCTCATGTAGATATCAACTAAGCCATCCCGATTCACATCCGCGGCCGCTATTCCACTCGTAAAATATTGCAAATCCTTGCCGAGATCCGACTGCGAATCCGTAACATCCTCAAAAACACCTCCGTTATTTTGAAAATACCGGGCAGGCTCTAACGAATGCCCCATCAACAAGTCCTTGTCTCCATCATTGTCGAGGTCAACGAACAGCACACAATTGACGAGAAAATCAACTTTTAATCCAACCGATTCAGCCACGTCAACAAATGTTCCATCTCCCAAATTCTTTAACATCTGAGTCGGCCCCCAGCGCGCCGTTAGGAAAATGTCATCCCAGCCGTCATTGTTAAAATCAACGACCGAGACCGATGGGTAGACGTGGTCCGACGTCATCGTCGTCCACTTTGAATATTTATCTTCAGGCAACTTATAAACACCCGTCTGCGCCGTCTTCAAAATGATTTCATCCAAAAACGACCGCTGGGCATTTGCGAGCGAGTCGGGGTCTTTCAAAACGTCAGCCAAAACCTCCTCAAACAAAGGCTGCTTGGAACGTTCGATATAAAAATCTTCCTGAGTCCATTTCTTTAAGACCCAGTCCCCTGCTTCCTTGTGGAACTCCAACGACTGGTACGCCTTCAACCCATAAAGCCAATGCGAATCAGCCGATCCTGAATCCCCTCTTGCTTCGACCTTTGTATTTATGACGAATACGTTTTCATCAACCTCAGAGAAATCCCCCGCGATGGCACCAAACTTCATTGTCTCCCATTGGGCTCCAATCGCCATTGCTGATTGCCACGGGTCAACCGCCGCTAATAAAGGAGTTTCGGCTATGGGCCAATGCCCGACTTCAACAAAATCAGCGTGGCTGGAATCCGAATGAAAGACCTGCTCAGCACTGGCATCCGCCAGTCCAGTCACGCTGACACATTCCGCCAATTCGGGTGAAAGCGGAAGTTGCGGATCCTGCGAGCGTTGTTCGTACCACGCGGCAATTCGGCTCAACCGCGGCGTCAAATCCAGAATCAGGTCTTCACTTTTGATCAAGTCACGGATAGTAGCCACTTCCGCAGGGTTGGTTTTTTCGGAAGGCAGATCAACCAAATCCTCCTTGTCCCCGACACACCCTTGATTCGTCACAAGAGCGAGCAGCACAATGGCCATCACACACATGAAATTTGTGATGGCAGCATATTTGGCAAGCACCGCTGACTGATTATTCATCGCCCACTTCCTCGATCGTCAAAATTTCAGAAATACTCGGTTTTAAGATCTCTGTTGTCACCCCCGAAGGCCAGCGAACGTCAACCCGCTCAATCGAATCCCCCTTCGGGACACCGATCATTTTTACATCAGAATTTTGACTCGCAAACCCCTCACCCGCCTGCTTCTGAACCAACAATTTATTACCTGAAGCAAACGTAATTAAAGCCGTTGCTCCAATTCCATCCCGGTTACTAAGGTTTGCGGATGCAGCCCCAGACCTTTGCCCCCCAATCAAACGAAATCGAAACGAAGAATTCTCAGGATAGATGGTCTTCAGTTCGTTGCGGTAAAGTTTAAACCGGGGAGCATTCAGTGACATCATGGCAATGTCCTGCCAACCATCCTGATTGAAATCCAACAGGGCAAATGAACGGCCATCGGCAATATCATCAACACCGCTGATCAAACTTACATCGGAAAAATTATCCTTGTGCCGCAGGAACATCCTATTCCGTTCACGGCCGCTGAGTGAATTACTTGTAAAACCCCATTTTTGTTTTACTCGGGAACCAGAACCCTCCGTGGAATCTACTAAAACCCGATTTTGATATTTTTGATTATCCCAGCGGGAATCATCGCGAAAGGAATCATCTTGAGAAGGATCATCGCGCACGACCGAGCGCCAAAGGCAAGATCAGGTGTCGACCTGCGTGTCGATTTCTTCAGGTGCCGTATAAAAACCAGTTGGAACATATAAGTCTAACTGACTGTTGTTATCAAAGTCTCCCCACTGCCCACCGTAAGACCAGCCGACTTGATTAACGTGATACTGGTCGTCCGCAGATCCCGCGGTTTGCGAAAATTTACCGTCGTCATTCACAAACAGAAAACAACCGGCCGCTGCGACTTCAATCCGCTCATCCACCGAATCCAACTTTTGGATAATGCGGCGTCCGGCTTTAGAAAACATATTGGACACATAAAGATCGAGGTCTCCGTCGCGATCAAAATCTCCATACGACGCCCCCATTCCAAAACCAAAACCTTTGTATGTCAAAACATCCGATGTCACGTCAACAAACACCGGCTGAGCCGCTCCCTGGGGCGTATCGTTTCTCAACATGGAGTCAGGAGCAAAATCATTGCACACGTACAAGTCATCGTCACCGTCGTTATCGATATCAGCCCAAACCGCTTGAAAAGATCGATGCCATTGAGCCAACTCTTCGTCATAAGGCACTCGTTCCAAACGACCGCCGCCGCGATTCATCAGCAACACATTCGCCGAACCAGCAAGATTTAACCAACGATTACTGTCAGCTCTTTTTTCGAGAAATAAAGCCCGCTCCTCTTCGTTGAGGAAAGTCTGTTCAAAGGAAGCGTTCTCTTTATTGAGTGGCGGATAATTACTTAAATAGATATCAATCAATCCATCTCGATTAACATCAGCAGCTGAAATCCCGCTCGTAAAAAACTGTCTTCCAATATCGGACTTCGCTTTTGTAACGTCTTTATAAATGCCGTCCTGATTTTCAAGATATTTAGCTGCCTCCATTGGCCGCCCCATTATTGCATCCTTGTCGCCATCGTTATCGAGATCAACAAACAAAACGCAATTCACCAAATACTCTTCATAAAGCCCGATCTCTTTGGCGACGTCGACGTACGTGCCATCGCCCATATTCTTGAGCATCTGGGTCGGCCCCCATCGAGCCGTAAGAAAAATATCCTCTAAACCGTCGTTGTTAAAATCTACGACAGAAACCGACGGCAGAATATTATCAGAGGTAAGATTTGTCCAAGGCACGTATTCCGGAATGGGTAAAATAAACCCGCCCTTACTAGACGACTTCAAAATAATTTCATCTTTGAATGACCGCTGTGCATTGCTGAGCGTCTTCTCATCGGGAAGGACCTCACTGAGGACCTCGCGAAACAGAGGCTGTTGCGTTCGCTCAACAAAAAAGTCTTCCTGAACCCAACGGCTAAGTTCCCAATTTGCATCGGATTTCTTAAAAACAATAACCTGATGAGCCTTCATGCCGACGGCGGCTCCAGAATCAGTGACCCCGCGCCCGTCAACTTTGGTGTGCATCTCAAACTCGTCACGCTGGTCGTTGGTAAAATCTCCAGCAACCACGCCAAACTTCAGCGTCTCCCAGCCAACATTCAACCGCTTCGCAGATTCCCAAGGATTAACCGCAACGTTGGTCTCTTCGCCGATCGGCCAATGAATGATCTCCAAAAAACCAGGCTCGCTTGGGTCCGCACCAAACAACTCAGCTGGATCTCTATCCGCAATCCCTACGAACGAATCGCAATTCTTAAACTCATCCGGCAATTCGTTTTTGAGCCCGGCAGAGTTCTCCTGAAACCAAGCGGCAAGCCCAGTCAATCGCGGAGTCAGGTCGAGAAGGAGATCCTCACTTTCAATCAGATTATCAACTCGCCGCTCTTCTTCGGTAACGACCGCTTGGCCTCCCTGTTTCGCCCCAACGGCCGGAGAGGAAGACTCTCTGCAGCCGGTGAAAGCCAAACCACCAAAAACTAGCACTACAAAGGCAACCCATCTTCTGCAATGAGTATGCTTGTCATTAGGCGATTGAAGGGGCCATCGCAGCATATCAGTTCAACTCCTCAATCAAGGTAATCACTTGTCCATCGGGGGAATCGATAGTCGACATTTTTCCAGATGGCCACTTCACGACAAGCGAAACAACTTCGTCTCCAGCAGGCACTCCCACCGAGAGGATTCCTGAATTCTGGGTAGCAAACCCCTCTCCACATTGTTTCTGAACGATCATGGTTTTGCCAGATCGGTATTTTACGTACACCTTCGCCCCGATCCCATCACGATTGGTTTTCCCAACCTGACCTTGAGCTGAGTCTGCAGAACCGCGAAGACGGAAACGGAGCGAGCGATTCCCTGGATACAAATCCTGCATTTGGTTCTTATACAATTTAAATTTGGGATTGTTGAGCGACATCAGTGCAATGTCCTGCCAACCATCTTGATCGAAATCAACGACAGCAAATGATCGCCCATCCGCAATATCATCTGCACCGCTAACCAACGTGACGTCGGCAAAGTTACCCGCGCTGTTTAAAAACAACCGGTTTCGCTCATTACCACTGAGTGAATTACTTCTGAAACTGAATTGTTGCATACGTCGCCCGTTGGGGTCACCCTCGGCAGGCATAAATATTTCGTCTCTATACTTCTGCGTATCCCACGCAGCAACTGATTGAAACTCTTTCTCTTGGCTTGGATCTTCGCGCACGACCGAGCGCCACAGACACGATCAGGTGTCAACCTCAGTCGCAATCTCAGTGGGGGCAGTGTAATAACCCGAGGGAACATAAAGATCTAATTTGCCATCGTTGTTAAAATCTGAAAACTGACCACCAAACGACCAACCAACTTGGTGCACTCTGAACTCTCCCTCCCCACTCCCTGCACGCTGCTCGAATTCCCCGTCTTCGTTCACGTAGAGAAAACTACCTTTCGTCGCCACATCGATCCGCTCATCGACTCGCCCCAATTTATCTGCAATTCGCCGACCAGCCTTCGAGTACATATTGGAAACGTAAAGATCAAGATCACCGTCCTGATCAAAATCACCAAACGAGGCTCCCATTCCAAACCCTATGCCGCGATTGGTAATTGCCGTCTCGGTAACATTTACGAATACGGGGTGATCGGCGCCGACAGGTGTATCATTTCTCAGTAATGCATCGGGAGCAAAGTCATTGCAAATGTAGAGGTCATCATCACCGTCGGAATCAAAATCAGCCCACGCCGATTGAAATGACCGCCGCCATTGAGACAGGTCATCATCGTAAGGCACCCTTTCCAGTCTGCCACCGCCTCGATTCATCAATAAGACATTTGCCGACCCTGGTAGATCGATCCAGCGGTTCATTGTCTTTCTTTTTTCGTCGTAGATCTCTCGTTCTTCGTTACCAAGAAAAACATCTTGAAACCGTAGAGACGCTTTATTTAAAGCGGGATAACTACTGAGATAAATATCCAACAACCCATCTCGATTTACATCCGTTGCGGAGATCCCGCAAACAAAATACTGTTTTCCCAAATCGGAATGAGTCTTCGTTGCATTCTTGAAAACGCCCGACTCATTTAAAAAATACTTCGCCGGCTCCATTGGTCGACCCAAAATCGCGTCCTTGTCGCCATCGTTATCGATATCGATAAAGAGCGCACAATTCACCATGTACTCTTCGCGAAGACCAATTTCCTCCGCCACGTCGATGTAGGAACCGTCTGGCTGTTGCTCTAGCATCTGGGTTGCGGCCCAACGTGAGGTGAGAAACATATCATCCAGCCCGTCACCGTTGTAGTCGACGACAGCTACGGATGGAAAAACATGATTCGACGGCAACGCTTCCCAATCAGCGACCAAGGGGACAGGTAAAGTAATCTTTCCGCCCTTGCGAGATGACCTCACAATGATCTCGTCCTTATGAGACCGCTGAATTTCTTGCAAGGTCTCAGGATCTGCAACCACCTCGGAAAGTACCTCACGAAAAAGGGGCTGGGCTGACCGCTCTAAAAACAGATCACCCTGCAACCACTTCGTCAGTTCCCAACTTCCAGCCTTCTGCTCAAATTGAAAATCCTGATGCCCCTTCATTCCCCAAACGGTACCGGACGACTTTCCCCGGCCTTCGACTTTACTGTGAATAGTAAATACGTTTTCACTCTCGAAGCTGCCGGAGAGAACGCCAAACTTCATCGCCTCCCACTCAACGCCAAGAATATCCAACGGCTTCCAGGGGTACGCCGAGTCAAGAGAGACTTCTTGTTCGATCGGCCACTCGGCTAATTCGAGAAACTCTGGGTACTTCTCGTTCCTCGCAAACAGCTGTTCAGCGTCAGCCACTGCAAGTCCTCGCACAGCAACTATCTCGCCAAGCTCTGGCGGCTTGGCCTCAGCACCGATCGCCCGCTCTTCAATCCACAACGCGATACGTTTCAGTTGCGGCGTAAGATCTAAGATCAAGTCCTCACTGGTAATTAATCCTGTGACACTTTGCTCGACCTCTGTTCTCAACTCTGCGCTGCCGCCTTCGACGTCGCTACTCTTTTGGCACGAAACGCAGCTCATTAAAAAGACTGTCAGAAGGGAGCAAAATGCCATCAGTCTCAACGCCGAGTGCTCATGGCACTTAAAGATTCCTTCGACAAATTTTGAGTCAGAACGCATTCGATTCCTTACTACTGCACATCTTTGTTCCCTTACCACTTTTTGACCGGCACCTCAGCAAATTATCAACTGCGTCCTTGCGACCCCCATGCCCTTGCGCATTGGAGCCAGTCCCGACGTCTCTGACCAGAGAAAAACAACCGCTGTTCGATTTTAACTCTACCACTGGATTAGGGGAAGTTTTCCACCTATCGTGTAGTGTGCTTTAGCCCTTGAAATTAGGTATACAAAATGAACAAGTGCCCGATCCGTTATTACCCGACCGCCTTTGGTACGACATCTACTATACCAATGGTTCAGTCCATCTTTACCGTCTTGACTATTTTATTGCTCACGACGCCCGTGTCTGCGCAAAACGTTGATGTCTGGCTTGGTACTGCCAAAACCGGCATCTATCACTCGACGCTCAATGTCGCAAACGGCAAGCTTTCCGAACCGGCCTTAGTGAGCGAAATTAGCGGTGCTGGTTTTCTAGCGATGCATCCCAACGGCCGGATCCTCTACTCGACGAACCGTGAAAACGAAGGGAGCGTCACTGCATTTTCAATTATCGACAATTCCTCTAATGAAAGTGCCCGGCTCGAGCAACTACAATCAATCCCGACTGGAGACGGCGGTGCTGCCTGTGTTGCAGTCGACAAGCTTGGCAAAGTTCTAATGTCAGCCCAATATGGCGGCGGATCAACCTCAACTTACCAATTGAAACCAAACGGTGACCTCCTTGCACTAGCCGCCAACATTAAGCACGGCAAAGGATCCGGAGTGAATGCGAAACGTCAGGCTACAGCCCACCCTCACTGGGTCGGCACAAGTCCCGACAATCAATTCCTGTTGGTTCCAGACCTTGGCACCGACCAAGTCTTTCAATACCAATTAGACACAGAGACCGGCGATATCAGACTAAAATCAAAAATCCCAGTTCCGCCTGGTTCCGGCCCGAGGCATATGAAATTCCACCCATCGGGCGAGTATGCCTTCGTACTCAATGAGCTCACGCTCGCCATTAGCGTTTTTCGCTACGATCAAACCGCGGGCACGTTTCAAGAAATTCAAAACATCGAAACACTGCCGTTAGATCTCAAAGATCGGCATCTTAACTCGGCTGCTGAAATCCGGGTCCATCCCAATGGAAAATTCGTTTACTCTTCGAACCGAGGGCACGACTCCATTTCAGTTTTTGGATTCTCCTCAGAGAAGAACAAACTTGAATTGGTAGAACGCGAGTCGGTGAGAGGTGCCTGGCCACGAAATTTCAACATTGACCCTTCGGGGAGATGGCTTCTGGCAGCCGGCAGACATTCAAACACGCTTGCAGTCTTTGAAATTGATCAGGACTCGGGGGAACTGACCTACGCCAGACAAATTGTTAACCTCCCAGCACCAATATGTGTCTTGTTTCAAAATGAATGACTGGCTGCCCAAAACCGGTTCTTCGACTGCGCGGCCCTAGGTTGCTTAACCTAAACATATACCGTATTTAGAGCTGTCGAAATCCAGCGGGTTGCACGATTCAAGGTTGAGCATTTCCATTCAATCAACTATCCTTACCCGCTGAAAACACTGGAATAAATTCAATTAACCTGTGAATCTTGCGTGCGTTCCACAGTCGTTTTCAGGCGTTCGCTCTCTTTGACCCTTGACCAATTTCTTTGTCGCTGCACTTGTTCCATGGCTGTACTCTTTCAAATTCGAAACGCTCACTTGAGCTATGGCGACCAAGTTTTATTAGACAACGCGGAAGCAACGATCACCGACGATGCGAAAGTCGGTTTCGTCGGTCGAAATGGCGCAGGCAAATCAACGCTACTTCGCGTGCTCATGGGCGAAGAGGAATTGGATGCCGGAGAAGTCATTCGACATCCTAATTTGCGAATTGGCTACCTTCGACAACACGACCCCTTCGCACCCGAAGAATCGGCTCTTGATTTTTTAATGCGTGACAGTGAGCAACCCGATTGGAAATGCGGAGAGATAGCAGGGCAATTCGAAATCAAAGGGGATTACTTAAACGGCCCCGTCCAATCGCTTTCTGGAGGTTGGCAGACGAGAGTCAAACTCGCCGCTCTGTTACTTCACGAACCCAACCTTTTGATTCTCGACGAGCCGACTAACTTTCTCGATCTTCGAACCCAAATTCTTCTTGAACATTTTCTAATTTCATTTCGCCAAGCCTGCTTAATTGTTTCGCACGATCGGACATTTTTAAAGTCGACTTGTGACCACACACTTGACTTGACCCGTGGCACCCTCACGATGTACCCGGGTAAGATCGCAAAGTTTTTAGAGTATCAATCAGAAAGACGCGAACAGGCTATTCGGGAAAATGCTTCGACCGCCACGAAACAGCGTCAACTCGAAAAGTTCATCGCAAAGAACAAGGCTGGAGCAAACACAGCGAGCCAAGCGAGGTCTAAACAGAAACAACTCGAAAGATTAAAGCTTAACGAAATTGCTTCAGACGAAAAGACAGCCCACATCCGCGCGCCCCTGGTAAACCCCAAACAGGGTGCCGCAATTCGCTGTGAAGATCTTGCCATCGGCTATCCCGATCATCGCGTCTCAGAAGACATTAACCTCGAAATTGAACACCAACAACGAGCGGCAATCGTAGGCGACAACGGACAAGGAAAAACAACGTTGCTCCGAACACTTGTTGGTTCACTCGATCCGCTCGATGGCCGAACCCGTTGGGGGCACAACTGCTCAATCGGGACTTACGCGCAACACGTCTACACAACGCTCCCCCCGGAAGACACGGTTCTTGAGTACCTCGAACAACAGGCATTGCACGGAACGACAGACCAACAAATCTTGGCAGTCGCTGGTTCACTGCTGTTCCATGACGATCATGTTCATAAAAAAGTCAAAGTTCTTTCCGGAGGTGAAAGAGCTCGCCTATGCATGGCTGGCCTGCTACTGGGTGATTACAACATTCTCGTGCTTGACGAACCCGGCAACCACCTTGATGTTGAAACCGTTGAGGCTCTGGCCGAAGCACTACTGGCTTACAAAGGAACAGTCATCTTCACCGCTCACGACCGCCACTTCGTAAATCGAATTGCTACAGCAATCATTGAAGTCCGTGACGGAACGGTAAAAAACTATGTTGGGGACTATGATTCCTATGTCTACCGCATCAATAAAGAAATCGAAGCGGGAGACAGGGAGTCAAACGGTCGCGGCGGCGCCAGCCAAACACCCGATGACAAACTGGGAAATTCAAACCAACCGCTATCTCAAAACAAGCAGCGTGAGTTCAAGAAAAAAATCAAATCTATCGAGAGAAAAATCGCGAAGCTCGACGAAGAACGAAAATCTCTGAACGAAGCCATGCTATCGGTCACCGACCCCGAAAGAGCAATGCAAATTCATGAAAAAATAGAGTCCGTGACAAAAGAGCTAACTAATGCAGAGGAAGAATGGCTAGAACTGAATTAGCAACTCAGACAAACACAAAGCCAGTATTAAAAGACTTTAAAAACTCACTTCAAAAAAACAAAACACCCAAAACTCAAACATTGAGGATCTCAAGATGGATCTATTAGAAATCGTTTCGCTCGTTTCTCGCTGGCTGCACGTCATTCCCGCGATTGCTTTAGTCGGCGGCACCTTGTTCCTGCGACTCTCGTACGTCCCTGCAACTCAGGAGTGCGACGCATCGGCGGAACTGCGTGAGGCAGTTCGAAAAAAATGGGCGAAGATCGTAATGATTTCGATTGCTCTCTTGCTCATAAGTGGACTGTACAACTCGGCAGTTAAGTCAATCGGCTACGAACTATCTCCGCTATACAACGGCCTGCTCGGAATCAAAATCCTACTTGGATTTGCAATCTTTTACCTCGCATCTGTATTGTCAGGTAGAAGCGATAAGGCGAAAGCGTTTCGAGAGCGGGAATTACACTGGCTTAACATTCTTTGCATCCTAATGATCGTTACTGTGATGATCGCGAGCTACATGAAAATGAGCTCAAGTTCGTTTCCGAAAAAGGACAAGACTGCAACTACTGCCCAAAAGATCGTAATTGAAAACTTGCAATCGACACAAATATAGAAACTTTGAATGGCCGCGATACAGTAAAACTTCGGCTTTACTACGAACTGGAGCGAAAGTCAGATTCTCCCGCCCAGTGTTGCGGATCCTAAAACCTAAAACTACTTCCCACAATTTACGACTAACGTAATTTGGAAAGCTTACCGGCACTCACCAAGTCGGGTTGCCTCGTACTTTGCGTTGTTTGTTTTAAACCGATTATTCAAATTTTCGAGTATTATTGCTCGGTGGGCAAACCAAATGACGAGTTGAATCGAAATAATCGATACGGCAAAATTCGGCTCTGGCAGCATACGACCTGCAAAACTTGTGAAATCAGCTATAATTCAAACGGTAGGACCAAGGCGGGCTGAGATGGCTTTCATACACAGCCCACGTGTGTTCACTGCAGTCATGACACCGCGTCAAAAACGCAAACGTCATTGATTGACTGCATTTCAATCTGTATTCGGTGCGGCATAAAAACCTGCTGCTTTTTGAATGACTGAAGCAACAATTTCGTCTGTAGAACCAAAGCTTGTTCTGCCACTGTTTGGTGCCAAAGACCAACATCTCCGTCGTTTGCGGGAAAAATTTAACGTCACCATTACCCACCGGAATGGGCAAGTTAAAATTACCGGCGATAAAAAAGAGCAGGTCGCTCAGGCGACTGACGCAATCGAGCAGTTGACTGAGATCGTTCGAACCAAAGGTAACTTTAGCCCTGCTGTATTCGATGAGACGATCGCCCGGGTAACGGGAGAGTCAGCGCCTCGAAAAGCGATTGAAGCGATCCAGACGTTACAGGTCGGTAAAGAAATTCGACCGCGAACTCCCGGACAGGCGACTTATGTCGACTCCATGAGAAACAACGATCTTGTCTTTGCCGTAGGCCCAGCGGGATCAGGAAAAACCTACCTAGCCGTAGCGATGGCCGTCGAAGCACTAAGAAACCAAAAAGTCCGGAAGCTCGTTTTAGTCCGCCCAGCGGTCGAAGCAGGTGAGAGCCTTGGTTTTTTACCAGGCGACCTTCAGGCAAAAATAAACCCCTACTTACGACCACTACTCGACGCAATTCATGAGATGATCGGTTATGATCAAGTGCAACAACTCATCCAAAGTGATGTTATTGAGGTCTGCCCACTAGCCTACATGCGAGGCAGAACGCTTAATGAATCATTCATCATTCTTGACGAAGCGCAAAACACCACGACTGCTCAGATGAAAATGTTCTTGACGCGAATGGGTAACGAATCGAAAATTGTGGTCTCAGGCGACCAAACTCAAATCGACCTTCCCCCGAAAACACAAAGTGGCCTTGCCGATGCACTGCAACGACTCAAACAAATAAAAGGTGTCGGAATCTCGCACCTAACTTCGAAAGACATTGTCAGGCACCGATTAGTTACCGATATCGTACAAGCGTACGACGGCAAACCTAACCAATCACGATCCTCCTAGCACTTCCAAAACTGCTCGAACAATCAACGGCATTTTAGTTTCACCCAGTACCGTGATTCTCAAGCACCCCCAATCGAAAGTCATGTAGTACGATGTCCAATGCTTCATCAAACCGTAATCGGTGGATGACCCCCGCACCTAAGACACCCTTCTTCAAAGCCGCTGATTTTTTGCAGCGGTCAGACGTATGGTCACGGATTGGGCTGTGCGCCCTGACCACCGGCATCTTGTACTTTGTCATGTTTGGCTGGGAACCCCCATTTCCCTATCGGATTCGCCAGGCTCCGCTCAGAGACATGCATGCCAACACACTCTTTGAAGACCAGGACCCCAAAGCTACCTTTGAAAAACGAGAGCGCACGAAACGAAACTTCAAAAACTATTACGAGAACGACGCCCAAAAAATCGAGATCATTCGAGAAGAGTTAATCAACGATGTGTTCAGCATCATGCAACAAGAGTGGGGCGAAGTCGAAGGCTCCAACCTATGGTCTGAGTTCTTCGAAGTGGATGCCAACACAACCGAAGCGACTGCTGCTGACGAGGAATCGTTTAATTTATTTCGAGAAAGCCTTTCCGGTGATAAAGAACTTGAAAAACTGAAAACCATTTTGGATCTTGCACTTCTAGACATCAAACAAAAAGGACTTTTGATTGAACTCTCGCACGAGAGTGACCAGGGAAGTGTAGAGCAAATCCAGGTCTACCCGCTGGGCAACATCGACGCCAGCGAAGTCATCAAAATCGAAGAAGTCCGAATTGCTGAAGTGACCGACGAACTGCAAAAACGCCTGTCGGAAAAGCTCAGTAATGAATCCGATACAATCACCGACCCCGTGCTTGTTTCCGATCGCATATTCTCCTGGCTCAAACGGAAATTACCAGAGACGCTTTCCTACAACGAGGTACGTTCCAACAAAGAGCGAAAAGCTGCCGTCGACGCTGTCGAAATCGAGATGAAGCAAATTAACAAAAGTGACCCTCTGAAACCCGGCAACCTTCTGTCACTCGATTCGCGAGGCATCATGGCCGGCGTCCCCCTTACCCAGGAAGACATTAAACTGCTGAGACTGGAACATAACGCTCGTGTAGCAAACGAGACGTTTCAAGCCAAATTAATTCGCTCGACAATGTTTTTTGGTTTGTTTGCGGCAATTTTTTCAATGTTCTGCCAGTACTTGTTCTACCGAGACCGTTACCTGCTAGACGATTTGAAACAATTTTCAATTCTACTGGGACTGATGCTAATAACGCTGACTCTCGCCTGGATTGTCACGGTCAATAATGCCTGGCGGGCTGAAATAGTTCCAATTACGATTTTTGCGATGACAATTGCAATCGTTTACCACATTGAGTTAGCCATGCTGGTCGCTACTCTGGTTGCCCTTGCTTACACAGTCGCACATGGTTTCGGGCTTAGCGAGTTTGTTATCCTAACCGCTTCTTCATCCTCCGCAGCGTTGATGTGCCGTGTCATCCGCAGTCGAACCAAACTGGTCTACGTTGGCGTCATCGTCGCGACGATCATCTTTCCGACTGTCATCGGTGTCAATTATTTGATGGGGCAACCGTTTTCTTTGAACCTCGCTGCCGAAGCACTCTGGTTCGCTGGAGGTGCAGGAGTCGCCGGACTGATGATGACGGCGTTGCTTCCTTTTCTAGAACGTCTATTTGACATTCAGACTGACATCAGCCTGCTCGAACTGAGCGATGCCAATCATCCGTTACTAAAGGAATTGGTTCAGCGAGCCCCTGGAACATACAACCACAGTATTAATGTCGCATCGATGAGCGAAGCCGCCGCGGATGCGATCGGGGCTAACGGCCTGCTTTGTCGCGTCGGCGCCTACTTCCACGATGTCGGCAAGTTAAGAAAACCTGAGTATTTCATCGAGAACCAAGGGGGAGGCCCCAACAAACACGACGACCTGACGCCCTCGATGAGCACGCTTGTCATCCTCTCTCATGTCAAAGACGGCATTGAGATTGGTCGAAAACACCGGCTACCACAACGGATTATCAATCTGATTGAACAACATCATGGCACAACACTGATCGAATATTTTTACCAACGGGCGTTGTCACTTCTAGAAGAGTCGGGTGACGAAGAAGCCATCGCCAATCTTGATGAGTCTGATTTTCGATACCCGGGGCAGCGTCCTCAAACTCCAGAAGCTGCCGTCATGATGCTTGCCGATGCCGTTGAAAGTGCTAGTCGCGTCCTTCGTGAACCTGCGCCCGCTAGAATCGAGAGCCTTGTCCGCGACATTACTAAAAAGAAATTCGACGACGGGCAGTTCGAGGATTGCGACATTACCATCAAGCAACTCAATACAATTCAGGAATCTCTTATTAAATCCCTGAATGCAATGTATCATGCACGTATAAAGTACCCCGAGACGCAACCCGCAACCGCCACTTAACACCACTTACCACAGCCTAATAAATTGCCAGAAGACACCCACAAAATTGAGATTGCTGACGAGCAAGAATTACCCTTTGACGGGACTCGACTTGTCTCGACCGTCGCTCGAATTCTTTCCGACCACGAGCTAAATCAATCCGAAATCAGCATTGCTGTGGTGGACGACCCGGCGATTCGCGTCATTAACAAACAATACCTCGATCACGACTATGCAACCGACGTGATTAGCTTCGTTTTAGATTTCGACGAAGCTGCTTCGTGCCTTACGGGGCAATTGGTTGTCAGCACAGACACAGCCAGCAACATGGCCGGCCAAATCGGTGGAACAATGGAAGACGAACTCCTCTTGTACGTCATTCATGGCATGCTTCACCTGGTCGGCTTTGACGACAAAGACCCCGACTCTGCCGCCGAAATGCGAGAACAAGAACGACATTATCTCGCCCTACATGGCGTTGAACACCGCTGGCAAGGCACGAATCCCGATGGAGAACCCCATTGATGCCTGACTTGCTCTTCTGGTGCCTAATTTGTAGCGGCGTTATCACGACCTACGCAGCAATCGCTTCGTTTGTCCTGAACGAGATCGCGTGGCACGAACTGGAAGAATATTGCAAGCAGAAAAAACAACCCAAACTGTTTGGAGTTATTTTCGATTTCCGAGAACAAATGACTCTCGGTGCTGGAATCCTTCAAATGATTGCAACCGCAGTGTTCGCTGTCACCCTAGCCGCGACGTGGATTGGGCCACGTCAGGTAACCGAACTATCCGCTACCCAACTCACTTCGATTATTGGCCTCGTCTGCTTCAGCCTCGTCTTTTGCGGAAGCTGGATTCCCTGGGCGGTAGGTCGCGTCGGCGCCGTGCCTTTTCTTTTTCGAACTTGGCGATGGTGGTGGATGGTCTCTGCACTCGCTTGGCCTCTATTAGTTGGCGGCCGATTCGTGACTGCTATTTTTGCACGCGCCAGTGGCCAAGACGATGAGGTGGAAGACGAAGAAGAAGCGTTTGAAGATGAAATTCTGTCGATGGTTTCCGAAGGTGAACAAGACGGTTTCTTAGAATCAGACGCTCGAGACATGATCGAAGGCGTGATGGAACTCGACGACAACGATGTCAGCTCAGTCATGACCCATCGATCTCAGGTGGACGCACTCGAGGAAAATACGGACTGGGACGAAATGTTGCGATTCACCGTTGAATCCGGACGAACTCGCATCCCTGTTTATCAGGAAAAAATAGATAACATCGTTGGTCTGCTCTACGCCAAAGACCTTTTGCGGGAATCGCTACGAAGCGAAAGCAAACGCAAACCGCTTCGAAAACTTCTTCGAGATCCACTCTTCGTTCCTGAGACAACTTTACTCGATGAGATGCTTAGCAAGTTTCTTCACGTGCGAACGCACATGGCAATCATTAAAGACGAGTACGGCGGTTTCGCCGGCGTCATTACCATCGAAGATATTATCGAGGAAATCGTTGGCGAGATCGTGGATGAAACAGACAAAGACATGAGCGAAGAAATCACGATTTTGAACGACCAACAGGCTGATGTCCTTGGCACTGTTCACATCGGTCGCCTTAATGAGACTCTCGGCATCGAACTGCCCGAAGACGACCACTTCGACACGCTCTCAGGCCTGATCATGCAGCAACTGAATGAAATCCCTCGCCCCGGACGCGAGCTTGTTCTTGGCAGGGTTCAATTCAATATTCAGGAAGCAAACCGCCGGCAGATAAAATCAGTCCGAATCACCCGACTCGAAGACGACATTGAATAATTCGTCGCTGCTGAAGTAACCTCTCGAATTGAGTAATTCCTCAAGCCTTTGATGGGACACTCTTAACTGCCTTTCGGCGTCTACCGAATCCAAGACAACCCAAGCCTAGCCCAAACATCAAAAATGTTGTGGGTTCAGGAACTGCCGAGAAACTGTAGTTGAGAACGACATCGCTACCATTTTCCGAAAGTGTGAAGGTTCCCGGTGATGTGGCACCATTAACGTTGAATGAGAGATTTTCAATCGAATTTACCGAAGTCGCTCCGGTGAATATTGACCAAGATTCACTCGCCCCGTCAGTAGTCCAGAACGCATCTGCGAAGTTGACGGAACCACTAAAATCGAAATTCAGTGTGGTGGCGCCGTTAAAACTTAATGCCCCTCCGACATCGATCCCGTCAAAATCTGTTCCTCGCGTCCCACTGGAGTCAGATGCATTGGAAACCAATTCCCAATCAATGACAGCGCCTGCTTCGTAACTCAAATCACTATTAAAAGTTTGAATGCCTGCAGAATTACCCGGGCCATGGGTTCCCGATATTGTGGTCGCACCCCCAATGGTACCCGTTCCAGCAAGCGTCGCCCCGCTGGCGACGATAACATTCCCGGTCGCTGCTGATTGATCTCCGTTAATGACCAACGTTCCCGCATTCACCTGAGTCTCGCCGAGATAGCTGTTAACACCTGTAAGGGTAGTTGTTCCACTACCAGACTGTCGAACCGTCCCTAAACCAGTAGTTGAAATAACACCACTATGGGTGTAGGCATTGCTTCGGTTAAACACGACAAGCCCGCGGTTATCAATCTCTGAAGTTACTGAGCCAGTCGTTCCGCCATTACCAATTTGTAATACCGAGCTTAAACCACCCTCGATTCGAACACCGCCGGTCAAAGTGGTATTGCCTGTCAAGGTGAGTGTTCCATCTTGATCCTTATAGAAAAACCCGTCGCCGGCACCATCAGCGATATTCCCAGCGACCGTCAAATTCCCACCATTGGTGCGAAAATGAAGATCTAACACATCGTTATTATTAACCGCGATGTCGCCAGAAAGAATTGCTGAACCTCCGCCAGTGCTCAGCTCAACATGGTTTAGAGCATTATCGTTGGCTAAATTGATATTGTTTACGAGCGTAATACCGTCGTTGAGAATCAAACCCGCATTTGTCCCCGCGAGGGTCACAACACCTGTTCCCAATGCTGAATTAGACGCCGCCACGATTTCCGTCTCAGAATTGATCGTCGTCCCGCCAGTGTAGGAATTGTTCCCCGACAAAATTAACTGCTCGCCACTAAACTGAGCCTCTCCAGCGTTGTCTCCCTCTTGGATTAAGGATCCATCACCGCTGATTTGACCCGAAAACGTATAAGCGTCGCTTCGACTGACAAATAACTGAGCACCTGAAGCAATAATTACATCTCCACCCAACGAGCCACTAGTCGCGTTATCGCCAAGTTCAAGACTTCCATTTGTAATGTTAGTGGTTCCAGAAAAACCGCTTAAGTCACCCGAAATCCTTGCCTTTGCGTCTATTTCGATAGTGCCCGCACCACTAATTGAACTCGTTATAACTTGCTCATTATCTAAGTTCTTGAAAAATTTAAGTTTAGCTCCCGAAGCAACCACTGCGTCCGAAGTAAAGTATCTCGCGGTTCCACCGCCAACCATGCCGTTGCTGAATCCTGTTCCGAGCTGAAGCGTCCCAGCATCCACGTTAAGCACCCCAGTGAATTTATGATTTTTTGCCGTAATAAGAGTTCCATCACCGGTTTTTCGAAAACCAGTTCCTGCGTTGACTTCATTCAAGGCTGGATTGGCTGCGTCATCTGTGTTGCTAAAAGTCTGCGAAACACCGCTATTGATATGAATACCCAAACTGGAGCCCGACTCAAACCCAGTTCCAATTCCATCAAATGCGGAGACTAAGTTTGCCTTAGTCCAATTCGCAAAACTGCCGCTTCCGTCGCCAGTCGACATGTTGAAAGCTAACGTAGCGCCACTCGCTACGGTAACGTTCGTAGAATTCCAATCGGTTTGAGTATTGTTATAGAGTTTGTCTTCATCGCTCAATCTAAGAATTCCTGCATTGACGGTGGTAGTTCCGGTGTAGATGTTTGCATCTCCGCTACCATCATCGTTACCAAGAACCCAGGTTCCGGCACCGTCTTTGACCAGATTAATGATGCCTCCGCCGGCCGTGTTGTTATCTTGGATTCCTTGCACGACGCGGTTGTCATCTGTATTGGTGCCACCGAGGGAAAGTGTTCGAGCCACCGTGGCATTTACATTCCTTCCGTTCAATTTAAATTCCGTATCAAAGACGAGAGCCCCCGTACCATTGCTTTCAATATTCATTCCACCCGTCTGACCAGACCCAGCGGTGTTGTCACCCACCTTGATTTGAAGATCAGTGGTACTACCCGCACCAACATACTCAAGCGTGCCGGTGTTAGTATTGAGCCCTCCCTGGATGAAGCTATCACCGAGATTTTCAACGCCGCTAAATTGAACAGTCCCCTTCCAAACTTGCAATTGATTGATGCCATTATCGGAGGCATTGTTAGTGCCCTGTAAAATAAGGGTACCGTCACCACCTTTTGAAAAGTTTTGGGTACCGGCGGTCGAAGTTATGTTTCCACTGAGCACCAGCGTCTCATCACCTTGAGCATAAAACTCTCTTGAACCAGACAACTCCAAGTTATTAGCAATCGAATGGGTGAAGGTTCCCGAACCGTTATTTGCGACATTAATGTTGCCACCCAAAGTAATTCGATTTCCACTCAGCGAGAAATTCGTATTCGTGGAATTGAGGAAATCAATATCCCCAAACGTCGTTCCGTCAGCGAGATCATTGACCGAACTTGGCCGAATAATTCCGGCAAAATCTAACGTGTCATTTGCAGTGGGAGCGGAACCCGAACCCCAATTCGCGCCGGTTGACCAATTGTTATCCCCGCCTCCACCCGTCCAGGTTAGATCTGCTCTCGCAAAATCGACGCAGGTGAGTGAAAGGATAGAAACGAGACAGAGACGCGTCGCAAACGTACGAAGCCAGAAATTTTTAAACATGGTGAGCAACTTGTGGTGCGGTATATCAATTAGGCCCCGGCAATCCGTAGCCGCGGCGAACTGAATCGATCGCACGGATCGATTTCTGTCCCCAGTATTACCTCCGAAGGAAAAATTCAAACCGAAAAATCGTTATTTTCGTCAAATTCCTCCACCCAAGCCCCCACCCATAAGACAATTCAATCGGCGTGAACGTTTTCAAGGATTTCCAGACCGAAAGGGCGTCTTTTTTACCGTTGCCCACATTTCATCCGCTCCACACTCAAAAATTAGCGTGAGTCTGGACGGCCTTTTTTCCGGGCTGCCTTTCGATCCGGACGATATCCCTGACCTGGCGCAAAGCGCCCCTGCTTTTTAGAAGACTTTTTCTGACCGTGCCCCGATTCGCCGGCACTTTTTCCATCCGGCATCCGATGGACGTATTCACCACGAAATTGCTTTCCCGCCATTCTTCGGCGACGGTCAACCGCTTCTTTGGGAGCCTTGGCTGGAATCAGGCAGTCACATCCATTCCCAATCAACTCTTTGCGTCCCGCATCGAGCAGCGCCTTTCGCACTTCAAAATAGTTTTCCGGTTTGAAGAACTGCATTAACGCTCGCTGGGTTTTTCGATCCTTTAATTTTTTGGCAATGAAGACCGGCTCTTTCGTAAACGGATCCATTTCGGTGTAGTACATACACGTCGCGACATCCAAGGGAGCCGGGATGAAATCCTGTACCTGATCCGGTTTATACCCATTTCGTTTAAGGAACACGGCGAGGTCGATCATTGAGTTAACATCACTGCCCGGATGACTGGAGATGAAGTAAGGCACGATGTATTGCTTCTTCCCCGCCTTCTTCGACTCTTCACGAAATTTTGTCGAAAACGACTCAAAATCCTCGACGCTTGGCTTCCGCATTTTATCGAGCACATCATCGTTGGCATGCTCGGGCGCGACCTTCAACAAGCCGCCGACGTGGTGCTCGGTCAATTCCTTCATGTACTCCGGACTTCGCCGAGCCAAATCCATCCGGATCCCACTGGCGACCAGAACTTTTCGAACGCCTTTTACCTCACGCGCTTCTTTCATCAGCTGAATCAAGGGAGCGTGATCCGTACCGAGCAGCTTACAAATTTTTGGATGTACACAAGATTGCCTCCGACAAACGGCTTCAACCTCTGGTTTACTGCATTTCATTTCGTACATATTTGCCGTGGGGCCACCGATATCGCTAACGACCCCAGTGAATTTTGGGTCTTCGGCCATTCGGTTGATTTCTGAAATCACCGAGTCTTTGCTGCGCGACTGGATGACACGGCCTTGATGAGCCGTAATCGAACAAAACGTACACCCCCCAAAACAACCTCGCATGATCGTGACCGAATCCTTAATGGTCGCGAACGCTGGAATGGGTTCTTTGTAACTGGGGTGCTGTTGTCGCGTATACGGAAGCCCGTAAATTTGATCCATCGCATCCTGGCTGATTGGAAACTGCGGCGGATTGACGACGACTGTTAGTCCGCCATGCTTTTGAGTAAGGCGTTTCGCGTTGTAAGGGTTTGTCTCGTTATGGATAATTTTGGTGGCTTCTGCGAAAGCAAATTTGTCTTCACGCACCTTTTCAAAACTAGGAAGCTCAATGGCATCCTCGGGAATTGGATCTTTCGCACCGCACACATAGGCTGCGCCGAGCATGTCCCGCAAGTCTTTGACCGATTCGCCTGCATCCAAACGTTCGGCAATTTCAACGATTGGATTTTCACCCATCCCGTAAAGAACAAGATCCGCTTTACTATCGAGCAAAATTGATTTACGAACGTTATCGCCCCAATAATCATAGTGAGCGAGTCTTCGCAACGAAGCCTCAACTCCCCCGGCAATAACTGGCACACCTTTATAGGCCTCGCGAGCTCGATGACAGTACGAAAGCGTAGCTCGATCTGGACGTAAACCAATTCGGCCGCCGGGCGAATAGGCGTCGCTGTTTCTAACTTTGCGATTCGCTGTGTAGTGGTTGATCATGGAATCCATGTTGCCGGCACTGATCCCAAAAAACAGCCGCGGTTTTCCAAACCGTTGCCAGTCATCGCAATTACGCCAGTCCGGTTGCGAGACGATTCCCACTCGAAAACCAGCGGCCTCGAGCGTTCTACCGAGAATTGCCATCGCGAAACTTGGATGGTCGATGTAAGCATCTCCAGTCACGAAGACAACATCCAGCTCATCCCAACCCCGCGCCTTCGCTTCCTTCATGGACATCGGCAGCGGGATCTTTCCAGCCGGCGCAGGTACAGCAGTTCCCCGTAACGTCTCAAGACGGGCACATTCTTTTTTCGCAGTGTCGATGACGGGGAGGTTCATTGTCTAATTTGACTCAGATCTCAATATTATTATTTACAAATCTCAACTTACCCGACCAGCTTTCGGGCAACAGAAAACACTGCCCACAGTATATCCCCAAATCCATATTCCTCATCTAGCCATTCATGGAAACTTAAAGAAAGAAAATAACTCGATGCGAATCAGATAAAAAGAATCGAATACACGGGCTGGAATCAGAATCCTCAGGCCACAAAACATCCATTGCCCGCCCAAAAACAGGTAAGTGACCGGCATCAACGAAAAAAACCCGCCATCTCTGGCGGGTCTCATCATTTCTAAAGCTAACCAACTGTTCTTGAAATCAGTCGAGAATCACTTCGATTTTCGGATTATCGGCAACAATGGTCAGTGTAAGCGGAGTTGAGCGGAGTCGCTCGTATGCCTCTGGAATCGGTCGATTCTTGAGCGATTTAAGGAACTTAGCGGCCTTCATAATCGACGCCTCGTCCTCTCCGCGATCTCCCGGAATTGGCCCCTCGACAACAAGCACTTTGCAATCGCAAGCACAACAACCTGATTCTTCTTTACCTGGAAGCCGAAGCGTAAACTCGCCCTTAGCATCCGAAACTCCGGAAGCAACGAAATTGCCATCCAAACCTTCCGCCATTGGCACGAGTTTAATCTCCGCGTTGGGCAGAGGCTTTCCACGCAGCATCAAAACGCCACTTACCGGCACGACTTCAACCTTCGCGTCTCCACTGCATCCAGCGAGTAGCACTGCAAAGCTGCAGCAAGACACCAAGAATCCAAATTTCATCAAGTTAGTTTTGAACATTGACCACGATTCCATCATTTCGGACTGCCAAACTTTGAAGCGTCACTAAATCAGCGGTTCCAGTCAGTGTCACAAACTGAACAGAGCCATCGGCCATTACGAAATTTGCACCGCCTGGATGCCCACTGCTGAACGAATTGAACTTCTTGTCCGTCATCGAATAGCTCGGGTTAGGACCTGAGCCAACAGGAAGCTTGTAATTGATTGGCTCAATGACGCCAGACATGCAGTCACGTGCCGCGGTACGGTTAGACCAAGCCCAACCACGATAGTTTTTGAAATTCTGCCACTCATCGTCTTTTGAATACCGCTCGCCCACGAGCAATGTGTTCGAAGAACCGTCGGTGATCATTCCGAACGTTGTCTTGCTGTTGTAGTACATCACTCCATCGAAAGAAACGCTGTAGTAGTACCAAGTCTGTAGACCAGCAACAGAGAAGTAGCTGTTGGCGCCGAAGTAATAGTCGTTGTAATTAACAACTTGCTCGTCGATGTCAGAGGGACACAAAAGTGTCGGAATGACGTTTGCCGCTGGTGAATCTTCACCGCTTGCATTGGCATACTCACGCTGATTCAAATTCAACTGGTCGAATAAATTATTCTGCTCCATGAACGGAAGAACCCAAACCATCCAAGAACCGAACTTTCCGTTAATCGCCGGCTGTTTCAGTCCCATACTGTTTGCTTGCCCCGTGTAAAACGAGCCCGAGCCTTGATTAATCGGCACATTAAGCCCCGGAGGAAAGTGTTGGAACGCACTTTCGTAATTCAAGCACGCCAAACCAGCTTGTCGCAGATTGTTAGCACACTGGGTCCGGCGAGCAGCCTCGCGAACCTGTTGAACGGCCGGCAATAGCATTCCGATAAGAATGCCGATGATGGCAATTACAACCAAAAGCTCAACCAGAGTAAATCCGGTTCGCCTTGATCTAGAATTTGAAAACATAGTTACCTCGATAGGAAGATAAAATTAATACGGCAACAGGACTGCGGCGTATCAAACGAACAACGCAGCTTACAAATGGTCAATTAGCGGGAATTGTAGATGGAACCCCCGCCTTTCGCTAGCTACTGAATGTGAAACTCCGGTGAAAATCCGCAACTCGGTCCGTGTCACGAAAACTGAGTAAACGAGGCTCTATTTAACGCGAAAAAAATCGGCCTTCCACGACTTTAACGCGCCCGAGGCAGATTGCTCTCTCCACCATGTAGACACCTAGCAATCCTCCTGTTTGCTTCCCCAATCCTCAACCACAGGCTTATGTCAATCGATTTGCATTAATGCTCGATTACCAACCTACGAGAGCCAAACTGGCCCACCAATCTCGCCCACGGTTTCGGTATTTACGGTCTATTTATCCAACTGACTCTTTGCAAATTTGACGTATTGCTGCCAATCGAAAAGTGTGATGTCGTGCTTACCCGTTCTCGAATGATACCCACGGAGCCCGGTAATCACCGGGCTATCCGCCGCCGGTGGATCAACGTCAAGCGTTGGGTCGCCGTAGAGCGCAAACACGCCGTTTGCATTTTGAAGCGATAAATACTCGCCTCGCGGATCTGCCCACAGATCTTTCGTCGCACTGGCAACATAAACCGCTCTCGGTGCGATTAACGCCATCAGCATGTGCTGATCGACCGGCAGTTCATTTTCCCGACCATTGAATTCTGAAAATCGGTCGCAAAACCAATGAGGGAAAACTCGATTGATAACTGCGACCGTTTCACCAAATTTCCTACGACTTAAGGCAGCCCCTCCACATCCAGAATTATTGCTAATCGTGATCCAGAATCGCTCATCCGAAGCCCCCGCCCAAAGGGAAGTTTTGCCAAGCCTTGAATGCCCGACTACAGCCACGTGTTTACCGTCAACACTGGCATCTGATTCAAGATAGTCGAGACAGCGTGAAAGCCCCCACGCCCAAGCTCCAATCGAACCCCACTCAGTTTCCTTTGGTTTTGTTTGCCCCGCCTCGTAAAACAGCGGATGAATTCCATTTTTGAATTCGTCATGAATATCGGGATCAACATCGCCGTAATAAATTGTTGCCAACCCATAACCCGCTTTCACCAATTCTTTATAGGGCCAGCGGCTCGCCGAAGTCCCTCGCCCCGCCTCGTTTGCGCGGTTGCCCTTCGTGGGGGGCGATTCGCGATCTCGCACCCAACTGTCTGTGATCGGCACCCGAGGATCATTCGTGGTCGTATGATTACCTTGAAAGTTGTATCCCAAAAAACAGGGAACCGGCGATTCTGTCTTGGGAACCGTGACCAGCAGGTTTGCAAAATTGGTCGGATCATTACCAAACACAATCTTTACTAACTTACGAACCGCTGCTCCGTCTAAAACTTCCCAAGACGAGACTACCTTAAAGTCCACTGAAACTTTACGCTTCGGAACGTGACCGTACACGTTATCTGCCATTGCATTAAATACTTCCATTCGGCGTTTTGACTGCCACGCTTCCGCCGTTTCCACAAGTCCGCCATCACTAAATTCCAACACTTCAGGCAGTGTGAAATCTGGCACCTTAGTTTCGTCCTGATTAATCCCCGGACGCTGAGCTGTGACTTGATCACTCATCATGCACACCAACAAAATCAAACCGACAAAGGTATGAATACGAATTGACATTTGCTGCCTTTATAAAAACACTGTTCAGAATATGGTCATTCTAAACTGTTTGCCGGCCTGATCACAGCACTTTGCCAACATCAAATAATGCGTTTCGAGTTAAACTGAAACAAATCAAATCTTATGCTACATTGAGGGTTCCTAATCCCAACAGAGAGAATCAATGCAAGTCACACTTTCGCAATTAGCCTATGCCCGTTCCGGCGACAAAGGGGACGGGAGCAATGTTGGTGTCGTGGCCTACAATGCCGATTGCTATGAAATTATCAAAGCGGCACTGACCCCCGCCCGCGTCAAAGAACACTTTCGAGAAATCTGCTTTGGCGACGTCGACCGCTACGAAGCTCCCAATTTACTCGCTCTAAATTTCATCCTCCACGACTCGCTGGGCGGTGGCGGAAGCGAAAGCCTGAAGACGGACGCCCAAGGCAAAACCCATGGTCTAGGCATCCTGTACATGACGCTAGAGGTTCCCGACCAATTCGAAATCCCAAATCGCGAATGCGTCAATTGATGCATGCAGTCCTCTCAATCAAGTTTTTCATCACCGGATTCTTCGCAAATGAAATGCTACGCTTCGATCGCCTTCGGTCTGCTGTTGATAGGAACCGGCCTACTTCGCTCGGTCGAAGCCCAAGCATTTAAGCCAAATGCTTTTTGGTTTTGCCTGGTAACGGGTTTGCTTGCGATTGGTGCGGGTTACCTGTTTCGACTAGGAAAGTCCCGAACTGGCGTCGCTGTCGCTGCCACCACCAGTCTTTTGGTGATCTGTTTTTACATGTACTGTTTAATCACACAGCCAGAAAAAGATGCCACCTACCGAGTCTGCATCGCAATCATGGCAGGATTTACGGAACTTTCACTGGTCTTACTTCCAGCCAAAGCCGACCGGACGTAAAAACGAACACGCCCCAGTTAAAACTCGCGTGACAGAAAACATGGGGTTGTTACTTTGCTTTCTCACTCGGAGAGGTCGATGGTTTCGAGCTATTCGTTTCCTCGACAATAGATCGACTCGCTAGATCGAACACACTTCCCTCTTCCAACGCGATAAAGTCGTCTTCACCGGGAACAACAGGACGTTTGCGATCATAAAAATGCACTTTCCCCTTCCCAACGACGCGTGCGTTGGACTGGGTCACCACGATTGCTGTCGCCTCATCAATTCCAATTCCTAACAACTGCGGATAGCGATTAACAAGTGAAGTCATGTCGCGTTGACGTCTCCGTTGTGAAAAATGTTGATCAATCGCCACACCAGATATAAACCCCAACCCACGTTCATACCCGGGTGCCATAATATCAAAGTTGGCGACTGGGTTTGCCCGGCACATATACCTCGCCTGAATCGATGCCCCAGCAGAAGATCCTCCAATGACACCCCCGCGATCGAGAACCTGTTTCATCAACCGATGAGCCTCTGTGCCAAAATATGAATCGGCTAAATTCCATTGCCTGCCGCCGCCAAACCAAATGCCTGTGGCATTTCGTAACGGCGCCAAAAACGCTTCGTCCGAATTAGCTTTTTCCCGGTCTTTGGTATGAATAAAAGTCGCAGATTCGACACCCATCTTCTCCCAAATCTCTACGATTCGTTGCGAACTCGAGACCTCATCGCTTTCACTGCAAGGCACATAAACCATTCTGGCTTTCGGCCCTCCGGCTAGACCTACCATCTCTTCCATTAATCCGGCCGGCATTCCCCCGCCCCCGACAATGACCAAACTACCATTTTTAACCAAGGGCGACCGCGGGCGAGACGGCGGAAATAACTCCCCCATTCTGTCGATTGCGTCACGTCTCCAGGCGGTTAAGTCCACAATCGTTTCATAAGGATTGGCCCGCCGCGATCGAGCCTGCCGCAGCACCTGTATCCGAACGGGTTTCGTTTCATTCGCTGCCAATGCAAAAACAGCAGCACCGTCGCCAAGGACTCTGATCTTTCGCCCCGAAAGTAAAATACTGGCTTCCGACTCAACGCCAATTCCAACGCAACTTGGATTAGCTGAAAGCACACTCAACAAAGTATTTCGCTCAGTTTCATCGCGATACCCTGCCTTGATAACCGAATCGAAAACCAAATCCGCTCCCTCCCGGAATGAGATCGAATTATCAGTCGAAGTCACTATCAGCTTGCCAAAATGCTCAATAGCAGATCCATTGACGCAAACCAACGCACCTCGGCCAACTGCTTTATTCAATACCGGTAGCAGCGGCACCAATATGTCTTGCGAGGAGTCCCCCAAGACCTGTTCCGTTTGCAACCAGATAACATCTGCAGCTTCAAGAATCGCGAGAGTTGAAACATTTTCCAGATCGGTCGCTTTTACAAGGTTCACAACCTGATGATTTTCAATCTCGTCAAATTTAGCCTTCGTTTTCGAGTTTAATTCCTGCTTAACGTTGGGCAACTGAACCCGCACGATCGTCTCAGCACGGCTCGAGACGGCCAACAGGTACTCGCCTGCTTCTTCGGGCAACTCGCTCCCGCCTCCCGCAAGGACGGTTCCGTTTATTTTTAAATCGACCGGCCAAAGCTCAAACGATTCATCAAATTCCTGCCCCGATAACCCTTCGCAAAAGGCAACCACAGAAAACAAAAGGCAAACCAATTTCATTGTCGATCGGAGAATCATCTGACTTGCACCCATTTCTTTCAATTTCACAGTAGACCGGAGTGCTCTCAACGATAAGCAATCCCCAGCGGTTTTTCCAGCGATCTCGCCCACCGAATGGCGCTCAATTCTCAATCGTTCAAAACAGCTCCTGACGATTCAAGCGATGAGTACGGCAGATCACAACGAGCCAAACCAAAACTCTTCGAAAGCGTTCCTGCGCGGATCAAAAAAAATGGCGAGCAATCGATTTTTCAGAATGAATTTTCATCGGCCGGGAATTCCTGATCCCTGACTTCCGTGCACCACTCCGCCGCTGCGGCTTGAATCGTCTCTTTTAAATTCGCATAGGATTTGACGAAACTTGGCACATAGCCACTCGTTAGGCCAAGCATGTCGTTAATCACCAGCACCTGTCCATCACAATGCTTTCCAGCCCCGATTCCGATCGTAGGAATATTCAAATGATCGGTAAGCTCTTTCGCGATTTCGGCGGGAATACATTCCAAAACGATGGCAAAAGCCCCGGCCTCTTGAGCCGCGGTCGCATCGATCATGATTTGATCTCGATCCCTTTGGATTTTATAACCACCCATCGTATGAACAGCCTGCGGTCGTAAACCAACGTGAGCCATCACCGGAATCCCGGCAGTCACAAGAGCACTGATCACTTCTGCCTGCTCGGCTCCACCCTCAAGCTTAACCGCCTGACAACGCGTCTCCTTTAAAATTCGTCCCGCCGCAGTGACGCATTGGTGAATCCCCTGATGATTGATTGGAAAAGGAATATCGACCACCACTAATGCGTTACGGGAGCCTCTACCTACCATTTCAGAATGGTAGATCATTTCATCCAAAGTAACGGGCAGAGTATTTTCGTGGCCTTGAACGACCATTGCCATACTGTCACCGACTAACAACACATCAACCCCAGAAGCATCGAGCAACGACGCCATCGTGAAATCGTAAGCCGTAAGCATCGTGATTTTTTCACCACGATTCTTTTTCACGATCAAGTCAGGGACGGTCAATCGCTTGCGTGATTTCTTTTGAGGCTCAGAAGATTCGTTCATGGAGGGCTCGTATTCAATTCGTCGTAATCCCTAATTTTGCCACCCCAAACTCAGGAGAGCAAGACCTGAGACACAACCGCTCCCGAACAAGCACCAAATGAAATTGCGATGGAAATCTGCCGATCCCAAAATCGACGCACAAAAACAACAACCTGCCATCAATGATTGCGACAAACACCTGATTCACACGCCATGTTTGCCCGCAACCTACGCAGTAATTCTTCCCGAGAATCCCAGCGAATCCGAATTGCCCGGCAGGCCTTTTGAATCTCATCGCTACTGGGAACCTGATTCTCAAAGACAGTTTCATGCCCGCGATACATCGCTGTCGAGGTTAAGCAATTTTCCAAATTAGCATCCAAACACTCACGCTCATCAATTCTTAGATTCAACATTATTCCATTTTCAAAAAACAACTGCGGGGATTCCCACCAAACTATTTAACGATTTCTTTTGCCAATAGTATGCAGATGTTTGTGAATTATTTAAGAAGAACGAGTGAGCATTGAGTTAATTCTCAACGCTACCTAACGCCCATATCAAGCGAATGTTTTTTATCAACAAAAAACCAGTGGAATCCAAAAGCGTTAAATCAGAAGCTCTGGTTTTTCTTTCGGAAGTTAGCCGGCGTATCCGAAATTGCGTTTCGAAACTGCCTCGTCAACGCACTCTGGTCGGTAAATCCGCAGGCGAGTGCGATGTCGGATACAGATATTTTAGTTGAGACCAATTGCCGCGAAGCCTTTTCCAGACGGCACTTCATAATGAACTTCTTAGTTGACAATCGAAACACACGTTTCATTCGACGATCTAACTGCACAGTTGACAGGGACACTTGCCGAGCAAGATGCTCCGTTTTCAACGATTGGTCTAGGTTATCTTTGATGTACTCAACGACCACCTTTAAATCAGCAAGTTCGGGATTACTGTCATTGGGCCAGTTTAAATCCTGTGAAATACCGACCAGCCCAACAACGGATTCTTCCGAATCGCGAATCGGAAATTTACTTGCAAGGTACCAACCTATTGAGCCGTCTGAATTCGTAATCCGCTCAAGCTGATCCTGAATTGGCCGCCCCGTTTCAAAAACGACGCGATCCTGTTGCTCATACCCTTCCGCAAGAGGTGCTGAAAATA
Organism: Mariniblastus sp.; assembly: GCA_029251085.1. Classification (GTDB taxonomy): domain Bacteria; phylum Planctomycetota; class Planctomycetia; order Pirellulales; family Pirellulaceae; genus Mariniblastus. Next base: position 68,993 of record JAQXDZ010000015.1, read on the forward strand.
CCTGCGATGCTGTTTTGCCCAGCAAGTCAGATTTATCGGTGCCATTGACCCTTGCCACAAACGCCAGATTCACAGATCGATAAATCCCCGCTTGGTCTTTCACGCAATAAACAATATCCCCAAGGCTATCAAAAACATGCTCGATAAACCCTAAAGAAAAATCATTTAGCATCGCC